>CAJTZE010000014.1 GCA_910584265.1 uncultured Dorea sp. | reverse complement strand
AGAATGACAAACACTATATATTGTGGTTGCTTTGATTAAGTTGTTAACATTGGTTTTTTAATTGTTAAAGAATTTTTAGATTTCCTGATAAAATACAGCTATCGATAGAAAACCGGTTTTTGAGAAGGAAAATAGTAAATTTAGCTTTGATTTCAGGAAAGAGGGAGATTATGAAGAACAAAAAAAGATGGCTTGCCCTTGGTATGGCGGCAGTAATGACAGCGGGAATTATGACAGGCTGCGGCAGCAGTTCAGGAGGGTCAAGCGATTCAGACGGCGGCGAAGGCTCCGTATATTATCTGAATTTTAAACCGGAGCAGGATCCTCAGTGGCAGGATCTGGCAAAGGCATATACAGAGGAGACAGGAGTAGAGGTTACGGTTGTAACGGCGGCTTCTGGAGAATATGAGACAACGCTTATGAGTGAGATGGGTAAGAGCGGCGCACCTACATTGTTCCAGGTTAACGGACCTGTAGGGCTGGCAAACTGGAAGGACTACTGTTATGATCTGTCTGACAGTGATGTGTACAAGGAGCTGACTAGCGAAGGACACGCTTTGAAGGATGGAGATGCCGCTGCAGGCATTGCATATGTAGTAGAGTCTTATGGCATTATCGTTAATACAGAGCTTTTAGGAGAAGCAGGATATAAGACAGAGGATATCCAGTCATTTGAGGATCTGAAGAAGGTGTCTGAGGATATTTCCAGCCGTTCAGACGAGCTTGGATTTACCGCATTTACCTCAGCAGGCATGGACGGATCTTCTGATTGGCGTTTCAAGACCCATCTTGCAAACCTTCCGATTCATTTTGAGTATGTAGACGGTGGTTCTGCAGAGGCAATTGAGGGTACATACCTTGATAATTACCGTGAGATATGGGATCTGTATATTAATAACAGTACTTGTGAGCCTTCTGAGCTTGCAGCAAAGACAGGCGATGATTCCAGAAATGAATTTCTGAACAAGGAAGCGGTATTCTTCCAGAATGGTTCCTGGGAATACAGCAACCTGACAGAGGATGGAACATTTACGGACGATAACCTTGCGATGATCCCGATTTACTTTGGCGCAGGCGAAGAGGCTGAGCAGGGGTTGTGTACAGGTACCGAGAATTTCTGGTGCGTAAATAAAGAAGCCGATGAGGCAGACATTCAGGCGACCCTTGACTTTATGAACTGGTGCGTAACCTCAGAGCTTGGAACAAAGACAATGGGTGAGGATATGGGATTTGTTATTCCGTTCAAGAAAGCCATTGAGTCCTCAAACCTGTTTGTAAAGCAGGATGCAGAGATGACAGCAGACGGCAAAGTGCCTGTTGCATGGGATTTCTCAACAATTCCTTCTGAGGAGTGGAAGAATGGTGTTGGTTCTGCATTGACAGCATATGCCGCAGATCAGACAGACGATAACTGGAAAGCTGTAGAGAGTGCATTTGTTGACGGATGGGCAGAGGAATATGCGCTGGCACATCAGGAGTAGAGAGTAGATTCATAGGGGACAGGCAGCAATCCTGCCTGTCTCTTTTAAAAATATGAGGTGAGACTATGGAAAAGGCATTGAAGCGCTATGCGCCGATTTTCGTACTGCCCACTTTTGCAGCATTTGTAATCGGATTTATCTGGCCGTTTGTTCAAGGCCTATATCTTTCGTTCTGCAAATTTACGACAGTTGATAATGCAAGCTGGGTAGGCATATCAAACTATATTGCAGCAATTAAGGATGCTTCGTTTACAAGCTCCTTTAAATTTACGGTTTTCTTTGCAGTAGTGTCTATTCTTTCTATCAATATCATCGCATTTATGCTTGCAACACTGCTGACACAGAAGCTTAAGGGAACAAATGTGTTCCGTACCGTATTTTTTATGCCGAATCTGATCGGAGGGATCGTTCTGGGGTATATCTGGCAGATTCTGATCAACTGTCTGCTGTCAATTATAGGACAGCCGATTCTGGCACTGAACAGCACTGCCGGATACTGGGGACTGATTATCCTGATGTGCTGGCAGCAGATTGGATATATGATGATCATCTACATTGCAGGACTTCAGAACGTGTCGGATGATCTGATTGAAGCGGCAGCGATTGATGGAGCCGGAGGCTGGGATGTTCTGTGGAGGATTAAGATACCGATGGTAATGTCATCCATCACCATCTGTGTATTCCTGACGCTGACCAATTCGTTTAAGCTGTTCGACCAGAACTTAGCGTTAACAGGAGGAGAACCGAGTCATTCTACAGAGATGATCGCGCTGAACATTTACCAGACCTTCTATGCCCGGTCGGGAATGCAGTGGAAGGGCTATGGACAGGCAAAGGCAGTGATTTTCTGTGTGATCGTTATTCTTATTTCGCTGATTCAGCTGAATGCGACACGTTCTAAGGAGGTGCAGCAGTAATGAAGGAAAGGAAAAGCATATCAAATACCATCTGGACGATCGTTCTTGCAATAGCGGCGGTTCTTTGGATGTATCCTATTTTTATGATTTTGATGAATTCTGTTAAAAAGGAATCTGCGATTAGTACGGCGGCGGCATTTTCCCTTCCGGGAGCGGATTCCTTTGCGGGACTTGCCAATTATGTGGATGCGATTGCATCCAAGGGATTCTTAAGCAGTCTGGGCTTCAGTTTTTTGATTACGGTTACCTCGGTGCTTGCAATTCTTTTGTTCTGCTCTATGTGTGCATGGTATATCACGCGGGTGAACAGCATTATTTCTAAAATGTTATATTATATGTTTGTATTCTCTATGGTAGTGCCGTTCCAGATGGTAATGTTTACCCTGTCGCAGACAGCAGACCGGCTGAAGCTGAACACGCCTTATAATATCTGGATTATATATCTGGGATTTGGAGCAGGGCTTGCGGTATTTATGTTCTGCGGTTTTGTAAAATCCATTCCAGTCGAAGTAGAGGAAGCGGCAATGATTGACGGCTGCAATCCGCTGCAGACCTTCTTCTTGATCGATCTGCATATTTTGAAGCCGACGATGATTTCCGTTGGCATTCTGGAGGCAATGTGGGTATGGAATGATTATCTGCTTCCGACATTGGTTTTGGATATCAAGAAGTATAAGACGATTCCTATGCTGATCCAATATTTCAGGGGAAGCTATGGAAAGGTTGAGATGGGACCGATGATGGCATGTATTATGCTGACGGTCATTCCGATTATTATTGTATATCTGGCGGGACAGAAATATATCATCAAGGGCGTTGCGGCAGGAGCAGTAAAGGGCTAAAGCGGGAAGAGGACTTCCTGATAAATGTGGAGTATATTTTGGAAACTGAGAGAGTAAGGATCATCGACATCGCGGAGGAGTTTGGCCTAAGCACCGCCACGGTGTCGAATGTTATTTACGGAAAGACAAAAAAGATATCGGATGAGACGGTAAAGCGGGTGCAGGAGCGTCTGGAGGAAAGACAGTATTTTCCCGGGATCGCAGGGATCCTTCTCGGACAGAATATTTTATGATGGTGAAGGTGACGGGAAGCTAGGATGAAATTCCGAGGTTTGTCTCGATGTGGAATATGGAAGGACTTGTAGTAATTGGTTTTTGTGCGCAGGATTACCAGAAGCCCAGGGAATCCATGCATATTCCATTTGTAGTATATGACGGGTATTTTACAGAGACTGAGAAAATCTGTAATCTGGTTATCGACAATTACGACGGCGGGAGGCAGGCAGGAGAATATCTGCGCGGGCTGGGACATAGGAATGTCCTGTGTATAGCGGATAATTATTCCTGCATGGATAAGGAGAAGATCGAAGGCTTCTGGGACGGTTTTGCGGCGGAGGATGGCTGCTCCGTGGAAAGGCAGATGGAGTTTATGCAGATTCCTTTCAAAAGGGAGGAGAGGAGCCTGTTTTATACGGATCAGGAAGACCGGATCAGGAAGCATTCGGCGGTCTTTGCAGTGTCGGATCATTATGCGGCCGAACTGATGCATTTTCTACAGAGGAAGGGGATGCGTGTTCCGGAAGATATATCGATAATCGGTTTTGATGATACGCCTTTGTGCAGATGGATACAGCCTCCGCTGACAACAGTGAAGCAGGATGTGGAGCAGCGGGCGGGATATGCAGTGGAGGTGCTAAAGCAGCTGAAAGCAGGAGCCTGTGGGAAAAAAGAATCAAAATTCCGGTTTCTCTTGTGGTGAGGGCGAGCGTGAGTCCGATTTTGTAGACGTATAATTGAAAATAAATAGAAGAGCGGCGGATTTGTGAATAAGTCATAAATCTGCCGTTTCTTTTTTGTTATGGGTTACGTATTTAACCAGTTGAAGGATAGCAAAAGAACAGGGTATGATGAAGGCAGGGTACCGGATCAGGCATATCTGTTATGCTGGTATTATATGGTATGGATCAAACAGGCGGAATGTGCAGGGGAGCATTGAGATATGGAGGAAATGAAAGGAATGGAGAATCGATTTTACAGGAGTGGGGCTGCGCGGCAATGACATTGACCGTACCGGTTCAAACGCTTGTTATTGGGATGCTAAGCGGGATTTCGCAGGCTCGGTGATTTTGTCCTTCGCTCTTATTGCGGCAGGAGGGCTGTATGTGGAAATCTTTCCGGTGGAAGCAGAAGTGCAGGTATCGACGCGTCATGTTCTGCTGGCATTTGCTGTAATTTCTCCGGTGAAAGTCCAGAATATGATACTTGGCGGAGAGATTATAAGGAGCGGAGGAAAGACAAAGTATATCATGTGGATCGATTTTATCGGGACATGGCTTTTTGGAGTCCCGCTGGGATTTCTGGCTGCTTTTGTGTGGGAGTTTACAATACCATATGTGTATTTTATGCTGTCGCTGGAGGAATGCGTTCGTTATATGATTTCTCTGGTGGTATTTAAGAAAGGATTGTGGAAAATAAATTATAGAATAATTTTTGGAGTCAATATATTTGGTGAAAATGTATTGACAAATTGCGGCAGGTATGGTTAAATCTAAATATGAACATATGAACAATCATTCATATGAATGAGATATAGATTTGACGGAGGTAAGAACGATGTCTGAAGAAAAAAGAAAAATAGAGGAAATCTGTGAATGTGGCTGCGGCCATGACCACCATGAACACGATCATAAGGGTTCATGTAGTCATGAGCATCATGAACATCATCATGAAGAAGAGCATGGTCATGAGCATCACCATCATCACGAGGAAGGCCATGGGCATCATCATGGAGAGGCGTGCGGTTGCGGCCATGACCACCATCACGAGCATGGGGAGCATGAACATCACCACCATGAGGCAGTGCGGCATACAGGTCATGAATTTGACCACGTAGGGGCGCACGTCCAGCAGAAGGTATATATTCTGGAGAATCTTGGCTGTGCCAACTGTGCGGCAAAGATGGAGAAGGCTATCAACGAGCTGCCGCAGGTTGAGATGGCGACGATCACATACGCTACAAAGCAGCTTAGGGTTGCGGCCAGCCGTCAGGAAAAGCTTCTGCCGGAATTCCAACGGATCTGCAGTTCGATTGAGCATCAGGTAACAGTAGTTCCCAGAGAGGAAATTCACCCGGAGAAGAGGGAGAAGCAGAAGCAGAGCGTCTATCAGGAACATAAAAAAGAAATTTTAAGTATCGGTATTGGAGCAGTTTTGTTTATTGCCGGTGAGATTCTGGAGAATATGAGTCCGGAACCTCTGTACAGTGCGGCGGTATTTATCATTGCATATATTCTTCTAGGGCGTGAGATTGTATTGACGGCTCTTAAGAATTTGAAAAACGGACGTGTGTTTGATGAGAATTTCCTGATGAGTACGGCTACAATCGCCGCATTTGCTATCGGTGATTTTGCCGAGGCGGTGGGTGTTATGCTGTTTTACCGAGTGGGAGAGCTGTTTGAGGATATAGCAGTAGAACGGAGCCGTTCACAGATTATGGAGGCTGTGGATATGCGTCCGGAGGTAGTGTATCTGGTGCATGGAGATCATGTGGAGGAAATTCCGGCAGGTGATGCGCAGGCAGGCGATATCATTTTAATCCGCCCCGGCGACCGCATTGGACTGGATGGCGTTGTGGCAGAGGGCGAGAGCCGGATTGATACGTCCCCGGTTACCGGAGAGCCGGTGCCTGTGGCAGTTAAAGCAGGCGATGAGATTTTATCCGGCTGTGTGAATGAACAGGGGGCATTGAAATTAAGGGTAACAAAGCCTTTGAGCGAATCGATGGTAACCAGAATACTGGATTCTGTGGAAAATGCGGCGGCAGGAAAGCCCAAGATGGACCGCTTTATTACCAGATTTGCCCGGATTTATACGCCGGTCGTGGTTCTGGCGGCTGTCCTTACAGCAGTTATTCCCTCAATGATTACCGGAGATTGGAACCACTGGATTTATACGGCTATTACATTTTTGGTAATCAGCTGTCCGTGTGCACTGGTGCTGAGTGTGCCGCTTGCGTTTTTCTCAGGGATTGGAGCGGGTTCCAGACAGGGGATTTTATTCAAGGGCGGTCTGGCAATTGAGGCGTTGAAAAATGTCAGAGCAGTTGTGATGGATAAGACTGGAACCATTACGAAGGGAGAGTTTAAGCTACAGCAGGTGATTCCGTATGGGAAAGTATCTATGGAGGATCTGCTGAAAATGGCGGCGGAATGTGAACTCTTGTCGACCCATCCAATCGGGAACAGCATTGTGGCTGCCGCCAAGGAAAAGAATCTGGCGCTTCACAGACCGGAGAAGGCGGAAGAGATTTCCGGCAAAGGAATACAGGCAGAGATCGCAGGAAGAGAGGTTCTGTGCGGCAACCATGCGCTGATGGAGCTGCATGGAATAGATCTGACCGGATACCAGAATGAGCAGTACGGGACAGAGGTGCTTGTTGCAGTAAATGACAGCTATGCAGGCTGTCTGGTGATTGCGGATACGATAAAGGCGGATGCGGCAGATTCCATCCGGGAGATGAAACGGCAGGGGATTGTTACTGCAATGCTGACCGGAGATTCTAAGGCCAGTGCGGAGGCTGTGGCGGCCAAGACAGGCATTGATGAGGTTCATGCGAAGCTGCTTCCGGAGGAAAAGCTTGACAGGCTTAAGGAAATCCGGCAGAAGCACGGTGCAGTTATGTTTGTCGGGGACGGGATCAACGATGCTCCGGTGCTGGCAGGAGCGGATGTGGGCGCGGCAATGGGAAGCGGTGCAGACGCGGCAATTGAGGCGGCGGATGTTGTGTTTATGAATTCTTCAGTGAAAGCAATCGGAGAGGCAGTCCACATTGCAAAGATTACAGGGAATATTGCGGTGCAGAACGTGGTATTTGCACTGGCCGTGAAAGCGCTGGTAATGCTCATGGGCTTTATGGGCTATGCTAATATGTGGATGGCGGTATTCGCTGATACGGGAGTTGCCATGCTCTGTGTACTGAATTCAATCCGGGCGCTGTATGCGGGGAAGAAACAGGCATAGTATAAATATAGAAAAATAATCTAAAACAGGACACTAAGGTTACAAAAGTCTTAACTTTAGTGTCTTTTCTATTTCAGATATTGAAATATGCCGGTTTCTTTGGCATAATTATAAAGTGAGCGTATATTCATATGATGTAATGTACATGAAAGGAAGACGGATGAAGAATCACACAGAGGCAGAATGCTGCGATGTTGTAGCGGCGCATGATGAGATAGTTCAGAAAGTGAAAGGCGGGATGCCGGCCGAGGAGACGATTAAGGCGCTGGCGGATTTCTATAAGGTATTTGGGGATGCAACCAGAGTACGTATTTTATGTGTGCTTCTTCAGGCTGAGGTATGTGTATGTGATCTGGCAGAGCTTTTGGAGATGACACAGTCAGCGATTTCCCATCAGCTCCGCGTCCTGAAGCAGATGAAGCTGGTGAAGAACCGGAGAGAAGGTAAGACTGTGTATTATTCACTGGCGGACGGCCATATTCAGACGATTATCAGTCAGGGAATGGAACATATCGCAGAATGACAGGCGGGGGAAGAAGATGACAAAGCAGACAAAGATAAAGGTGCTGATTTTAGCAGCAGGGGCAATCGCATATGGAGCGGCAATTCTAGCATCAGACAGATATCAGATGCCGGATGATCTGCGTTTTTTAATATTTCTTGCGGCATATCTTCTGGCTGGGTTTGAGGCATTCGGAAGATTTCGCGATAATCTTATGAAAAAGCGTTTTTTTGATGAGAATCTGTTGATGATTCTTGCTACAGTGGGAGCCTTTGGCGTGGGGCGGTATGGTGAATCAGTTGCGGCGATGCTGCTGTTTGAGGTCGGAGTTATTTTTGAGGCGGCTTCCGTAGACCGTACGAAGAGGATGATTGCAAGTATGATAGATATCCGGCCGGAATATGCGACCAGGATCATCAAGGGGAAGGAATTTAAGGTGGAGCCTTCTGCACTGAAGCTGTTTAACCGGATCGTGATCAAGCCGGGCGAGCGGGTTCCGGTAGATGCAATGGTGCTTACGGGAAAGACGACGCTGGATACGAAGGCCCTGACCGGTGAGGTTATGCCTCGGACGGTCGTTCCGGGGGATATGGTTTACAGCGGGTGCATCAATCTGACAGGAGTGATCGAGGCGAAGGTTCTGGCACTCTATGAGGATTCTACGGTATCCCGGATTATGGAGATGGTGGAAGAGGCGCAGGAGAACCGGGCTGAGAGCGAGAGCTTTATTACAGCGTTCAGCAGATTCTATTCGCCTATCATTGCGCTGATCGCACTGCTGGTGATGGTTGTGCCGCCACTTACTTTTGCGCCCGGTTCGGATGAGACATGGATTTACCGCGGCCTGGTGGTTCTGATCGCGGCCTGCCCGGCAGGACTTGTTCTGTCTACGCCGGTAGCTTTCCTTGGAGGGATTGCAAGTGCGGCCAGACAGGGGATCCTGGTGAAGGGCGGCAGCTATCTGGAGGATCTTGCCAAGACCGATACGTTTATTTTTGATAAGACAGGTACCCTGACAGAGGGTGTGTTTAAGGTGCAGGAGATTAAGGCTGTGGGGATGTCAGAGGAAGAGCTGCTTAGGATTGCGGCTCATGTGGAGAGCTATTCCAACCATCCTATCGCACAGTCCATCCGGGCGGCCTATAACGGCAGATACGATAAGACAAAGGTAAAGAGGGTGCGCGAGGATGCAGGCTACGGTGTCAGCGCACTGTATGATGACGAATGGATACATATCGGCAATCACCGGATGGCAGAGCGCTATCAGATTGAGACGGACCGGGTAAACAGTCCGGGAAGCGTGCTCTATGTGATCATTAAACGGCGGTATGCAGGATATATTGTAATCTCCGATACGATTAAAGAAGGCGCCAAGGATATGCTGGATGCCTTGAAGGAGAAGTACCAGTCCGTACTGGTGATGCTCACCGGTGACGGGAAGGATGAGGCGGTCCGTGTGGCGAAGGAGCTTGAGATGGATTACGCATATGCGGACCTGATGCCGGCTGACAAACTGGAGCTGGTTGAGGAATTCTTAGATGTGGAGGATGACTCGGAGAAGGTAGCATGTGTCGGAGACGGTATTAACGATGCACCGATCATTGCAAGGGCAGACGTGGGTATTGCAATGGGCGCACTGGGTTCGGCGGCGGCCATTGAAGCGGCAGATGTGGTGCTGATGGACGATGAACTGCCCAGGATTGTTGATGCAATTAAGATTGCGAAGGAGACCATGCGCGTGGTGGGACAGAATATATCCTTTGCAATGATGATTAAGGTGATCGTGCTGGGACTTGCGGCGATTGGATATATCTCCATGTGGGGAGCGGTATCTGCGGATCTGGGCGTGATGCTGGTATCGATTGTCAATGCGGCATGGGTAGTGAAGTATACAGCTTAAACAGCTCATCTGCCACATCCCGGCGGAGCATTCATAGCAGGAGGGACTTAGGAAGGTGAAGGGATATATTAGAAAATATGTGGTTACACTGATGGTAATGCTTCTGGCGTCCTGCATGCTGACAGGCTGCGGGGATACATCCCTGGAGGATGGGCTTGAGCTGTTAGAATCGGGAGATTATGAGGCTTCGGTGGACAAATTTAAAGAAGCGGCAGAGAAGGATAAAAATGCCGGGGAGGCTTACCGGGGAATTGGAATTGCCAAGTGGGAGCTTGGGCAGTATGAGGCGGCCCGGAATGCATTTGTATCTGCACTGGAGAATGATGCGGAGAAGACGGCCGCAATCTATAATTTTCTTGGGAATTGTGAGATGCAGTTAGGCAATGCCAAGGCGGCGCTGAATTACTATAACCTTGGCACGGCTTGTGAGGACTGTAGTGAAGAGATGCTGCAGGAGATGAGGTTTAACGAGATTGCGGCTTATGAACAGTGCGGCGAGTGGGAGAATGCGAAGGCCAAACTTGCTGATTACGTAACGGATTATCCGGAGGATGCGAGGGCGGCGAAGGAAGCAGAATTTTTTGAGACACAGTAAAAGAACAGGGAAGTTGCAAATGTTTGAGATAGAAAAGACAGAAGAACGGGTAATACTGGCAGGTGTCTGTACCGGTCAGGAAAGTGAGACGGAGGAATCCTTAGACGAGCTGGCAGAGCTTGTGAGGACTGCCGGAGCTGTGTGCGCGGGATGCGTGGTCCAGAAAAGGGAGCGGATCCATCCGGGCACCTATGTGGGTACGGGTAAGCTTAGGGAGCTGAAGGATCTTCTCTGGGAAACGGAAGCATCGGGAATCGTTTGTGACGATGAATTATCCCCGGCGCAGATTGGGAATCTCAGGGAGGAGCTGAATACCAAGGTTATGGACCGGACACTGCTGATTCTTGATATCTTTGCGGCGAGGGCGGTTACAAGCGAGGGCAAGATCCAGGTGGAGCTGGCACAGTTAAAGTACAGACAGTCCAGACTGACCGGATATGGAACCTCCCTTTCCAGGCTGGGCGGCGGAATCGGCACCAGAGGTCCGGGCGAGAAGAAGTTAGAGATGGACAGACGCTTGATCAAAAGCCGGATTGCGAAGCTGAACCGTGAGCTGAAGGAGATTAAGAATCACAGACAGGTGACAAGAGAACAGAGACAGAAAGAGATGCTTCCGGTCATTGCGATCGTGGGATATACCAATGCCGGGAAGTCCACACTGCTGAACCGTCTGACGGGCGCGGAGGTTCTGGCGGAGGATAAGCTATTCGCTACGCTGGATGCAGTTACAAGGGGATACCGGCTTGGAAGCGGGCAGGAGGTGCTGTTTACCGATACGGTAGGATTTATCCGGAAGCTGCCCCATCATCTGGTGGAGGCTTTCAGAAGTACGCTGGAGGAGGCGAAATACGCGGATGTGATCCTGCACATGGTGGATGCGTCTAATCCTCAGATGGACATGCAGATGCATATTGTATATGAGACGCTGCAGAGCCTGGGGGTTCAGAATAAACCGGTCATTACGGTATTTAACAAGCAGGACCGTCTTGGGGAACCGGCTGTTTTGAGAGATTTTAAGGCGGACGAGACAGTATGCCTGTCGGCGCTTAGCGGAGCAGGACTAGAGGAGCTGGAAGAGAAGCTCGAGAAGGTGTTAAGGGAGCAGAAGATACCCGTCCGGCATGTGTTCCCCTACCGGGATGCGGCAAAGCTTCAGATGATCCGCAGATACGGCGAACTGCTGAAGGAGGAGTATCTGGAGGAGGGGATTGCTATTGAGGCTTACGTCCCTATCCGTGTATATGAACAGCTTTTTGCAGAAAAAGAGCAGTAAGGCCGGTAAAAGTCTGGATAGAGAAGAGACAGGGAGGGGCACATGGCGTTACAGTTTATTTTTGGGGGTTCCGGTTCCGGGAAGTCCCATTATTTATATAAGAAAATCATAAAAGAGGCAGGGGATAACCCTGCCCTTAATTACATGGTTCTGGTGCCGGAGCAGTTTACGATGCAGACACAGAAGGATCTTGTTTTGATGCATGATAAAAAGGGCATCATGAATATTGATGTGCTGAGCTTCGGGCGTCTGGCGTACCGGATCTTTGAGGAGACCGGGAAAGGAAATACGCCGGTGCTGGATGATGAGGGGAAAAACCTGATCCTCAGAAAGCTTGCGGGGAATGTGGAACCCCGCTTAAGAGTCCTGAGGGGCAATATGAAACGGTTTGGTTATATCAGCGAAGTCAAATCCGTGCTTTCTGAATTTGATCAGTACGATATCAGCCCGGAGGAAGTGGAACGGGTTATGGAACGGGCTGGAAAAGATACCTATTTATATTATAAGCTGCAGGATGTGAAAATAATCCAGGAGGAATTTCGGACATATCTGCGGGACCGGTACATTACCAAGGAGGAGCTTCTGGATGTGCTGTGCCGGATCGCGCCGGAATCGGAACTGCTGAAAAAGAGCGTGGTGGTACTGGACGGATTTACCGGTTTTACGCCGGTGCAGAACCGCCTGCTTGCACAGCTTATGAAGCTCTGCGTGGATGTGGCAGTTACCGTGACGGTGGACGAGGAGGAGGATCCCTACACTTATGCGGGGCCCTGTCAGATGTTCGGCATGAGTAAGCACACCGTTTCTTCGCTGACCAGGCTTGCAAGAGAGTGCGGCACGGCACAGGAGGAGCCGGTTGATTTGAGGAAACGGCCGTATTATCGGTTCCGGGAATGTGGTGCGCTTGGATTCCTTGAGGAGAATCTGTTCCGCTACAGGGGCAGGCAGTATAGGAAAGAACAGGCGGCTATCGCGGTTTTTGAGGCGGCCAACCCGAGAGAGGAAGCGGAAGCGGCAGCGGCTAAGGTCCGAAGGCTGGTCCGGAAGGAAGGACTGCGCTACAGGGAAATCGGCGTTATTGTGACAGATCTGAACGGCTATGGAGATTATCTGGAGCAGGCATTTACCAGACTTAAGATTCCTGTTTTTATGGATTATAAGAGGAGCATCCTTTTGAATTCCTTTGTGGAATATGTGCGGAGCATCCTTGCTATGGCGGAGGAAAATCTTACTTTTGACAGTGTGTTCCGGTTTCTGCGTGCAGGCTGCGGGCCGTTTACAGAGGATGAGGTCAGCGGGCTTGAGAATTACTGTCTGGCGCTGGGCATCCGGGGCTATAAGAAGTGGCAGGAGCGCTGGATCCGCCGGGATAAGGATATGACAGAGGCGGAGCTGTCAGAGGTCAATCATCTGCGGGTGGCATTTGTTGAGCTGGTGGATGAGCTGGTGTTTGTGCTGAAGCAGAGAAGGAAGACGGTGAGGGATATTACAGAGGCGCTGTACCGTTTTCTGGAGCGGGGAGGACTACAGCAGGCCTTAAAGAACCAGGAGGAGGCATTTGCGGCAAATGGGGAGCTGGCCCTTGCCAGAGAATATGCGCAGGTGTATGGCGCGGTGATTGGCTTGTTTGACAAATTTGTGGAGCTGCTGGGGGATGAACCGGTGGGACTTGCAGAGTACCGAGAGCTTCTGGATGCAGGCTTAAATGAGATCAAAATCGGTGTGATTCCGCCGGGTCTTGACCAGGTGATCATTGGGGATGTAGAGCGGACCAGATTAAAGGATATCAAGGCGCTTCTGGTTCTGGGTCTGAACGATACCCTGCTTCCGGGGGCGCTTCTTAAGAGGGGAATCTTGAGCGAGAGGGATCGGGAGAAATTTGAGGCGGAGGAGCTTAAGCTGACGCCGGGAGGAAGGGAACAGGCGTATATCCAGAAATTCTACCTCTATTTGAACCTGACGAAGCCGGAGGAGAAGCTGTATCTGTTTTACAGTAAGAGCAGTGCTGACGGAAGCGCCCTGCGGCCTGCCTATCTGATCGGGGAGATGAAGAAACTGTTTCCAAAGCTTCCTGTGTTTGATGTTACAAAAGCACGGACGGCAGAAAAGGAACTCACGTCTGAGACCGGGGTGAGGGAGCTGATAGAGGGCCTGCGCATGAAAAGCGATATCGTTGGAAGTGCATGGATGGAGCTCTACAGCTGGTATAAAAGAAATCAGGAGTGGGCAGAGAAGATCGAGGGGCTTCTGGATGCAGGCTTTTATTCCTATCAGCCGAAGCAGATCAGTGAGATGGCGGCTAGGCTGCTCTACGGAGAGCGTTTTCAGAACAGCATATCCAGAATGGAAAGGTTTTCCGCCTGTGCATTTTCCCATTTTCTTGCTTACGGACTGCGTCTTAAGGAGCGGAGCGAGTATGAATTTCAGGCTCTGGATCTGGGAAATGTATTTCATGCGGCGATTGAGCGCTATTCCGGGAAGGCGGAGCGCGAGGGCGGCTGGCTGGGGATGGAGGAAGCCCGCCGGAAGGAGCTGGTTAGTCAGAGTGTAGAGGAGGCAGTAACGGATTACGGCAATTCGGTGCTGTACAGTTCGGCCAGAAATGAGTATATGCTCATCCGCCTTACCAGGCTTTTGGACCGTACAGTCTGGGCGCTTACCGACCAGCTTGCAAAGGGTGATTTTGTGCCGGAGGCCTATGAGCTGAATTTCGGCAGCGGTAAGATTGACCGCCTGGATGTGTGTGTGGACGAGGATGAGGTTTATGTGAAGGTCATGGATTATAAGACGGGTCGGACAGGTTTTGATATTTCCGCCTTGTATCATGGACTGCAGCTGCAGCTGATGGTGTATATGAATGCGGCGGTGGAACATGTTCAGGATAAATATCCGGAGCATCAGGTGATTCCTGCGGGTGTCTTTTACTACCGTATGAAGGATCCGCTGGTGCCAAAGGCGGGGGATGAGGAGCGCAGGCATCAGATGCTGAAGGAGCTGCGGCCGGACGGTATTGTAAATCTGGAAAAGGAGAGCTTAAGCCATTTAGATCATGGATTGACCGGGGAGTCTACTGCTGTTCCGGTGAAGCTGAACCGGGACGGAAGCATTTCAAAAACTTCAAGAGCGGCAGACTGTGAGGAGTTTCATACTATGCTGTCATATGCAGAACAGAAGAGTAGATCCATCCGTAAGGATATCCAGAAGGGCAGTGCAGGAATAGAGCCTTACCGCCAGGGGACAAAGAGCGGCTGTGATTTCTGCAGATACCGGCATGTCTGCGGGTTTGATGTACGCCTGCCCGGATATAGGTATCGTGATATTGCGCCGCTTTCGGGCAGTGAGGCAGTGGAGCGTATGAGGCGGGAAATAGAAGGAAAGAAGGAGGAATAGCATGGGAATCAGTTGGACCAGAGAACAGCGGCAGGTGATCAGTCTAGGCGGGCGCAATATCTTGGTATCTGCGGCTGCAGGCTCCGGTAAGACGGCGGTGCTGGTTGAGCGGATCATTACCATGCTGACCAGAACGGAACGGCCTGTGGATGTGGACCGCCTTTTGATCGTGACCTTTACCGAGGCTGCCGCTGCGGAGATGAAGGAGCGTATCCGCAGGGCGGTGGAGGACCGGGTGGAAAAGGAGCCTGAAAACGAGCAGCTGAGAAAGCAGGCGACCCTGATACACAGCGCGCAGATCACAACGATACACAGTTTTTGTCTGTCGGTCATACGGGAGCATTTTCATACCATTGATCTGGATCCGTCTTTCCGCATCGGCGAGGACGGCGAGCTAAAGCTCCTAAGACAGGATGTGCTGAGAGAGCTGATGGAGCAGTATTACGCGGAAGGGAATGCGGACTTTCTGAATCTTGTGGAGGCCTATGGAGGCGGCAGGGATGACCGGAAGCTGGAAGAGCTGGTGCTGAAGCTGTATGAATTCTGCAGAAGCTATCCGAAGCCGGAGAAATGGCTGGAGGAATGCCGTGCCGCCTATCGGATAGAAAGCATGGAGGAGTTAGATGCTTCCATCTATTACGGGTGTGCCGAGGAGAATGTGAGAAGATATCTGGAAGGGTCTGTGGAGCTTTTGGAACAGGGCCTGTGCATATGTAATGAGCCGGAAGGGCCGTATATGTATGGGGAAATGCTGGAGCAGGACCTGCTTGTGCTGGAAGGGCTTATGAGCCGGAAGGGATATGAAGAATGCGCCCAGGCTTTTGAGTCTGTCAAATGGTCCAGGCTGGCGGCTAACCGGGACAAGCAGGTGTCCGAAGAGAAGGCCGAGCTGGTAAAGCGTATCCGGGAGGAGGTAAAGGGAGTTGTAAAGGATATCGGCAAGCTGTATTTTTCCCAGCCGGGAAAGGAGGTTCTTGCAGACCTTCGGGTGTGCAGGCCTTATATAGAAATGCTTGTAACGCTTACACTGGGTTTTATGACGGCCTTTGAGGAGAAGAAACGCGGCCGGAATATGATTGATTTCGATGATATGCAGCAGTATGCCCTGCGGATTCTGACCCGGGCGGAGGACGGCAGGCTGGTGCCATCGGATACAGCGGAAGAGTATCAGGAGCAGTTTGCGGAGGTTATGATCGATGAGTACCAGGACAGCAACCTGATCCAGGAGACGATCCTGACCAGCGTGTCCGGGATCTGGAAAGGCAATTACAACATTTTTATGGTAGGGGATGTGAAGCAGAGCATTTACCGGTTCCGGCTGTCAAGGCCAGAGCTGTTTATGGATAAATACGAACGTTATACGCTGGAGGACGGGAAGGAACAGCGGATTGACCTTCATAAGAATTTCCGGAGCCGCAGCCAGGTGTTAGACAGCGTGAATGCCATCTTCCGGCAGATTATGACAAAGGCGCTGGGCGGCGTGGAATATGACGATGATGCGGCGCTGTATGCAGGCGCGTCATATGAAGAGGCTGTGGGAAATGAGACGGAGCTTCTTCTGATCGACAAGGAGGATGAGGAGGCCTGCGGGATTCTGGCCGAGCCCGGAAAGAAGCTGTCTGCAGGAGAAATGGAGGCGGCCGCCATAGCCCTTCGGATTAAAGAGCTGATGGAAACTCAGATGGTGGCGGATAAGCAGACCGGAAAGCTCAGACCGGTACAGTATCGGGATATTGTAATTCTCACCAGAAGCATGAAGGGCTTTGCGGATGTATTTGCAGAGGTTCTTGGGAAACACGGGATCCCGGTTTACGCAGGGGCGAGGGAAGGATATTTTGATGCCAGGGAGATTGGCCTGTTGTTGGAGTATCTGCGGGTGATGAATAACCAGAAACAGGATATTCCGCTGGCGGCAGTACTGAGGTCTTATTTCGGCGGGGTGACAGAGGAGGAGCTTGCACGGATCAAGGGAGAGTACCGGGAGCTCCGGTTTTATGATGCTGTGGCGGCTTACCGGGAGACGGGGGCGGATGAGCGGATCCGCGGGAAGCTGGAGAGGTGTCTTGGGAAGCTGGAATATTTCCGAAGTATGGTTTCTTATATGGCGCTGCATGAGCTGCTGGAAAGAATCTGCCGGGAAACCGGATACAGAGACTATGTGGCGGCGCTTCCGGCGGGGGAGCAGAGAGAAGCGAATCTTTATATGCTGGCGGAAAAGGCCAGAGCCTTTGAAAGCACCAGTTACAAGGGACTGTTCCATTTCATCCGCTATATAGAACAGCTTCAGAAATACGAGATTGATTATGGCGAGGCATCCGCGTTTGACGAGCAGGCAGACACGGTGCAGATGATGAGCATTCACAAGAGTAAGGGACTGGAGTTTCCGGTTGTGATCGCCGCGGGCATGGGAAAGAGGTTTAACAGGCAGGACATGAAGGGAAGTGCACTGCTTCATGCTTCCTTGGGTGTGGGACTGGAATGTATAAACTTAAAAGACCGTACCAAGTGCCCGTCGTTTATCAAAAGCGTGATTGCCAGGGAAGAGCTGTTAGAGAGCATGGGAGAAGAGCTGAGGGTATTGTATGTGGCATTTACCCGTGCGAAAGAGAAGCTGATTATTACAGGGACAATTGCAGAGCCGGAAAAAAGGCTTAAAGACGCGGAAGCGTTGCCTGGAGGCAGAGCTGACGGCGGAATAGTAAAGAAGCTTCCCTTTGGACGGCTTGCAGGGGCATCCGGGTTCTTAGGCTGGCTGATACCGGCTGTCACAGGGAAAGGATCTCCGGTGAAGGTGAGGATCCTGCGCATGGAGGAGGTGCTGGAAGGACAGGTGCAGGAGCGGGCGGGCCGGTTGTTTACCAGGCAGGCATTGGAAGCATGGAATACGGAGCGGATTTATGATGAGGAAATGAAAGCTTCTCTGGAGGAACAGTTTGCCTATACGTATCCTTATGAGGAGCTGGACGGAAAGAAGCTGAAATATACGGTTTCCGAATTGAAGAAAAGAGCCTATCTGGCAGAGGAAGCAGGAGAGTTTTTGTGCGAGGAAGAAACGGTAATTCCATTGGTCCCTCAATTTTTGCAGCAGGAGACAGAGCTTACCGGGGCATCCAGGGGAAGCGCTTACCACCGGGTCATGGAGCTGTTGGATTTCACGGAGGCTTACGATGGGGAGCGTGTAAAGGAAGCGTTATCCGGGATGGAGCGTGAAGGGAGGATCTCTCCGGAGATGGCGGCCTGCGTGGACGGGCAGGATATTCTGAACTTTGTAAATACCGGATCCGGAAAGCGTATGAAACAGGCGGCCGGGAATGGACTGCTGTGGAAGGAACAGCCTTTTGTGCTTGGGATTCCTATGGAGGACGTCTATCCTGAAATGAAAGAGGAAGGACAGGAAACAGTTCTTGTACAGGGGATCATTGATGTGTATTTTGAGGAGCCGGAGGGACTGACGGTTCTGGACTATAAAACAGACCGGGTACAGACCGGGGAGGAGCTTAAGGAAAAATACCAAGCTCAGCTGGAGTATTACGCCAGGGCGCTGGAGCAGATAACCGGAAAAAGGGTGCGGGAGAAGATTATTTATTCGTTTACGCTGGGGGAGGAAATTTCCTGGACTTAACAAAAGAGAGTAATAGAATACAGTAGAAGGACGGGTGGCTGCGCGTAGGCGCGGCCGTTTTGTTTGTATAATAATAATTATTTTATAATACTATATTGACAATCCATATTATATTCCATATAATATAGCTATGAAAACAATATTAGTAAAACAGCATAGGAGATATAAAGGAGTGAGATTATGGTATTTAACACCGGAGCAGCGCTTCTGGATGCAATTGTACTGGCGGTTGTGTCTCAGGAAGATGAAGGCACGTATGGTTATAAGATCACCCAGGATGTGAAGAAAGCGATTGATGTGTCAGAGTCAACCCTGTATCCGGTTCTCAGGAGACTTCAGAAGGATGAATGCCTGGAGGTCTATGACCGGCAGTTTGACGGAAGGAACCGCAGGTATTACAAGGTGACGGAAAAAGGACTGATACAGCTGAATCTCTATCGGTCAGAATGGAAATCATATTGTGCAAAGATAAATTCAATTTTTGAGGGAGGGGTTATTAAATGAACCGCATTGAATATATGAGGAAACTGGCGTCGCTTCTTCAGGATGTGCCGGCAGAGGAGCGGGTTGCAACGATGCAGTATTACAATGATTATTTTGATGATGCCGGTGAAGAGAATGAGGAGAAGGTGATTGAAGAGCTTGGAAGCCCGGAGCAGGTTGCGGCTGAGATGAAGGCAGGGCTCGGCAGGCGGATGGGCGATTCCGGCGAGTTCCGTGAGACCGGATACACAGATACCAAGTTTGAGAAGAAGGATGTTCCGGGACAGTACCGCGGGGCAGGGAGGCGGAACACAGAGAATCCCTATCCGGGAGGAGCTTACGCAGGGAATCAGGCCGGAAACGGCGGTCCTTACGCTGCCGGTCAGAATGGAAATGCTTATTCGTATACGGAGCCGGACAGAGATAAAGGACAGGAGAATAAGCCCTGGACCAGCAGCGGCCTGAAGCTGGCGCTGATCATTCTGATCGTGCTTTTTGCGGTACCTGTGCTGATCCCGCTGGCAATCGCATTTGTGTGCTGTGTATTTGCATTCGGAATTGCAGGATTTGCAATCTTTATAGCTCTTGCGGCTGTTGCCATGGCGCTTGCGGCAGCGGGTCTGGTGCTTTTTATTAAAGGAATGTTTATTATGATCTCGAATCCGGCGGCAGCTATGGCGGTGATGGGTGTCGGGATGATTCTGGGAGTCATTGGAACTATTGCAACCGTGGCGGCTATCCGGCTGTGTATGATAGTCCTTCCGGGGCTGTTCCGATTTGTGGTAGAGCTCTGCAGGAGACCATTTCAAAAAAGAAAGGCGGCGGTATAGATGAAACATGGATGGAAAATATTTTGGATTATCTGCGGGGCGGTATTCTGTCTGGGAACGGCATTCTGCATAGCGGGACGCATGATGGGCGCATCCTTCTATGATGCGGTAGTGGAAGTGGATGCCAGAGCAGGAATCCTTCCGAATATAGTCTTTTTTGATTCGGATGAGGATGATGACGGCACAGTATTGATTTCTAAAATCAAGGACGGCAGAGAATATGGATACGGTGAACGCGCCGGAGAGCCGGGGATCAAGAAGAACTATTCCGGTATCAGCAAGATTGATGTGGATTCCTGCGGGATACAGCTTCAGGTTCTGGCTTCGCCGGATAAGGACGTCCATGTGGAGGCAGTGAATGTAGATGAGAGGCTCCGTTTTAAATGTGTGCAGGACAGGGATGAACTGAAAATTACGACAACAAAGAAAATGCGTACGATTAACCGGATCGACGGCTATGCAACAGTCTGGCTGTTCCTTCCGAAGGAATGTCTGGAGGAGCTGGAGCTGGATAATGAAGCGGGAGAAATCTACGTCGCAGATGCGGAGGCGGCAGAGTTTTCTCTGAACGTGGGAGCCGGCCAAGCTGTGATAGACAGCTTTACAGCACAGCAGGCAGAGCTGGGATGCGGTGCCGGACAGATTACCGCAGAAGGGACTGTTTTGAATGAAGGAGATATTGAATGTGGTGTGGGCGAGGTCGCTTTGACGCTTTCAGGAAGTGAGACAGATTATGCCTACAATATAGACTGCGGCATCGGTGAGGTTACAGTAGGAGGACGTTCTTTTAGCGGAATCGGAGTCAGCAGGTCAGAGGATGATTTTGATGACAATGATGACCACCATGGGGAAGAACACCACGGAGGAAAAGAATTATCTGTAGAGTGTGGAATCGGAAGCGTCAGTATTAATTTTAAATAAGTGTGAAGGAGGAATACATCATGGAATCTAAAAAGTTATATCGTTCAAAGAAGCAGCGCATGATCTGCGGAGTATGCGGAGGAATTGCAGAGTATTTTAATATTGACCCGACGATCATCCGTCTGGTCTGGGTGTTGTTTGCGTTAACCGGAGGGAGCGGCCTGCTGATATATTTTATTGCGGCAATTATTATTCCGGATGAGACAGTAGTGTATTAAGTCCGGATATTCTGTCAATACTTCCTGTAACAGCAGGAAAGGGGACGGATGTTATGTCAAAGAAAAAAGAAAAACCGATTGATTTGCACTTGGTTACGCCGGAGGAGAAGCTGAAATATGAAATTGCTGAGGAATTGGGGCTTCTGGATAAAGTGTTGAGTGAAGGATGGAAGTCCCTGTCCTCAAAAGAAACCGGACGGATAGGCGGCCTGATCACGAAGAAGAGACGGGAATCTATAAATAATAACAGAAATATTACGAATATTAATTAGTGTGAACATTTCGTGTCAATACTTGCAAAGGAAACCCTGTTTTGCTACAATGCTTAAACTGGAAAATATTGCAGGTGGTTGTTCGAATGAATGAGACGATTTGTGTATTGGATGTTAATATAGATAACTGTTCGGCAAAGCAGGCGATGAAGGCATCGGTGGAATATATGAGTACGGCTGTGACCAATGTGGTAGAGCTTGTTACGATAGAGACGCTTATGTGCGTCCGGGATAAGCCGGATCTGCGGAAAGCCATTGAACAGAGTGATCTGGTGCTTCCGGCGCAGACAGAGATCTTAGAGGCGGCAGGTATTGCTGATGTCCGGCATATGCAGGAGATAAAGACTCAGGTTTATCTGAAGATGTATTTAAAGTATCTTCACAAGAATCACAGCCGGGTCTATCTTCTTGTTGAAACAGATGAGGAAGTGGACAGGCTGACGGCATGTATGTTTTCCCGCTACAGAGGGATCCAGCTTGCAGGGGCGGCGAAGGTGGCTCCGGGAGCCGGTACAGATGATATGCTGGTAAATGCGATAAACGGCGGCGAGGTTGACAGTGTGATCGCGGTTCTTTCCTCTCCGGTACAGGAGGAGTTTATATCCAGAAACCGGAGCCTGATCAATGCAAGGATGTGGCTGGGAGCAGGAAAGGCGATGGAGCCTATCTACAAGGGCAGGACAAAAGGCGGAAGGGTTGCGTCCTTTTTCGACCGTCTGTTCTTTAAACGTGAGATTGAGAAGAACCGCAGGGAAATGCAGGCGCACGGATAATGCAGAATTTTCTCAAGTAAGCAGGTGGATTTTGGAAAATGCTTTGTACACAATGTCCAGAGCTGATTCGTTAAAATTTCATATAAAAAAGTAGGGAAAAGCGAGGAAATTGACAAAAATATGCGATTTCCTCTTTCTTTTTTTGTGGATTTATATTAAGATAGAAACGAGTGATATGCATAAGCAGGCAAATGGACAGATAAGATATTGTGAAAAATGCATATTGAAATGGGTGGAGGGAATGGAATATGATATCTAATCAGATACTTCAAAACACAATTGATGGTTTGAAGGGCATTACAAGAATTGATTTGTGTGTTATGGATACCGATGGGAAGCCTCTTGCAAGTACATTTGCCGAGCAGGGGCACTATGGGGATGCTGTTTCTTCCTTTGCTGGTTCCCCGGCGGAGAGCCAGGTGATTCAGGGATATCAGTTTTTTAAGATTTTTGATGAGCACCAGCTGGAATATATTCTTCTGGCGAATGGCGGAAGCGAGGATGTGTATATGATCGGCAAGCTTGCGGCCTTTCAGATACAGAATCTGCTGATTGCTTATAAAGAGAGGTTTGATAAGGATAATTTTATCAAGAATCTTCTTTTGGATAATCTGCTCCTTGTAGATATCTATAACAGGGCGAAAAAATTACATATTGACACCGAGGCGAGACGTGTTATCTTTATTGTAGAGACAGATCATGAGAAGGATAGCAGCAAGATTGATAATATTCGGAGTATTTTGAGCGGCAGATCGAAGGATTTCGTTACTGCGGTGGATGAAAAGAATATTATTATAGTAAGAGAGCTTGGAACCGGCGAGGGTTATCCGGAACTCGATAAATCGGCGGTCCGTCTTCTGGAGGCGCTGAATGAAGAAGGCGAGGATGGCGTAAGGATTGCTTACGGCACTATAGTAAATGATATCAAGGAAGTTTCCAAATCTTATAAAGAGGCGAAACTTGCTCTGGATGTCGGCAAGATATTCTTCGATGAAAAGAATATTATTGCATATAGCACGTTAGGAATTGGACGGCTGATCTACCAGCTTCCGATTTCGCTCTGCAAGATGTTCATCCGTGAGATTTTTGAGGGGAAGTCTCCGGACGAATTTGATGAGGAGACGCTGGCAACGATCAATAAGTTTTTTGAGAACAGCCTGAATGTGTCCGAGACATCAAGGCAGTTATACATTCACCGGAATACACTGGTGTACAGATTGGATAAGCTGCAGAAAAGTACGGGACTCGACCTTAGGGTATTTGAGGATGCCATTACATTTAAGATTGCATTGATGGTAGTCAAATACATGAAGTATATGGAGTCCATGGAGTATTAAATAATTAGGAGGACAGTATGATTGAATTAACAGAAGTAACGAAAGAGTACTCGAAAGGGGTTGCTGCCCTGAATGGTATTAACCTGAAGATCAATCAGGGCGAATTTGTATTTATCGTGGGCGACAGCGGATCTGGTAAATCAACCCTTATCCGTCTGATTATGAAGGAACTGGAGCCTACATCAGGTACGATTATTGTGAATGGACAGGATCTGGGCAGGCTGAGGCACAGGAAGATTCCCATGTACCGCAGGGGAATCGGGGTTGTGTTTCAGGATTTCCGTCTGCTGAAGGACCGCAATATCTATGAGAACATTGCGTTTGCCCAGCGTGTTGTAGAGACACCAACCCGTATCATTAAGAAGAAGGTTCCTGCAGCGCTGTCTCTGGTTGGCTTGGCACAGAAGTATAAGTCTTTTCCAAAGGAGCTGTCCGGCGGCGAGCAGCAGCGTGTGGCCATTGCCAGAGCGATAGTGAATGAACCTGCAATTCTGCTGGCGGACGAGCCGACCGGTAACCTTGACCCGACCAACTCGTGGGAGATTATGAAACTCCTTGAGGAGGCCAACGACAGAGGTACAACGGTATTGGTCGTTACACATAACCAGGAGATTGTAAACGAGATGAAGAAGCGTGTAATTACGATGAAAAAAGGGGTCATCGTAAGCGACGAAAAAAGGGGTGGTTATATCAATGAGAATTAGTACGATTGGATACTCTACAAGACAGGGATTTAAGAACATAGGAAGAAACAAGATGTTCTCCATAGCCTCAATCGCGACGATGGCGGCCTGCATTTTTCTGTTTGGTATTTTCTTTTCCATTGTGACCAACTTCAGATATATTGTGCAGAAGGCAGAAGAGGGAGTTGCGATTACGGTTTTGTTTGAGGAGGAGATAACTCAGGCACAGATCCAGAAGATCGGACAGGAATTAGAAGGATGCGACGGCGTTCTGGAGATCAAGTATGTGTCGGCAGACGAAGCGTGGGATTCCTTTAAGGACGATTATTTTGGAGAGGCCAAGGAGCTTGCAGACGGCTTTAAGGATGACAATCCGTTGAACGGATCTGATAACTATGAGGTGTATATGGATGATGTGGCGAAGCAGAAGGATGTGGTTTCTTTTGCCGAGAAGCTTGACGGAGTCCGTAAGGTGAATAAGTCGGATGTGGTTGCTAAGACTCTTACCAGTGTGAATAAGCTGATCGTATATATATCCATTTTCCTGATCGGCATTCTTCTGGCAGTATCGATTTTCCTGATCAGTAATACGGTCACTATGGGTATTACAGTCCGAAGGGAAGAGATTGCAATTATGAAATATATCGGTGCGAAGGATGGATTCGTCCGGGCGCCGTTCGTTATAGAAGGCCTGGTAATCGGCGTTATAGGAGCTATTATTCCTTTGGTGGTGCTGTATTTTATGTACGACCGGGCAGTAGCATACATTATGAGTAAGTTCAGCCTTTTGAATAATATTGTGGAGTTCCTTCCAGTGACGACGGTGTACAGCATTCTTCTTCCGGTTGGACTTGCACTGGGAGTTGGAATCGGCGTACTGGGAAGCTTCTTTACCATCCGCAAGCATCTGCGGGTATAAGAATATATGTAACAAAAGGGGCAGGATGATAATATAATTAATACGGGGAGAAAAAGGGAGGCAGATTGACTATGCAGGGTAAAAGATTAGTAAGCATGTTGTTAACTCTAACATTAGCATTTGGCATGACGATTCAGGTCCGGGCTTCGTCCATCGAGGAGACGAAGAAGAAGGGAGAAGCACTGGAGGCCCAGAAGAATACGGCAGAGGAAGAAGAGGCCGCACTTGCTGACCAGCTTAATACACTGATCACTGAGATAGAGCAGACTACAGCTAAGATTGAAGCAAAAGGCGAAGAGATTGCTGTTAAAGAAGTTGAGCTGATACAGGCTCAGATTGATGAAAATGATCAATATGAGAGCATGAAGAAGCGTATCAAATATATGTATGAAAACGGCAATACTCAATTTATCGAGATTCTCTTTGAGTCTAAGAGTATCAGCGATCTGTTGAACAATGCAGAATATATCACACAGATTTCAGAATATGACAGAGATATGTTAGATGAGTTTAAAGCAATCGTAAAGCAGGTTGATGAGCAGAAGACGGCACTGGAAGCAGAGCGTGCGGAGCTGGAGACGCTGGAAACACAGCTGCAGGAAAAGCAGGCGGAGATTTCAAAGCTGATGGAAGAGAAAGCAGAAGAGATCAGCAGGCTGGAGACTGCCATAGGGGAGAATGCAGCTAAGCTTAAGGCTCTGCAGGAGGAAGCGGCAAGACAGGAAGCGGCAAGACGGGCGGCTTTGGAGGCCGCGCAGCAGACTACAAATAATAATAGCGGCGGAGGCAGTAGCAGCAGTACGCCGGGAGCATCCTGGGTTTCAGGAAACGGCAGGCTGAGTACACCTTGTAATGGATATGTGAGCAGCGAATTTGGCGGCAGAAATTCGCCGGGCGGTATCGGAAGCACAAACCATAAAGGCCGGGATTATGCCGCAAGCTATGGAAGCGGAATCTATGCTGCGGCCAGTGGAACAGTAACAACGGTAGTGCATAATTACAATACGAGTGTGGGACGGGGAGCTTATGTGGTAATTAACCATGGTAACGGGTTGTCCACAGTATATCAGCATTGTAGTAAAATTTATGTGTCAGAAGGGCAGAGTGTAAGTGTCGGGCAGAACATTGCGGCTGTGGGTACTTCTGGAGCATCTACAGGACCTCATCTCCATTTTGAAGTATGGGTGAATGGTGTACCGGTAGATCCAAGAAATTATCTGTAATATAGGTTCTTGATATGAATATATTGATAGAGATTATAAAGATTGGGACGAACGATGCAGAATAAAGGTTTTATAAGAGGGGCGCTTTTGGGCGCCCTTACTGTGTTATTAATTATGGGAACAGTTTCCTGCGGTATAAACGGTTTTGGAATACGAAATGCGGTAAGGAATGTGACAGGAAAAAGCGGAGAAGGGCTGGATGATGCCGCGGAGACGAAGCTGGAGCTTTTAGAGCAGCTTGTGGACAATTATTATACGGGAGATAAGGACAGCGAGGCGCTGAGGGAAGGCCTGTATAAAGGTTATATAGGAGGTCTTGGAGATCCTTATTCTGTCTATTATGACGAGGAAGAAACGAAGGACATGATGGAGTCTTCTTCCGGAGAATACAGCGGCATCGGGGCAGTGCTTACTCAGGACAGGGATACCGGGGTGGTTAGGATCGTACAGATTTACCCGGATTCTCCGGCGGAGGAGGCAGGAGTAAAAGCCGATGATATCCTCTATAAAGTGGCGGGGGAAGAGATTACAGGGCTTGACCTGACATCGGTGGTCAGCCGGATCAAGGGAGATGAGGGCACCAAAGTAGAGTTAGCGCTGATCCGGGGAGATGATGCCGAGGAGGTAGCAGTTACGGCAGTCCGGCGAAAGATTGAAGTAATTACGGTTTCCCATGAGATGAAGGAAGATGGTATCGGTTATATTCGGATCACAGAGTTTGACAGTGTGACCAGCAGTCAATATGAGGAGGCCCTGAAGGATTTGGAGAATCAGGGAATGAAGGGGCTTGTGGTGGATCTTCGGAGCAATCCGGGCGGGAATCTGGATGTGGTAGTTGATATCCTGGATTTGATGCTGCCGGAAGGGACGGTGGTTTCCATGAAGGATAAATCCGGGGAAGAGACCGTGTACTCTTCAGATGAAGAGCACAAGTTTGCAAAACCACTGGCAGTGCTTATGAACGGAAACAGTGCAAGTGCGTCGGAGATTTATGCAGGAGCCATTCAGGATTATGATGCTGGTGAGATTGTGGGAACCCAGTCCTACGGTAAAGGAGTTGTACAGCAGATTTTTGATCTGAAGGATGGAACCAGCGTAAAGCTCACCATTGCGGAGTATTTTCCGCCCAGTGGCAGAAGCATCAATGGAAAGGGGATCACCCCGGATATAGAGATCCCATATGAGCCGGATGAAGAGAATCCGGATTACGACAATCAGCTTGAAAAGGCGGTCGAGGCAGTGAAAAGCCGGCTTTAGAAATGCCGGGGCCGATTGAACCGGCATGGAAAGGAAAAAGAAAGACATGAGGATTTTGATTCAGAACGGCCATGTGCTGGATCCGTTGACCGGAAGAGACGGAATCTGCGATGTGCTGATAGAGGATGAGAAAATTGCAGATGTAAAGGAGCATATCTGCGCGGAAGCAGATAAGACGATTGATGCAGAGGGCTGCTATCTAATGCCTGGATTTATTGATCTGCATGTGCATTTCCGGGATCCGGGGCTGGAATATAAGGAAACGCTTACTACAGGCGGAAGGGCGGCTGTCCGGGGCGGGGTCACCTCTGTGTGCGCCATGCCGAATACCAGACCGGTGACAGATACCGGTGTGAAGGTGGAGACAGTGCAGAAACGTGCCCTGAAGGAGTCTTTGACGAATGTATACCAGCTTGGCTCGGTTACGATAGGACAGGAGGGGAAAGAGCTGGCTGATATCCGGGAAATGGCCGGGAAGGGCTGTGTGGGAATCAGTGAGGACGGCAAGTCTGTGATGAATGCGGCTTTGTACCGCAGGGGAATGAAGCTTGCAAAGGAAGCAGGTATGGTGGTATTTGCCCACTGTGAGGATATCACCATGGTAGAAGGCGGTGTGATGAATGCCGGCTCCAAGGCGGAAGAGTTAGGGCTGAAGGGAATCACGAATGCGGTGGAGGATGTGATCGCGGCAAGAGACATCCTGCTTGCCAAGGAGACCGGGGTAAAGCTCCATCTGTGCCACTGCTCTACGGAGGACAGCGTGAAGATGATAAGAGCGGCAAAGGCAGAGGGGCTTGCGGTGACCGGGGAGGTGTGTCCCCATCATTTTACACTGACAACAGATGATATTACGGAGGATGACGGTAATTTTAAGATGAATCCGCCTATCCGCAGCAGGGCAGATGTGGATGCGCTGATCCGGGGGCTGCAGGATGGGACGATGGACGTGATCTCTACCGATCATGCGCCGCATGCGGCGGCAGAGAAGAATCTCAGCATGAAATATGCGGCATTCGGAATCGCAGGACTTGAGACTTCGGCTGCACTGACATATACTGAGCTTGTGGACAAGGGGATTCTGACACCTATGCAGATGGCGGAGAAGATGAGCTATAATCCTGCAAGGATACTGGGACTTACAGATAAAGGCTCTGTATCGGAGGGAAAGACCGCAGATATTGTAATTTTTGACCCCAATAAGGAATACCGGATAGATAAAGAAACATTTTTCTCAAAGGGAAAGAATACACCGTTCCATGGACGGAAGGTGAAGGGTGATGTAGTATGCACTCTGGTAAATGGAAGAGTTGTGTATGAAGGAGGACAAATCGTTGATTAATAAACTGATTGAAAACATTAAGAAAACAAATGCTCCCATTGTTGTAGGACTGGATCCGATGTTAAGCTATGTGCCGGAACAGGTGGTAAAACAGGCATTTGCTGAATTGGGCGAGACCTTAGAGGGCGTGGCAGAGGCGGTCTGGCAGTTTAACAAAGAGATCATAGATAAAACCTACGATCTGATTCCGGCGGTCAAGCCTCAGATTGCTATGTATGAACAGTTCGGCATTCCGGGACTTGAGGCATTCAAGAAAACAGTAGACTACTGTAAGGAAAAGGGACTGGTAGTCATCGGGGATATCAAGCGGGGAGATATCGGCTCCACGTCGGCGGCTTATGCGGCAGGGCATCTGGGAAGGGTGCAGGCGGGCAGCAAATCCTTCGTTCCTTTTGGCGAAGATTTTGTGACGGTGAATCCTTACATGGGTTCAGATTGTGTGAAGCCGTTTATTGATGTATGTAAGCAGGAGAAGAAGGGATTGTTCATTCTGGTTAAGACATCGAATCCTTCTAGCGGAGAATTTCAGGACCGCCTGGTTGACGGAAGACCTTTATATGAACTGGTTGGTGAAAAAGTCCAAGAGTGGGGTGATGCCTGCATGGGCGGGGAATACAGCTATATCGGTGCAGTAGTGGGCGCTACTTATCCCGAGCAGGGAAAACAGCTCCGCAAGCTTATGCCGAAGGCATACATTCTGGTTCCCGGCTACGGAGCACAGGGCGGTAAGGGGAAGGATCTGGCTCATTTCTTTAATGAGGACGGCCTTGGAGCAATTGTGAACTCCTCCCGCGGAATTATTGCCGCATATAAGCAGGAAAAGTATGGCAAATACGGCCCGGAGAATTTTGGAGAGGCTTCCAGAGCGGCGGTAGAAGATATGATTGCAGATATAAGAGGAGTATTATGATAAGGGAAAAGGAACAGGCAGTTGTTCTGGCACAGGAGCAGCTGGCAGAAGGTATATTCAGTATCTGGATTAAAACAAGGGCGGCAAAAGAGGCGGTTCCGGGACAGTTTATATCCGTTTATACGGAGGACAGGAGCAGGCTTCTCCCCAGACCGATTAGTATCTGCGAGATAGACGGGAATGGCCAGGCGCTCCGTATGGTATACCGCGTGACAGGAGAGAATACGGGAACGAAGCAGTTCTCCAGGCTGCGGGCAGGAGACAGGCTTCCGGTAATGGGGCCTCTTGGGAATGGTTTCCCGTTAGAAAAGGCAGAGGGGAAGAAAGCATTTCTGATGGGGGGAGGCATCGGCGTACCGCCGATCCTGGAGCTGGCGAAGCAGATCCGCTGTGAGAGCAGGCAGATCATTGCCGGGTACCGGGATAAGCAGACATTCCTTGCAGAGTCCTTTGCTGAGAGCGGGAAGCTTTATATTGCTACGGAGGACGGCAGTGTGGGGACCAGAGGCAATGTGCTGGATGCGGTCCGGGAGAACAAGCTGGAGGCGGATATTATCTATGCCTGCGGCCCTATGCCTATGCTCAGGGCGGTGAAGGACTATGCCGGGGAACGGGGAATGGAATGTTATATTTCTCTGGAGGAGCGGATGGCCTGTGGGATCGGGGCCTGCCTGGGCTGCGTATGTAAGAGCAGAGAAGCAGATCCCCACAGCAACGTAAAAAATAAGCGCATCTGTAAGGATGGGCCGGTATTTTTGGCTTCGGAGGTAGAAATCTGATGAATATGACGGTAAACATAGCCGGGGTTGAATGGAAGAATCCAGTAACTACGGCATCGGGAACCTTTGGCTCGGGTGTAGAATTTTCCGAATATACAGATTTGAACAGGCTGGGTGCGGTAACTACAAAGGGCGTGGCAAATGTTCCATGGCCGGGGAATCCCACGCCCAGGGTTGCGGAGGTTTACGGCGGCATGATGAATGCCATCGGACTGCAGAATCCGGGGATCGAGCTGTTTTGCAAAAGGGATATTCCATTTTTAAAACAGTATGATACAAGGATTATCGTAAATGTATGCGGGAAATCTGAGGAGGACTACTGCGAGACCGTGGAGCGTCTTTCGGAAGAACCTGTGGATATGCTGGAGATTAATATTTCCTGTCCCAATGTAAAAGAGGGCGGGATTGCTTTCGGACAGGATCCGCAGGCGGCAGAGAGAATTACGAAGGTTGTGAAAAAGTATGCGAAGCAGCCGGTGATTATGAAGCTGAGTCCCAATGTGACTGATATTGCAGAAATGGCAAAGGCAGTAGAGGCCGGCGGTGCAGATGCAGTATCGCTGATCAATACCCTGACGGGAATGAAGATCGACATACACCGGAAGCAGTTTGTCCTTGCCAATCAGACCGGAGGCGTATCCGGCCCTGCCATTCATCCGATTGCGGTCCGGATGGTATATCAGGCGGCGCAGGCAGTGAAGCTGCCGGTTATCGGCATGGGCGGCATCAGCTGTGCGGAGGATGCCATTGAATTTATTCTGGCGGGAGCCAGTGCAGTATCGGTGGGAACGGCAAATTTTCACAATCCGGCGGTGACAATGGAGATTGTGGACGGCATTGAGGAATATATGAAGCGGCAGGGTTTTGAGAGTATTGCAGATATGAGGGGGATCGTGAACCAAAGTTAAGGGATGTGTCTTTTGTGGATAAAGGGAGGAATTTAGATGCAAATCAGAGAAGGTTATATGCCGTTTTTGGAGTATCGGACATATTATCGGATTGCAGGAAAAAAGAGCGGGAATAAAAAGCCTTTGGTGCTCCTGCACGGCGGTCCCGGCTCTGCTCATGATTATTTTGAGGTGCTGGACCGGCTGGCGGAAGAAGACGGGCGGGAGCTTATCATGTATGACCAGCTGGGTTGCGGGAACTCTTATATAGAGAACCATCCGGATCTGTGGAATGCAGGAGTCTGGATTGAGGAGCTGAGATGCTTAAGAAAGTATCTGAAGCTGGAGGAGCTGCATCTTTTAGGACAGTCATGGGGCGGAATGCTTGCTCTTCAGTATGTGTGTGATTATAAGCCGGACGGGATAAAGAGCATGATCCTTTCCAGCACGCTGCCGGCAGCCTGGATGTGGGCAGAGGAGCAGCAGAGGATGATCCGGTTCCTGCCGGAGGATATGCAGGAGGCAATCGCCAAAGCGGCCAGAACCGGCGATTACAGCAGTCCGGAGTACAAGGCGGCAGAGGCGGAATATATGCTGCGCCATGCGGCCGGAAAGATAACTGAGGATGCGCCGGAATGCTTAAGAAGAGAGAAAAAGACCGGCAGAGAATCCTACAGAACAGGCTGGGGGCCGAATGAATTTACGCCGGAGGGAACGCTGAAGGATTATGATGTGACGATGAAGCTTCAGGAGATAGAGGAGCCTGCTCTGATCATCAGCGGAGGAAATGACCTCTGTACTCCGTACATAGCGAAATATATGTATGACCGGATTCCGAATGCTGAATGGGAGCTGTTCCGTGGCTGCCGCCATATGTGCTTTGTGGAAGATACGGATAAGTACGTCAGTCTGCTGAAGGACTGGCTGAACAGGTATGATTCATAAATAGGGAGGTTGATGTTGTGGAGATTCAGGAAAGAGTAGAAGCGCTCCGGAGCTTGATGTCAGAGAAGGGAATTGACATATATATTGTTCCGTCCGCTGATTATCACCAGAGTGAATATGTTGGAGAATATTTTAAGGCGAGAGAATTTATTACCGGCTTTACCGGCTCTGCCGGAACGGCAGTGATAACGAAGGAAGAAGCAGGGCTCTGGACGGACGGCAGGTATTTTATACAGGCGGCCGGACAGCTTGCGGGTACGCCGGTTAAGCTTCGGAAGATGGGACAGCCGGATGTGCCGACCATAGAAGAGTACCTGAAAAAGACTCTGCCGGAAGAAGGAATCCTTGGTTTTGACGGGCGCGTGATATCTGTTAGCGAAGGTCAGAGGTATGAGAAGCTTGCAAAAGAAAAGCAGGGGACTGTGCGGTATCAGGAGGACTTGATTGATGTCGTGTGGAAGGACCGTCCGGAGATTTCAGGGAAGCCGGCATTTGCCCTTGGCTTGGAATATGCAGGAGAATCGGCGGCAGATAAACTGAAAAGGATCCGGAAGGAAATGGAGCAGTGCGGTGCGGATGCGCATGTATTGACTACACTGGATGACATCTGCTGGACGCTGAACATCCGCGGAGACGATATTGATTATTCCCCGCTCGTGCTGTCGTATGCATGGATCACGATGGACAGCGTGGAATTATATATTGATGAAAATAAGCTGGATGAACCGCTGAAAAAGACACTTGCGGCAGACGGCGTGAGACTGCATCCTTATAATAGCATTTATGAGGATATCAAAGGCTTGAAAGCAGACACCGCTCTTCTGTTGGATAAGACGAAGCTCAATTATGCGCTTTATAAGGATATTCCAGAGAGTGTAGGGAAGATCAACAAACAGAATCCGGAGATATTGTTTAAGGCGATTAAAAATGAGGTGGAAACGGCTAATATCCGGAAGGCTCAGATTAAGGACAGCGCGGCTCATGTGCGCTTTATGAAATGGCTGAAGGAGAACGTGGGAAAAACCCGGATCACAGAGATGAGCGCTTCGGATAAGCTGGATGAATTCCGGAAGGAGATGGGGAATTTTATAAGGTCGAGTTTTGCGCCGATCAGCGCTTTTGGAGCGCACGCCGCAATGGCACATTATTCTGCCTCGCCGGAAACGGATGCAGAATTGATGGAAGGAAGCTTTCTGCTGACGGATACTGGGGCAGGCTTTTATGAAGGTTCGACTGACATCACCAGAACCTATGCGCTGGGAGAGGTGCCGCAGAAGCTGAAGGATGATTTTACATTGGTGGCAGTCAGTAATTTGAGCCTTGCCAGCGCCCGCTTCCTAAAAGGCGCTACCGGGCTGAATCTGGATTATGCGGCAAGGAAGCCGTTCTGGGACAGAAATATGGACTTTAACCATGGAACCGGACACGGGGTAGGGTATCTGTTGAATATCCACGAAGGGCCTGCCGGTTTCCGATGGAAATACCGCGCCGGAGAAACGAATGAATTAGAAAAGGGAATGGTTCTGACTGATGAGCCGGGAATCTATATCGAAGGCTCCCATGGAATCCGTCTGGAGAACGAGCTGCTTGTATGCGAGGGCGAGAAAAATGAGTACGGCCAGTTTATGTATTTTGACACGATTACTTTGATCCCGTTTGATCTGGATGCAGTCAATCCTGAGATGATGACTGTAGAGGAAAAACGGCTTCTCAATGAATATCATGCAAAAGTATATGAAACGCTGGCGCCTTATCTGTCTGAGGAAGAAAAAGAGTGGCTGAAGAAGTATACCCGGGAAATTTGAGAGGAACATTAGAATAACGCAAATGTAAAATCCGCTGTATTGACGACTCATTCAACACAGCGGATTTTAAACTATTCCATCCATTGGACTAATCCTCCTTTATTCACTTCTTATCTATCTTAAACTATTCTTCATAGTGTTCGTAAATAATCTCTTCGATTAAAATGTGTCAGCACATTGGACTTTACCTCTTTTCTTTAAGATAGATGATGTTTAAAAAATACTTAGTACATTGGACTATACCTCGTTTCTTTAAATTTGTTTTCCGATTTTTAATTTAACTTTTTGGTGGTCTGCCCTCCTTTGTTATTTGTTGATATTATAATATCGCATTATTCTTGAAATGTCAATAGAAAAATCAAAATAATTTTAATTATTTTCAAAGAAAATAGAAATCAAATATTCAAAATAGAAATAAATAATTAAAAAGTTTATATAATAAAGAATATTCTGACAATTATAATAAAAACAATATTGGAATATCTTGATATATAGCGTATAATTAAGGTCAAAATAAAGATGGAAGAATGCTGTTTTTGGCAGAAGGAGAATAGGGGAGGGAGAAAGAGATGGGAATTGAGATACAGATTCTGGACTGGATACAAGGCCTGCGCACCCCGGCCGGCGATGTATTCATGCCGGTTATTACATCACTTGGCAATGTGGGGATAATATGGATACTGCTGGCTGTGCTTCTTCTCATTATCCCGAAGACCAGAAAAACAGGAGCAGTGCTGGCTATAGCATTGGTTCTGGATGTGGTTCTATGTAATGGGATTATCAAGAATCTGGCGGCAAGGATGAGGCCGTATGACAGGAACCCGGTGGTGGAGCTGCTGATCCATAAGCCGATTGATTATTCGTTCCCATCCGGCCATACTGCGGCATCCTTTGCGGCAGTGTCAGCATTGTATTTTGCGGGAGAGAAGCATATGTGGAAGCCGGTTCTTGTATTGGCGGTGCTGATAGCATTTTCAAGGCTGTATTTGTATGTGCATTATCCGACGGATGTAATCGGCGGAGCAGTGCTGGGCATTCTCTGCGGTTATCTGGCGGATAAAATTGCAGGATATAATATGATGAGGGCAGGAAGATGAATTTAAGTGCCGGTTTTCTGAGTGCCGGGCGTACAGAAAATTACTGAATTGAAATTGTGTGGCGGCTATGGTAGAATTGAGAGGAATTGAATTATTATTTCGGAGTCTTTCCGGAAAGGAGAAAGTGATCTTATATCACTATACAGCTATGGAAGCATATAAACAGGAATTTATTGAATTTATGGTAGAGAGCGATGTGTTGAAGTTTGGGGAATTTACGCTAAAGAGCGGCAGAAAGTCTCCCTTTTTTATGAATGCAGGAGCTTATGTGACAGGCACGCAGCTTAGAAGGCTGGGTGAGTATTATGCGAAGGCAATCCATGATACCTATGGACTGGATTTTGATGTGCTGTTTGGGCCTGCGTATAAGGGAATCCCGCTTTCTGTGGCGGCATCAATGGCGTTCAGTGACTTGTATGGGAAGGATATCCGCTATTGCTCTAATAGAAAAGAAGTAAAGGATCATGGGGATACCGGCATTCTGCTTGGAAGTAAGCTGAAGGATGGAGACCGTGTGGTGATCATTGAGGATGTGACGACCTCCGGCAAGTCAATTGAAGAAACCTTTCCGGTCATTAAGGCGCAGGCTGATGTGGAGATTAGGGGGCTGATGGTTTCCTTGAACCGGATGGAGGTCGGCAAGGGGGACAGTGTGAGTGCTCTGGATGAGATCAAGGAGCTGTACGGATTCGAGACCAGCGCCATTGTAACGATGGAAGAGGTTGTAGAGTATCTGTATAACAGGGAATGTCAGGGAAGAATTGTGATTGATGATACAATAAAATCAGCAATTGATGCATATTATGAACAGTATGGGTGTTAATTTATCCATTCAGAATATAACAGGAGGAAGCGAAGATGAACGAGAAGGCATTTAAGACAATGGGGATTACCGGGGCGGCCGGTATAGCGATCGGTATTGTGATGATTGTGTCAGGTGTTACTACAGGAGTGATCGCGATCGTCTGCGGGGGGCGCCTGCTTAAAAATAAAGAGGGCCTGATGTTCTAATATGGGGAAGAAAGGGAGGAAGCTGCGCTTTTTAGGCAAGATATTATTCGTTTTATATATCGGATTTATTATCTATTTCCTGCTGTTTTCAGAGTGGTATGGAAGAGGGGAGATGCAGGAATACCGGTATAATCTGGTGTTGTTTAAGGAAATCAAAAGGTTCTGGGAGTATAGGGAGCAGCTTGGCTGGTATGCAGTATTTACCAATCTGTTCGGTAATGTTCTGATTTTTGTTCCTTTTGGATTTTTCCTTCCTATGGCAAGTAAATACAGGAGTTTTCTGGCGGCTGTGTTCTACAGCTTTGCGCTGAGCTTCTGCGTAGAGACATTCCAGCTTCTTACGAGGGTGGGAAGTTTTGACGTGGATGACCTGCTTTTGAATACGCTGGGAGGAGCACTGGGCTATATCGTGTTTGTGATATGCGCGGCAATAAGGAGAAGACATGGGGTTAAGAAATCTAAAAGAAATAGCAGAAGATAGAGCGAAGGAGAAGGAAAGGCACAGGCGTGAGAAGGAGAGGAAAAAGAGCCGCAATTTTAAACACGGACAGGTGAAGCTTAAGCATTCTAAGAGAGGGCTGGTTTCCAGCGGGCTGGCATTTACCTCGGCATTTTTGATGATGCTGATATTTTTGGTTTCGTACATAAGCAGAGGCGACGTTGATATTCTTATAGGCTTTACAGGACTTATGGTGCTTGTCATGTCGGCTGTGGGAGTGGAGCAGGGGATCAAGGGCTATAAGGAACGGGAGAAAAATTATGTGTCCTGTAAGGGCGGAATTATATGTAATGTAGTTCTTCTGCTTATATTTACTGCAACATTTATAAGGGGGTTTTTCTAACATGATGATGGAACGATACAAGCTGGCGGCAGGGCGGATCAGGCAGATACCAGAGGAGGAGTCTGTAAGGGAGCCTTTCCGCACATATTTTCGGGAGGTTTCGGAATTCCTGCTGATGCTTCTTTCTTTGGAGAAGGAGATCGGATCGGGAGATTATGAGAAGCTTTCCATGGAGCAGCTGAAGGAATGGAATCAGAGGCTGTATGAGGATATTCTGCCGGAGAATTATGAGACAAGCTATGGGAATCCTGCGTATGCAGTGAAGCTGCTGGGGAAGGAGTTTGGACAGAGTTTAAGCTTCCTGTACACAGAGCTTCGCGGCGGGATTCCCTATATCTTTGAAAGAAAGCAGGAATATTTCACTATATTGATGGAGCTGTTTATTGAGGTTTATAACTGTCTTGAATCTCATGACGGCGCGGACGAGGAAGATAATTCCGGGGTTATCAGGGAATTAAAGGATATTATTTACTGGTATGCGAGCGATTACTGCGATGTATTTGCAGCAGACAGGGTTCTGGAGCAGATTGACCCGGAGAAGGATTTTGCGGCGGAGATCATCAGGACTGCAGATTTAAATAGTCTGCGGTATTTGTACCGGTTCGGGGAGTACATCAGTGATAATGAACTCCGTACGGCGGAGCACCTTAAGGAGCTTGACGAAGCCGTGATACAGAGGATGGCTGATGTGTATACCGAAGGGTATCGTATCGGGTTTGTAAATACAGGGAAGGATTTATCGAAGAAGTCTGTGGTAAATATCCGGTATGTGCTGGGATTTGAGCGGGTAATCAGAAAGGCTGTCCGTAATTTTGAAAGGATGGGGCTGAAGCCTGTGATTTACCGGGCCGGAGCCAGTGTCCTCACAAAACACAGGCAGGGCCGGACCGGGTACTTTGGCGGAAATCCGAATCCTCAGTACGAATATGACCACAGAGATGATCAGGGACTATTCTTAAATAAACGGTTTGCAGAGCGGAAGCTGGATGTGATGCGCCATGCATACGAGACGCATAGGGAACTGGCGGCCGGGTTTGCCGGACCGGCAGTTATGGAAGTGTTCGGTGAGAGGCCTTTTGTTCCTCAGGTGAAGGAAGAGGCGGTGCATCTGACGGATAAGCAGGAGGAGATACTTTTGTCCTTTACCAGCAGATCCGGGCAGATGGTGAACGAATATATTAAGGGCGATGAGCGGAGCTTTACGATCGTGTCCTATCCGATTCCGGAAATCGGGTCGGAATATGAGAAGATTTTTGATGAAGTGATCCGCATAAATACGCTGGATTCGGCAGTTTACGGACGAGTGCAGCAGACGCTGATTGATGCGCTGGATGAGGGCACGGCTGTACGCATAACCGGAAAGGACGAAAACCGGACAGACCTGACAGTAAAGCTTCATCCTTTGGAGAATCCAGAGAAGGAGACGATATTTGAAAACTGCACGGCAGATGTGAATATTCCAGTGGGAGAGGTATTTACATCGCCGGTTCTTGAGGGGACCAATGGAAAGCTTCATGTTACAAAGGTATATCTTGGAGGCCTGCAGTATCTGGATCTGGAGATTGATTTTAAGGATGGGATGATTGAAGATTATCGCTGTGGCAATTTCCAGAAGCAGGAGGATGGCAGAAAGTATATTGCAGATAATATTCTGCACAACCATAAATCCCTGCCTCTCGGCGAATTTGCCATAGGGACAAATACCACTGCCTATGTGGCGGCCCGCAGATTTGGTATTGAGGAGAAGCTTCCGATCCTGATTGCGGAGAAGACGGGGCCCCATTTCGCGGTAGGAGATACCTGTTATAGCTGGAGCGAGGATATCCGGGTATATAATCCGAACGGCAAGGAGATTATTGCCAAGGATAATTCGGTATCTATTCAGCGGAAAGAGGATGTATCAAAGGCGTATATGAATTGTCATACGGACATCACAATCCCCTATGAAGAGCTGGGGAGCATCCGGGTTCTGAAGGAGGACGGCGGAGAGACCCTGTTGATTGAGAACGGGAGATTTGTACTGCCGGGGACAGAGATCCTGAATGAGCCTCTGGATGAATATCCTGAGAAATAACTGGTCATTAATTTATCTAATATGTAACTTGGGTAAATGCATTGAATAAATGAGGCTCTCTATGCTATGATAACTGCGTAGAAAACAAAAGAAAGGATTGAAGGATATGCCAAAAGTAGGAATTGTAATGGGAAGCGACTCTGACCTGAAGGTGATGAGCAAGGCGGCTGACATGCTGGATAAGCTGGGAATTGACTATGACATGACAATTATATCGGCTCACCGTGAGCCGGATGTGTTTTTTGAATATGCCGGATCCGCGGAGGAGCGTGGATTTAAAGTAATCATTGCGGGAGCCGGAATGGCGGCCCACCTGCCGGGAATGTGTGCGGCTATTTTCCCGATGCCGGTAATCGGAGTGCCTATGTCTGGGAAAAATCTGGACGGACAGGATGCACTTTATTCGATCGTTCAGATGCCGCCGGGAATTCCGGTAGCGACGGTTGCCATTGACGGCGGAATGAATGCCGCAATTCTTGCGGCAAGAATTCTTGCGGTTTCCGAGCCGGATATTTTGGAGAGACTAAAGGCTTATACGAAGGAAATGAAACATACGGTCCAGAGTAAGGATGCGAAGCTTAAGGAGCTGGGGCATAAGGCTTATATGGAACAGAAGTAAACGGAAGAATTTACAGAAAGCGGATTTGATTCATTGAGAAGGAGACGGATATGGATTATAAGAAAGCGGGCGTTGATATAGAGGCTGGTTACAGATCAGTGGAGCTTATGAAGGAGCATGTAAAGAGGACCATGCGGGCAGAGGTGCTCGGAGGCCTTGGAGGATTTTCCGGTGCATTTTCCCTGGCTAAGATCAAGGAGATGGAGGAGCCGGTGCTGCTTTCCGGAACAGACGGCTGCGGAACCAAGGTGAAGCTTGCCTTTATTATGGATAAGCATGATACCATCGGTATTGATGCAGTGGCTATGTGTGTAAATGATATTGCCTGTGCCGGAGGAGAGCCGTTATTTTTTCTGGATTATATTGCCTGCGGAAAAAATTATCCCGAGAAGATTGCAAGCATTGTAAGCGGCGTGGCAGAGGGCTGCGTTCAGGCGGAAGCGGCGCTGGTCGGCGGCGAGACCGCAGAGCATCCGGGACTGATGCCGGAGGATGACTATGATCTTGCAGGTTTTGCAGTCGGTGTGTGCGAGAAGAAAGAGCTGATCACCGGAGAGGACTTAAAAGACGGCGACGTGCTGATCGGCATGGCATCCTCCGGCGTACACAGCAATGGATTTTCATTGGTCCGCAAGGTGTTTGAGATGACGAAGGAATCTCTGGATACCCATTATGAGGAGCTGGGAAAGACGCTGGGAGAAACGCTGCTTACTCCTACCAGAATCTATGTTAAGGCATTGAAAGGCGTGAAGAATGCAGGGGTGACGGTAAAGGCCTGCAGTCATATCACCGGTGGAGGCTTTTATGAAAATGTTCCGCGAATGCTGAAAGAGGGCGTCTGTGCCGTGATAGAGAAGGACAGCTATCCGGTTCCGCCGATATTCAAGCTTTTGGCTGAGAAAGGAAATATTGCAGAGCAAATGATGTACAATACATTTAATATGGGTATCGGAATGGTAATCGCTGTTGATGCGGCAGATGTGGATAAGGTTATGGAGGCCGTGCGTGCGGCCGGAGATGAGCCCTATGTGATCGGACGTATAGAAGCCGGAGAAAAAGGAGTAACATTATGCTAAAAGTATTGGTGCTGGTATCCGGCGGAGGAACCAATCTGCAGGCGATTCTGGATTCCATTGCGGATGGAAGGATCAAAGATGCTGAGGTCGTGGGAGTGATCAGTAATAACCCGAATGCGTATGCTCTTAAGCGGGCAGAGGCGGCCGGGGTTCCCGGGCGGTGTATTTCTCCGAAGAGCTTTGGTACGAGAGAGGAATTTAATGAAAAATTTCTGGAGGCAGTAGATGCCTGTCAGCCGGATCTGATCGTACTTGCCGGCTTTCTGGTTGTGATTCCGCCGGCCATGACAGCTAAGTACCGGAATAGGATCATCAATATCCATCCGTCGCTGATACCTTCTTTCTGCGGGACAGGGTATTATGGCCTGAAGGTACATGAGGCGGCTCTGGAGAGAGGTGTGAAGGTAGTTGGCGCTACGGTGCATTTCGTGGATGAAGGAACCGACACCGGGCCGATCATCCTGCAGAAGGCTGTTGAGGTCCGGCCGGGAGATACGCCGGAGATTCTGCAGCGGCGTGTGATGGAGCAGGCAGAATGGAAGATCCTGCCGGAGGCGGTTGATTTGATTGCGCACGGCAGGGTAAGCGTGACAGATGGAAGGGCGGCAGTGACAGAAGAGGACAGATAAGCTGTCATGAGATAGAGAAGCGGAGCAGGGATGTACCAGAGACTGGGCATGAAGGAGGAATCTTAGATGAATGTATTGGTAGTCGGAAGCGGCGGAAGAGAGCATGCAATCTGTTATTGTGCGGCAAAAAGCGAGAAGACTGATAAGCTGTATTGTACACCGGGAAATGCGGGGATTGCGGAATTTGCAGAGTGCGTTCCTATAGGGGCGATGGAGTTTGATAAGATTGCAGCTTTTGCAAAGGAGAAAGAGATTGATCTTGTTATCGTAGGAATGGATGACCCATTGGTAGGCGGTCTGGTGGATGAGTTGGAGGCGGCGGGCGTCCGGACATTCGGGCCGAGAAAGAATGCGGCGATCCTGGAAGGCTCCAAGGCATTTTCCAAGGATCTGATGAAGAAATATAACATTCCAACAGCGGCATATGAGAACTTTACAGACCCAGAGAAGGCGCTTCATTATCTGGAGACTGCAAAATTCCCGATCGTGCTTAAGGCGGACGGCTTGGCGCTGGGAAAAGGCGTATTAATCTGTAATAATCTGGAAGAGGCCAGAGAAGGCGTAAAAACGATTATGCTGGATAAGAAGTTCGGATCTGCCGGAAATGAGATGGTCATTGAAGAATTTATAACCGGACGGGAAGTATCGGTTCTGTCCTTTGTGGATGGAGATACCATCAAGACCATGACCTCCGCTCAGGATCATAAGCGCGCAGGGGACGGAGATACGGGATTGAATACAGGCGGTATGGGGACATTTTCGCCAAGCCCATTCTATACGAAAGAAGTAGATGAATTCTGTGAGAAGTATATTTATCAGGCGACCGTGGATGCCATGAAGGCGGAGGGAAGACCATTTAAGGGCGTAATTTTCTTCGGCCTGATGCTGACAGAGGAAGGCCCGAAGGTGCTGGAATACAATGCCAGATTCGGCGACCCGGAGGCGCAGGTGGTGCTTCCAAGAATGAAGAATGACCTGATCGAAGTAGTGGAAGCCTGCATAGACGGAACGCTGGATCAGGTGGACCTTCAGTTTGAGGATAATGCAGCAGTCTGCGTGGTGCTGGCAAGCGAAGGCTACCCGGTGTCTTATGAGAAGGGAGTCCCGATCCATGGATTGGAGGAGTTTGATAAGCACGAGGGGTACTATTGTTTCCATGCAGGCACAAAGCTTGAAGGAGACCAGCTTGTGACCAGTGGCGGCCGGGTGCTGGGTATTACAGCTAAGGGCGCTGACCTGAAGGAAGCAAGAGCCAATGCATATGCGGCAGCTGAGTGGGTGCAGTTCGACAATAAGTATATGAGACATGATATCGGGAAAGCGATAGATGAAGCATGAAGCTAAGGAAGAGACGATTGAATCACCGCTTCGCTAAGTGATCGGCTGGAAGATATTCTGAAGTATCAGAATAAGGAGAAATGAGAGGACCGTTATCCCTAAGATATATGGGGTACCGGTCTTTTTTTGTCAGATTCTTTGAAAGCGTGTTTAAGATTATATCCAATTACAGAGCCGGCCATTACCTGCGGATTTTAGGGATTGAAGAGCAGAGGTAATTACACTACAATTTATAATAAGAGATGGATTATAAAGTTTAAGGAGCAGGCAGAATGTCATTTACTATCTATGTAAGAATGAAAAAACCGGGCAGGAAAATGAGCAGGGAGCTGCCGCCAGTACCTTTTAATTTGGACACTAAACCGGAGACGGTGAGGGAGCTTCTTCTGGAGTTGGAGATTTACCGCCAGTGCTGCGGGCAGAGAGGCTTTTACGAGTATAATAAAAAATTGTATAAAAAGGTATTCGGAAGCGGAGTAATAAAAAAACCGCCCTTCCAGAATCTTCTGCCGGTGCTTTCCTATGCAGGGCAGGTGTGGACCGTGATTTCTGCTCTGGTATCACAGTATGTGCCGGATACATTAAAGGCGCATTTTGCATATGCGTGACCGCCAAATTTGTTTCCGTGCTGGATACCTCCAATGATCTCTTTTCTGTTTCTGAGAAGCGCTGGAATGGAGAGAATACCACCTATACGAAGCGGGCGGCGGAGCTGCCGGTATTTGCACATGAGCTGTACCGGGAGATGATTCCGGCAGTCCTGCAAGTGGAATTGAAACGAGGTGAGCAGCCTACGCCGTTTTCGGAGCATATTCATCAAATCCGGGCGATCTACGGTATTGATTATATGATACAGATATTAACGGCGCTGGGGAAGGATCCGCTGCAGAGAGGGTACAGCTATTATTCCTCCAACAATGAAAGGAAAGCAGTTCTGAGCCATCTGCTGAAGGTATGTATGCCTAAGCCGGAGGAGACGGCAGATGATTTGAAGGAGGCTCTTAAAGGAGCCGATATTACCAGAAAACGGCCTGACGAACAGGTGACGTCTGTGACCACAAAATATACACCGCTTCCGCCGGAAGAGCTTAAGGACTGCTATCAGTTTATTCAGAAATACAAAAAAGAAAGCAGGCAGTTCGGCGCGCAGCGCCGTGCCAGCGAGGGCCGTGCTGTGGAAATTGTGCTGCGTAATCTAAGTGTCAATGCAGGATTTACCGATGTGACCCGGCTTGTGCTGCGTATGGAAGGGAAACTGGCAGAACAGCTGGCGGTATATTTTGAGTGGCGTCCGGTAGAAGATGTGGAGCTGATGATATCCGTGGATGAGTACGGAAAGAGTACATTAAAATTCAGGAAGAATGGGAAGCTTTTGAAGTCCATTCCAGCAAAATATAAAAAGAGTGATACAGTTAAGAAATATCAGGACGTAAACCAAAAATTAAAAGAGCAGTACAGCCGGACAAAGCAGATGATGGGGCGGGCAATGGAAGACGGGACTGTATTTGAATCTTGGGAAATATTGGAACTGTATCTGAAATTAGACGAAGAGCTGGAAAAGGGCGGATCAAGGCTTTTCTCCGGAAATCAGATCCAACCGAAGAAAACGGCGGGAGCGCTGCGGGGACGGCGCTGGGCGGCAGACTATGAGGACGGCCTGCAGAAAATCTACTACAAAGAAAATATCGCCGCCTGCATTTATGCGATGGCAGACTGGTTTACGCCCAGCGACATTGAGGCGCCGACATTGGAGTGGGTAGCATTTTCGGACAGGAAGACGGGAAAACCAGTGAAGATTAAGGACATTCCGGATGTGGTGTACAGCGAGGTCATGCGGGATGTGGATCTGGCGGTCAGTGTCGCCCATGCAGGCGGGGTAGATCCGGAAACAAGCCATTCAACTATTGAGATGCGCAGGGCAGTTGCTGAATGCAGCATGGAGCTGTTCGGTATCAAGAATGTACGTCTGGAGGGTAATTTTGCTATCATCGACGGCAAGCTGGGACGGTATTCGGTTCATCTGGGAAGCGGCGTGGTACATCAGGCAGGAAATGCCATGCTGTTTGTGGTTCCGGTTCATTCTCAGCACAGAGGACGGCTTTTCCTTCCATTTATAGATGACGATCCGAAGACGGCAGAGATTATGTCAAAAACACTTCTCTTTGCAGAGGATACGAAGATTAAGGATCCGAATATATTATCACAGATCCGATAAAATTATCAAGTGTTTAGACAGCAATGAAAAGCCGGTAACTAGCCCAGACGGAGAACCGCACCGCAACGAGAAAAAACCCCTTGAAGTATCTGCACTGCTCCAAGGGGTTTGTTATTTTGTCCGCTATGGGCTATTTGTATCTTTTGCCTATGGGCATTATCGCATATGCATTCTCTAATAGGTTCCCAGTTCATCCAGATATTCATCGATTTTTTTGAGTCTCTTTTCAATTCCCTGAACTCTGTGGCTGACAGCCTCTAACAGGCATTCGGTGGTAAATTGTGCGGCAACCAGCGAGTTGTTGAAGTTATTGGAATCCACGGGTACGGTAATCAGCACGGAAGCGTATTGTGCCAGCAGGGAGCTGGGCTTGTCAGTTACGACGATAATCTGTGCCCCGGCATCCTTTGCCATTCGGACTGTCGTATGATCCAAAGAAGAATATCTTGGAAAACCAAAGATCAGCAGGCAGTCTTCCTCTCCGATACTGATAAGCTGGTCCACCGGCGTCATGCAGGCGGAGCTGGTATTGATAACATTAGGTACCATGTGCGTTAGATAAAGGGAGGCATAATCTGCCAGTGCAGTATCGCCTCTGGTTGCGGTAACATACTTCTGCCTGCTATTTACAATGATGTCTGCCGCATCCTCAAAGGTGTGAAGGCTGTTATTGGAAAACATTTCTTCGATATTGCTGATGATATTCTGAAAATGCTGTTTTAAATAGTCGCCGCTGATGCCGATCCTGGTTATCGCGGCCATACGCTGGGACGGTACAGTGATCGCGCTGGAAATGTGGTGTACTTGATCCTGATACTCTTTGCGGAGGTTCTTCTGAAAATCCATAAATCCTGTGTATCCCAGAGAGCGCGCAAACCGTATGACGGAGGATTCGCTGACCTCCAGCCTGTCCGCGATTTCCGTAGAGGTCATAAAGCAGGCATCGGCAGAATGGTCTAAGACAAAATCCGCTATGGTCTGCTGGGTCTTGGTAAGTTTGGCGTTATGGATGGTTTCTCTCAATTTTTCCATAGTTTTATTCTCTCTTTTCCGTATGCAGGCATAAAGCTGTGTAACGCATTTATACCATTTAAGCATGAAATGATAAATAATGCAAGAGCGGAAGCCTGCAATAAACTTTGAGGGAGAATCCTGTAAATAATATTTGCCTGCTTGCAATGTAATGCCGCTTGTGCTACCATGTATATAACAATTCGGAAGTTCAAAAGAGAAAAGGTGTAATGATGTATATAGAGATTGATTTCAACAGCGAGGAAGCGATATATATACAGCTCAGGAATCAGATTATTATGGGGATTGCCGCTTCTGAGATACAGGAGGGTGAGTCCCTTCCTTCTGTCCGTCAGCTCGCAGAGACCGTAGGCATTAACATGCATACGGTGAATAAGGCGTACTCTGTGCTGAAGCAGGAGGGATATATCCAGCTTGACCGCAGGAAGGGCGCGGTGATTTCACTGGATATCAATAAGCTTGAGGCCATTGAGAAGATGCGCGCCCAGCTGAGGATCGTGCTTGCCAGCGGCTTGTGTAAGAACATCTCAAGAGAAGAGGTTCATAAGCTTGTGGATGAGATTTTTGATGAATATATGGGAGGATAATGTAAGATGAATTATACAAATCAGGCGAAAGAGGTGCTGAAGCTTGCGAAGGAGGCGGCAACACTGATGCGGCATCCTTATGTCGGTACGGAACATCTGCTGATTGCCCTGAGCAAGACCTTTGGGGGAGTTGCAGGGCAGATCCTGGATATGAATGGGGTGAAGGAAGAGGATATTCTTAAGATTATGAATGAGCTGGTGACCCCGACCGGCGATGCGCCGGTGACAGGAAGACCTTCCAGAAGCCCGAGGCTTGAATTTATTCTGGAGGAGGCCGGAGGGGAAGCCGCCAGATTGAAGGCATCGGAGATCGGTACGGAACATATGCTGCTGTCTGTGTTAAATGACATGGACTGTGTGGCATGCAGGATCCTGCAGACTTTGAATGTAAATATCCAAAAGCTGTATCAGGATATTCTTATGACAGCCGGGGCGGATCCGAACGAATATATGGCAGACCTTCAGGGAGAAGGGAAGAAAAAGGGCGTGTTAGAGCAGTTCGGAACAGATCTTACAGAGCAGGCGGCAGAAGGAAAGCTTGACCCTGTGATCGGACGGGAGCAGGAGATTGGCAGGCTGATGCAGATCCTCTGTAGGAGGACGAAGAATAACCCATGTCTGGTAGGCGAGCCGGGTGTGGGTAAAACTGCTGTTCTGGAAGGGCTTGCCGCGAGGATTGCAGACGGTCTTGTTCCGGAGGTTATGAGAGATAAGCGGATCCTTACGATGGATCTTGCCAGCATGATTGCCGGTTCCAAGTACCGGGGAGAATTTGAAGAGCGCATGAAGAAGCTGATCCATGAGGTGAAGGCGGCGGGGAATGTGATTCTGTTTCTGGATGAGGTGCACACGATCATCGGCGCAGGAGGAGCAGAGGGAGCAATGGATGCCTCAAATATCCTTAAGCCGTCGCTGGCAAGAGGTGAACTGCAGCTGATTGGAGCAACAACGATTGCCGAATACCGCAAGTATATTGAGAAGGATGCCGCTTTGGAGAGGAGATTCCAGCCTATTACGGTAGAAGAGCCTGCGAAGGAGCAGTGTCTGGAGATTCTGGAGGGGTTAAAGTCCCGCTATGAGAAGCATCACCACGTGGAGATCGGGCAGGATGCATTGGAGAGTGCAGTAGCCCTGTCTGCCCGCTATGTGAGTGACCGTTTTCTGCCGGATAAGGCGATTGATGTTTTGGATGAGACCTGCTCCAAGGTAAGCCTCAGGGGAATTAAGGTTCCGGAGAGCATCGGTGAACTGGAGCATTTGATAGAGGATTTGAAGCTTCAAAAGGAGGAATGTATCAAGCAGGGAGATATTTCAGAGGCATCCCTGCTTCATAAGGAGCAGATTGAGGCAGAGAAAAAGCTTGCAAGGATCAGGGAGCGTTTTCAGAGGCGGACAGAAGGCCGGAAGATAAAGGTAACGGAAAGTGATATTGCGGACGTGGTGTCGGAGTGGACCAAGATTCCGGTAAGCAGGCTTGCAGAGTCGGAAGGAGAGCGTTTGAAGAAGCTGGAGAAGACGCTTCATAAGAGGGTGATCGGGCAGAAGGAAGCGGTATCGGCAGTGTCTAAGGCAGTACGCAGGGGACGTGTGGGACTTAAGGATCCGAACCGTCCGATTGGCTCATTCCTGTTCTTAGGCCCCACCGGAGTAGGTAAGACAGAGCTTTCCAAAGCACTGGCGGAGGCGTTATTTGGCAATGAAGATTCTATAATACGCGTAGATATGTCTGAGTATATGGAGAAGCACAGCGTGTCGAAAATGATCGGTTCCCCTCCGGGATATGTGGGGCATGATGACGGAGGACAGCTGTCAGAGCAGGTAAGGAGACATCCGTATTCCGTAATTCTGTTTGATGAGATTGAGAAGGCGCACCCGGATGTGTTTAATATACTGCTGCAGGTATTGGATGACGGGCATATTACAGATTCTCAGGGACGTAAGGTGGATTTCCGTAATACGGTAATAATCATGACCTCCAATGCGGGAGCACAGGCGATTATCGATCCGAAACGGCTGGGATTTGTAACGAAGGAAGATGCAGGCGATAATTACAAGCGGATGAAATCCAACGTTATGAATGAGATAAAGCTGGTATTTCGTCCGGAATTTTTGAACAGGATAGATGAGATTATTGTGTTCCATGCGCTGGATAAGGAAGAGATGAAAAAAATCGTCAGTCTGTTGTGCAGAGAAGTGGTAAAACGGGCAAAAGAACAGCTTGATATTAAGCTTACGATCCGTGATTCGGTGAAAAAGCATATCGTTGAGACGGGCACAGACCAGAAGTACGGAGCCAGACCGCTGCGCCGTGCCGTACAGAATCAGTTGGAAGATAAGCTTGCAGAAGCCATCCTTGCCGGAGAGATAAAGAGAGGAGACGAAATCGAAGCAGGACTCTCAAAAAAACAAATAAAATTTATTTCAAAAAGTCAGAAAGCATGATACAATGAACGCATAGCAGCGAGTGCATGAACAAGTGCCTGGAGCGCATGCAGAAACCATTATGAGATGACAGAAAATTCAGGAGGATGAAGACTATGGCAGTAGTAAAAGAGCTGTTGAGAGCAGAGGCAGATGGAACACTGAGTTTTGGAGATTATTCTCTGGCTTCCAAGACCAAATTGGACGGATTTGAGTTTCAGGGAGATATATATAAAGTAAAGACATTCCGGGAAATTACCAAGCTTGAGAAGAATGGAATGTTTGCATATGAGTCGGTGCCGGGAACTGCGGTAGAGAACTTTAAGACATCGCCGGAGGAGGTATCTTTTCTGGTATCCGGGGAGAAGGATGTACAGGTGACCTTAGAGCTTGAGGCGGATACAGAATATATTGTGTATAAGGATGATGTAAGTGCAGGGACGATGAAAACGAATCTGAGCGGTAAGATCAGTGTCAGCGCCGAGATGGATCCGGATAAAGCGGTGGCAGTTAAGATTGTTAAGAAATAGTAGCGATACGAGAAGGTCTGCGTTTTATGGCGCAGACTTTTTGTATATGCACACGGGTGCGGAGAGGAAGGATGCGGCATAAGCAGCCCGCACACGGCGCGGCGGGCAGGGGAAGATAAATCTTCCCTGCTCGATTATAGGGAGGAAACAAAAGTGGCGAAAGGGAAAAAGAGCGTGTTCTTCTGCCAGAACTGCGGGCATGAAGAGAGCAAATGGCTGGGGCAGTGTCCCATGTGCAGGGAGTGGAATACTTTTGCGGAAGAGAAGGTTACTCCGGCAAAGCCCGGCGCGGCAAAGAGTACCCTGCGGGAGGCTGAGGTTGTTACGCTGTCCAGCGTATCTACGAAGCAGGAAGATCGGATGAAGACAAGGATAGAAGAGCTGGACCGTGTGCTGGGCGGAGGAATTGTGTCCGGGTCGCTGGTTCTGGTAGGCGGTGATCCCGGAATCGGGAAATCCACGCTTCTTTTACAGGTGTGCAGGCGGCTGGCGGAGGATGCCAAAAAGGTACTGTATATTTCCGGCGAGGAATCGGTCAGGCAGATTAAGCTCCGGGCAGACCGCATGGGAGAGTTCAGCGATAATCTTCTGCTTCTGTGTGAGACAAATCTGGAGCTGGTACGGCAGGTCCTCGAGAGAGAGCGTCCTGTGGCGGCGGTGATTGATTCTATACAGACGATGTATAGTGAAGGGGTGTCATCTGCCCCGGGAAGTGTGTCTCAGGTGAGGGAAGCGACGAATACACTCATGCAGCTTGCGAAGGGACTGAATATTACCATTTTTATTGTAGGGCATGTGACCAAAGAGGGAACGGTTGCAGGACCGAGAGTGTTAGAGCATATGGTGGATACGGTGCTGTATTTTGAGGGAGACCGGCATGCTTCCTACCGTATTCTGCGGGGTGTGAAGAACCGGTTTGGCTCCACCAATGAAATCGGCGTTTTTGAGATGCGGGAAACCGGTCTGGAGGAAGTGGCGAATCCGTCGGAATATATGCTGAACGGCCGTCCGGAAAATGCTTCCGGTTCGGTGGTGGCATGCTCCATGGAAGGAACCAGGCCGATTCTGATGGAGATTCAGGCGCTGGTCTGCAAGAGTAATTTTGGAATGCCCAGACGGACGGCGGCGGGAACGGATTATAACCGCGTCAATCTTTTGATGGCGGTACTGGAGAAACGGATAGGGCTGCCCCTTTCGGGGTATGATGCTTATATTAATATTGCCGGGGGAATCCGGATGAACGAGCCTGCAGTTGATCTGGGGATCGTGATGGCAATTGTTTCCAGCTACAAAAACCGGCCCATATCAGATGGGACGATTGTATTCGGTGAAGTGGGATTAAGCGGCGAGGTCCGCGCAGTCAGCATGCCGGAGCAGCGTGCCGCAGAAGCACGGAAGCTTGGATTTGAGACTTGCATTATGCCGGAGGTTTCCAGAGGAATGTTGAAAAATATAAAGGGTATTGAGATTATCGGGGTCAAATCTGTCAATCAGGCAATGAATTTAATCTAGTGAAAAGGAAAAAAATATGGAGCTTACACATTTTGATGAAAAAGGAAAAGGGTTAATGGTAGATGTGTCTGCAAAGGGGGATACAGAACGGACGGCTGCGGCCGCCGGGAAAATTACGCTCAGCCGGGCTGTATACGATGCGGTTGAGGAAGGTACAGTGGGAAAAGGAGATGTACTGGGAATTGCAATGACGGCAGGAATTATGGGGGCAAAGAGGACGGCGGAGCTAATTCCCATGTGCCAGATCCAGCCGGTTACCAGCTGTAGAATACAGTTTGAGATGAATCCTGAGGAGAGTGCGGTCTATTGTTATTGTACGGTAAAGACAGCCGGAAAATCAGGAGTGGAGATGGAGGCGTTAACCGGCGTCAGCGTGGCGCTTCTTACTATATATGATATGTGTAAAGCCATGGATAAAACGATGGAGATTGGAGAAATCTATCTCTGCCGTAAGTCCGGAGGAAAAGGCATGGAAGTGCGGAATGTGAAGAAAAGCCGGAAGCCTGCGGATCCGCTGGCGGATTTGGATATATTATAAAGATTCTGGTTTATGGTATTGGGAAAACTAGCGGAAAAAGCAAGAAAAAATAAGGTCTGCCGATTAAATGCTAAATGCCGCCAGCAGCGCCGCTGAACCGGGCGGCGCTGTTTTGGCAGAATTACATAGCGATCTCATTATTCGCCGTTTAATAATTGTTTGTAAAAGGAATGGGTGGTGTAAAGTGGTGCGGCTGGATTATGGCCTGTTACCCGGTCTTTGACCACCATGGTAGTAGCAGGGCCTTTGATATATTTATGGAACAGGACGTCATGGCCGACGCAGAGTCCCATAACAATATTCAGGTCAGTTTTTTCTTCATTGAGTATCTGAGCCTGCATGATTGGGTTGCAGATATTCGGACCATGCTTGATAAATTCCTCTGGAATACCTACGTCCTTCTTGTCAACAGCACCCACCTTACAGCATGCAGAAAATACCTGAAATCCATGGGCACGGAGAATCTTTGCCAGCGTTATGGATTCCTTCAGGAGTGCGGTACATGTTGCGATGCCGATTTTTTTAGCGCCCATTTCTTTGGCAAATAGGATTGTTTCTTCTACCCGGGTTAATTTCTCATAGTATTCTGCCTGGATCTTGGCGGTCTGGATCATAACCGCGTTATTGTATTCTTCCTTATAAGCATCCTTTATCCGGGAAAGCTGCTCTTCGGAAGTGTTTTTTGTAAGGCAGTAGTCCGGATAAAGTGCTTCATTGCTTTTCTGGCATGCTTTACGCCCGCAGTCAATGCAGGAGCGGCATGGGTCCTGATTTGTCATAGTGGTCATCCTTTCTGTGATAAGTAGTTCTCTGCACTATTATATCATACAGACTGGAAATAGTATAAAATATCTTTTACTTTAATTGAGACGGCTTCTCCACCTGATAATCTTTCCATGCGTCTGCAGTATCCGTCACCGCCATTTCCGGCATAGCTCTCATCATCCGTTACTGCGCCTGTCAGCGTACTGCCTTCTGATGAAAGGGTCTTTCCTGTGGCCTCCGTATCAGAAGTATACTCCACCACTGCATCATAGCTGTCCGGTACTTCTGCCTGAGCATCGACTGGTCTTTTGCCCATACCCATGCCGGATGACAGTACCGTGATTTCGGATACACTTGCGTCTTCACTGAATTCTACAAAAATGACATCCCCTTCTGAGATATCCGATAGAGTAATTTCCGTTTCTTCTACACTGTTATCCCCGTCCGGTTTCTCCGGCGGTTCTGTGCCCTCCGGCATATCCGGCGGCTCTGCACCTTCTGGCATATTCATGTCGTTTGAGCCTCCGCCCATTCCCTGCCGCTTGATGATAGTGCCGTCTGTTTTCGTTATGGTCTGTGTTTCTCCGCTCAGATCCGGCATGGAGGATGTGTCTCCCAAGCTCCAGGTTTCGATTGTGATACTGTTTTCGCTGGTCTGCGTAACCTGTCCATAGACATCTTTTGTAATAGCAGTGTTTTTGCCACAGCCACCCAGCAGAGAGACCCCCATAGTAATTCCCAGTATGAGCGCGCATATCGGTTTTTCATTATTCATCACATCCTCCTTGAGTTTACTCTTGGAAGTATAAACAAGCTACCTTAAACTTAATTAAAATTTAAAAATAAATATGTGTTTTTCTTTACGCAAACAAGGATTGCATAAATGGTTGAATGAAAATTGGGCTTAGTGTATAATGGGATAGAAGATAATGATGAAATAAACGAAAGAGATGAAAAAGATGTTAAGTCAGAGGCAGATAGAGATTTTACTGGAATTTTGCAACCATACGGAGGAGTATCTGACAGGCACGTATCTGGCGGATAAGTTTGGCGTCAGTCTCAGAACCGTGCAGGGAGATATCAAGATAATCCGTGAGGAGCTGTCAGAAGAGGCCTGCGCACGGATTGTATCCAGATCCTCCAAGGGCAGTATGATCGAAGTGAGCGATTACGAAGAGTTTTCGACCTTCGTTACATCACTGTATCAGGAATATATGACGGTTTCGCTGAATTATTCGGTTAATCGTGTCAGTAAGATGATGCTTCTGCTGCTGAACAGGCACCGGGCTGTTTCGCTGCTGGATCTGGAGGAAGAATTCTATATATCCAGGTCAACGGTGCTCAATGACCTGAAGAAGGTTGAAGAACTGCTGGATAAGTTCGATCTGGAATTGATGCGTGGCAATAACAAGGTCATGATTGACGGCTTTGAGATGAATAAACGGCGCTGTCTGTCAGAGCAGGACTTGTATCTTGCATATACGCAGGATGAGCAGAAGGAGATTTTGTTTTTTGACGAGCGCCAGATCGTAAAGATCCAGAATGTATTGACAGAGGTATTTGTGAATCATCAATACCATATTATGGATATGGATTTTAACAATACGATCTTGTTTCTGAATATTATGATCTGCCGGATGAACGACGGTTTTTATATACAGCCCAATGAGATTGATACAGGAGAGGATCTGGGAGCCGAGTATGAAGTGGCAAAGGATGTGGTTGGAGAACTGGGTAAGAAGTTCTTTGTAAAGACCACAGAGGACGAGATAAGGTACTTTTCCCTGTATCTGAAAGGGCAGGGGGACAACCGGGATTCGGATATGATTTCCCCGCAGATGCATGAGTTTGTGGAGAATGCGCTGGAGGCGATCAAGGATAATTTTAACGTGGACTTTACCCAGAGGACAAATCTCAGGATTACGCTGGCGCTGCATTGTACGTCGCTGCTTGTGCGTGCAAAATACGACATGCAGATCAAGAATGATATGCTGGAATATATCCGGGAATCTTTCCCGCTGGGATATGATATTGCTACCTATTTTGCACATCTGTTCAGTATCGGGCTGGGCGGCAAGCGGGTATCTAAGGACGAGATTGCACTTTTGACGGTTCATTTTTACAGTGCGCTTATGGAGATGAACCACAGAGAGAACAAGAAGAAGATTCTGGTGATCTCCAGCCTGAAAAATAGTATGACGGTACTGTTTAGGCAGACCCTGCTCCGATGGTTTTCCGAATATGTGGCAACCGTTAATTTTGTAGATTCCCGCGTTATGGTTCCTGAGATGATGGATAGCTATGACGTATTTCTCACGACAGAGAAAGGGGAGTTTTTTGAAAAGGGGATTGCCATGTATGTGAATGCATTCCCGACGAAGAATGACTATATCAATATTAAGCTGAATCTGGACGGGTTCCGCAACATAGAGGATATTACAAATGTATTCCGGCCGGAGTTGTTTGATGTGATGAAAGCAGGCAGGAAACAGGAGATACTGCGGGAGATGTGCGGGAATGCAGCGCAGCTGTATGATCTGGAGGGCCTGTATAATCAGGTCATGCAGAGAGAGAATATCGGAAGCTCTTATTTCAGCAAGGATATTGCAGTGCCCCATCCGATGAATGCAGTTTCCTCCGACACGTTTATTGTGGTGCGTTTTTCCGAGAAGCCGATTGTCTGGGATGAGGAGAAAAATAAAGTGAATCTGGTGATGCTGATGCATATCGGGCGGAATAATCCGCAGGCATTCCAGATGTGGAATTATCTGTCCAAGCTGTTCGCCAGTAAGGAGCTGATCGAGCAGATGTCGGAGGATATGACTTATGAATATTTTATAACACTGATCAAGGCGGCTCTGGAGAAGGGCCTGAATGAGAAGAGTGATTAAAGCAGAAAACACCTGTAGTCTATTATGGAGACTGCAGGTGTTTTCTGATACTTTATACGTTTTGAGTAAGGAAAGAGGTATTTTTATATTATAATGCCTGATCAGAATTATCAGGCATTTATAATGGTTACAAGCTCTGCGGCTTTCTTGCTGACATTCTCGACAGCTTCCATACTTAATTCGATCACGCTTGCCGTATTGTGGTTTGCTTCGTATGCCCGTCCGAAGGTCGATACGAACTCCTTGCGGAGATCTGAGCCGTAATTTACCTTTAACAAATGATACTGCCTTGCCTTCTGGATGATGTCAAACGGAATTCCGGAGCCGCCGTGCATTACAAGCGGAACAGGAGAAACTTCTGAGATGGTTTTCAGCAGAGGAAGGTCTACCTTCGGCTCAATGTCAAGGCCGTGGACATTTCCGATGGAAACAGCAAGCAGATCGCACCCGGTCTGCTGTACGAAATCCAGAACCATATCCGGGTCTGTCTTGCAGTCTGCTTCGTTTACGATATCTTCTTCTTTTCCCTGAAGGGCGCCGAGTTCTGCTTCTACAGGTACTCCATAGAAATGGCAGTACTGAACAGCTCTCTGAACCTCTTTGATATTTTCTTCAAATGGAAGATGGGATGCATCGATCATAATAGAAGTAAATCCTGCATTCACGCATGCCTTTACATCCTCATAGGATTTGCCGTGGTCGAGATGCAGGCCGATCGGCACATCGCTGTCCTTTAAGGCATCCTTTGTAAGATAGGTAATCACCTCTGGGTTGGATAATCTCAGGTTATTTGAGGAAATCTGTATATAGCCCGGAAGCCCCGCCATATTCAGGCCCTTTGCGATTGCGTAGGTCATTTCCATATTTGTCGTGTTGAATGCAGGAAGCATCAGTTTGCGGTCCTCCGCATATTTCATAAGATCAAATCCATTTACTATTTTCATATTCTATGTGCAGCCAGATTGGAAGCTGCATCCTCCTTTCGTTATGAATTACATAATTTACTGTGAGTCGTTCACCTGTACGTACCAAGCTTATCTTTATTATAGCGGTGTAAAAAAATAAGGAACGCAGATTTTTGCACGGTCTATGCGGAAAAGAAGCTGACATTGCCAAAAATAAATTGCGTAAAAGAAGGGGCTTTATTTACGCAATTTCTCAAAGGTGTTGGTGCGGCGTTCTGCGGTAAGCTTTGCGCAATCGCGAAATTATCATTGCAGGATTTATGGCGCAAAGATTTGTGTGCAGAGAGATGAGGGAATGCTATACTTTAGCTACAACAAACGAGCCGAGCGAAAGGAGGAGTGAGAAATGAAGGTGATCGCAGTGTCACATGGAAGTTTTTCAAAAGGATTAGTGGAAAGCGTACAGATGCTGGTCGGCGAGCAGGAAGATTTGGTTGCATATGGACTTTATCCGGAGCAGACTGTACAGACTTTAACCGAACAGTTAGAGGAGGAGTTAAAGAAAACGCCGGAAGGTGAAGAAGTGCTTTTCCTGACGGACTTGTTCCATGGAAGTCCGTTCAATGCAGTTGTTTCACTAATGAGAGATTATAAGTTCCATCATATTACAGGTATTAATCTCCCGTTAGCAATTACAATTCTGCTGGAACGCAGTACTACGGATTCTGTAGAAGAGCTGTGCCGGAAGGCTGAGGAGAGTGCGGCAGAAACAGTGATGTATGTGAATAAGTTGTTTGAGGAAAATGAGGAGGATGAAGAGGAATGAAAAACATTGTACTTGCCAGAGTTGATGACCGCCTGATCCACGGAGAGGTTGTTTCTGTATGGACGCCGAGCCTGCAGGTAAACCGGATCATCATTGTGGATGACGAGGTGGCGGCAGACGAATTTAATAAGAGAGTAATTAAGGCATTGGCGCCAAATGGTGTGAAATGCAACGTTTACACAACGGAGCGGGGTGCGGATATCCTTCAGAGGGATTCCAAGGATCCTGCAGAGAGAGTCATGATACTTACGAAGACACCGATCACTTATGACAGGATGGCAGACTTAGGATTGAAGCTTAAGGATATCAACTTAGGCGGCATGGGACTTCGCGGTGAGAGAACGCCATTCATTAAGAATGTGGCATGTTCTCCGGATGAGATCACGGCAATTAAGAATCTCATGAGCAAGGGGACACATGTATATTACCAGCTTGTTCCGGAGCAGCAGGTAATTGAAGCATCAGAGTACGTTGACAAATAGAGGAGGGAAAGAGAATGGATAAAATAACCATTGTTCAGGCAATACTTTGTGGTGTTGTCTACTGGCTGGCAGTAGGAAACTTACCGTTCGTCGGCCTTTGGTCTCTGCAGAGACCGCTGGTGTGCGGTATGATCACCGGTTTGATCTTAGGCGATCCGGTACAGGGAGCAGTAATTGGAGGAACAATTAACCTGGTATATCTGGGATTCATGTCAGCAGGCGGAAGTATGCCGGCGGATATGGGACTTGCAGGAGTGCTTGGAACCGCATATGCGATCGTCGGCGGTCTGGATGCAGAGACGGCGCTTGCGCTGGCAGTACCAATTGGTATTCTTGGTACGATCGTATGGGCGGGACGTATGACATTTGACTCATTTTTCGTACACATTGCGGATAATTATATTGAAAAGGGCGAGTACAATAAGATTTGGAGAGCCAACGTGCTGTTCCCGCAGATCATGTGCTTCTGTATGACGGCCATTCCGTGTGCTCTGGCCGCATATTTCGGTTCCGCATATATTCAGGGAATTCTTGATATGCTCAGCGGTAAAGTGCTTACAATCTTCCAGATCATCGGCGGATTAATGCCTGCACTGGGAATTGCAATTACGCTTCAATACATTTTCAAGGGCGAGTCTAAGGTGTTCCTGTTCGCAGGATTCCTGCTTGCAGTATATTCAGGACTTCCGCTTTTGACACTGGGTATCATTGCCCTTCTTGTAGCTGTTGTATATGTACAGATAACAGGCCAGATGGAAGGAAAAGCAGTAACAGTAAACGGAGCGGCTTATGATGATGAAGACGATGAGGAGGACGACTAATTATGGAAGAGAAGAATAAGAGCATAATCCCGAAGGCCGCCTTAATCAAAGCTTGGCTGATCTGGGAGACATTTCCGCAGACATGTTATAACTATGAGAGAATGATGGGGCAGGTAGTTGCCCATATGTTTTCTGCAATTATCAATTTCTTATATAAGGATGACCCGGAAAAACGAAAAGAAGTTATGAGACGCGAGATTGAGTTCTTCAACGTACATATTGAGTTTGGCGCATGTATTCTTGGTATGGCGATCGCGTTGGAGGAACAGAAATCCATGGGCGAGAATATACCTGCAGAGTTTATTACGAACTTAAAGACTTCCCTGATGGGACCCTTGGCCGGCATGGGCGATACCATCTGGCAGGGCGTGGTAATCCCGATCCTCCTTGCAGTCTGCATTGACCTTACAAGAAGCGGCAGCGGGAATGTATGGGGCGCAGTTATCTATGCAGTGGTTATTGTTGTTGCTGCATATGCATTAAGCTACTGGAATTTTATGTTTGGATATAGGGCCGGAAGTGAAGCAATCATGGATTTCCTGGAGAAGGGAATCCTGAATAAGCTGATCAAGGGCGCGTCCATCATGGGCTGTATGGTTATGGGCGGTCTGATCGTGAACTATGTAAATGCATTCTGCGGTATTGAGATCGTAAGCTCCACAACCACCTACAATGTACAGGAGAGCTTTCTGGACGCGGTCTGCCCGAACATCCTTCCATTAGGAATGACGATGCTTGTTTTCTATCTGATGAGCAAAAAGCGCTGGTCGGCAATCAAGATTATCGGCCTGATCATTGTAATCGGTATCGTAGGCGGCCTGACGGGTATTTTGACATATTAGAAGTTAGATAAAACAGAAAGTGTGGGAAATATGAAAGCAATCGTATTAAATCAGCCAAAGGACTTTTCGATAAAAGAAATTGACACTCCTTCTATTGCGGAAGATGAGGTTTTGATCCGGATCAAGACCTCCGGAATCTGCACAAACGATGTCCGTGATTTTAACGGGGACTGCAATTACAGCTATCCCCGGATCGGCGGCCATGAATACTGTGGTGTGATTGAAGAACTTGGCTCGGAAGTTAAGAAAAAGGGTATTTTTAAAAAGGGACAGAAAGTTGTCAAATATATTATCGAGAATTGCGGAGATTGCTATTACTGTAAGCGCGGCGACGAGAATATCTGTGATGAACATCAGAAAAGCACTGTATTCCATAATCCGGAGGGCTTATCCGGGTATGGAGGGTTTGCCGAGTATGCAGCGGCGAAGGCAGATGATCTGTATGTCTATGCAGAGGATACCGCATTTGAAAAAATGGCATTTACCGAGCCGCTGGCATGTGTGGTTAACAGTATCAACCGGACAGATATCCGATATGGAGACGATGTGCTGGTCATCGGCGGAGGAACCATGGGGCTTCTGCATGTGATGCTGGCAAAGCTTAAGGGCGCACGGGTTGTTTTAAGTGAGCCGCTGAAAGAAAGACGGGATAAGGCGCTTAGCCTTGGCTGTGATGATGTCGTAGATCCGCTGGCCGGGGACGCAGTGCAGGCTGTGAAGGACATGACGGAAGGAAGAGGAGCGCAGTTCGTGTTCAATACGACTGCCAATCCAAGGATTGCGGCGCAGGCAATCGATATGACAGCGCCGACAGGTACGGTTATGATGTTCAGCTCCATCCATCCCAATGAGCCGGTGCCGGTGAACCTTGGTGCAGTCCACTCTTATCAGGTTACCATTACAGGTGCGGTCAGTCCTACTATTGCGGCTTTTCATCAGGCAGTACAGATGATTGGAAAAGGCATTATAGATCCCGCCGTATTAACAGAAGCAGTTTACGATTATCAGGATTTCGGCGAGGCTATGAAGGCGGCGGCACAGCCTGATACCTATAAAGTAATTTTAAAATTTGGAGAATAGCAATGAGATATTACGTTGGAATTGACATGGGAACATCTTCGGTGAAGGTTCTTTTGATGGACGAAAGCGGATGTATAGTGAAGGACAGCAGCAGAGGCTATGCAGTGTCCGAACCGCGGCCGGGCTGGAAGGAGATTGATCCGGAGTTCTGGATGAAGGCGGCCAGTGAAGCGCTGGAAGAACTTCTGGAGTATGTAGATGCGGAGGATATCGTATCGATCGGTGTGACAGGACAGATGCATACGGTTGTCATGCTGGATGAAGCCGGACGTCCTATCCGGCCGGCGCTGATGTGGAATGATACCAGAACATCCGGGCTGCTGGCTGACATTAAGGAGAGAATCCGTCAGACTGCGGAGGTTCCGTATCTTGCAAATGTCATTTCAACAGGAAGTCCGGCAATGAATTTATACTGGTTTCAGCAGAATGAGCCGGAAAATTTTGACAGGATGAAGAAATTCCTGATCGGGCCGGACTATATCGTATACCGTCTGACCGGCAAGTACCAGACGGATTATTGTGAAGCCTCTACCTCCTCGCTTTTTGATTTGAATAACAGGAAATGGTCTTCGGAAATCCGGGATATGCTCGGATTTCCGGAGGAAATCTATCCAGAGGTAAAGGGAAGCGGGCAGATTGCAGGAACCATAAAAGAAGAGTGGGTGAAAAAATTCGGATTAGAAGAGCGGGTAAGCGTTACGGTTGGAACCGGCGATAATCCGGCGGCGGCAATTTCCACAGGGTGTTTTCTGAAAAAATATCCGGTGTTATCCCTGGGAACATCCGGCGTTCTCATGGTTCCGAGAGAAAAGACAGAATTTGACGCAAAAGGGAAAAATATTCTATTTTCCTTTGACGGGGAAGAAATTGATGTTCTGATACAGGGCGTAGTACAATCCTGCGGAAACAGCTTTTCCTGGTGGACAAATACCATATTAAGAACAGACAGCTTTGAGGAAGAGACCAGATATGCGGATGTGAATAAACTGGGAGAAAATCAGTTACTATTTTATCCCCATTTGACTGGAGATAAGACGATATATGCAGATCCTCATTTGAGAGGAGGATTTTTTGGAATCGGCACAGACTGTACCAGAGAGGATATGACAGTGGCGGTCATGGAGGGCATCTGCTTCGGAGTACGGCAGCTTGCGGATGAAATGCATTTGCGTGACAGAATACAAGAAGGACTCCGGGTGATCGGAGGAGGCTCAAAAAATGATGTGTGGATGCAGATTTTGGCTGATGTATTAAATGTAAAGATCATTCAGCTTAAAAGCGCATCGGGCGGCGCCGGTTATGGAATCGCGCTGACGGCGGCATCGGGTGGCGGCTCTGGAATATCAATGGAAGAGATGATTGAGAAGACTGTTATTTCCGGGAGGGAGTATCTGCCAAGAAAAAGACATGTACAATTATATGAAAAAAAGTATCAGAGATACATGAAAATATATGAAGCAATGAAACTGATTTATGAATAGGTCAGGAGGAAAACGGATGCAGACGTGTGATATTTGCCATGAGAAACTTGGATTTATGAATAAATTCCGCTATGCGGACGGGTGTATCTGTAAACAGTGCTATAAGAAAGCGAGCAGGCAGTTCACAGAGACCATCACAGATAAAAGCTACGCCCAGATTCAGGCTCTGTGCAGTGAGACCCGTGAGATTGCCGAAGGCTTTGAGGTGACGGGAAGAATAGGGAACTATCTTCTTGTGGATGAGAAAAATCGGAAAATCTGCGTATTGAATAACCGCATGACAAAACAACAGGTGTCTGAACCGGATTTTTATGATATAGAAGATATCAAAACCTGCGAAATCCTCTGCGAGCCAAGAATCAGTCTGGAGGAGCTGGAAAAGAAGATATTGCAGAAAGAAGAAGGAACGGTCAAGGCGTTAAGAGTGACATTATCTTTTAAGGATGCAAGGAAGCCGGCAGAAATCTCCTTTTTTGAAGGGGCAGTAAGAATGAAGAGCTTTGCGTTCAAGCAGTCCTTTGGATTTGCCAGAAGAATTACAGGTGAGGTAATGAGATTGCAGGCATTATGTGTGGAATAGAGGGATAACAGATGAAATCATTTGAATGCAGGGTACAATCATTTCAGGGGCTGCATGCATTGTCGGCGTTGCGGCTTGCAAAAGGAGCACGGAGGTTTTCAAGCGTGATTACTGCGGTGTATAAGGAAAGAAAAGCGAATGTAAAGAATGTCATGGAGCTGATGGGGTTAAAGGCAGGACAGGGGGCAGAGATTCATTTTATTATAGAAGGAGAAGATGAAGAACAGGCGGCAGAGGAGCTGACGGCGCTGTGCTTAAGCTTTCTGTGAACTTGCAGCCGTTCCTGTTCCGGCCTGTTCCTTGCCGGTACCCTTTGCATGGGTTACGGTGCCGCCCGGCGGTAAGAGACTGCAAGGTCTTTTTCCCGCCAATGCTTCTGAGCGGTATCGGGAAAGCTGTCCTCCTCTGCATGCTTGTCGCTTCGGACAGCGGGAAAGCTGATACCTAGTGACATAAAGCCGAGGAGGAAGCAGAAAAGAAGAACGATATCCAAACGCATGGATTTGGCCATAATATTTTGGCGGATAAATCTTTTGTAAAAAAAATTGAAAAAAATGTAAAAAAGGTGTTGACATTTAAAAACACTGGTGGTATTCTAATATAGCTGTCGCTGATAACGACTTCGACAGCAAAGAACCTTGATAACTAAACAATAGACAACGACCCTGAAGATTCTAAT
>CAJTZE010000013.1 GCA_910584265.1 uncultured Dorea sp. | reverse complement strand
AAAGTATTGATTTTTCAAGGTTCAGCACACCAAAATGGTGTGGGAAGTTTGAGTATCAGTATTGTAAAACGTATTGTCTGTCTAAGTAGTGACGAGAACAAATGTATTTATCTTGAACATATTATTCTATTTGGAGAAGAGTACGGGAAGAGGGATAAAGAAAAAGAAATTGTCGAAAGTGAGTCGAATAGGGAATTTGCTTTTTCATTACCTCAGGGAACAGCACTTTCTAAAGGTAAAGAATTTGTCGAAATACTGTTTTTAGAGAATACAAGAGTTCTTTATGATGGAATTCATGATTTGAACCGTGAAATGACTGCAGGAATAAGTCTGAATAGTTTATCCCAACAATTGAAAGATAAATATTATTTTAAAAATTTTACAAGGTTGCTTACTTATTATCATTTCGTTCAGATAAAGGGAGAAGAGGTGAGCTTTGAAGAAGGCTGTGATGAATCAGTTTTAGCTATGGTAAAGTTATATAGAATGCTTTGTGAAACGGGAAAGGAACAAGAAGAACGTGATGTGGAAACCTTCTATAATAATCTATTAGAGTATGTCGAAATTATTACCAAATCGAAAGCGCAGCTTCTTATACCGGCAGTGTCAACAGATGTTGGAAAGATAGTCTATAAAAAGCAGCGGAACATGGAAATTGGCAGGGAAGAAATTGATTATGACAGAGAAAATTTTGTATATGATACATATGCTATATCAGAATCAGAAGATAAAAAGAAAAAAGTTCTCATTAAATATAGAAATTATATAGGTAAAGATTATTCGGAAGAAGAAAAAAATCAAATGAATGAGGTATATCTGGAGCTGCTATTCCAGCGTACTATGTCACAGCTACAGATTTTGATTGCTATCAAATGCATTATTATTTTTCGGGATTTGATTGTAAAGAATATGGAAAAAGATTTTTCTAACAATTTAATGCAAAAATGGAGTGCTGAACAATCTTTTAAAAAAAATATGAAATTAGAGCGTGCTTCGGATCATACGGATAAAGACGAGCTGGCTGGTAGATTGAAGCTTATTTCAAGAGGAATGGACAATTGGGGGAAAGAATATCAGAAAGCACTGTTCGAATTGGTAATTAACTCCTATATAGCACGGTTTAATGTACAGCTCCTGGCGGATGCACTTCCAGAAGGAGAAAATACGGAATGCTCGTTTGCATATATCTATAAGAAGCAGCTAAAAGCATTGCTTGATGTTTTGCATAAGATTGAGGACTTCAAGATATTGGATGAGTCAGGAGAGGAACGATTCTCTCAGCAGGTACTGGACGCTCAGATTAGGATGTATGAAAGCGATAGGAGATATGAGCGTCTGTCTATACGAAGACTGAGCATTATAGTTATAGAGTTAGTCTTGAGTGCAATTAGGTATTCGGATAATAAAATTGTCCATATCTATCGTGAGCAAAATTATCTGGTTGCAAAAAACACTTTTGTGAGTGACAAGAATATTGCAGTTATTAAACAGGAAGCCCATGATTCAAGCTCAAGGAAAAAGGAAGGAATATCCCTTGCTGTGATTAAAGAATTGGTGGATTCTTTCTATTTACTGGACAAAGATAATGGTGTTATAATTGATGCAGAAGAAACTGAGGAAAAGAAATTTTATTTAGTGAAATTACCTATTTTCATGGATTGATAGGAGGGTCAAATGGCAGAACAGTTAAAGATTCTAGTGGTTGAAGATGAAGAAAAAAATGTCAGGGCTGTTGAACAGGCATTTAAATATACTGTTGACAAATTGAAAGAGTGGGACTTGTTGGATAAAATGAAGTTGCAGAATATCAGCTTGGAATGGATTCGCGGAACTGACAAGGTGACCAAACGGGGAAAAGAATATCTTTTTTATACAGATCAGGTGCTTGATGAACTTGATAAGAAGATTGCAAAGAAAACAGGTGGCAGGATCGGCATTCTTTTGGATGTGGTTTTAACAAGAGAAGAGCAGGAGAAATGCAATGTCAATGATTTTTCGCGAATAGAATTGTCTAGAAAGATTTATGACCGATTTGAAAGAAAATGTAAATTATATCTTATAACGGGGTTGCGGAGTTTCGGCACGCTTGCGTGGGGGATTTTTGAGAGAGAGGGTTTGAAAAACCGGTATATTCCAAGGGAACTTGTCGGGGATTATATGTCTTGTATGGCGATTTCACAGGTATTGTATTGGTTAAATAATGGAGAAGAAATTTCAAAGGAACTTTTAAGAAAAATAGAAGAAAAAGAATTGGCGGAATAAACAGGAAGGTACTTAATTAATATGCTTTATGAAAACAATACAAGTGAGATTTCAAAATGCACAGAACAGATGAAATATTCGCAGGCATACCATATTCATGATGGATTGTTGTATCACTATACAAAATTGGATACATTATGGAAAATACTCGAAAGCGACAGCCTTTTTGCAAGAAATATTCGTTTTTCAAATGATTTTAATGAATATTTGACAGGGCGAAATACAATTGAAAAGTTTGTAAGTGGACTGCAGGATACAGATGAACCCAAAAAAAAGGAAATACTGAAAAAACTACGAGAAAATCCGATGATGTATTTTATGGTGTGTTTTTGTGAGGATGGGGATTTACTTAGCCAGTGGCGTGGATATGCGCAAAACGGTGTCAGTATTGGAATGGATTTTACAGGCGGAATATGTAAGAAAAAAAGACTGGCACAGCATGTGGAAGAGTTTTGTGTATTAAATAATTTAAAATATAGTGAAAAAGAAATTGATAAAACATCCGATAAAACAGAAAGAAAATATAATATAGATGGCAATTCGTTGGTATTTTTACAAATGCCCTATAAAGTGCAATACGTTTCAAACCCGGAAAATTTAGATGAAAAGCCGGATGTGAAACAAATACTGGAAAAGTTGTATGACGGCAGTGAGGATGATAGTACCAGATTGTTAGGATACATACCTTATATTAAAGATATTGGATTTAGGGAGGAGGAGGAATATCGATTGATCTATGATATGGAGCTTTTAGGAGATTCTAAGGCACACAGTGATAGTGTGCGTGGCAAAAAACTCGAATTTATGGATTCGGAGAATCTGAAAAATCCGTATATCAATGTTGAATTCGGAAAACCGGACAAAAAATCTTCGAATGTGAAGACTATTTGGGTTGGGGGAGATGCTTGCGAAATTGCTGATAAAATAGGAAAAAAATATGCAGATTTAAAGATAGAATTGGTTGATCAGACAGGAATTTGTATTGGTGAAGGTATTAATCAGGAGGAAATGCAGGAGGATATTGAGAAATTCATAGAAGGTTCAATGGCTTTGCAGCATAAGGATACAATAAAAATTTGGTGTAAGGGACATTTGCCGATAAGAAAAATTATAGTTGGTCCTAGTGAAAAACAGAATGAGACTAAAGAAAGTCTGGAGTATTATAAAAGGACAATTTATTGGTTGAAATATGTGGATATTGATGTTTCGGCTATACCGCTTAGGAACTAGGAAAGTAGGGCTTTTTTCCATGGATTATGAGGAATGTATTGATCATGATATTGCATTTCTGGAGTAGCAATATCCGGAGAAAAAGGCTGAAGACATTGTAGTTGTAGATTTTGTCTATGATAGAATTGAAAAGGCAGACATCTGGATTCCTTATGGAGAAGTTTTCATACATTATAAAAATATCAAGGTGAAATTATGCAGGAGGATTCGCCGTAATGCAGATGCAGGAGGTAAGGTACATAGTCAGTATCCGAACCAACGTGTGAATTTTATGAATATGTGTATGATTTCTGTGGGTAGGGAAATCTGGTGGCATTTGAAAAAATAAGCGGGTTTGCTTCTTCTGGAACATATTTTCCTTTGTAGCAGTCCAGCACAAATATTTCATCAAGCTCCGTGATACCGGAAAGAAGGACGGGTTCTTTTTCCAGCATATCCTGAAGTGTCATAAGGACTTTATACCGCATATTAAAAGCAGTTTGGTGAGAAAAACCTAATTTTGCTTTTGAATTGTTCAGAGATTCGCTTTTCAGCGTATCACAAATAAAATCAACCCAAATTGAACGGCTAAGGTGTGAATTTTCCATTAATGTGTCGGTTAAATGCAGGAAAGTTCTCCCGCATCCATGACATAGGAAACATTGTTCCCCATTTGTAAGGCCATATTTGATGATATGTGAATTGTGGCAGTAGGGGTATTTTGGTCTATCAGACGGACTCTGGCTAGCAGAAACAATGCCTGGATTTTATTTTTCATATGATTATCACCTCAAACTTCAAAAGATAATCATATAATACAACTTATGGTGTCCCCAAAGGCGGATACCTATCAAGACCAACACAGTTATTGACCAACATCTTTTTTTGATTCTAAAAATTTATATATAAATCATTTTTTTGCTGTAAATTAATAGGAGTTGGAAATTTGATTATAGTTTTATAAAAGAAAGATGGAATCAGGTTGTGAAGGAGCAGGATGAGGATTACCTGATGCTGCTGGAATTATAAAATGAGAGGAGAAAGAGGTACGATGATTTTAGAGATTGCAGGCGCTCCATGCAGGGTTTGAGGACGATGCATGGAGGCGGTTAACCGGTAAATGGTTAGAGTCCTCGGACTTTGCGACTTGATGAATTTATAGGAGTAATAAAATCAAAGGAGCAAAGTTATTATGATGAAAAATACAGTAAAGGAATTGAAAACATTTTTTATTCTTTGGATTACCCAGTCATTGTCGCAGCTTGGGAGCGCGATGACAAATTTCGCGCTGACCCTGTGGCTGTATGAGAGAACGGGCTCCGCGCTGCAGACAGCGCTGCTGTCGATCTGCTCGTATGCGCCCTATGTGGTATTCAGCATTTTTGCGGGAGCTCTGAGCGACAGGTGGGACAAGAGGAAGGTTATGCTGTTTTGCGACACCTTTGCGGCGTGCTGTACCATTGCTGTACTTATGCTGTTGAAAATGGAACTGCTGAGACCGGTTCATATGTATGTTCTGAATGCAGTAAATGGGCTGATGAATACCATCCAGCAGCCGGCCAGCGATGTGGCCATGACCCTTATCACGCCGAAAAAGCACTATCAGAGAGCAGGCGGCATGAGGTCTTTTTCCAATTCTTTGGTGACGATTTTGAATCCTGTGCTTGCGACGGCTCTTTTTTCATTTGCAGGAATGGATGCTGTTATATACACGGATCTGGGAACCTTCGCGGCGGCGTTTCTGACATTGCTTTTATGGGTCCGGATACCGCCCGTCTCGGAGGAAACAGCGCAGAAGGAATCTTTTTTTACAACAGCGAAGGCCGGACTTAGGTATCTGCGGGATCATCGTTTGATCCTTGTATTAATCCTGTTTTTGGCAGGGGTGAATTTTGTGGCATCTGTTTTTGACGCGGTGCTGCCGGCCTATGTCCTTCCGAGGGAGAATGGGGGAGAGGCAGTTCTTGGAATCGTTAACTCCTGTGCGGGAGCCGCCATGCTTTTAGGAAGTCTGGCAGTGACATTGCTTCCCGCGCCGAAAAACCGTATCCGGGTAATCTATGTGACGATGTTGATTTCGCTGAGCGTGGAGAATTTTATTCTTGCATTCAGCAGACAGCCGGTATTGTGGTGCGTGGGACAGATGATCGGCTGGGCGCTTGTACCGGTGATGAGCGCGAATCTGGATGTGGTTCTCAGAACGCAGATTCCGGCAGAAATGCAGGGACGTGTATACTCCTGCCGGAATACACTGCAGTTTTTTACGATTCCGATCGGCTTCTTTTTCGGCGGATTTTCGGTGGATGAAATCTGTGAACCAGTCATGGCGGCAGTTTCTCCGGGAGGGATTCTGGCGGGATGGTTCGGCACTGGAAAAGGCTCAGGCGCGGCATTGATGATGTTTTTTATTGGTGTTATGGGTATAGCGGTATGCCTGTGCTTTGGGAAAAGCCTGCGCAGATATCAATATAGAGAATAGCATAATTAGATAGACAGAATAGAATTGACAAACCGGCTGATGGTATGTTAACATACCGTTAGTCGGTATGGAGGGTTGGAAGGAATGGCACGAAATAAATATCCGGAGGAAACCGTGAATTTAATTTTGAATACGGCGTATCATCTGTTTATGGAGAAAGGATATGAGCACACGTCCATTCAGGAGATTATCAATCATCTGGGCGGGCTGAGCAAAGGGGCAATCTACCATCATTTTAAGTCAAAGGAGGATATTCTGGAGGCAGTTACGGACAGGATGACGGAGGAATCGAACCGGCTGTTGGCTAAGATCCGGGACCGCTCTGACTTAAATGGAAGGGAAAAGCTGAAGACGATTTTTAAAGCATCCATTAACCGGCCGGTACAGGATGAAATCTTTGAAGCGGCTCCGAATTTTCAAAATAATCCAAGGCTTCTGTGTAGTCTTCTGAATGAGACGGTAAAGATTGCGGCTCCGGATTATATCCAGCCGGTCATTGAGCAGGGAATAGCGGACGGCTCCATACAGACTGACTATCCAAAGCAGTTTGCAGAGCTTATTGTACTTGTGGCGAATGTCTGGATGAACCCCATGACATTTCAGGATACAGAGGAAGAGTCCATTGGTAAAGTCATGGTGTTCCGGCAGATGATGCAGGGCTTTGGACTGGATATCATTGATGATGAGATGGAAGATAGGTTTAAGAAGCTGACAGAGATTTATCAAAAGAAAAAATAGCCGCCTGTTTTATGAGGAAATTTTGGCCTGAGAGGAGAAAGGAAATTTTCTCTTCTCAGACTTGTGCTGAATGATGAGCACATTTTTTTAACCAGAATGCATACCAACGGACGGTATGAAAAGGAGGAAGAATATGGATAAAAAATTATTTTCAAAGGATTTTACACTGGTGGTGGTTGGACAGATTATTTCATTATTTGGAAATGCGGCAGTCCGGTTTGCCCTGCCACTGTATCTGCTGAATCAGACAGGCTCTCCGGCTCTCTATGGAACGGTTACTGCATGCGCTATTATTCCAGCGGTTCTGCTGTCGCCTATTGGAGGGATTGCCGCAGACAGGGTAAATAAAAGGAATATCATGGTGCTGCTGGATTTTTTTACGGCGATAGTAATAGTGATATTTTCTCTGCTTTTGGGCAGAGTAAGCCTGCCTCTTCTGCTGACGGTTACTTTGATGCTGTTATATGGTATAGCAGGAGCTTATCAGCCTTCTGTACAGGCAAGTATTCCTGCGCTTACGGCCAAGGAGCATTTTATGGCGGCTAATTCCATTATTAATATGATCAGCTCATTCTCGTCGATGCTGGGTCCGGTGCTTGGGGGAATCCTTTATAGTACATATGGATTGACACCGGTGCTGTGGGTCTGTATTGTATGCTTCTTTTTCTCGGCAGTGATGGAACTCTTTATTGAGATACCTTTTGAAAGGCGGGCATATGACGGCGGAATTTGGAAAACGGCAATTCGGGATTTTACAGAAAGTATCCGGTTTATACATAAAGGTAAGCCTGTGATCGGGAAAGTGCTGTTTGTAATCTGTGGTATCAATCTGTTTTTATCATCTATGATTAATGTGGGGATGCCGTATATGGTAACAGAGGTATTGGATCTGGGAACGATGCAGGCAGATAAGCTGTATGGATTTCTGGAGGGAGCGCTGGCGGCAGGAGGACTGGCGGGCGGTATCTGCGCAGGGATTTTTGCTGGAAGGATGGAGATCAAGAAGGCGGGAAAGCTGGCGGCAGCCTGCACTCTGTGGGTATTCCCCATGGGAAGTGCGCTTATCCTTTTTTCATCTGGAATGATGAATTATATAGTTATGATTGTATGCTGTTTTATGCTTATGATATGCTCCACGATGTTTACAGTGCAGATGATGTCCTTTGTTCAGGCAGAAACGCCGCAGAATTTGATCGGAAAGGTAATTGCGGTGATACTGACCGTGTCTATGTGCGCGCAGCCTCTGGGAAATGCAATGTACGGCGTGCTGTTTGAACTGTGCAGAGGCTTTGAAGCGGCAGTTATATTAGCCGGCGGAGGAGTTTCACTGCTGATCGCAGTAAGTGCAGAGGGTATATTTAGAGAAATCGACGGGAAGGAAAGTTTTGGCGGAATACCGCAAGAATGATAAAAGCCGTTGGCAGTTCTTATGCCGTTTGTGGATAGAGAAGGAGCCGTATACGCACTTGCGGCGGTTTTGTTCATATTGGTAACCGGAAATTGGTAACCGGAAATAAATGTTACACTTGTGCCATGTTTTGTTTTATCATATACTGGTAATAAAGAAAAAGCAGGGGATGGAAGTAAAGTGCTGCAAAAGAAGGGGGTTGCGGCGTACAGGAGGGAATAGGATGAATGGTCGGACATTGGCGGATATTTCTACAGGACCGGATTGGGTGTTATACGTGGTAATAATTGTATTTGCAGTTATATCAGTGTTTCTTTTACTTGGAAAAGGTGCCTGGCTCATCGCAGGATATAACACTTCTTCCGATAAGCAAAAACAGAAATACGATGAAAAAAAGCTGTGCAGGGTTACTGGAGGAGGTATGCTGGCTGCGACGGCTTTACTTGCTGTTACGGCTGTATTTGAGGATGTGCTGCCGGCAGAATCGGCGGGTATAATGGTAATGGCGATATTCCTTGACTGCATTATTATGATAATTCTCGGAAATACAATCTGCAGGAAGAAGGGAAATGAATGAACGATTTCTATTCTATATCATAATTTAAAAGAAAAAGGATATTGCGGCTTCTGTGATGGGAGGCCGCAATGGTGAGAGTATGAATTATTCTGATTTAGTTCCGGTTATTGGTACAATTACGAATATATCTGGAAATGATTGCTGTAATCGGATGATAGCGCTTAATACAGCTGATGGCGTTGTGAATTTTTTTCTTACTTCAGATACAATGGTGATCAACAGCAGGATGCTTAGGAGGGGGATGCGGATCGCGGCATTTTATGACAGTACCCTGCCGGTACCGCTTATTTTCCCGCCGCAGTATAATGCTGTGCTCATTACCCTGCTTGGAAGAAATGAGCAGATTGCATTGAACTATTTTGACAGGAATCTGACCGCGGGGGATAATTCACTTCAATTGAATGTTGGGAGGAATACGGTTGTACGGACGATCAATGGACAGATGTTTACCTGCGGCCTTGGAGAGCGGATGCTGTTGGTTTATTATACGGCAACAACTAGAAGCATTCCTCCTCAGACGACGCCTGAAAAAATTATTGTACTCTGTTAAAGCACGATAAGGACTTCGATAAAAAATAAGCTGATATTAGGAAACGGTACTTGCAGGAGCCCGGGTATAAACTGGACTTTTGTGAGTGCCGTTTTTTGATGCTGTGGTTGACAGCATAGAAAAGTAAAAGTATAATATGTGTAAGAAAAAATGCTGCCTATAAATTTCTTTGACGGGTTTGTTAGAGGACGGATTGGAAATAAGTACATATTAACAGATATATAATGCATTACAGGAGTTTTTATGTTGAGGGAAACAGTAATTAAAATTGAGCGTTTATCAAGGAAATATAAAGGGTATATCAGCACGGAGGAGCTTTTGCGGGAGGGGATTACAAATCGTCAGATTGGCGTGTTTGTTGAAATCGAGATACTGGAACGGGTATGCCATGGCTATTACTGGTTTAACTGCTCTGTCCGCGCTAAACCCCCGGATCATAAGGCTCTTGAGGTGTGCTTCAGCGACCCGGAGGCGGTGATCTGTGCAGACAGCGCCTGCTTTTATCTCGGCCTTATTGATGTGGAGCCGGTGAGCTTGTCTGCGGCAACCAGACGGAGCGACAGAAGGAGGATTCATATGAATTTTCCGGTGTCGAGACATTATTATTCGGAGCGCTTGTTTCCGGAATATCAGAAGACGGTTGAAACGGAGTTCGGGACATACCGGATTTATGACATTGAGAGGAGCGTATGCGACTGTATCCGGTTCCGGGAGGATCTGGAGGATGATATCTTTGCCTACGTGCTGGAATGCTATAAAAAGCGGAATCCGGCAGGGGATAAATTACTGGAATATGCGAAAAATCTACGGCTTTTGAAATTGGTAAAACAGTATGTGTAAATGCACTGTGTATATACATTAATTGAATATATACCTGGTTTTAAAGGAAATATTCATCTGGCAGATCACATAGGACTATACGATTATGAAGTTTAGAAGTATAATGAGATGAAAAGAAGGATAATAGAAAGAAAGGAGTATGATATAAAAATGAAAGTTTTAATGATCAACGGAAGCCCGCAGGCGAAGGGCAATACTTACATTGCACTGCACGAGATGGAGAAGATTTTTGAACAGGAGGGAATTGAGACTGAGATTCTTCATGTGGGCAAAAAGGATATCCGGGGCTGTATCGGCTGTGGCGGATGTGCAGAGAAGGGGAAATGTGTATTTGATGACATTGTGAATGAGACGGCCGCGAAGTTTGAGGCCTGTGACGGTCTGGTTGTGGGAAGTCCGGTTTACTATGCATCAGCTAATGCAACGCTGATTGCATTTCTGACCCGCCTGTTTTACAGCACACACTTTGATAAAACAATGAAGGCAGGCGCGTGTGTTGTGGCGGCGCGGAGGGGCGGATTGTCATCAACCTTTGATGAGCTGAATAAGTTTTTTACGATTTCAGGTATGCCGGTGGCATCCGGACAGTATTGGAACAGCATTCATGGAAGAGCGCATGGAGAGGCAGAGCAGGATCTGGAGGGCTTACAGACTATGCGTACCCTGGCAAGGAATATGGCATTTCTTATGAAGAGCATTGCGCTTGGAAAAGAAGCCTACGGCCTTCCGGAAAAAGAACCGTTTCAGCGGACCAATTTTATCCGATGATATTTCCAGACAGGGGAGGGATTGATAAACGGATGAATCCTTTTTACATATAATAAAGCATGCGGGTAAGCGCCAGTGGAATAAGCAGATAAGGGAGTAGGATTATGGATATTAATTATCATTATTTTGTTGTAAAGACACTTGCATGCCATGCAGGTTTTCAGGAGAAGGATGCCCAGACGATTGCGTATTATTCCCAGCAGGTAGACAATTATAATCTGTGTGAGCCTGTCTGTGTGGAGCAGAAGCCGCCACAGTTCTTTTTTGACCATCACTATGCAAAAAAGGCCGCGAGGAATCTATGGTTTCTGATGCCTCATCCGACGGGGATCAATATGGCGGCGTCCCTTGGAAAGGAATATCGGCATACGTCTCTGGCTCCGTTTCATTTTATTCCTGCGCAGCCCTTTGAGGTGCTGGAGAAGAAGGGAGATTTTACCAGAAAGGATTACCGCTGCGTTCCTGCCTGCGAGGAGTCTGCTGTGCTGATCAGGGAAATTGCCGCGGAGGCGGTGGAGGCTGTGAAGAAGAATAAATGCAGGCGGAGCCTGATCCAGCTTGGGATGGCGCTCCATACCTACGCAGACACGTATGCCCACTGCGGGTACTCTGGATTAGAGGGCTGGGAGAATAAAGCGGTAATTCAGAAAGCATGGAATCAGAAGACAGGGAAAGAGGAGATTCCAGAAGAGGAACGGATATTTTTCAAGGAGCTTCCCCATATCGGCCATGGAAATGCCGGAATCGTGCCGGATATTTCCGTGTATCAGATTGATGTTGCCTGTCAGAAGGATGAAGCGGATGAAGAGCTGTCCCTGCACATTATCAGGGATAATCTGACCTGGTTTTTACAGTGCTCGAAAGAAATTATGGAGATGTTGTGCATCGCGGCCGGGGAAGAGATGTGGGATGAGGATGCCTGGGATACATTGAAGGGCTGCCTTGCGGAAGCGATGCAGGTTCCTGCATTTGACGAGATGAAAAAGAAAGCCCTGATTCCACATTGGAAAAAGTTTTTTCCGGACATTAAGTACAAATTCGAAAAGAATCAGAGATTTTATTTAAGAGGTAAGAAAAGAAGGGATAATGTGATCTGGCCGGTTGTTCAGGTAACAGAGGATTTCTTTCTGTATAATGAACTGTCCTACCGGAGGGCAGAGAAGGTTTTGGGTGAAGAGAGGCTGAAGGAATACTGCCTATATTAAAAGAAGAATGCCCCTGGTCTATATATTTTATAGAGCCAGAGGCATTTTTTGATTAGTTCTTTTTCTGTCCTGCTATAGTTTTAATGCCGTCAATAGTAAGAATAACTGCAAGGACAATCAGAAGGGCCGCGATTACGGCACGGATTACGCACCATGTTACGCCGTCGCCGCCAGCGGAAATACCTGCAAAGTTAGTTTTCAGCGTGAAGCACAGGGAAGTGATGGTTACTACCAGCATAAATGCCATTGGGATGTAGAACATCTTATTATTTCTGCCTGCTTTTCCGAGCCATGTGGCAACTGCAAGAAGACCCAGGGCTGCAAGAAGCTGATTAGCGGCACCGAACAGCGGCCATACATTTGCATATCCGGTTAATCCAAGAGCAATGCCCAGAATAACTGTAATAATTGTTGCAGTCAATGGATTCGTCAGAATCTTTTTATAACCTGTTGTATTCTCGATGGATTCACCCGGATCAAGCCAGAACTCCTGGAACATGTAACGTGCAAGACGTGTTGCAGTATCCAGAGAGGTCAGACAGAATGCGGATACGGTAAGTACCAGAAGAGAGTATGCAACATGCTCTGTTCCTGCAAGCCCCGGAATAGAGCTTACCATTCTGGAAATACCGGATGCAAATACAACAGTAGGAGTTACAGTTTCTCCTGCGGCATATTCAGACCATACATAGCCAACTGCACACAGCGAGATGATAGCCAGTGCACATTCAATCAGCATACCGCCGTAGGCAATCGGACGTGCATCGCTTTCGCTATTCAGCTGCTTTGCCGTTGTACCGGAGCCGACCAGTGAGTGGAAGCCGGAAATTGCGCCGCAGGCAATGGTTACAAACAGCGCCGGGAACATGAAGCCAAGAGAGGTTCCTGTCGGAGCCAGTGTATCCTTGAAACCTGTAAATGCCGGGATATCCATTTGCGCGCCGCCTGCAATGCCGCCGCCGATGATGCCTACAACTGCCACGATCATCATAAAGTAAAGCAGGAAGGAGCTTAAGTAATCACGGGGCTGCAGAAGGATCCAAACCGGGGTTACGGATGCAATTGTAATGTAGATGCCTACAATGATCATCCAAGTGGTATTGCTTAAGTAAATTGGATGCCAGTTCAGTCCGATTACCATACACAGGATAATGGCGGCTACACCGATAATGGTGGAGGCTCCAAGTCCCATATTCTTTCTGTAGACAAAGAATCCAAATACAATAGCGATGATAATAAACATGGTAGATATCATGGCAGTGGCTGCGTTGGATGCGCTGGCCGCCATGTCAACTGCACCGCTCTCATCATAGGATGCCATAAATGTATTTGCAACGATGGATGCAAATGCGGCTACAACCAGAATCAGGGTAAGGTAAGAAAAGATGATAAATAGTTTCTTCGCTTTTGACCCCATGGTGGAGGCGATAACCTCGCCGATAGACTGTCCTTTGTTCCGGATTGATGCAAACAATGCGCCGAAGTCATGGACAGCTCCGAAAAAGATACCGCCGATTAAGATCCATAAAAGCACCGGAACCCAGCCAAATACCGCTGCCTGGATCGGTCCATTGATCGGTCCCGCTCCTGCGATGGATGAAAAGTGGTGTCCCATCAGAACCGGAGCCTTGGCAGGAACATAGTCCACGCCGTCCTGTTCTGTGTGGGAAGGTGTTTCCCTTGAAGGGTCGATGCCCCACTGGGCTGCGAGCCATCTGCCATATGTAACATAGGCAATGGCAAGGATTGCAATGCCGATAATAAGTACTGCAATACTGTTCATAGTTCATTCCTCCTCATTCTTCTTTTGATAATTTTATTGCTAAACAGGTCAGAAGATTCCAGCCCTGTTATAGCCCTTTATCAGGTCTTTCGCCGCGGCATTTCCGAGTGTCTTATGATTTTCCAGATCAAATACCAGCAGTCTTGCCTCGCTGTAGCCGCGGATATTAAACAGGTAGTTTCTGGTGAATTTAAATTTTCGTATTTCTTTTCTAGCATCCTCTGATATGCCTTTTTCACAGATAAAGATTCCGGTCATGAAGGTGTACATGTGGTTTTTTTCTGGATTCTTCCTTCCCCTCCGAACCAATTCCGGCTCTATAAAGTCAGTGACATGTCTGCGGAATAAAGTCAGGTCATTACGGGTTAAATGCTCCACACAACGAAAAAACGTATGTTCAAAACAATCTGCCCGCCATAGCTCTGCCTTTTTTATAAGGACATACTTGGCACTGGTTACATTGAAGCTTGCATACGCGTCATAGACCTCCCCATTGATGTCAAAGGGCTTCGCTATATCATAACTGGATTGATAAGAATCAAGCAGCTGCTCTAATAGTTTACGTCCTGTCATATATAATGTCTCCCTCTTATCACGACAGCGTGATAAAGTATTAAAATACTTTTCTATCATACTCCGGTGAAAACTAAAATGCAAGTATTTTAGAGCGTACTCTGTAATTTTTTGTAAAAAATGATAAAGCAATAGACGGAAATGGGGATAGAATGCTATAATTTCTATAAATCATATTAAAATTAACGGAGGATGAAAATGGGAACAATTGATTTAATACTGACAGCAGGATGTCTGATTGTCGGTATTGTTATGCTGCTGGGAAAGGGAGAAGCGCTTTTAGAGGATAAAAATGCACCAGACCGTAGCAAGGAATATGATATGAAGAAAGCCCAGAGAGGGTATGGAGCGGCATTTTTGATTATTGGAGCGGCATCGGGGATCAGTCATCAGGTTAACAGCCGGACAGGCTTCATTGTATATCTTATTGTAGCCGTGCTGGCGCTGGCCGGAAGCGTTATCTATATGAAAAAGTGCTGTAAAAAGTAAGATGGACGGCAGAAGAGAGTTTCATCCCTTCACTTACATTGGAAGGGGTATAGAAAAGGGACTAAGGCATGCCGTATGCTCTAAGCCCCCTCTTATTTATCTGCTTAGCTGCAACAGGAAGTTAGACAGCCCTTTTTGCTGCGGATTTTTTTGCAGTTCTTTTTGCGGGCTTTTTTATAGCCCTTTTCACAGGCTTTGCCGATTTTTTCGGTCCTGCCGGTTTCTTGTATTCCAGTACATGGTCGTAGAAGCTGTTCATTTCCTTTTCTGTATCAAAGACAGCTACATACATCTGGTTGCCCATGGCACCGGACAAGGCATCCGGAATCCGCTCTACCATCCTCATATTTTCGCCGTATTTTTCCATAATATCCTCATGGCTCATAACAAAATTCTTGCCGTCACGGAGTCCCGCATAGGCGCAGAATTTGTCAGCTCCGCTTTCCACGGTGGATTTATCAAAGGCGATCATATCTGCCCAAATCTTGTATACATTGGTGCTGTGGCCGAAATTGATCATATCCGGCGTAAAGCCGCCACAGGGACGCATATTGACCTCAAGTGCTGTGATGTCGCCTTTTTTTCCCATGCCTTTATGGTCGCTTAAGAGACGGAAAAATTCAAAATGAATGAAACGGCTCTTGACGCCGAAGCTTTTTACGGCGGCACGTCCTGCTTTTCTGGTATCTTCCGGCAGATCCTTTACGATATAGTAAATGGAATTATCGGCAGTATTTACAATATCCATAATAGAATTCGGCGTCACATTGCCGGTCTCAAAAATCGGCTCGCCGTTGGAATCAATGATGGCATCATAGGAGTTGACAGCCGCATCGATGTACTCCTCCAGAATATAGGTTACACCAGGCATCTTTGTTTCAAAGAAGTCATTAAGCTCCTTATCGCTGCTGATGCGGTGGGTATCAGCGGCACCTACGCCGTTGTCCGGTTTTGCGATAATCGGGTAGCCGACCTCCTTTGCAAATGCTTTGGAATTCTTAAGTGTGTCCGCCAGATGGTAACGCGCGGCCGGGATGCCTGCTTTCTTATAATATTCCTTCATCTTGGATTTGAACTTGATACGCGGGATATCCTCAATCTGGAACCCGCTCTTTATGTTGAAATCACTGCGGAGCTTTGCATTCTGTTCCAGCCAGTATTCGTTATTGGACTCCAGCCAGTCTATACGCCCATATTTGTGGATAAAGAAAGCTGTAGCACGGTACACGCTGTCATAGTTTTCCAGACTGTCTACCTTGTAGTATTCATTCAGGCTGTCTTTTAATTCATAGCTGAGTTCGTCGTAGGGCTGGTCGCCGATTCCCAGAACATTGAGTCCATTATTTTTCAGCTCTTTACAGAACATCCAGTAGTTGGTTGGAAAGTTCGGGGAAATAAAGATAAAGTTTTTCATGATACTCTCCTTTGTATTATTGTGTGTAAAAATAAATGACGCTGTTATTTTTCGCCCAGCAGATATGGGACAAAATAGGTTACCTGTTTGTACCACCAATCCCAGTCATGGGCGACATCGTATCCCCAGATATCTACCCATACATGGATCCCCTTGCTTTCGAGAATTCCCTTAAGCTGGAAGGTGGACTGGGGGATTTCCCAGGATCCCTGTCCCACGCAGATAATGCCTCTGCGCTGGTTGTACATCTCGATATAAGGGTGGTCTTCCGGCATATTTGCCAGATAGTGGATAGGCGAGTTGTTATAAACAAGACCGTCCATATATCCGTCAAAGCCGTAGTCTGCTGTATAGATACCGCTTAAGGCAAGTGTTCCGTCGAACAGGTCCGGACGGCGGAAGAACAGGTTGGCCGCATGAGCCGCGCCCAGACTGCATCCAAAGGTAAGAATGCCGGGATTTCCTTCCCATCCATTGCGTTCTCTTGCTATAGACTGGATCATTGGCACCAGCTCGTCAGTAATATAGGTGATCCAGTCCTCAAAACGTTCACTGCGCCAGCGGGGGTCGCCGGTTTTGTTAGACCAGGTTTCAGCATCGATGGTATCAATAGAAAAGACCATTACCTTTCCGGAGTCGATCCACGGACTCCATACATCCGTCATTTTGAAATTCTCAAAATCAAAAAAACGTCCGTCCTGGCAGGGGATAAAGATAACGGGTCTTCCAGCATGTCCGTAAACCTTGCACTCCATGTCCTTGTTTAAGGCAGGGCTGTAATTTTTCATATACTTTGTTTCCATAATAGCTTGTAGTATCCTTTCTGAAAATATGTTATTGTAACGTGTTAAAGCAATAAGTGCTTAAAGCTAGTGCACGGACATATCCGTGTCCAGGCATCCGCCGGAAATGTCAGTACACTAATTCATCTCATACAGCAATGTATTTATAAAAAATGGAATCTGCTGTTCCCAGCTTGCCTCGCAGTGGCTGCCGTTTGGTACGATACGGCTGGTCAGATGCACCTTTCTCTCAAGCAGGAGTCCGCATATTCTGCTGTATTCCTCTATCATGTTGTCATGATTAGCTATTTCGTTTGAGCCGTAATCCATATAAAGGACCGTACCCTTACGGATAGATTGGGTCTGGATCATGTGCCCGATTTTCTCCGGATTCGTCCAGAGTGAAGGAGAAAGCGCCGCCGCTCTGGAAAAAACGCGGTTATATGCAAACAGTGCATAAAGGCTCATCAGCCCGCCCATGGAGCTTCCGGCAATAAAGGTATGCTTTCTGTCAGGAAGTGTGCGGTAGCTGCAGTCAATATAGGGCTTCAGTTCATTGACCATCCAGTCCATAGTCAGCTTTCCCTTCCCTGTGATGCTGCCGAACTGCGGGTCGGAAAAATCAAATGGGGAATACTCCTTTAACCGGCCGTGATCCGGGCTGTGATTGCATTCCACTGTCGCAATGATCATCTGGGTTCTGGTATAATCCATGTATTCCTTCATCCCCCAGCATTTGCCGTAGGTGGCATCCTCATCAAAGAATACATTGTGCCCGTCGAACATATACAGAACCGGATAACGCCTTTCTGCATGATAGCGGTAGGAATTTGGGAGATAGATGTAGGCGCGTCTTTTTTCGCGTCCTGTAAGCCTGGGTATGGTAACATTCCACTTCTTTACCATGAGCTATCCCTCCTTGTTTCAAATGCTTACTGAAAAAATATACCACAATGATGTATAAAATTCAATCATGACAGGGGAAAAAGATGGACTTATGGAATGGATAATGGTAAAGTGGGAGTAAAGAATGGAAGGATTTTGTATGATATTGGGAGGAAATTTATGGAAAAAAAGGAAAAAAATTATCTGGAGTATCTGGCAGAGCTGTATCCGACAATTGGTAAAGCGGCTACGGAGATTATCAATATGCAGTCAATTATCAACCTTCCGAAGGGAACAGAGCATTTTATGTCAGATATCCATGGGGAATATGAGGCATTTTCCCATGTGCTGAAAAACGGCTCCGGTGCGGTGCGCAAGAAGATTGACGATGTATTCGGCCATACCTTGGAGATGGCGGAGAAGCGGGCGGTTGCAACGCTGATTTATTATCCCAAGGAGAAGCTGGAGCAGATTAAGAAGGACGGGCTGGATACAGACGACTGGTACCGGGTGACGCTGTACCGTCTGATTGAGATCTGCAAGACGGTTTCTTCCAAATATACCCGGTCTAAGGTGCGTAAGGCGCTGCCGAAGGATTACAGCTATGTAATTGAAGAATTGATCACGGAGAAATCAGAGGTTCTGGATAAAGGGCAGTACTATGAGGCTATAATCCAGACCATTATTGAAATTGGCAGTGCAGAGAACTTTATCATTACTATGTGCGAGCTGATCCAGCGTATGGTTGTGGACCGCCTGCATATCGTGGGGGACATTTTTGACAGGGGATCCTACCCGCATCTGATCATGGATCGTCTGATGGATTATCATACGCTGGATATTCAGTGGGGGAATCATGATATTCTCTGGATGGGAGCCGCGGCAGGGCAGCCGGCATGTGTTGCGGCAGTGATCCGGATCTGCCTGCGCTATAGTAATATGGATGTGCTGGAGGATGGATATGGGATTAATATGATGCCGCTTGCGGCATTTGCTATGGAAAGCTACAAGGATGATATGATACCAAAGTCCTTTTATTCCAGGGCAAAGCCGGCGCCGGAGGAGAGTCCTTCGGTTCTTCTGGAAAGGAAGATGCATAAGGCAGTTGCAGTAATACAGTTTAAACTAGAGGGGAAACTCATAGACGAGCATCCGGAATTTGCTATGGAGGACAGAAAGCTTCTTCATAAAATTGATTATATAAATAAACAGATTGAGGTGGACGGCGGGGTTTATCCTCTTGTGGACTGTACCTTCCCTACGATTGACAGGGAGCACCCTTATGACCTGACAGAAAGAGAGCAGGAGGTAATTGATAAGCTTGTGTGGGCGTTCAGGAATAGTGAAAAGCTTCAGAAGCATGTGGACTTTCTGCTGAAGCAGGGAAGTCTGTATAAGATATTTAACGGCAATCTTTTATTCCATGCATGTATGCCGATGAATGCGGATGGAAGCCTGCAGAAGGTGAAGATATACGGCGGGGAATATCAGGGCAGGGAGTTATATGATGTTCTGGAAAAATATGTGCGCCGGGGATTCTTTGATTTAAACCGGGAGGAGCAGAAGAAGGGACGGGATATCCTCTGGTTCTTATGGTGTGCACCGGGTTCTCCGCTGTTTGGCCGGAATAAGATGGCCACCTTTGAAGGATATTTCATCAAGGAAAAGCCTGCAAGAAAGGAGCAGAAAAATGCATATTACGACCGTCTGGAGAAGCCGGAGACTGCGGAGCTTGTACTGAGTGAATTCGGGCTTTCTGGAGAATATGCACATATCATCAATGGCCATGTGCCTGTCCATCACAGCGAGGGAGAAAATCCTGTAAAATGCGGCGGGAAGGTGCTGATCATTGACGGAGGTTTCTCGGAGCCTTATCATAAGACGACAGGGATTGCGGGCTATACACTGATCTATAATTCATACGGACTGACTTTGACTTCCCATGAACCGCTGGAATCTGCAAAGTCAGCAATATTAGAGGAGACAGATATTGTGTCCAGAAGAGTGGTAGTACAGCAGTATTTAAAACGCCAGCTTGTAGCAGATACAGATAACGGAAAACGGATGCAGGAGCGTATTGCTGAGTTAAAGGAACTGATAGAGGCATACCGCACCGGACAGATCAAAGAGAAAAATAGATGATAAAAAGGGCAGTGCCTGCATGCACTGCCTTTTTTGCGTCTATATTTTTAAGTTTTGCATCCTAGATGATGCCGAGTGACTGCAGAAGCAGAATGATAAGGAACACAGGAGTAATGAATTTGATCATAGCAATATATAATCCCCTGCGTCCGAACTTTTCACCGTTCTTTGTTACCTCGCTGATGATGGTGTCCGGCTTTACGATCCAGCCGATCAGGATACAGGTCAAAATAGCAACAAGCGGCATCATGATATTATTGCTGAGATAATCCATGATGTCCAGAATCTGTGCTATAGAGCCGTTCGGCAGCTCATACTCAAAGTAGAAGATATTGTAGCCCAGGCACACGATAATACCGACAATAAGGGCGTAGGCCGTTGCCAGGGCGGTGCTTTTCTTCCGTGAGAATTTCCATTTGTCCATAATGCCTGATACGATTGCCTCCAGAACGGATACAGAAGAGGTAACAGCGGCAAAAGAAACCATCAGGAAAAACAGGATTCCGATAAAAATACCAATCGATCCCATGGCATCAAATACCTTTGGCAGCGATACGAACATCAGGCCGGGGCCTGCTGACATGCCTTCCACGCCCATAAAGGTAAATACTGCAGGAATGATCATCAGACCTGCCAGCATAGCAACCAGAGTGTCGAAGAACTCAATCTGATTGATAGACTTCATCAGGTTCACATCGTCCTTTACATAGGAGCCGTAGGCTACCATGATACCCATAGCGACGCTGATAGAGAAAAACAGCTGTCCTACGGCATCCATAAGCAGTGAAAAAAAGCCCTTCAGCGTCATGCCGGCAAAGCTTGGAACAAGATAAATCTTTAAGCCCTCCAGCCCGGTTCTGGTAACTCCCTCAGCGTCAGTGTGGTTCAGAGTGAGAGAGAAGAAGGAAATGCCGAGAATCAGTACGATCAGGATCGGCATGATGATCTTGCTGTATTTCTCGATTCCCTTATTCACCCCGCTGAACACAACAAAGGCTGTCAGGCCAAGGTAGATGATAAGCCAGATGATCGGTGACCACTGGCTGGTAATGTGCCCGGTAAAATAGCCGTCTGCGGCGGCGTTTGCACCGTCTCCGGTGATATAAGCAAACAAATACTTCAGTACCCAGCCGCCGATCGTGCAGTAATATGGAAGAATGATAACCGGAACCAGCCATGCAAAAAGCCCGGTACATGCAAACTTTTTATTTAATACGCTGTATGCGGTAAGGGGACCCTGCTTTGTCTTGCGTCCAATGGCAATCTCCGTGGTCAGAAGTGCAAATCCAAAGGTTAATGCAAGAATGATATAGACAAAGATAAAGGTCCCTCCGCCGTTTTTCGCTGCCAGATATGGGAAACGCCAGATATTTCCAAGACCTACGGCGCTTCCGGCAGCCGCCATAACGAATCCGATGGAACCGGTAAAGCTGCTGCGTTTGTGTGTTGAATTGTGACTCATATATATTCCTCTCTTCCTGTATATAAATGTATCTTTTATATTATACTGGATAAAAGGCTTGTTCACAAGACGGAAAATTATTTTTCTGGGTTTGGGAGAAAGGCCTTTACCGCTTATTCCATCAATAACCGGTAAAAGTATTCCAGCTCCTTTGCGTTCATGAGAATCGGAACCGGGTAGAGGGGATTAGCCTCTTTGTCTGCATAACGCGCAAGCTTTGGAATGTCCTCTTCCCTGATTTCTTCTATGGTATCCCCGATGCCGAACCGGCATTTCATATCACGGACAGCGTCAATGAACAGCTCAGCCGCTATGGCATGGGGAGTGGCTTTGTCTGCAATGCCTGCGGCAATTGCCAGCTTGTGGAGCTTCTTGTGGACAGCACTCCCATAGGCCTCCAGAACAAAGGGCAGAAGGACGGCGTTGGCAAGTCCGTGGGCTGTATTGTACTCGCCTCCCAGTGAGTGCGCGACGGCATGCACGTAGCCTACATAGGATTTGGTAAATGCACAGCCTGCATAGAAGGAGGCATGAAGCATATCTCTTCTTGCATTTACATTGCCTCCGTCGCTGTAAACGGTGTCAATATTGCTGAAAATCAATTCCACTGCGCGGATGGCATCCCGTCTGGTGCTGATCGTGGTAGATCTTCCGATATAGGCCTCTACCGCGTGGGTTAATGCATCCATTCCCGTGGCGGCAGTGATAGACGGCGGAAGGCTTAAGGTTACCTTCGGATCCAGCACAGCGTATCTGGGGATCAGAGGGAAATCATTGATGGCGTATTTGTGCCTTGTCTCGGAATCTGTGATAACGGCGGCCAGAGTGGTCTCGCTTCCGGTTCCGGCGGTGGTTGGAATGGCGATTAGAAGCGGAAGGCGTTTCCTTACCTTCAGGATGCCCTTCATCTGAGAGAGGGACTGCTTTGGCTTAACGGCTCTTGCGCCTACCGCCTTGGCGCAGTCCATACTGGAACCGCCGCCGAAGCCGATGATGGCATCGCAGCTATTTTCATGATAAATGTCCAGCGCCTCTGCAACATTAGCGGTGGTCGGATTGGCAACGGTTTTATCGTAAACAGCATAGGGAATCCCGCTTTTACTCAGCGTCCTTTCCAGACGGGAGATCAGGCCGAGCCCGCGGATAATGGAATCAGTAATGATCAGTACACGGTGCTTATTGTTTCCGCGGATAATATCGGGAATTTCCTTTACACTTCCCACAATCTGCGGCTTGCGGTAGGGCAGAAATGGAAGCGCAAGCTTAAAGGCTGTTTGAAATGTACGGCAGTATATTTTTCTGAATCTATTCATGGTCTATCCTCTCTTTTCTATTTTATTGCAAAGCTCATCCAGATTATCAGCAATGGTAAACAGCACCCGGTAAAAGACCTCCCTGTCTGATGCATCAAGGCCGTTCCCCCCGGCGGCAACAGCGTGTTCAATATAGGTGTTTATCCTGGCGCCGTAGGCTCTGCCCTCTTCCGTGAGAAATGCCTTTGCCCGGTATTTCTTACCATTTCCTGCATCATGATAGTAAATCATGCGGGATGCTTCCAAATCAGACAAAATGCGGGAGATACCGGATTTGTCTTCTCTGCATTTTGCACAGAGCTCTGTGCCGGAGAGACCCTCCGGATGGGTGTAGAGATAGTGGATGCACATGACATGGGTTCCCTTCAGGCCGATGGGGTCCATGTGGAGCCGCTTAATTTTCTGGATGCTTTTGTAAATTCTGGTAACGCCGCTGGTCAGCTGCTCAAAACTATCGTCCATATGTGAGTCTCCTTCTGAATTTAGCCGCAGAGGTGGAAATTTTGTTAAAAGGGTTGATTTTGCGGTAAGCTACTGCTATAGTAAATGAAACAAGTTGATAAGTCAACATTTGAGAAAACATTTTTTGAAAGAAGAGGATGACCAAGATGGCAGTTCGGATTATTGTAGATTCTACAGCGGATTATTCAATGGCAGAAATAGAAAAGAGACAGATTACCTGCATTCCTATGACGATTGCATTTGGGGAGGAGCAGTATGCAGATGGAGTGGAGCTTTCCAAGGAGGAGTTTTTTGAGAAGCTGATAGGGGAAGATACATTTCCTAAGACCTCCCAGCCTTCTCCGGCGGTATTTGCCGAGTATTTTGAGGAGGCAAAGAAAGCGGGAGATTCCGTGGTTGCGATTCTAATATCCGGGGCGTTAAGCGGAACTATTCAGAGTGCGGCGCTGGCAAAGGATATGGCGGAGTATGATGATATATTTATCATCGACAGTAAGAGTGCAACCCTCGGAATCCGTATGCTGGCTGACAGGGCTGTGAGGATGCGGGATCAGGGTGCAGGTGCAGAGGAGATTGCAGCGGAGCTGGAAGCGCTGAAGTCGAGAATCCGCATCTATGCCGGACTGGATACGCTGGAGTATCTCTATAAAGGCGGAAGATTGTCCAAGGCCGAAGCGGCAATCGGAAAGCTTGCCGGAATTAAGCCGATCATTGCAGTGAATGAAGCAGGAGAGGTGGTTATGCACGGAAAACAGCGCGGCGTAAAGCAGGTATGCAGGCAGCTTGCGAAGATTCTGGAGGAAGAAGCGCCGGATTTGAATTATCCGGTTTATTTCCTGTACGCTTATGATAAGAAAAATTGTATAACCTTCATCCAGTCTCTTCAGAAAAAGGGAATGGAATTTGGCGAGGTGAAAACCCGCGGAATCGGACCTACGATTGGGACGCATATCGGGCCGGGGGCTTTTGGGATCGTGTATATTAAATAAGTAGGAAATCATAGATTTTGATTTGGAGAATAAAATACCAGAAATTGCAGATGCTACCTTAAAAAATGAAAGAAGGGTCAGCAATGAAGGAAGAACATACCATAGCGCTGCTGAAGGAATGCAGCTCTGGCTGCAAAATGGCGTTAAACAGCATGGGTCAGATTTTAGAATATGTGCAGGACGAGATGCTGGAGCATACCATACTGGAAGCGAAGGAAGAGCATGAGAAGCTGGAAAAGAAATCCGGCGGGCTTCTCCGTAAGCAGGGAGAGCACGAAAAACAGCCGAGTATTACGGCAGAAGCCTTTGCCAAGATCACTACGGACGTAAAAATGATGATGAACGGCGGAAACTGCCAGATAGCAAAGCTTCTGATGGATGGGTGTAACATGGGAATCCAGTCTATCAGTGAATGCCGGAATCAGAATCAGGAAGCATCGAAGGAAGCACTGGATCTGGCCGCAAAGATTATCCGGGCAGAAGAAGAATTTATGAAAAACCTACGTGTATATCTATAACAGCAGAAGAAGAAAACTGCGGGAAAAGGGCGCTCTCTGTCAGACAGGGGCGCTTTTTTGTGTTGCGGTAAATGTGAGGCGGGCTGGAGTTTGTCATTTTATCTATTTTCATTAGGTCAAAACCTGTGTATAATGTGTATAATACAGATAATTTGGAATACAGTCTGTTATTTATAGATAGATTCCCTTGTACGGTTGAGGGTAAGATGGGAGGAAGTAATTATGCTGACGATTGGAGCACATATGTCTATTGCAGGAGGACTTGCAAAAACGGCGGAACATGTTGTGGCAATGGAGGCGGATACCATGCAGATTTTCAGCCGCAATCCAAGGGGCTCGAACTATAGGGCATACGAGGATGCAGAGATTGCCGCGTTTCAGGATATCCGGACAAAGCATCAATTCGGGCCGCTGCTTGCCCATGCGCCTTATACCATGAACCTTGCAAGTGCAAATGAGAAAACCTATGAATTTGCCAATATGGTGATCCGGGAGGATATCAGGAGAATGGATGCCCTTGGCATTGAGAATCTGGTATTCCATCCGGGCAGTCATACGGGAATCGGCGTAGAAGCCGGAATCCGGAATATTATCAAGGGTTTAGATCAAGCGGTGGCGGAAGATCAGAATATTATGGTACTGTTAGAGACCATGAGCGGAAAGGGTACGGAAATAGGAGCGGCCTTTGAGGAGCTAAAGGCAATTAGAGACGGGGTGCGTTGTCCGGAGAAGATCGGCATCTGTCTGGATACCTGCCATATATTTGCCGCGGGATACGATATTGTCCATGATCTGGACGGGGTGTTGGAGGAATTTGACTGTGTGCTTGGTCTGCCGCTCTTAAGAGCGGTTCACTTAAATGACAGCATGATGCCGCTGGGCTCTCATAAAGATCGTCATGCGGCTATTGGAGAAGGAGAGATAGGGCTGGATGCGTTGCTGCGCGTTATCACACATTCTGCGTTAAGAGAGCTGCCCTTCTATCTGGAGACGCCGTTTGATGAGGAAGGACATAAAAGGGAGATTGCCATGCTCCGAAAAGAGCTTGGCATCTCCCCGCCGGTTTAAAATAAATCGTATAGATCTGCTGGGATTACCCACTTGCCGTTAATCTTTGCCACTGGAATTGTTTCGGTATCCGAATCGCTGTAATCGCCCATGGATATTGACATGTTAAGGTCAAGGGCATATGCCGCGGATGCACTACTTGCATAAACCTCGTCTACATCGTATTCTTCCGAAAGAACATATTCGATATCCTGTTTTGGAATTTTCTGTTCGCCGATAATGTCGATTTCTACTTTGTAATCTACAAAGCCGCCGAGCTCCTCGAAGATATCCAGGATTTCTGAATCAGGAACTTCTCCGCTGGCAAATGCGCTGCTGATCAGTTTGACATCCTGCTTGTTCATACCCTTTTCCAGATTCTCGATGGGTTTCTTGTAACCGCCTCCGGACATGAGCCTTACTACAATAAAAAGGGCTATGATAATTACTGCGGCTCCTGCCGCCAGGAACGGTATCCTTGGCTTTGTCTTTGCTGCCGGTGCTCCCATCGGGGCATACATATCGCCTGCGGCTTTCTGCATTCCTCCATAGGCAGGCATTCCGTCCTGCGAAGGTGCGGGCTCTGGGTTCACGGTTCCTACCGGAATCGGTGCTCCGCATCCGGGGCAGAATTTAATCCCCGCTGTTAATTCCCTGCCGCATTTTGTACAAAATTTTGCCACTTTCTTTTCCTCCTGCTCTCATTTCTCATTTGTTTTATGAATCGGCTCTTTTAAAGCTTCCGCTTTTATTTTGCTGGATTTCCTGCTAAATGTCAAGCATTTTGCAGTCTTGTCTTTTGCTCTATACATCCGGAAGGGGTTGTGAGATAATGGAGAAAAGTATTGGGGATTGGGAGAGCAGCTATGAGAGATGAACTGTTACTGAAAAAGATTGCCGTGATACGTACGGATTTCCCGGAGAAATTTGGAATTCCCAGACAGAGCGGTCTGGCAGACGCAGAGGGAAGGATTGTATTTGAACCGGAATACCGGAATCCGGATGCCCTCAGGGGGATAGAAGCATATTCGCATTTGTGGATTATCTGGGGATTTTCGCAGGTGCCGGAGCGGGAATGGCAGCCGATGGTGCGGCCCCCGAGACTGGGCGGGAACCAGCGCATGGGCGTATTTGCAACCCGGTCTCCCTTCCGCCCGAATCCGGTGGGGCTGTCTCTGGCTGAGCTGGTGTCTGTGGAGCAGAGCAGGAATCAGGGAACTGTGCTCTGTGTGCGGGGAGTGGATATGCTGGATGGAACGCCGGTTTATGATATTAAGCCCTATCTGCCCTATGTAGAGGCCAGGGAAGGCGCTGCGGATGGATTTGCAGGCCGGGTGAAGGATAGGAGGCTTCTGGTAGAAATTCCGGATGAACAGCTGAGGATGGTTCCGCAGGACAAGAGACGGATATTGGAGGAGCTTCTGATGCAGGATCCAAGACCCGCTTATCAGGTTGACCCGGACAGGGTATACGGCATGACCTATGCGGGAATGGAAATCAAATTTCAGGTACGGGGAGACAGGCTGAAGGTCTGCGGCATTTATGAAAAAGTACATTGAGCATTTCCGGGTGATATGTTAAGATGGATAACGGTGACGGGAGCTTCGATTGGTTGATTTTTTAAGAGGTGAAATGTATGAAATGGAATAAATTTAGAATAAAAACAACGACAGAGGCGGAGGACATGGTCTGTGGCAGCCTGATGGAGCTTGGGATCCAGGGGGTGGAGATTGAGGACAAGGTGCCTCTTACCGCTCAGGATAAGGAGCAGATGTTTGTGGATATCCTGCCGGAGTTCGGGGAGGATGATGGAACAGCTTATATCAGCTTCTATCTGGAGGAGGATGAGGACAAGGAGTCTGTGCTTGCCGCTGTAAGGGATGAGCTTGCAGAAATCGGCACCTATATGAATGTGGGAGCGGCAGAGATTGAAGAGTCCCAGACAGAGGATGTGGACTGGATCAATAACTGGAAGAAGTATTTCCATCAGTTTACCATTGATGATGTGCTGATCATTCCTTCCTGGGAGGAGGTTACACCGGAGGATGAGGATAAGATGATTATCCATATCGACCCGGGAACGGCTTTCGGTACAGGGATGCATGAGACTACCCAGCTGTGCATCCGCCAGCTTAAGAAGTATGTAACGGATCAGACGGTGTTCCTGGACGTGGGATGCGGAAGCGGAATTCTGGGAATGCTGGCGCTGAAATTCGGAGCGGCATATTCCGTGGGGACAGATCTGGATCCCTGTGCAATTACTGCTTCCCATGAAAATATGGAAGCAAACGGCATTGGACGGCAGCAGTATGAGGTGATGATCGGAAATATCATTGATGATAAAGAGGTGCAGGAGAAGGCAGGGTATGGCAGATTTGACATTGTGGCGGCTAATATTCTGGCGGATGTGCTGGTGCCCTTGACGCCTGTGGTCCGGGAGCATCTAAAGAGAGGCGGCATTTACATTACCAGCGGGATTATTGATGATAAGGAAGAGACAGTGGTGGATGCCGTAAAAGCAGCAGGCTTTGAGGTACTGGAGGTAACCCGTCAGGGAGAATGGGTATCGGTGACGGCCAGAAAGAGTTAGCAGAAGACTGCGGATAGAATTGTAAGAGAATAGGTGGAAGGATGCAGCATTTTTTTGTGACAACGGATCAGGTGAAGAAGCCCTATATTTATATAGAAGGCTCGGATGTGAATCATATGAGGAATGTCCTCCGTATGAAGCAGGGAGAGCAGGTATCTGTCAGTGACGGGGATAATCATATGTTTTTGTGCCGGGTGGACAGTTATGAGAAGGATCGGGCAGTGCTGGAGATTCTGGAGGAAGAAGCATCAGATACGGAGCCTGTTTCTAAGATTTATCTGTTTCAGGGACTTCCCAAGGGCGATAAGATGGAATGGATCATCCAGAAGGCGGTAGAGCTTGGAGTATATCAGGTGGTTCCAACCGCTATGAAGCGCTGTGTGGTCAGGCTGGATGAGAAAAAGGCAGAGAAAAGAACGGCCCGCTGGAATGAGATTGCCAGAGGCGCGGCTAAACAGTCGGGAAGAGGAAGAGTTCCGGCTGTAAGCCGGGTGGTGGGATTTCAGGAAGCCCTGAGCATGGCAGAGGAACTGGATATCGTGCTGATTCCTTACGAGCTGGCGGCGGGAATGGAACATACCAGACAGGTGATGGAAGAGATAAAGCCGGGACAGTCGGTTGGAATCTTTATCGGTCCGGAGGGCGGCTTTGAGAAGGAAGAAGTGTGCCGGGCGGCAGAAGCGGGAGCGAAGGAGATTACACTTGGAAGGCGGATTTTAAGGACAGAAACAGCGGGGCTTGCAGTTTTGTCTATTTTGATGTATCATTTGGAGGACGCTTTTCTTGATGTATAAAGTTAGAGAGGAAAGCGTCAGGACACACTGTCAAGAGAGCAAAAACGGCATATTAATATAGTAAGAATGATTAGGGAGTTTATTATGGACGTTTATCTGGATAACTCTGCAACCACCAGAGCCTATGGAGATGTGGGAGACCTGGTGCGCAAGGTGATGTGTGAGGACTTTGGCAATCCCTCTTCCATGCATTACCGGGGCGTAGATGCAGAGAAGTATATAAAAGAAGCGAAAGAAACACTGGCGAAGCTTATGAAGGTACAGCCGAAGGAGATATTTTTCACTTCCGGGGGAACAGAGGGCGATAATCTGGCGCTGATCGGCGCTTCCAGGGCAAATAAAAGAGCAGGGAATCATCTGATTACTTCTTCCATAGAGCATCCGGCTATCTTGAATACCATGCGGTATCTGGAGGAGGAAGAGGGGTTCCGGGTCACATATCTTCCGGTGGATTCCTTCGGAAGGATTAGGCTGGAGGCATTGAAGGAAGCACTCTGCAAAGATACGATTCTGGTATCCGTTATGTATGTGAATAATGAGGTGGGCTCTGTACAGCCGATCCTGGAAGCGGCAAGCATGGTGAAGGCTTATAATAAGAATATTCTGTTTCATGTGGATGCGGTTCAGGGCTTTGGAAAATACCGTATTTATCCGAAGAAGCTGAAGGTGGATATGCTGACGGCCAGCGGGCATAAGATCCACGGCCCTAAGGGAACGGGATTTCTCTATATTGATGAGCATGTGAAGATAAAGCCGATCGTATTCGGCGGCGAACAGCAGAAGAATATCCGTTCTGGGACAGAGAATGTACCGGGGATTGCGGGATTGTCTATGGCGGCCGCTATGAGCTATCAGGATTTAGAGGAGAAGGTAGCGGTCATGCGGTGTCTGAAGGCGCATTTTATCGAAGAGGTGACAAAGATTCCGCAGACCACGATTCACGGCCTGTATGATGAAACCAGCGCGCCCCATATTATCAGTGTGGGATTTGCAGGCATCCGCAGCGAGGTTCTGCTCCATGCACTGGAGGACAAGGGAATCTGCGTATCCTCCGGGTCCGCCTGTGCCTCCAATCATCCTGCGGTCAGCGGGGTGCTGAAGGGCATCGGTACGAAAAAAGAATATCTGGATGCCACGCTCCGGTTCAGCATGTCGGAATTTACTACGCCGGAAGAGATTGACTATACATTGGATACCTTAAATGATCTGGTGCCGGTACTCAGACGCTATACACGGCATTAAGAATAGAAAGGAAACACAGGATGATATTTCAGACATTTTTGTTAAAATACGGAGAGATTGGAATCAAGGGAAAGAACCGGCATCTGTTTGAGGATGCGCTGGTAAGGCAGGTAAGGTATGCCTTAAAGGACATTGACGGTGAATTTCAGGTACACAAATCCCAGGCCAGGATCTATGTGGACTGCGCGGGAGATTATGACAGTGATGAGGTCATCGGACAGCTGAGGAAGGTGTTCGGGCTGGTGGGAATCTGCCCGGTGGTCCGTAAGAAGGATGAGGGCTTTGACCAGCTGAAAAAAGATGTGGCTGCTTTCATGGATGAGATGTACCCGGATAAGAGGATTACATTTAAGGTAGAGGCAAGAAGAAGCAGAAAGACCTACCCCTTAAATTCTATGGAGATTAACTGCGCCGTGGGAGAAGCGGTGCTGGAGGCATTTCCGGAGATCCGGGTAGATGTGCACAAGCCGGATGTGCTGCTGCATATCGAAGTCCGGAACGAGATCTATATCTATTCCCAGATCATTCCGGGACCCGGCGGGATGCCTGTGGGGACCAATGGGAAGGCGATGCTCCTGTTATCCGGCGGGATTGACAGCCCGGTGGCAGGCTATATGATCGCAAAGCGGGGCGTGGGTCTGGAAGCAACGTATTTCCATGCGCCGCCCTATACCAGTGAGCGTGCAAAGCAGAAGGTGGTAGATCTGGCAAAAATTGTGGCAGAGTATACAGGCCCGATCCGCCTGAATGTGGTGAATTTTACAGATATACAGCTCTATATCTATGATCAGTGTCCGCATGATGAGCTGACGATTATTATGCGCAGATATATGATGAAGATTGCGGAGCATTTTGCCGGAGAGAGCGGCTGTCTCGGATTGATTACGGGAGAGAGCATCGGACAGGTGGCGAGCCAGACGATGCAGAGCCTTGCGGCGACCAATGAGGTCTGCAGCCTTCCGGTTTACCGTCCGCTGATTGGATTTGATAAGCAGGAGATCGTGGAGGTGTCGGAGAAAATCGGAACCTATGAGACATCCATCCAGCCATTCGAGGACTGCTGTACCATTTTCGTGGCAAAGCATCCGGTGACAAAGCCGAGTATTAAGATAATCAAGCGGTCAGAGGAAAAGCTTGAAGAAAAGATCGATGAGCTTGTGAGAACTGCAATTGATACGGTGGAAATAATTGAAGTGCGCTGAGGTATTCCAAAGCGCACTTCCGGCAAAAGCCGTATTCACCGCTATACAAGATATGGCTGTAAAACCTCCAGAACCTTATCTACGTCGTCATCAGAATGGATGTTAAGACTGATTGGTTTGGACAGGTCCAGGCTGAAAATACCCATGATAGACTTGGCGTCGATAACATATCTGCCGGATACAAGATCGAAATCATTGTCAAACTGAGTGATTACATTGACGAATGATTTGACCTTTTCGATTGAGTTTAATGAAATCTGTACTGTCTTCATCCCTGCTAACCTCCTTCCATTATGTATTCTATTAACATATTATAGGGAGGCGGGGGAAAAGTCAAGGAGAAAGTGATATGAGAAAAGCAGCATTGCACAATTTGGGTTGCAAAGTAAACGCATATGAAACAGAAGCCATGCAGGAGTTGCTGGAACAAAATGGATATGAGATCGTGCCCTTTGAGCCGGGAGCGGACGTGTATGTAATTAATACCTGTACGGTGACCAATATGGCGGACCGCAAATCCAGACAGATGCTCCACAAAGCAAGGAAGATGAATCCGGACGCGGTGGTAGTGGCGGCGGGATGCTATGTACAGACCAGAGGCACTGCGGCAGACGACTGTATTGATATTCTCATTGGAAATAACCGGAAGAAGGAGCTGATTCCGATCCTGGAGGAGTATTTTGGGGAGCTGGATAGGCAGAAAGGTAAAAATTATGAAGAAAAAGAACCCCGGGCGGCGCTTCTGGATATGGGGAAGGCGTGTGGATACGAGGAGCTTGCCCTGTCTAAGCAGGCGGAGCATACCAGGGCCAATGTGAAGGTTCAGGACGGCTGTAACCAGTTCTGCTCTTACTGCATTATTCCCTATGCGAGAGGCAGGGTAAGGAGCAGGGGACTGGAGGATGTGGTAAATGAGGTGAGGAGGCTTGCTTCAAACGGCTATAAAGAGGTGGTGCTGACAGGCATACATTTGAGTTCTTATGGCGTGGATACCGGGGAGAGCCTGTTGACGCTGATCAAAGCGGTGCATCAAATAGAAGGGATCCTTAGGATCCGTCTGGGCTCGTTAGAGCCGGGAATCGTCACAGAGGAATTTGCGGAGCAGCTTGCCGCGCTTCCGAAGATCTGTCCTCATTTTCATCTGTCCCTGCAGAGCGGCTGTACTCGTACGCTGAAACGGATGAACAGAAGGTATACGGCGGAGGAATATGAGGAGAAGTGCAGGATTTTACGAAACACCTTTGGTAATCCGGCCCTTACAACAGATGTGATCGTGGGGTTTCCGGGGGAGACAGAGGAAGAATTTGAGGAATCCCGGACATTTGTGGAGAGGATCGGCTTTTATGAGACTCATATTTTTAAATACTCGAAGCGTCAGGGCACAAGGGCGGCGGTGATGGAAGGGCAGGTGCCGGAGCAGGTGAAGACGGCTAGAAGCAGCACTATGATTGCTCTTGGGAAAAAGAAAAAGCAGGAGTATGAGGAGCAGATGCTTGGCAGGACTGTGGAGGTCCTTATGGAGGAAGTGGTGAGCCTGGAGGGGGAAGTCTGGCAGACAGGGCATACCAGAGAATACGTGAAAGTCAGACGAAAATATGAAGAAAATCTTACAAATCAATTAATAAATGTTGAAATTCAGAACCGTTTACAAATAATGGATTGAATTTTAGAATAGTTTCATGTAGAATGATAAAGAAGTATTGTGAGAGGACGTGAGTATATGAAAGATTTAAGCAGCACACAGTTTTTTCAGGTAGAAAGCGGTCCACAGATTCAAGCAAAAGATATTCTTGAGATTGTGTACAAGGCTCTGAGCGAGAAAGGTTATAATCCGGTGAACCAGATTGTCGGATATATTATGTCAGGCGATCCGACCTATATCACAAGCTATGACGGAGCGAGAAGTCTGGTTATGAAGATGGAGCGGGACGAGCTGGTAGAAGAGATGCTCAAGGCGTATATTGAGTATCAGGGATGGGAAGAATAGAATATGAGGATTATGGGGCTTGACTATGGCTCTAAGACGGTCGGCGTTGCACTAAGCGACCCGCTGGGAATTACCGCCCAGGCTGTAGAGACGATTTGGAGAAAAGATGAGAATAAGCTTCGGAAGACCTGTGCCCGTATTGAAGAGATGATCCGTGAATACGAGGTGGCATGTATTGTTCTTGGACTCCCGAAGCATTTGAATAACGATATTGGAGAAAGAGCCGGGAAGGCTCTGGAGTTTGGTGAGATGCTAAGACGCCGTACAGGACTTGAGGTTGTCATGTGGGATGAGCGTCTTACTACGGTAGAAGCAGAACGGACTTTGATTGAGAATAAAGTAAGACGAGAAAACCGTAAGCAGTATATCGATAAGATTGCCGCGGTTTTTATTTTGCAGGGATATCTGGATTCAAAACGTTAGAGGTGCCTATAGATGGAAAAGATTAGAATGATGTCTGATGAGACCGGCGAGGAATTGGAATTTTATGTGCTGGAGCAGACAAAGGTGAACGGAGTATCCTACATTCTGGTGACGGATTCTGAGTTTGGAGATGCAGAATGTATGATACTCAAGGACAAGGCTGGGGCAGACAATACAGACAGCATCTATGAGTTCGTGGAGGACGATGTAGAGCTTCATGCTGTATTTAAGATATTTGACGAGCTGCTGGAGGATGTGGATATAGAGCTGTAGCGGCCGTCTGCACAAAGGAGATTTCACACAGGATCAGTGGAAAGGAGCCTGTTTGACGGAGGCATTCGTGCGCCTTGGAATGCTGTATGGAAGCAGGTTTTTTAGAAGGTTTTTTGTCTGATTATGCGTGGAATGTCTGAAAAGATAAGAGAGAACGGATCGAATAACACATGGAGGTGAAGGTTTGAAGAAAGGAAACAATGGAAAACTGCGTATCATTCCGCTGGGAGGCCTGGAAAAGATCGGAATGAATATTACTGCCTTTGAGTACGAAGACAGTATTGTTGTTGTGGACTGCGGTCTGGCATTCCCGGAGGATGATATGCTGGGAATTGATTTGGTAATCCCGGACATTACTTACCTGAAGGATAATATTCAGAAGGTGAAGGGATTTGTGATCACCCATGGACACGAGGATCATATCGGGGCATTGTCCTATGTACTGAAGGAGATGAATCTTCCGATTTACGGGACGAAGCTTACGATGGGCATTATTGAGAAGAAGCTTGCAGAGCACAATCTCCTGCGCTCGACCAGAAGAAAGGTAGTACGGCATGGGCAGTCTATTATGCTTGGAAAGTTTCGGATTGAATTTATTAAGACGAACCACAGTATTCAGGATGCATCTGCACTTGCCATTTATTCGCCGGCAGGCGTAGTGATACACACGGGAGATTTTAAGGTGGACTACACGCCGGTATTCGGCGATGCAATCGATTTACAACGGTTTGCCGAGATTGGAAAGAAGGGGGTATTAGCGCTCCTTTCTGACAGTACAAATGCAGAGCGGAAAGGGTTTACCCAGTCGGAGCGGACTGTTGGATATACCTTTGACCATTTATTTGCGGAATATAAGAATACCCGAATTATTATTGCCACATTTGCGTCGAATGTGGACCGGGTTCAGCAGATTATTAATTCAGCATATAAGTATGGAAGAAAAGTAGTTGTGGAAGGCCGGAGCATGGTAAATATTATCTCTACGGCACAGGAGCTTGGATATTTGCAGGTACCGGATAAGACTCTGGTAGAGATTGACCAGCTTAGGAATTATCCGCCGGAGAAGACTGTGCTGATCACAACGGGAAGCCAGGGAGAGTCTATGGCGGCGCTGTCCAGGATGGCGGCGGATATCCACAGGAAGGTTTCGATCATGCCCAATGATACGGTGATATTCAGCTCGAATCCGATTCCGGGCAATGAGAAGTCTGTATCAAGGGTAATCAATGAATTGTCCGAAAAGGGTGCAAATGTAATCTTCCAGGACGCCCATGTGTCAGGACATGCCTGTCAGGAAGAATTGAAGCTTATTTATTCTCTGGTGAAGCCGAAGTATGCGGTGCCGGTCCACGGTGAGTACCGCCACAGGAAGGCGAATGCGACGCTGGCCCAGAACCTTGGGATTCCAAAGGATCATATTTTCATGCTCTCGTCCGGTGATGTGCTGGAGCTGGATGACAAAGAGGCGAAGGTAGTAGATAAGGTGCATACCGGAGAGGTATTAGTTGACGGTCTTGGCGTGGGCGACGTGGGGAATATTGTGCTCCGCGACCGCCAGCATCTTGCAGAGGACGGTATTCTGATCGTGGTGATGACGCTGGAAAGGGGAAGTAATCAGCTTCTTGCTGGACCGGATATTGTATCCAGAGGATTTGTATATGTAAGAGAATCAGAGGGGCTTATGGAGGACGCAAGACATGCGCTGGAGGATGCAGTGCATGGATGCTTGAATCATCAGAGAAATGCGGACTGGAGCAAGATTAAGCTGGTTGTCCGGGATACCATGAATGAATTTATCTGGAAGCGGACCAAGAGAAGGCCGATGATCCTTCCGATTATTATGGATGTATAGAGATGATTGTAGATGAGAGAATGGTCACGTTTATCAATTCCATGGAGTTGCCGGAGGAGCCGCTGTTAGAAGAGATCGAAAGGGAGGCGCTGGAGTCTTTTGTGCCGATTATCCGCACAGAGACGAAGAGCCTTCTCAAGGTGCTTTTGACAGTGAAACGGCCCATGCGGATACTGGAAGTGGGAACGGCTGTAGGATACTCTGCTCTGGTGATGGCGGCATATGCACCGGAGGGGAGCAAGATCACGACCATAGAGAATTATGAAAAAAGAATCCCGATTGCCCGGGCGAATTTTGCCCGGGCAGGGAAGGAATCAGACATCACGCTCATAGAGGGCGATGCGCTGGAGATTATGAAGGGGCTTGAAGGGCTCTATGACTTTATATTTATGGATGCGGCAAAGGGGCAGTATATTCATTATCTGCCGGAGGTTATGAGGCTGCTTGATGCGGGCGGGCTTTTGGTTTCCGACAATGTACTTCAGGATGGAGATTTGATTAATTCCCGATTTGCCGTGGAACGCAGAAACCGGACGATACACAGCCGTATGAGGGAATATTTATTTGAACTAAAGCACCGGGAGGACTTGGAGACAACGATTCTTCCCGTAGGAGACGGGGTTGCACTTAGCGTAAAGCGGCAGGGGACGCTTGGCGTACGGACAGAAAAGGAGAAAAGATGGCGGGACATCCAGAACTTTTAATTCCAGCTAGCAGCCTGGAAGTATTGAAAACAGCGGTTATTTTTGGCGCGGATGCGGTATACATCGGCGGAGAGGCTTTTGGACTCAGGGCAAAGGCGAAGAATTTTTCCCATGAGGATATGCAGGAGGGAATTGCGTTTGCACATGGCCATGGAGTGAAGGTATATGTGACGGTGAATATTCTGGCGCATAACCGGGATCTTATGGGAGTCCGTGAGTACTTGAAAGAGCTTAAGGGATTGGAACCGGATGCTTTGATCATTGCAGATCCGGGTATTTTTGAGATGGCAAAGGAAATCTGTCCTGAGATTGAGCGCCACATCAGTACGCAGGCGAATAATACCAATTACGCGGCTTATCAATTCTGGTGGAAGCAGGGTGCAAAGCGTGTAGTTACTGCAAGGGAGCTTTCCCTTCAGGAGATTCGAGAGATCCGGGATAATATTCCGGAAGAGATGGAGATTGAAAGCTTTATCCATGGAGCGATGTGTATTTCCTATTCTGGAAGGTGCCTTCTGAGCAATTATTTTACCGGGAGAGATGCCAATCAGGGAGCGTGTACGCATCCTTGCCGCTGGAAGTATGCGGTAGTAGAGGAGACGAGACCGGGAGAATATATGCCTGTCTATGAGAATGAGAGAGGCACATTTATTTTCAATTCCAAGGATTTGTGTATGATCGGACATATCCCGGAGCTGGTTGAGGCAGGGGTAGACAGCTTAAAGATTGAGGGAAGGATGAAGACAGCCCTCTATGTGGCGTCAGCCGCCAGAACCTACCGGAAGGCACTGGATGATTATGCTCAGAGCCCGGAACTTTATCAGAAAAATATGCCCTGGTATCTGGATCAGATCAGCAATTGTACCTACCGGCAGTTTACCACGGGATTTTATTTTGGAAGGCCGGATGAGAATACGCAGATTTATGACAGCAATACTTATGTGAGAGAATACATTTATCTTGGCATTGTTGGGGAAGTGAAGGACGGCATGTGCCGTATTGAACAGCGGAATAAGTTTTCAGCAGGGGAAGAGATTGAGATCATGAAACCGGGTGGAGAGAACGTTTCCGTAACTGTAAAACGGATTATGGACGAGGAGGGAAATGCTATGGAGAGCGCTCCTCATCCGAAGCAGGTTTTGTATGTGGAGTTTGAGGGCGGCAATGCGGATGTTTATGATATTCTGCGGAAGAAGGAAGAGCAGGCGGCGCAGGTGCATTGTTAAGAAAAATAGAAGCTGGAATCAAAAGGCTGCAGTCCTAGAAATAGGGCCGCAGCTTTTCAATTGCGCTTTTTTCAATCCGGGATACATAGGATCTGGAAATTCCTAACTGCTCGGCAATTTCGCGCTGGGTATACTCTTCCTCATTATACAGGCCGTAGCGCATTTTTAATACTACCCGTTCCCTGGGGGATAGGATGGATTCCAGCTTAGAATACAGAAGCCGTATATCGTCCTTTAGGGTAACCTTCTGGTGGGCATCATCCATATCCGTTTCAATAATGTCAAAAATCTGGATTTCATTTCCCTCTCTGTCAGTGCCGATAGGCTCGTAGAGGGAAATGTCACGGGAAGTTTTCTTTTTTGCGCGTAAATGCATAAGAATCTCATTTTCGATACACCGGGCGGCGTATGTTCCGAGGCGTACGCATTTATCCGGATTGAAGGTAACCACGGATTTGATCAATCCGATGGTGCCGATGGAAAGAAGGTCTTCTGCATCCTCATCCATAGACTGATATTTTTTAACAATATGGGCTACCAGCCGGAGGTTGTGCTCGATTAGGATGTGCTTTGCTTCTAGATCTCCTTCCGTATATTTTTGCAGATAATGTTGTTCTTCGGCGGCAGTAAGTGGTGAAGGAAAGGATTTCAAGGGAAGCACCTCTGAGCGTATTTAATTACAGTTTATGAAAAAAGTGTCTGATTTGTGCTTTTCCATAAAAATATATTGACGAGTTAACGTAAGTGTGATACATTATAGAGTATGGTAGTCATAACGTATAGAGAAGCTGCCATATCGGGAATTATCATATATTTCTATATTCGGGCGGTTCAGCCTGTGATTCCTTAGAAGATACAGTGAGTGAAGAAAAAAGAACAAAAAAGGAGTGATGCAATGAGTTTTAGCAGGATCATGTCAGCGGCCCTGCAAGGGATGGAGGTGATTCCGGTACAGGTGGAAGCAGATGTGAATAACGGGCTTCCGGTATTTCATATGGTAGGATATCTTTCGGCAGAGGTCAGGGAAGCCGGGGAGCGTGTGCGGACGGCGATACATAATTCTGGGTTTCTCATGCCGGCGAAAAAAATTGTAATTAATCTGTCTCCGGGAAATGTACGCAAACGTGGAGCCTCCTACGATCTTCCGGTTGCGCTGTCTATCCTGACAGCCATGGGAGAGCTGGATGGAGGAAGGCTGAGAGGAGTTCTGGCGGCGGGAGAGCTTGGGCTGGACGGAAGCATACGCGGAATCCATGGTATTCTTCCTATTGCCGATGCGGCGAAAAAGGAAGGGGCGGCCTGCCTGATCGTGCCGGCGGCCAATGAGGCGGAAGCCAGATTGGTGGAAGGCCTTCCGGTATTGGGGGCGGAGAATCTGGAAATGCTCTGCAGGAAGCTGAGGGAAGATGGAAGTATCGGCAGTGTGCAGAAATGGAAGAGGGAGGATGCGGCTCTCCAAGAAGGACGGCAGGAGGACTTTGCCGATATCAAGGGCCAGCAGGCGGTAAAGCGCGCGGCTGAGGTGGCTGTGGCAGGGCATCATAATTTGCTGATGGTAGGACCTCCGGGCTGTGGAAAGTCCATGATTGCCAGAAGAATCCCTTCCATTCTTCCTTCTATGACGAGAGAAGAGAGCTTTCAGATTACAAAAGTATACAGTGTTGCCGGAATGCTGAGCCAGGATCATCCGTTGATTACCAGAAGGCCGTTCCGTGAGGTTCATCAGACGGTTACAAAGACAGCGCTGCTTGGCGGAGGCCTGTGGCCGAAGCCCGGGGAGATTTCCCTTGCCAGCGGCGGGGTCTTGTTTCTGGATGAGCTGGCGGAATTTCAGAGAGCCGTGACCGAGGTTCTGAGGCAGCCTCTGGAGGAGAGAACCGTGCGGATTACAAGAAACAGGGGAACCTATGAATATCCGGCGGATGTGATGCTGGTTGCGGCGATGAATCCCTGCCCCTGCGGTTATTTTCCAGATTATAACAGATGCCGGTGCACACCCTTTCAGATTCAGCAGTATCAGGGGAAGATCAGCCAGCCTTTTTTAGGGAGGATGGATATCTGTGTGGAGGTTTCGAGTGTCCGGTATGAAGATTTGAGCGGCAGCGGCCGGGAAGAGAGGTCAGAGACGATCCGTAAGAGGATAGAGCAGGCAAGAGAGCGTCAGATTGAGAGATATAAAGGGAAGAACGTCTTGTTCAATTCAGAGCTTGGGGGGACACAGGTTGAAAAATACTGTGAGCTTGGCAGGCAGGAGGAGCGGATGATGAGACAGGCGTTTGAGCGTCTGAATCTGACTGCAAGGACATATCATAAGGTGTTGAAAACGGCAAGGACAATTGCAGATCTGGAGGGAGAGGAACAGATCCGCATGGAACATTTACAGGAGGCGCTGATATATAGAAATGTTAAGATATGAATGGTGGTTTGCGGGAATCCGCCCGATTTCTGATAAAAAGAAAAAACTTTTGAGAGAAACTTACGGAAGCGGGAAAGAAATATATAAAAAGCTATATAATATAGAAGAAAAGCATTTTTACAAGATCAAAGGATTAACAGAGAAGGATATCCAGATTATCCGTCAGGCTGCGAGAAATCAGGATGTGAACAGGCAGTTTGAGGATGCTATGGATAAAGGAATCCGCTTTATTCCTTACTTTATGGAGGAATACCCCAAACGCCTTCGGGACTATACCGGAATGCCCTATGCGCTTTATTTTAAGGGAGAGCTTCCGGAAGAAGACAGGCCGGCGGCAGCGGTGGTGGGCGCCAGGAAATGTACTCCCTATGGTGAGAAGATGGCTATCGCCTTTGCGGAAGCGCTTGCGTCTGCTGGTGTACAGATTATCAGCGGTATGGCAAACGGCATTGACGGGGCGGCGCAGAGAGCGGCGATCCAGGCCGGAGGCAGTTCATTCGGCGTGCTTGGCAGCGGAATTGATGTATGCTATCCGAAGGAGAACAGAGGATTGTATATGGATCTTCCGCTTCACGGCGGCATTCTGTCAGAACAGCCGGTGGGGACTCCGCCCCTGCGGGAGTATTTTCCAGCGAGAAACCGCATTATCAGCGGCCTGTCGGATGTGGTGCTGGTTATCGAGGCCGGAGAGAGAAGCGGCTCTCTGATCACGGCAGACATGGCGCTGGAACAGGGAAAGGATATTTATGCTCTTCCGGGACCGGTTACCAGCAGTTTGAGCAGGGGCTGTCATGAGCTGATCAGACAGGGAGCGGGTATCTTGGTATCTCCGGAAGCACTGGTGGAAGAAATGGGACTAGAGTACGCATTTTCCAGCGGTGAAAATATTCAGAATCATAGGAATCATAGGAAAAATGCGAAAAAGCTTGAAAGAACAGAAAAATTGGTGTATGATTCCATTGGTTTGTTTCCAAAAAGCCTGAATACGCTGCTTTCTGAAACGGGGCTTCCGGCGGCAGAGCTTATGCGGATTCTGGTGTCTTTGGAAATGAAAGGATTTATGAAAGAATTATCAAAAAATTATTTTGTGAGAGCATGAGAAAGCGTCCTGATTCTGTCTGATGCTCTGCAAAATTAAAAGGAGTATGAAGATGGCGCATTATCTGGTAATCGTAGAGTCACCTACTAAAGTAAAGACGATAAAGAAATTTTTAGGAAGCAGCTATACGGTTATGGCTTCAAATGGTCATGTAAGAGACCTGCCGAAGAGCCAGCTCGGAATCGATGTAGAGCATGATTATGAACCGAAGTATATTACCATTCGGGGAAAGGGGGAGATTCTGGCGGAGCTTCGCAAGGAGGTAAAGAAGGCAGACAAGATTTATCTGGCAACTGACCCGGACCGTGAGGGGGAGGCTATTTCATGGCATCTGGGGAAGGCCTTGAAGCTGGAGGATAAGAAAACTTACCGCATTACATTTAATGAGATTACGAAGAATGCAGTAAAGGCATCTATTAAGAATGCCCGTGAGATTGATATGAATCTAGTGGATGCACAGCAGGCCCGCAGGGCTCTTGACAGAGTGGTGGGCTACCGGATCAGCCCGCTTCTCTGGGTAAAGGTGAAACGAGGCTTGAGTGCAGGACGGGTTCAGTCTGTAGCACTGCGGATCATTGCAGACCGGGAAGAAGAAATTAATGCATTTATTCCGGAGGAATATTGGAGTCTGGATGCATATCTGGAGGTTGCCGGCGAGAAAAAGCCTTTGGCGGCGAAGTTCTACGGAACGGCGGAGGAGAAGCTGACGCTCCGGTCAGCGGCTGAGGTTGAGCAGGTGATAACAGAGCTTCAAGCGGCAGAGTATGTGGTGGAGGACATTAAGAAGGGGGAACGGTATAAAAAGGCGCCGGTGCCGTTTACGACCAGTACCCTGCAGCAGGAGGCTTCCAATGTGCTGAATTTTGCTACCCAGAAAACCATGCGGATTGCACAGCAGCTCTATGAAGGAATTACGATAAAAGGGAATGGAACAGTGGGTCTGATCAGTTATCTGCGTACGGATTCTACCAGAATCTCAGAGGAGGCGGATGCACAGGCCAAAGCATATATTGCAGAGAATTACGGGGCAGAATTTGTCTCTTCCGGGAACGGTGTGAAGAAAGAAGATAAGAAGATCCAGGATGCCCATGAGGCGATCCGTCCTACGGATATAAACAGGACACCAGCGATGATGAAGGAATCGCTTACCAGAGACCAGTTCCGGCTGTATCAGCTGATCTGGAAACGTTTTACAGCCAGCAGGATGAAGCCGGCAAAGTATGAGACTACCTCAGTCAAAATCGGGGCCGGCAAATACCGGTTTACGGTGGCGGCCTCTAAAGTAGTGTTTGAGGGGTTCCGTACCGTATATACAGAGTCCGGGGAGGAGAAGCCGGAAAATAATGTACTTTTGAAGTCGCTGGAAAAGGGTTCCAGGCTTTCTGGCGGCCATTTTGAACAGAAGCAGCATTTTACACAGCCTCCGGCACACTATACGGAGGCGTCATTGGTGAAAAAATTAGAAGAACTGGGAATCGGCCGTCCCAGCACCTATGCACCGACGATTTCTACGATTATTGCCAGACGTTATGTGGCAAAGGAGAACAGGAATCTTTACATGACGGAAATCGGTGAAGTGGTAAATCATATTATGAAGGAGTCTTTTCCGGCAATTGTGGATGTGAACTTTACAGCGAATATGGAAGGCCTGCTGGACTATATTGCAGAAGGAAAGGTAGAGTGGAAATCGGTTATTGAGAATTTTTACCCGGATTTGGATGAGGCGGTAAAGACAGCCGAGCAGGAGCTGGAACGGGTGAAGATTGAAGATGAGGTTACGGATGTTTTGTGTGAGGAATGCGGCCGTAATATGGTTGTGAAGTACGGGCCCCACGGTAAGTTCCTTGCCTGCCCGGGATTTCCAGAGTGCAAGAATACCAAGCCATATCTGGAGAAGGCGGGCGTAGCCTGTCCGAAGTGCGGAAAAGAAATTGTATTCCGGAAGACCAAAAAAGGGAGAAGGTATTATGGCTGTGAAAACAGTCCTGAATGTGATTTTATGTCATGGCAGAAGCCTTCGGAGAAGAAATGTCCGAAGTGCGGCGGTTTTATGCTGGAAAAAGGAAATAAGCTGGTATGCGGCGATGAGCAGTGCGGTTATGTGGAAACGAAATAAAAAGACAGAAAGTTTTATAATTTGCAACATTAATGGTTGATATTGTCGAAATTGTGTGATAATATATCCCACAAAGGACGGTGAGAAAAGAATGAGCGTACAATTGTTGGATAAAACAAGAAAAATCAATAAATTATTGCATAACAATGGCTCGAGTAAGGTTGTGTTCAATGATATCTGTAGTGTGCTGACGGACATTTTGGATTCTAACGCACTAGTTATCAGTAAGAAGGGAAAGGTTCTTGGAGTAAGCCGCTGCGAAGGCGTAGGAGTGATCACAGAGCTTTTGAACGGCGAGGTCGGCATGTTTATTGACGAGCTGTTAAATGAGAGGCTCTTAGGCATTCTTTCTACAAAAGAGAATGTGAATCTGGAGACTCTGGGGTTTTCAGGAACCGTATCAAAGGAGTATCAGGCAATTGTTACACCCATTGAGATTGCAGGAGGAAGGCTTGGTACGCTGTTTATTTACAAGCAGGATTCGGAATATGAGATTGACGACATCATCTTAAGCGAGTACGGCACGACTGTTGTAGGATTGGAGATGCTCCGGTCGGTAAATGAGGAGAACGCTGAGGAAGACAGGAAAAGGCATATTGTCCAGTCGGCAGTCAGCACCTTGTCTTTTTCCGAGCTTGAGGCAATCTTACATATCTTTGACGAGCTGAATGGACTGGAGGGTATTCTTGTGGCAAGCAAGATTGCGGACAGAGTCGGTATTACCCGCTCCGTGATCGTGAATGCGCTGCGCAAGTTTGAGAGTGCGGGAGTGATTGAATCCCGTTCCTCCGGTATGAAGGGAACTTACATTAAGGTTGTGAATGACCATGTATTTGAAGAGCTTGAGAAAATAAGGGCAGAACGGGATACGTAATATGAGTTTTACCAGAGGATGAGGTATCGGGGGACTGATACCTCAAAATTTCTATTATGTACAGCTGGCTCCTGCCTTATAAAGGGCCGCAGGCCGTACATGACGGCAGTATTTTCGCGGAAAGGGGTGCTTTTATGTATGAGGGCTGTCCGGTAGAGCTGTGGATGGAACAGATGATACTGGAGGATGGTGAATTTGAAGACCGGATTCATTATTGCAAGGTAATCGGGTATGATGAAGACAGAGAATGCATAGAATTATTACTCAGAGGGGAAGAGGTAGATATCATTTCTCTGGACGCAGTTTATGGGTGTAAGATCATGGATGGAGATAAATCTGCGGAATGTAAAGGGATCATCAGGGAACGTTATCTTGATAAGCTGGGAAATATGCTGGTCTTTCAGATTGAGAATGGATTTTATAAAAATAGTCTAAACTAAAATAAAGTGTGTTGACAAAACAAACAGAGAGTGCTATTTTATATCTAGAACGTTTAGCACTCTCTTTTTGTGAGTGCTAACAGAATTAAGATTATAATTGAGAAGGAGGAATATACAATGAAATTAGTACCATTAGGAGACAGAGTAGTATTGAAACAGTTAGCTGCAGAAGAGACTACAAAGTCAGGTATTGTATTACCGGGACAGTCCAAGGAGAAGCCGCAGCAGGCAGAGATTATTGCTGTTGGACCTGGCGGAATGGTGGACGGCAAGGAAGTTGAGATGTTTGTGAAGGCTGGTCAGACCGTTATCTATTCTAAGTATTCAGGAACAGATGTAGAATTGGATGATGAAACCTATATTATTGTAAAGCAGAGTGATATTCTTGCAGTTGTAGAGTAAGAAACCACAGGGCAAGAGATTGTAGAATAAGGAGGAGATTTAGTCATGGCAAAGGAAATTAAATTTGGAGATGACGCCAGAACAGCCTTAGAAGCAGGCGTGAACCAGCTGGCGGATACAGTAAGGGTAACACTTGGACCTAAGGGACGCAACGTAGTCCTTGATAAGTCGTTCGGTACACCACTGATTACCAATGATGGTGTTACCATTGCGAAGGAAATAGAGCTTGAGGATGCGTTCGAGAACATGGGCGCCCAGCTGATCCGCGAGGTTGCTTCTAAGACTAACGATGTTGCCGGAGACGGAACTACAACAGCTACCGTACTTGCACAGGCAATGGTGAATGAAGGAATGAAGAATCTGGCAGCAGGAGCCAATCCGATCATCCTGCGCAAGGGCATGAAGAAGGCAACGAATGCCGCGGTAGAGGCAATCGAGGCAATGTCAAGCAAGGTAAAGGATAAACAGCAGATTTCAAGAGTTGCTGCAGTTTCTTCCGGCGACGAGTTTGTAGGCGAGATGGTTGCCGACGCTATGGAGAAGGTTTCCAATGACGGCGTTATCACGATTGAGGAATCCAAGACCATGCATACAGAGCTGGATCTGGTAGAGGGTATGCAGTTTGACCGTGGATATATTTCTGCATATATGGCAAATGATATGGAGAAGATGGTTGCTGTTTTGGATGACCCGTATATCCTGATCACAGATAAGAAGATTACAAACATTCAGGATATCCTGCCGCTGTTAGAGCAGATTGTACAGTCCGGTGCAAGGCTTCTGATCATTGCCGAGGATATCGAGGGAGAAGCGCTTACCACACTGATCGTGAATAAGTTGCGTGGAACCTTTAATGTAGTTGCTGTTAAGGCTCCGGGATACGGCGACAGAAGAAAGGATATGCTGAAGGATATCGCAATCCTGACAGGCGGCGAAGTAATCTCTGAGGAACTTGGATTAGACTTAAGAGACGCTGCGATCGAGCAGCTCGGCCGTGCAAAATCCGTTAAGGTTGAGAAGGAGAATACCGTGATCGTTGACGGTATGGGCGAGAAGGCTGATATTGATGCTCGTATTGCTCAGATCAGAAAGCAGATTGAGGAGACTACTTCTGAGTTTGACAAAGAGAAGCTTCAGGAGAGACTTGCAAAGCTTGCAGGCGGCGTAGCAGTAATCCGTGTCGGAGCTGCAACCGAGACAGAGATGAAGGAAGCAAAGCTCCGTATGGAGGATGCGCTTGCTGCTACAAGAGCGGCAGTAGAAGAGGGAATTATCGCAGGCGGCGGTTCTGCTTATATCCATGCTTCTAAGAAGGTTGCTGAGATTGCCGAAACCTTAGAGGGCGACGAGAAGACAGGCGCGAACATCATTCTGAAGGCGCTGGAGTCTCCGCTGTATCACATTGCTGCCAATGCAGGATTGGAAGGCGCAGTCATCATCAATAAGGTAAAAGAAAAAGATGCAGGAATCGGCTTTGACGCTATCAAGGAAGAGTATGTAGATATGGTGAAGGAAGGTATCCTTGATCCGGCTAAGGTTACGAGAAGCGCGCTGCAGAATGCTACAAGCGTAGCATCTACCCTGCTTACTACAGAATCCGTTGTTGCTAACATCAAAGAGGATGCACCGGCGGGAATGGCTGGGGCACCAGGCGGAATGGGCATGATGTAAGATATATTGTTATATTTCAGAGAACTCTCAGATTGGGAGTTCTCTTTTTGTGTTATAAGTGTTAAAATGAATAAAAGATGCTGAGGCATTATAGAAATGACCATAAAATAACTTAAGGAGGATTTATATATGGGAGATTTTTATGCGGAGAAGCTGGTAAGGAAGAAAACTACAGGGAAGGATATCATGATCAAGTGCCTGATGGCAGCGCTGACAGTGATTGCGGTTTTTTCTTTGTTTGTGATACCATTTGGTATTTTTTTGATTTTTCTGATGATAGGATTGGATATATTTATATTCCGTTCGCTGGATGTGGAGTATGAGTATCAGTATATTAATGGAGATATTGATATTGACAAAATTATGCACAAAGAGCGGCGCAAGAATGTATTTGCGGCGAATATAAAGGATATGGAGCTGCTTGCGCCTTCCGGGAATTCGCAGCTGAATTCCTTTGGTGATGCAAGAGTGTATGATTTCACAGGCGGATTTGGAGATGCAGATGTTTATGAGATGGTTTTTGTTGAGTCAGGTGTGAAAAAGAAGGTGCTCTTTGAGCCGGACGAGCGTATGGTGGAGGGGATCTGGATGCAGGCGCCGAGAAAAGTTATCAGAAAATAATAAAAAGAGGTTGACAAGTGAAGGGCAGATTTTGTATGATAGCTGTTAATACATAGAGAGAAAGAGAGGATTAATCATGGGAACAATTATTGGAGAAGGAATTACATTTGATGATGTTCTGCTGGTGCCCGGATACTCAGAGGTAATTCCAAATCAGGTGGATTTGTCCACATACCTGACTAAGAAGATTCGGTTGAACATTCCAATGATGAGCGCGAGCATGGATACGGTTACTGAACATCGTATGGCGATTGCGATGGCCCGTCAGGGCGGAATCGGTATCATTCATAAGAATATGCCGATTGAAGAGCAGGCAGAAGAAGTAGATAAGGTTAAGCGTTCTGAGAATGGCGTCATTACAGACCCGTTCTATCTTTCACCGGAGCATACTCTGGCAGATGCTAATGATTTGATGGGTAAGTTCCGTATTTCCGGAGTTCCTGTTACAGAGAACGGTAAATTAGTCGGTATAATTACGAACCGTGATTTGAAATTCGAGGAAGATTTCTCTAAGAAAATTAAAGAGTCCATGACTTCTGAAGGACTGATTACAGCAAGGGAAGGCATTACACTAGAGGAAGCGAAGATGATCCTTGCCAAGGCGAGAAAGGAGAAGCTTCCTATCGTAGATGCAAATATGAATCTGAAGGGACTCATCACAATCAAGGACATTGAGAAGCAGATCAAGTATCCGGATTCTGCAAAGGATTGTCAGGGGCGCCTGCTGTGCGGAGCCGCGATCGGTATTACTGCAAATTGTCTGGAACGGGCGAAGGAGCTTGTGGATGCAAAGGTTGATGTGGTTGTTATGGATTCCGCCCACGGCCATTCGGCGAATGTAATCCGCACCGTAGATATGGTGAAGTCAAAGTTCCCTGATCTGCAAGTGATCGCAGGCAATGTGGCAACCGGAGAGGCGGCAGAAGCGCTGATCAAGGCCGGTGTGGATGCAGTGAAGGTCGGTATCGGACCGGGCTCTATCTGTACCACCCGTATTGTTGCAGGCATCGGAGTGCCGCAGATTACAGCAATTATGAACTGCTATGAGGCGGCGGACAAGTATGGCATTCCGATTATCGCTGACGGCGGTATCAAGTTCTCTGGTGATATGACAAAGGCGATTGCCGCAGGGGCAAATGTATGTATGATGGGAAGTATCTTTGCCGGATGTGATGAGAGTCCGGGAACCTTTGAATTGTATCAGGGAAGAAAATATAAGGTATACCGAGGCATGGGTTCTATTGCAGCTATGGAGAATGGCAGTAAGGACCGCTACTTCCAGTCGGATGCCAAGAAGCTGGTTCCGGAAGGCGTAGAAGGACGCGTTGCATATAAGGGAACGGTGGAGGATACGGTATTCCAGCTGCTTGGAGGTATCCGTTCCGGTATGGGTTACTGCGGAGCAGAGAATATTGAAGCGTTGAAGAAAAACGGCAGGTTTATCAAGATATCTGCAGCTTCGCTCAAAGAGAGCCATCCGCATGATATCCATATCACGAAAGAGGCGCCGAATTACAGTGTAGATGGTTAGATGCTGCTGTGGATGAAGCAGGCAGTAACAGCAGATAAATGAAAAAGCAGCGGCGGCAGGAGATTCTCTTGCCGCTGTTTTTGTGCTATAATAGAAATATGGGAAATGAAGGTTCCGTCTGGTGCAGGCGGCGGACTATTGAGATAGTAAGAAGAGGAGAATAGCGATGAAGAAGGATTTTGGAGTATTGAAAAATGGAGAGAAGGCGGAACTGTATCTGCTTACGAATGGAAACGGCGTGGAGATTGCAGTCAGTAATTACGGTGCATCCTGGGTATCAGCATGTATTCCGGGAAAGGACGGTGCAAAGAGAGACGTACTGTTAGGATATGATACGGCTGCGGGATATGAAGCAGGCGGTGAGTCTATCGGTGCAGTTGTAGGGCGCAGTGCGAACCGTATCGGCGGCGCAGAATTTACATTGAATGGAAAAACCTATCATTTATGCAGGAATCAGGGAGATAATAATCTTCACAGCGGACCTGATTTCTTCCATAAGAGACTCTGGAAGGTATTGGAGGAGGATGATTCCCATGTGGTATTTGCACTGGAAAGTCCGGATGGAGATCAGGGATTTCCCGGCGCTATGAGTATCTGTGTGACCTATACACTGAATTCTGAGAATGAGGTTAGGATATCATACCGGGCGGAGTCTTTGGAGGATACCATCTGTAATATGACAAATCACGCCTATTTTAATCTGAACGGCCATGATTCGGGCGATATTCTGTCCCATGAGGTATGGGTGGATGCAGATACATACACCAGAACAGACTGCGATTCCATTCCGACAGGAGAGATTGTCCCGGTAGAAGGGACACCAATGGATTTCCGTGAAAGAAAGCCGGTGGGAAGAGATATCGATATGGATTATGAGGCGCTGATTTTTGGAAAGGGTTATGACCATAACTGGGTAGTAAACGGTGCAGGATACCGGAAGGCGGCAGAGCTGGCGGCGGCGGAAAGCGGAATTACCATGGAGGTGTATACAGACCGTCCGGGTGTACAGATCTATGCCGGTAATTTTCTGAATAACGAGCAGGGAAAGCAGGGCGCAGTTTACCAGAAGAGGGACGGCATATGCTTTGAGACGCAGGGATTCCCGGATGCAGTCCATCATGAGAATTTCCCAAGCCCTGTCCTTAAAAAGGGAGAGGTATGGGAAACTGCGACGGCATACAAATTTATATTTCCATAAGAAAACCCTAAGCAGATATTCATAAAACTTCCGTCAGGGTATGCTATGATGATATTGCATGGAGGAGCCTGTGCAGAGGTACAGGCTCTCTACTATTACGCAGGAGAAATGTATGGAATCACAGAGAAGAAACACGAACCGAAGAAGAGAGTCCCGCCGGCACCAGGAGCAGATGCAGCAACATGTGATTATTGGATTGATCTGCCTTATTGTGGCTGTTCTTGTGTTTGGGGTGCTGAAAATCGTAAACTCCGATATATTTGCGGGAAAATACAGGGAGCGGATTGGAGCGCATATTGATCCGGTAAAACCAGAAATTGATGTTCAGCTTTTAACTATTAATCCTTATTCCAGACCTGGGATAAAGACGGATGAGATTACGGGAATCGTAGTCCATTATACGGCGAATCCCGGGGCGACAGCCATGAATAACCGGGATTATTTTGAGAGCTTGAAAGATAACCATGAGAATCAGGTCAGCAGTAATTTTGTGATTGGGATAGAGGGTGAGATCGTGCAGTGCATTCCTACCTGGGAGGTAGCCTATGCCTCTAATTCCCGCAATAGCGATACCATATCCATAGAGTGCTGCCACCCAGATGAGACCGGGGAATTTACGGATGAAACGTACCGCTCTATGGTGCAGCTCTGCGCATGGCTGTGCTTGAAATTCGGACTGAATGAAACAGACGTGATCCGTCACTATGATGTAACAGGGAAGAACTGCCCCAAGTATTTTGTGGAGAATGAGAAGGCATGGGATGCTTTTCAGGAAAATATCAGGCTTTCCATGAAAAATGTGCCGGAGTCCTGAGAAACATAGAATTGTAAGTGGAAGGAGGCATTAATGGGTCAGGCTGTGCAGTGCCAAAATGGGAGAGGAGCAGATGGCCTTTTGAAGAGCGGAGTTTCTTACAATTTAGTAAGGAAGCGGTACAAAAAGCTTTTTTGTGATATACTGGTACTATTCGTAGAATGTATGGAGGCGGTGGATATGAAGAAGCTGTTGCTTCTGGAGGATGATATCAGTTTGATAGACGGGCTGACCTGGTCTTTGAGGAAGCAGGGATTTGAAATTGAAACAGCGGGAACGATTCGGGAAGCAGAGGAACTGTTGGCAGATGCAGATAGTTTTGCTCTGCTTCTTTTGGATGTGACGCTGCCGGACGGAAATGGATTTGCACTTTGCGAAAGTATCAGAGCGTCCGGGAATCCGGTTCCAATCATTTTCCTTACGGCATCGGATGAGGAAACCAGTATTATCCGGGGGCTGGATGGCGGCGGGGATGATTATATTACGAAGCCTTTTAAGCTGGGGGAGCTGTGCTCCCGTATCCGGGCTCTGCTTAGGCGCAGCAGAAGTCTGGACAGTCAGGATGGAATGCTGTGTTCTGGAGAAATCAAGGTGGATCTTACGGAAGGGAGAGCCTCTTTAGGAGATGTGCCGGTGGAGCTTACAGGAGTGGAATACAGGCTCCTCTGCCTCTTTTTAAAAAATAGCGGGAGGGTTCTCACCCGAGGAGTAATATTGGATAAGCTGTGGGATGGAGCGGGAAATTATGTAGATGATAATACCCTGTCGGTGTATGTACGCCGCCTGCGGGAGAAGCTGGAAAAGGATCCCTCCCAGCCGGAGCATTTGCAGACAGTCCGGGGCTTTGGATACCGGTGGAAGGAGTGAGAGGCTTGAGATTTTTATATGAGAAGGAAGCGCGTAGGTTTTATTGCTTTCTGGCGTTTGTGTGTATATTGCAGGCAGGGATTCTGGCAGGCACCGGTTTTCTTCAGATAAGGGGAATCCGGGAGGCGCTTGTGGAGCATGAAAAGAGGGCGGTTTCTTACCTGCTTAAGGAGGATGTTCCGCCGTCAGTGGCAGCGGCGGCATGGGGCTGTACGGAAGTGACTGAGGAAGGAGAGGAGCTGTTATCGCAGATCGGGCATACAAAAGAATCTACAGGGTATCTGCTGTTTCTTGCCAGCCAGGCATCTGTTCCTTTGGTTATGTTACTGGTTTTGGGGGCTGTTCTTTTTGCCGCGGTTTTGATGACGGGGGCAGGATTTTTCCTGCAGAAGAGGGAAATACTTTATGAGCATGTAGAAAGAATTGTATCCGGGTATACGGCTGGAGAATTTGAAGCGCATCTGCCGGGAGAGAAAACAGGAGCAGTCTATCATCTGTTTGGGAGTGTGGAGCAGCTTGCTTTATCCTTGCAGGCAAGGAGCGACGCGGAGCGCAGGGGAAAGGATTTTCTTAAGAGTATGATTTCGGATATTTCACATCAATTAAAAACACCCCTTGCGGCTCTGGAGATGTATATGGAAATCCTGTCAGAGGAGTCAGGACAGGCAGAGACGGTAAAAGCTTTTACACAGAAATCGGTACAGTCTCTGGAGCGGATGGAACAGCTGATTCAGTCGCTGCTTAAGATGGCGCGTCTGGATGCAGGGAATATTGCTTTTGAGAAACGGAAGGATTATGTATCGGAGCTTGCATCGCAGGCGGCGGGAGAGCTTTTGGAGCGTGCAGGGCGGGAAGGAAAACAGATTCTGCTGGAGGGGGATCCGGAGGAAATGATTTTCTGCGATTTGGACTGGACAAGAGAAGCTGTGGCAAATCTTGTGAAAAACGCTCTGGATCACACAGATACAGGCGGAATCATCCGGATTTCATGGAAATGCTCGCCTGCAATGCTGCGTCTGACTGTAGAGGATAATGGGAGAGGAATTGCGCCGGAGGATATCCATCATATTTTCAAGCGGTTTTACCGAAGCGGAGGCTCTGAGGACAGACAGGGAGCCGGGCTTGGCCTTCCTCTGGCAAAGGCGATCGTGGAAGGGCAGGGAGGAATGCTGTCTGTAACAAGCAGCCCCGGAGAGGGAACGGCTTTCTGGATCTCGTTCCTTAATAAACTGTAAGCTGGCATTCATGCGGCTGTAAGGTGTGTATGATACGCTTTTTCTATCATCCTCCGGGCTTTGCCGGGGAGGGAAAGAAAGTTACTGTAAGCAGTAATGAAAAGAAAGGGTGTTGTAATTGGAACTATTAAAGGTAAGTAATCTTAGCAAGACTTACGGAACAGGTGAAGCGAGGGTGGATGCGCTGAAAGAGGTTTCCTTTTCTATGGAGCGGGGAGAATTCGGCGCTGTTGTTGGAGCATCCGGTTCCGGGAAAAGTACGCTCCTTAACTGTATCGGGGGACTGGATTCGGCGGATGAGGGGAAGATTCTGATCAATGGCAGGGATTTGTCTGCAATGGAAGATACAGAGCGGACGATTTTCCGGAGACAGAATATCGGATTTATTTTTCAGTCCTTTCATCTGATCCCGGAGCTTGACGTAGAGCAGAATATTATATTTCCGCTTCTCTTAGATTATAAAAAGCCGGACAAAGAAAAGGTAGAGGAGATTCTGGAGGTGCTCGGACTGGAAAATAGAAGAAAGCATCTGCCGGGACAGCTCTCCGGCGGTCAGCAGCAGAGGGCGGCGATCGGCCGCGCGCTGATTACAAGGCCGGCTCTTATTTTGGCCGACGAGCCTACAGGAAATCTGGACTCCCAGAGCAGCCAGGATGTGATGGATCTGCTCTGTAAGGCATCCCGCTATTTCCGGCAGACGGTACTTATGATTACCCACAATATGAATCTAACTTCTCAGGCAGACCGGGTGTTTCAGGTTGCAGACGGGGTTCTTGGCGAGCTGGGAGGTGAGTAGGGTATGGAGCATTATCTGGATTTGGTTCGTATTTCGGCAAAAAAGCACAGGAAAGAAAGCCGGATGACCAGACTGTGTATTGTGCTGGCTGTGTTTCTGGTAACTGTGATTTTCGGTATGGCAGATATGGAAATGCGCTCTCAGCTCATTCAGGCTGTGAAAAGCGACGGGAGCTGGCATGCAGGATTTCTTGTAAATGAGGAGCAGAGGGCATTGATACAGGCACGTCCTGAGGTAGAGCAGGCCGCCCGGTACGGAGCATTGAATTACCATCTGGAAGACGGATATCGGATTGAAGGCACAGAGACGGTCATCTGCGGTCTTGACGGAAGTCTGCTGGAGCTGTTTCCGGATGTGGAGATTATAGAAGGGACATTTCCTGAAACAGCAGATGGAGCGGTGGTCAATGAATCGGTAAAGGCACGTCTGGGTGTCCGGGTTGGGGATAAGGTTACCTTGACGGAGCCGGAGGGAATCCGAAAGGAGTACCAGATTACCGGTATAACAAAAAATACGGCGCTGACAGCGGAGTACGATGCATTTGGGATGTTCCTGACAATGGATGGATTTCAGGCGCTCAATACCGGGGAAACGACGGCACAGGAGGAAATCTATTTTGTTGCATTCCGGCGTTTTTGTAATATCCAGAAGACAATTACGGACATCTGTACGCAGCTTGGGCTGGAGCAGAGTCAGGTGAGGCAGAATGCAAAGGTGCTTGCGTTATTGTTCCAGAGCCGGGATCCTTATCTGATGCACTTTTATTTGGTGGCGGCAGTATTGGCGGCGCTGGTGGTGACTGCGGGTATTTTTATGATTGCTGCCAGTATGAACAGCAATGTTGCGCGCAGGACAGAGTTTTTTGGAATGCTCCGCTGCCTTGGGGCTGACAAAAAACAGGTAATCCGGTTTGTGCGGCGGGAGGCGCTTGGCTGGTGCAGGTCAGCGATTCCTGCAGGAATTCTTGCAGGAACAATTGTAGTATGGATATTATGCGGAATGCTCCGGTTTTTAAGTCCGGGATTGTTTGAGGGGATGCCGGTGTTTGGGGTCAGCATCCCAGGGCTGGCGGCTGGAACTGCAGTGGGATTTATTACGGTTCTGCTGGCGGCAAGGACACCGGCAAAGCGGGCGTCCAGGGTATCTCCGCTGGCGGCGGTTTCCGGAAATGCAGGAACCATACAGGCGGCAAAAGGGGCGGCAGACACCAGATTTCTTAAGGTAGAGCTGGCGCTGGGGCTTCACCATGCCTTTGGCGGCAAAAAGAATTTCTTTCTGGTGGCGGGTTCCTTTGCGTTCAGCATTATACTGTTCCTGGCATTCAGTACCGCTATCGATTTTATGCATCACGCGATTAACCCGCTGAGGCCCTCGGCTCCGGATATTTATGTGTACAGCAGTGATGTTGTAAATGTGATTCCAAGAGAGCTTGCTCAAAAGCTGGAGGAGTATCCGCAGGTAAAGCATGCGTATGGAAGAAGCTGTGCGGAAATTACGCTTCAGGAAGCGGGAACGGAAAGGGAGTATACGGTGCTTTCCTATGATGAGCAGCAGTTTCGGTGGGCAGAGGATTCCCTGATTGATGGAAATATGAGAGACGCGCAGGAGGGAAAGGGGATTCTCGCCGTGTTCCGGGAGGGCAGTACGCTGAAAATGGGAAGCAATGCTGCGGCGCTGACAGAAAACGGAACGTATGAGGTTCATGTGGCAGGAGTGATGGAGGATATTCCCTATGATTCTGGGACAGACAGCAGTACAGGAAGCAGGAAAGGCATGTTAATCTGTTCGGAGGAAGTATTTCGGAGATTGACAGGAGAAAAGGATTATGCGGTGCTGGACGTCCAGCTCCGTCCGGGAACTGACGATGCGAAGGTACAGGAAATCCGGAAAATAATGGAAGAATCCTGTGGGGAAGGAATTGCATTTTCGGATAAACGGATTGGAAATCAGGAGGCGAAGGGAGCAAGCTATTCTATGGCAGTGTTCCTGTATGGTTTCCTGGCTGTGATTGCTCTGATTGCATTCTTTAATATCATCAATTGTATTGGGATGAGTGTGTCCGGACGGATGCGGGAATACGGCGCAATGCGCGCGATTGGTATGAGTGTGCGGCAGCTGATCCGCATGGTGTCCGGGGAGACGATGGCTTATATTATTTCCGGAACCGTAATTGGGTGTGCGGCAGGACTCCCGGTTAACCGGCTGCTCTTTCAGATGCTGGTTACCTCCAGATGGGGAGACGCCTGGGAGCTGCCGGTCTGGGAGCTGCTGCTGATCCTTGCGGTTATGTTTGGTTCGGTGTTTTTTGCGGTGATAGGACCAGCGCGGCAGATTAAGAAAATGACAGTGGCAGATACGATAAGTATAAGCTGACGGACTCTGCAAAGCTACAGCTGTTTCAGGAGGCTTCCTAAACGGCGGATGCCTTCGGCGATCGTTTCACAGTCGGCGTTTGTATAGTTTAAGCGCACTGGATTTGCAGTAAATCCCGGCAATCCGGAAGTATTGATAAGTTAATTTGCTGAATCAGGTTGACATTATTTTTTTGATTGTTATAATAATAGATAGCTTAAAAAGCACCAGACATAAAAAGCAATGACGGAAAGAGTAGTCTGCCCCAAGTCAGCCAGAGAGAGGGACTTAAGGCTGGAAGCCCTTATGACAGAATGCAGATGAAGACCATTCCCGAGCCGCAATGCAGAACATTTGTGAATATGTATAGAGCATATTCTGCAGAAAAGTAAGCACTGCCGTATCCCCAGCGTTAATGGGCAGGATTTCGATGCTTGTATTGGAATCAAGAGTGAAAAATTAAGGTGGAACCGTGCAGTATATGCACCCTTAGACAGACAGCAGAGGCTTATGTCAGGGTGCTTTTTTATTTTATTTGCGAAAGGAGAAGAATAATGAAAATTAGTATGAAGGATGGTACGATTCAGGATTTGACATTTCAGGATGAAGCTGGTGCGGAGGCGTTTCACCATACGACATCTCATATTCTGGCGCAGGCGGTAAAGCGTCTCTACCCGGATACTAAGTGTGCGATCGGACCGGCGATCAAGGACGGCTTTTATTATGATTTTGAGTTTAGCTTTCCATTCACCACAGAGCATCTGGCGGCAGTGGAAAAAGAGATGAGGAATATTGTAAAGCAGGCGATCCCGCTGGAGCGTTCTACGATGGGGCGTGAGGAGGCGATTGCTTACATGAAGGAGAGAAATGAGGATTACAAGGTAGAGCTGATTGAGGATCTTCCTGAGGATGCCGAACTGAGCTTTTACTCACAGGGTGACTTTACAGACCTGTGCGCCGGACCCCATGTTGCCAACACCAGCGTGATCAAGGCGTTTAAGCTTCAGAGCGTGGCGGGTGCTTATTGGAGAGGGGATGAGCACAGGCAGATGCTGACCAGAATTTATGGGACCTCATTCCCGAAGGCCGCAGATTTAGAGGCGTATCTGAAACGGATGGAGGAAGCAAAGCTCCGTGATCACAGAAAACTGGGCAGGGAGCTGGGACTTTTTGCAATTATGGACGAGGGACCAGGCTTCCCGTTCTTTCTGCCAAAGGGCATGGTGCTAAAGAATCTGCTTCTGGATTACTGGAGGAAGCTGCATCAGAGAGAGGGCTATGTGGAGATTTCTACACCGATCATCCTGAGCAGGCAGCTGTGGGAGAATTCGGGGCACTGGGATCACTATAAGGATAACATGTATACAACAGTGATTGACGATGCGGATTTTGCAGTGAAGCCGATGAACTGTCCGGGCGGAATGCTGGTGTATAAGATAGAGCCGCGTTCCTACAAGGATCTGCCGATGCGTGTCGGCGAGATCGGGCTGGTACACCGCCATGAGAAATCCGGCCAGCTTCACGGCCTGATGCGAGTGCGCTGTTTCAATCAGGATGATGCGCATATTTTTATGACAAAGGATCAGATCCGCGATGAGATCAAAGGTGTTGTAAGGCTGATCGACGAAGTATATAACAAATTCGGCTTCAAATATCATGTGGAGCTGTCAACCAGGCCGGAGGACAGCATGGGCAGCGATGAAGACTGGGAGATGGCAACAGAAGCTCTCCGCGGCGCGCTGGATGAGATTGGCCTGGATTATGTGGTAAATGAAGGAGACGGCGCTTTCTACGGACCGAAGATTGATTTTCATCTGGAGGATTCCATTGGAAGAACCTGGCAGTGCGGCACGATCCAGCTTGATTTCCAGATGCCGCAGAGATTTGACCTGGAATACACGGGAGCAGATGGAGAGAAGCACCGCCCGATTATGATCCACAGGGTTGCATTCGGCTCTATTGAGCGCTTTATCGGTATTCTGATCGAGCATTATGCTGGTAAATTCCCCACATGGCTTGCGCCGGTGCAGGTGCGTGTTATGGCAGTGTCTGAGAAATTCTCTGATTATGCGCAGAAGATACAGGATGAATTGAAGGAGGCCGGAATCCGGAGCGAAGCAGACCTTCGGAATGAGAAGCTCGGCTATAAGATCCGCGAGGCGCGTATGCAGAGGGTTCCGTATATGATCATTGTGGGCGAAAAGGAAGCGGCGGAAGGAACGATTTCCGTAAGAAAACGAGACGAAGGCGACCTGGGTGCAATGAAGGCGGCAGAACTGATTGAGAAAATCAAGGAAGAAGTATAGAATGGGACATTTGACAACGAAAGACGCATATAAGAATTTGGAAGAGAGGATCAACTGGTTTACGCAGGGGGCGCCTCCGAGCGAGACGCTGTATAAGATTCTTCAGGTGCTCTATACAGAGAAGGAGGCAAAGTGGGCCGCACTGCTTCCGGTGCGCCCCTTTACCTTAAAGAAAGCGGCGAAGATATGGGGAACTACGGAGGCAAAGGCAGAGAAGCTTTTGGATCATCTCTGTGAGAAGGCGCTTCTGGTGGATTCTAATTATCATGGACAGCGGCAGTTTGTCATGCCGCCGCCGATGGCAGGCTTTATCGAATTTGCGTTGATGCGGACCAGAGGAGATATTGACCAGAAATATCTGGGCGGGCTTTACTACCAGTATATGAATGTGGAGGAGGATTTTGTAAAGGAGCTGTTCTTTGCCACAGAAACCAGGCTTGGAAGGGTGTATGTGCAGGAGCCTGTGCTGACCAATGACAAGACGAATCATATTCTGGACTATGAGCGGGCGTCACATATTGTGGAAGAGGCGGAATATATCGGACTGGGAACCTGCTACTGCCGTCATAAGATGTATCATGCCGGCCATCCCTGCGAGATCGACGCGCCCTGGGATGTGTGCCTGACCTTTGACAATGTAGCGCGCTCCCTGTCAGAGCACGGAGGTTATGCAAGGCTGATTTCCAAGGAAGAGGCAAGAGATGTGCTGGAGTTATCCTATGAGAGCAATCTGGTTCAGATTGGGGAAAACGTCAGAGAGCATCCGGCATTTATCTGCAACTGCTGTGGCTGCTGCTGCGAGGCGCTGCAGGCGGCGAGGAAATTCAGCCCTATGCAGCCGGTAGCGACAACCAATTATATTCCTAAGGTATCCTTAGATACCTGTATTGCCTGCGGAAAATGTGCGAAGATCTGCCCGATTCTTGCCATTGCCATGGAGGAAGAGAAGACAGCCGGAGATGGAAAGAAAAAGAAACGTCCGGTGATCGACGAAGAAATCTGCTTAGGCTGCGGAGTGTGCGCCAGGAATTGCCCAACAAAGGCGATTGAACTGAAACGGCGGCCGATACAGGTGATTACCCCGGTAAACAGCACCCACAGATTTGTGCTGCAGGCGATTGAAAAGGGAACGCTGCAGAACCTGATTTTTGATAATCAGGCATTTGCAAACCACAGAGCCATGGCGGCGGTATTCGGCACAATTTTGAAGCTTCCGCCGTTAAAACAGGCGATGGCAAGTAAGCAGTTTAAATCGATCTATCTGGATAAGCTGTTATCCATGCAGAAGAAAAAGTAGAAGGGAAAAGCGATGGGAAAGCTTTACCAAAAACCGCCGTTGACAGAGAGTTAGTACAGTGAATAAAGCAGCCGCAATATCCAGAGTGTAAGGCCTTATAAAGGCTTTACACTCTTTTGCGTTTTGGGAAATAAAGGCTGGTATACGATTTCAATCCGCTTAACCGCTGAAATCGACCAGCTATGCATATTTTATTGAAAGCAGGAAACGGTTTTTTTATAATAATGCCGAAAGGGAGGTGTAGAGGATTGCAGGTAGAAATAAAGATGGATCCGGCATATCCGGAACCGAAAATTATTGTTCTGACGGCAGCCATGACAGAGGAAGTGAATCAGATCATAAAGAAGCTGTCGGAGGAATATCCCCGGATGCTGCCGGGAATCCGGGAAGATAAGCTTGAATTGCTGGAAATAAAGGAACTGATCCGGGTTTATGCTTATTCGGGAAAAGTCTTTGCCGTAACCGAAAGGGGAGAATATGTTATCCGGCGCAGGCTGTATGAGCTGGAGGAACAGCTTGATGGCGGATGCTTTGTCCGTATTTCAAATTCGGAAATTATCAATTTGAAGAAGGTGGAATATTTTGACTTAAGCTTTACTGGAACAATCTATGTGAAGCTGTCTGACCATACGTCCACTTATGTATCAAGAAGGTATGTTTCTAAGATTAAATCAGTATTGGGAATATGAGGTGGATAATATGAAGAATAATATGAAAAAAAATATAATGCAGCGGGGGGCTTTTGGAATTCCAACAGGTATTGCTATCGGATACCTTATAACAATTATTATTTCTGCCATATGGGGGAAAGGCTATTATGCACCGTGTGTGCCGGAATTAACCGAGATGATGGGAAACGAAATAAGGGCAGTAATCCTGCAGACGGTACTCTGCGCTCTGCTTGGGCTGGTATGCGGGTCCGGCTCGGTTATATGGGACGTGGAAGAATGGAGCATCGCCAGACAGACAGGAACCTATTTTCTGCTTGTTTTGGCGGCAATGATGCCCATCGGTTATGCTCTGCAGTGGATGGAACATAGTTTGTCAGGCATTATTCAGTACTGCGGTATTTTTATCCTAATATTTGCGGTGGTGTGGATTTGGCAGTATTTTAGCGTGCTGCGGAAGATCAAAGCAATTAATAAGAAATTAAAATAAAATATAACCATGAAACTTGTATTGAATATAGTAAAACGTCTTTGACAATGGTATAATGCGAAGTAAAAATTTTTAGATTTTCCAGTGTATCACGCGCTCGGTGCTGGTGGCCTCGATTTTGGAAATCAGCGTATCCACAACGCGCCGTTTGTCGTCAAAACTAACCTCATCCCAATTTTCCAGATAGCCCGATATGCTTTCAATCTGAGAACTTGAAACAGAATTAGCGGTGAGGTCGGCCACCAGCTTTAACTGCTTTTGGCGTTCCGTGTCCAATTCTTCAATGCGGCTGTTGGCGTACTGCAACAAGAGAGGGTTTGCCCCGGTCAGCGTGTCAATCAGCTTTTCAATCTCGCCTTCGATTTTGGCGAGTTTGGCGCGGGCGGCGGTGAGCTTTGGATTGTACCCCTCCGCCTTGCCGCCCCTCAGCGTCTGAAATTCCCGCATCTTCTTTACCATTTCATCATACACTGATTTTTCCAGCTCATGCCGTGTCAGCGTTCCGGGCCCCGGACAGCTTTTGTTTTCCATGCGCTGTTTACACCTCATGTACGTTACCCCATTTGCGGCGTTTAGGCTTGCTAAAGCATATCCGCAGCACCCACACTTGATTTTCCCCGCCAGCCATGTATTATGGCATTTCCGGCCATTCTGAAACGTGGTGTTTTGGGATAGCTTGTGCTGGACGTTCAGCCAGAGCGCCGAGGGGATACGGCCCTTGTGGGGAGCGATAACAAGAATATTTTCCTCCCCCTCCCGGCCTTGGTATAAGTAACAGCTATAATCGCCCGTGAACAATTCCGGGGGGCTTTCGATTTTCGCGCCCTGGGCCTTGAAGTGTTCGTAAATATCCATATCGGCCTGGACGTAAACCGGGTTCCGCAGGAGCTGCGCCAAAAATCCCCGTTTCAGCGTTTTTCCGTACACTTGAATTTCATTCTCGGTGAAATACCGGGTAATATCGCCGTAGGAGGTTTCAGGCTCCGCATACATTTCGTACATCAATTCGGCGTATTCCATCTCGGCGGTTTCAATCAGCCGCTTTGTTTTGATACCGTCCATCACGATGGGCTCCGTATCAAAACCGTATGGAGCGCGGCCCCGCATATAGTAGCCCTTGGCACACCGGGAGTAAAAGGCGTCCGTCACGCGCATCTGGATGCTTTCCCGTTCCAGTTGGGCGAACACGATGCAGATATTGAGCATCGCCCGGCCCATCGGGGTTGACGTATCAAATTTTTCGGTGTAGGAAACAAATTCCACGTTGAACTGCTTAAACAGCTCCATCAGCTTTGCGAAATCCACAATGGAGCGGCTGATCCTGTCCAGACGGTAGACAATCACCCGCCGGATAAGCCCGGTTCTGATGTCTTTCAAAAGCCGCTGGAAATCGGGCCGTTCAATGTTTTTGCCGGAGTACCCTTTGTCCTTGTATTCTTTCGCCTCACCGCCTTTTAGCTCGTAACGGCAAAATTCAAATTGACTTTCAATGCTGATGCTGTCCTTTTTGTCAATCGACTGCCGTCCATAAATTGCATCTATTCTACTATCCATAATTAGCTCCCTTCCGTTAAACGGGAGCCAACCTACAATTATATTATACCTCGGGCGGCCCATATCACAAGGATGTCGATGGGTTACACGCGCTGTCCGGCGTACTTACTGAACACGTCAAACAGCTTTTGCTCTACCTCGCGTTTGCGTTTTTCCCGTTCTGTTGGGGGGAGAATAGGGGTGAGATTTTTGATGGTGATTGTCCGCTCTCCCATAACGGTTGTGACTTCGCTTTGATACTTTGGCTGTGCTTGCATGAACTCCCTCCCATTTCAAAAATTTTGACAGCAGAAAAGGGCGGCACCTTTTACAGTGTCGCCCTTTGGCCTGCCCCTACTTTGGGACAAAATGTCCCAAACTTCATGGGGATTATGTAGGAAATGCGTCCCGGCCATTTCCGGCCCCGGTGTTGCCCTCTCATATACCACCAGAAAAGCGGACGGAAAAGAGGGGTGACTTGATGGGAATTATTCAGAAAATATGCCCCGGTTGTTTCCGGCCCCAGCGTTGCCCCCTCATATACCACCAGAAAAGCAAAGCAAATGGAGACGGCAAGCACATATTTTTTTGAAAAACCTCCTCTTACTAACCGGGACATTTCTGGATGATTTTCGGACTGGTCGGCGGGAATTTTTCAAAATTCTTTTCATATCAGCCAGCCTACCCAGCCGGGGACGCCAGGCATGAAAAGGGGGCGGCACTGTGAAAAGTACCGCCCCGGCTTTGGGACATTTTGTCCCAAAGGTATAAAATCCGCGCCATGCCTCAAAATGCGCAATTTATATAATTTCACAAACGGCAAGCAGTGCAAGTGTGGCCACACTTGCTATTTTTGACTGGCCGGGGGCCGTCAAAAATGCTTGTTGGGGAGCCTCCCCAAACCCGGCTCTTTGGGACAAAATGTCCCAAAGAGGTTGGCTGCGTCACCGCCGCTATCGCGTCTGTTCCTTATGAATAAGATAGCAACACTTTAGGCTGTTGCCCCTTGATTACCGAACAGCAAAGACAAACGGGGCTGTCAACGGTGGGAGAAGTGAAACCCATTTACTTGTCGTTGACTGGATCGGTCGGGTTTGCTATTCATACTTTTTTAGCAACTGCTTAAATATTATGATACCTATTACAATTTGAAATATTAAATAGCCGCCCAGATATAGCACTATTAAG
>CAJTZE010000012.1:41042-70616 GCA_910584265.1 uncultured Dorea sp. | reverse complement strand
TCAAAAATATATCGGGAGATATATTGACAAATTTCAAATATTGAGGTAGGAGGAAACGGATATGAAGAGAAGAATGGTAAATGTAGTGTTAATGACGGTACTCGCCGCATCAATGGTTATGTGCGGCTGCGGGAACAAAGCGCAGGAAGCGCCGGAGACGGCTATGGAAGCACGCGCGGCAGAGCCGGAAGAAAAGGAAGATGAATATTCAGAAGAGGATCTGGAAGGGATAGTGACCGGGCTGGAGGATCACTATATCATGGAGAAAGCTGAGGATATCGACTACCTCCATAATGTCCAGTATAACGAGGATATCGTAGTCGGCATTAAGGAAAACGGCGCAAAAGAGGTTGACGCGGCAAAGACAGGAAAATACACAGTTACGTATACAGTAACAGCAGATAAAGAAGCGCTGGCAGATTATATTGAGAAGAAAGCAGAAGAAGCTGAAAAGAACGAGGCTAAAGAAGCGGGGAAGAATGATGCTGACAGCAGGTCAGATGAAGCCGGTCCGGATGAAAAGGATGATGCAGGCAGGGAAACAGATCGTGCAGAGACAGAGAAAAGGCCTGAGGCAGAAGAGGAAGGGGTAAAGGATACAGAAGCCAAAGAAGAAGCTTCAGACAAGTCCGGCACGGATGAAAAGAATACGGATCAGGATGCAGAGAAGGAGCCGGAGGAATCAGGGGTTCCGGAAGAAAAGGAAGAGGGAGCTTCCGGGGCTGAGGATAAAGAGACAGTTGAAATTGAAGTGAAGAAGGATATGACGGTTGTTGATGAAGAAAAGGCAAAGGATCTGGCGGATAAGGGAGAAGTTGTCTGGACGGATAAGAATGAGACAGTAAGCAAATCTGACGGATCAGAAGTAAAGGAGGAGGCAGAAGCCCCGGCATCTACAGAAGATAAGGGAACTGCTTCCACACCTGCAAAAACAGAAAAGCCTGCATCCGGGAATACAGGGAATGGTTCAGGCACGAAACCGGCACAGCAGGCGCATACCCATAATTATAATATCCCGGTAACGACAGTCAGGCACCATGACGCAGTAACCCAGCAGGTATGGGTACAGGACAGCGCTGCATGGGATGAACCGGTATATAGTAGTCGTGCTATATGTTCCTGTGGCGCAGACATTACAGGAAATACAACAGGACATTATGTAGATTGTAATGGCGGATATAGTGTTAAGCAGGTACAGACGGGAACTGTCCACCATGAAGGAACCGGACATTATGAAAATCGCGTAGTACAGAATGCCTGGGATGAAACAGTAACTACAGGATATAAGTGCAGCTGCGGAGCAGTGCAGTAATATAAGCTTCATATAAAATGAGTTGTCCATATACTGAGATAAAGAATGCTTTCAGAATATATCCAAAGGACATTTCATGTACCGAAATTCGGTACGCAGTCAAATTGAGAGGATAAGATTCTGCCTTGAAAAAGTGGAGTAAATGGAGGTAACTGTATATAGACAATGAAAAAACGGTGTGTTAAGCTATAATTGGAAAAGAAGAAAAAATGTACCAGCGCTGGGTGCACAGTAATTGAATAGTATAAGATCAACCTCTGGGAATACGGTTTTCCCGGAGGTTTTTTCGTGCATTTTTTTAAATGTACCGAAATTCGGTACAGGAAAGGAGCAGGAAAGGAGCAGGAATGAGAGAAAGGACGATATGTCATATCCGTGACCCTCCGCTGTCCTCAGCGGAGTAAAAGAAGCAGCAACGATATATTATGGCTGGAGCTCAGGTTCCGGCCTTTTTGATTGGAGGAAAGAAAATATGAGTGTGGAGAAAACATTCAAAAGAATGCTTGCGTTTTTATGTGCGGCGGTATTGGTCATCCCTATGCTTTTATCCGGGCATGCCATGAAAGCAGACGCGGCAGAGAAGTATCCTTCTGAGCCTGCTGTGTGCGAACCGGGCAGGGATATGGAGACGAAGGATGCCGGAACAATTTATGTATCGGAAGGAAAGGAAGAGCCGGAAAAGCAGGCCGCCAGAGCGGCGGTCACGACTGCCAATATTACGTGGACCGGCCAGATCGGCTATTTTGGCTGGTTTACCAGGGACTTTAAGGCGTCGGATGAAAATGGTACCTTCAATGCATGGTGCTTTGAACCGTCGCTGTCACCGGCAGAGGGAGAGCATCAGGTTGTAACCCTGAATGATAATCGTATTAAGGCGGCCATCTATACCAGCAAATACGGCTATGAGTATGACAGCTTCTGGGATCATGTGCACGTCGATGATACTACCCTGTATGGAATAGTCCATGCACTGTGCAGTTTTTATTACACCGGAAATACAGACGGATTCAATGATGAGGGATCGGGAAGCGCCTACGATACAATATTCCGGGGTATACCGCAATGCATTGACGACTGGCTGAGTAATCCGGCCAATGAAAAAAAGCTGGATAATTATAACCTGTACATTGCAAAAGGAAACGGGACACAGGACATCGGATGGCTGGAGCCGGTTCCGACAGGATATCTGGCGCTGACGAAGGAAAGCGCGTCTCCTGATATAACGGCAGGCAACGGCTGCTATTCCCTCGCCGGGGCACGTTACGGGGTTTACACCGATATCGGCTGTACGAACCAGAAAGCAGTGCTTATTACAAATGAGCAGGGAAAAACAAATACGGTGGAGCTTGATAATGGAAGCTATTATGTAAAAGAGCTTTCACCGTCAACAGGTTATGAGCTGGATAATACGGTTTACAGCGTGACTGTTTCCGGCGGGCAGACAACTACGGTTACAAATAGAGGGAACCTAAAGGAAACGCCCGGCAATGACCCGGCTGTTATTGACCTGATAAAGATTGATAAGGAAACCGGTACACAGGCGTCTCTTGGGGATGCGCCCGGGCTGGAAGGTGCAGAGTTTACGGTAAAGTATTATGACGGCTATTATGATACGGTTGAGGATCTGCCGGAAGATGCAACTAGGACGTGGGTAATTAAGTCTAAAGAGACCGTTAATCCAGAAACAGGAAATAGGAAATATTTGGCAAGTTTAGATGATGATTATTTGGTGGCTGGATCCGACGAGACATATAAAATAGATGGGATAACGACAATCCCTCTCGGCACTATCACAGTCGAGGAAACGAAAGCCCCGGAGGGCTATACACTGGACAAGTCTTACCTTGTATCCACAGAGGAGGGTGCCGAGAAGGTAGAGGGGATCTACATTGCCCAGATTGTGGAGGAGGAAACCGGACGTTTATTCAAGCTGCAGGGCGGTAATGAGTATGAGTTCGCGAACCAGATCAAGAGGGGCGATTTTGAGTTCACCAAAAAGGATGAAGAAAGCGGAAACCTCGCAGATGTGAAGTTTAAGATTACCTCTAAGACCACAGGGGAATCCCATGAGATCACAACGGATGCCAACGGCTTTTATTCTTCTTCTGCAGATGTGGTTCCCCATACGCAGGACACGAACGGCGGTACGGCAGAGTCCGGGCTGTGGTTCGGCCAGTATGTAGATGAAAACGGGGAAAAGAAGATCACGAAAGCGGATGATACCCTTGGAGCGCTGCCCCATGACGAATATATCGTAGAAGAGCTGCGCTGTGATGCAAACAAGGGCAAGGAGCTGGTCAAGTTTACGCTGAAGGTTACAAGGGACGGCTTTACCGTGGACATGGGTACCCTGACAGACCTTGATATCAGTATCTTTACGACAGCATCAAATGAAGAAACCGGAACCCGTTATGTATTTGCGGGCGGAGATACTGTGGTTAATGATAAAGTCCAGTATACCGGATTAAAGGCGGGAGAGACCTACGAGCTGGAAACCTTTGTTATGGATAAGGCGTCTGACCAGAAGCTTCTGGATGCTGACGGGAATCCGGTAACTGTAAAAAAGGAATTTACCGCAAAAGCAAAGAACAGCTCCGTGGATGCAGAGATAACTCTTGATGCATCAGGCCTGGCAGGAAAGGATATCGTATTCTTTGAATACCTGTATCAGGACGGTGAGCTGAAAGCTTCCCATGAAGATATTGACGATGAGGATCAGACGATCCACTTTGCGGCGGTCAGCACAAAGGCGCGGGATGCAGATACCGGGACAAACTTAGCGCCTGCCGGGAAAGAAATGGAAACGATTGATGAGATCACATTTTCTAATCTGGAGCCGGGTAAGAAGCATAAGATCACAGGCGTATTGATGGATAAAGAGACCGGGAAAGAGGCTCTGGACGATCATGGGGAAATCATTACAGCAGAAGCGGAATATACACCGGAAGAACCAAGCGGGACAGCGGAAATCCATTTTACGTACAGCGGGGAAAGCCTGGCAGGAAGCGCGCTGGTTGTATTTGAGGAGGTCAGCAGGGACGGTAAGGTCCTGGCAGAGCATAAGGACATAGAGGCTGAAGCACAGACAATCTATATTCCGAAGATAGGGACTACAGCGCTTGATACGGTTTCCCTTACCCACAATGCACTTGCATCCGGCGGAGCAGTCATCCGTGACAGGATTGCATATGAGAATCTGCCTAACGGCGCAGTATGCAGGCTGGAAGGCATACAGATGGTGAAGGAGACAGGGGAAGTATTGGAGATAGACGGAGAGCCGGTTACGGCATCTGTAGAGTTCATTGCCAGAGAAGGGGAAGCGGAAGTGTTAGGGCAGGATCCGGATATGGAAGCGGAAACCCGGAAGCTGGTGCTTACGGATCAGTTTGTCCATGTAAAGGAAGCCGGGGATGATATCCCGGCCGGAACCTATGTGAAAACCGAAGAGGGAAAGTACCTTCCCATCGATGCACTGGACGGAGAACCGGTTGAGATTCCGGAAGATTATATGGAAGTTCTGGATGAGGCCCCGGAAGGGTTCTATGATTACGGGGAAGCAGATACCCAGACCCTTTATATCCTCGGCGGCGCGGTATATACAGAAGAGGAATACCAGAAGCGGTATGCAGGGGAAATGGACAGCGTAACAGGTGATGAGCCGGAGGATGGCAGTAAGGCAGAAAATGAGGAGGAAGCAAAGGCAGACGGCGCAGAGGATAAGACAGACAGCATAGACGGCACAGAGGATGAAGCCGGAGAAAAGGAAGAGCCTAAGACAGTATCCGGGACTGTAGACGTATATTTCTTAATCGATGCATCCGGGCTGAAAGGGAAGACCCTGACAGCTTTTGAGGAGCTTTATATCGGGGATAAGCTTGTAGCAGAGCACAAGGATCTGGAGGACGAAGGACAGTCCGTATCTTTCCCGGAGCTTGAGACGAGGGCTGTGGATAAAGCAGACGGCAATAAGACGCTTGCCGTGGGCGGAAAGGTTACGGTTCTGGATCAGATGCCGTCCCATGGGCTGATTCCGGGCATGACCTATGAAACAGAAGGGATCCTTATGGACAAGGCATCTGGAGAACCGTTCCTTGCAGACGGGAAGGAGGTCACTGCTTCAGTGACATTTACGGCAGACAGTACGGACGGCACGGCAGAGGCGGAATTTACCTTTGAAGCAGATGAGAGCCTGGACGGCACGGAGCTGGTAGTCTTTGAAAAGCTGTACATTGTGAACGAGGAGCTGGAATCCGGAAAGGAGCTTATAGCTGTGCATGAGGATATCAACAGTGAGTCACAGACGGTCAGGCTGATAAAGGAGCCGAAGATTGTGACCGCTGTACAGACCGGGCTCCATAAGTACGGTGTTTATTTTGCCATCGGCGCTATTGTGCTTGCGGTAGGAAGCGCCGCATCCTTCAGACGCAGATGGAAGGAGCAGGGGAGAACCCGTAACGGGAAGATTTAGAAAGGATGTACCGAAATCCGGTACAAAGGATATGGGGAAAAGAAATTGAAGAAGAAAAAGTATATAACAATTATGTGTATTGTGCTCTGTACCCTGTGCGGGACCGGGGCATTTCTTTTTCTCCAGAAAGGCTGTAAAGAGGCGTCGGCTGTAAAACCTGAAATCATAGGCGTGGAAGATTTTGTGTATGTGCAGGGAGAGAAATTCCCGGACCTGAAAGAAGGATTAAGGGCATCCAGCACAGTAGAGGAGGTATCGGTTGATTTATCGCAGGTCAATCTGGCAGAGGAAGGGAAGTATGACGTGATATACCATTATACGGATTCTTCCGGCGGACAGCATGAACAGAAAGCAGTCTGCACAGTTACCGCGCCTCCTGGCGGCGTAAAAGAACTGGAAGGGGTTACAGCTGATACTGATACAGACCCTGACGCCCAGACCAGGGCGTCGGGGTCTGTCAGGACTGGGGATGCAGAGAAGATTTTCGGATATCTGATTTCCTGTATTGTTTCGCTGGCGGTAACCGCAGGTACGGTTATTTATAGACGGACAGGAAAGAAAAAAATATGAAAGGATGGGAAGGATTATGGATGGACCGTTACAGACGCAGAAAACGGCGCTGGAGCGCATGAACCAGATTTTTGATGAGCGGGAAAGAGAGTTCCGGCTCCGGGAAGATAATTTCCTTAAAAAGCAGGAAGTGCTTTCCGGGAAAGAAACGGCGCTGAAAAGACAGATGGAAGAGCTGAAAAGCAGGCAGTCGGAGAATGACGCTAAGCATGCGGCTCTGTGCGCAAAGGAGAAGGAGGTCCGGTCGGAGATTAAGAAGCTGGAAGGGGAAAGGTCCAGGCTGGAGGAAATGAAGAACCAGATAGAAGCCAGAAAAGAGCAGGTTCTGATGGATGTCTCCATGTTAAAGGAAGAGCTCCGGAATGAAATACTTAAGACCGAGCGGATCCGTGAGGAGTATGAGAGTAAAACAGCCCTGCTTGACCCGGATATGGCTGAACTGCTCGCCGCCAGAGCAGGTACCGGGGACTCCGGGATGGTAATAAAGGAGGAGCATGATGCCGCCATCCAAGCTTTTGAAAGCCGGATAGACGGGATGGAGAAGGAGCTGGAAGCCCTGAAATCTGAAAATGAGGTATTGGCACAGGAGAAGCAGCGCCTGCTGAAACAGCTGTTTTCTGTAGGGAAGCCGGATGCAGAAGACAGATATGGAAACAGGGGGGCAGAGCCGGAGAGAAGCCCGGCAGGAAGGGAAGATGCCGGGGAGGCCTCCGAGGAATTAACAGCATCCGTGCTGTATCATTACCTGACAAAGAATGAGGGCAGGGCAGAGGTTGAGAAAAGGCATTCAGGCTCAGCAGAACAGATTTTTATGAAACGGAACGGACTGGCGTACTGCTTTGTATTCGCAAGTCCGGCATATTTTGATATCCGGTGTAAAAGGAAAAAAGACCGCTATGTTAAGACCGCTATGGAAAAGTTCAACAATGAGCAGTCTGGAGTGAAGTTCGCATACGATGAGGCGGCCGGAGAAGTCGTCGCAACCGGGTATTTCACACAGGAGATTACAGCGTCCGGACTGATGGATTCTGTAAACAGCATTGTAGAAAGATGCTTTAATGAGGAGGGTTTGGATGAACAGTAACCTGCTTATGGGGATCATCCTTTCCGTGATATCCGGCCTGTTTCTGGTAATGGGCGCCGCCTGGATGGTATATAGCCGCATCCGCTGGAAAACGCCGGAGTATATACAGAAACGGCCGGAAGCGTCCTATACCGGGGATGACCGGGAACTGCTGAGGAGCTGTTACAACGCGGCTGGAAGCATAGAAGGGATGTTATCTATCGGAATATCAAAGTGTAAGGATAGAAAAATAAAAAAGAGGCTGAGAGCCGCAGACAGCTATCTGAAGGAGAGCAGGTACAGGGATTATGAAACTGCGCTCTTTTTTTATGCGTCGGACGGCTCTGAGAAAACAAAAGCCCTGTTCAAGGAGATGCTTGAGACCGAGCTTAGGAAACGGATAGGGCTGCCTATGAAAACAGGAGGTAAAGAGAGATGAGAAGAAAAAATAAAGGAAGAACAGTCCTTATATTGCTGGCATTTGTTTTGGGATTTGCTGTTATGCTGCTTGCAAGGATTCTGCTCCCGGCTGTACTGCCGGAACATCTGCTGGCGTATACCGGGCTGCTGGCAGTCTTGGTGAGTACAGTGGCTGCAGTGGCATTTATGCTCATAGTGCTGTTTATTTTTAGGATTGGAGGAAACAGATAAAATGAGAACAGGAGTAAAAGAACAGAGAAAGAAGATTCAGCAGATTCTATTTATGATAATTGGATCTGCGTTCCTGCTGGCGTTTCACATCTGCTGTCCGGTAAATGCAACAAGTACGGCAGGAATTTCAACAGCGTTTAATGTAGTATATGAAATCATTGCGGCAATCATATCAAGCATCGGGCAGATCCTGCTGCTGTGGGGCGTATTTGAGTGGGCCAGCGCCCTGAACTCTCAGGATGGCACCATGCAGTCCATGGCGTTCAAACGGATTGCGGCAGGACTGGTTGCCTGCCTGACACCCCAGTTAATACCCATCATCATGGGTGGAATAGGAAAGGGGTAATCAAGGTTGATAAAAGAGCTTTTAACGCCTGTCAGCTCCCGGATTGCCGTGGGGATCTGGAACTTTGTCATGGAGCTTGTGGGCGGCCTGCTGACTGAGACCCCGGAGAAATTTAACAGCAGTTCATCCGGCGTGAGTGAAACGTGGAAATTTATAAGAAATACGGTATATCCATGGATGCAGTCTATCGGCCTGCTTATGCTGAACCTGTTTCTTATCATAGCGCTCTGCCAGGCAGTCATGACGCTCCATACGAATATCACCCTGGAGCTCTGCCTTGAGGCTTTGGTCAAGGTGGTCATTGTAAACGCGATATTTTTGAACCTGATGAGAATCATGAAAACATTCTTTACGATATCAAGCCTGATATGTACAGGGCTTCAGGACAAGGCCGGGATCAATATGCAGCTGGACGCATCGGATTTCAGCGGATCCGTTTCTATCACGTCGCTGTTATTCGGCATCGTGTTTGTGCTGGTGTCGCTGGTCTGCTCCTTTATGATATTGCTGGCGGTATACGGGCGGTTTTTAAGGCTGTACCTTCTTGTAGCGATAGCTCCTCTGGCAATCGCGCCGCTTGCCGGGGGACAGCGGGCAGAGCAGACTTTTCATGCGTTTGTAAGGACATTTCTTTTGTATGTTTTTGAAATTGTGGCCGTACAGCTTGTCCTGATCATCTCTTCCAAGATGATGCAGGAAGGGTTCCACTTATTTAACAATGATACGGTAAACACTTTGTTTGAGACAGTGGCCGGAGCCGGGACGATCAATGCAATGTTTATTATGATCCTGACAGCCGCTATGGTAAAGGGAGCAAATTCATTTTTATCAAAGGCATTTGGATTATAGGAGGAGCGGAGGAATGAAAATAAATATCAATAAAGATTTTGAGCAGGCGTTTCCAAATGAGGCATTTGGAGGGTTTACGCTGAAGCAGTGCCTGACAGCGGCGGCAGGGCTTCTTGCGGCCGGGATCACGGTACTCTTTCTGTGGCGCGTCACTGGCATTGGAATTGTGGAATGCACTTATGCGGGGATTCCGGTCATGATCCCCATCTGCATACTGGGATTCTATAAATATCAGGATCAGACTCCATGGGAGATACTAAAAGAAATGAGGTATATGCAGGGGACAAAGCTTCTCCTGCATGAGGCAGAGGAGTACGGGCAGGAATGCCAGAGGACGTTCCGGATGGAACGTACCGAAATCCGGTACAAGAAGGGAAGGAGGAAACGGAAAAATGGCAGTCATTAATGCAGGAGCGCGGTTTGCGTCAAAAAGAGCCAGAAGTGCGCCGATGTGCAGGTTACCAAAAAACGTAAGACAGGCTTTAAATATTGATACTATGTCAGAGAGCGGAATGGGGAAGCTGACGCCGGGGAAAAAGAACTGCCTGTATGACAGATGTTATCTTTTCGAGGAAATCAATTACATCAATAAGGACATTTCTGCAAAGGAATATTTTTTAAACCAGCTCATGGGATGGCTGAAGACCATGAACGTTGATTTTAAGCTAGTAGTCACCAATGAGTACCAGAGCATGGATGAGTTTTTAGAAAAGGTCCGGGCAGATAAGAATAAGGACAGATATAAGGGGATCAATCGAGGGATGGATGAGTGGATCAAAGAGAAGCTGTCGGATTCCAACCCCAATGTAACGACGATGCGGTATCTGGTCGTATCATGCAGGGCCGATACGGTATCGGAGGCAAATATCATACTAAATGCGCTGGATACGACCATCAGCGATATGTTCCGCGGATGGCACAGCAGAATTATACGCTTAGACGGGCTGGAACGTCTTAAGTGCCTGCATTCCCTGCTCCGGGTGGGGAAAAAAGAGGAGGAGGAATACATTTCCTTTCCGAGTGCAGGAGCCCGGGACTGGAAAAATGATATCCTTCCCGGTACGATCCGGCAGCATTCCAATTTTTTGGAGCTGGATAACGTATACGTTTCTGTGCTTTTCGGAAGCAGGTACCGCAGTTCCCTGGATTCAGATACCCTTATCAGGAGCTTCTCCAATCTGGAATTTCCGTCGTTTGTTACGATGGATTTTGCGCCATTACCGGCAGATGTCATTGAGGATAAGCTGGTGGCCGCAAGCATGAATAATGAGAGGGCGATCAGTGATGAGGCGGAAAAGAGAAGCAGGAATAATACGGTATCAAACGGACCGTCTTATCCAAGGCAGAGGAAAAAAGAGGAAATTGAAGGATATATGGATCAGGTGAACGAAAATGATGAAACAGGTTTCTTCATGAATTTTCTGGCCGTAGTAACGGCGGAGGATGAGATGACACTGGCTGAACGGGTAGGACAGGTACAGGCGGCCGGCACCAAGGAGGGCGTGGTAATGGATACGGCAGATTACCAGCAGCTGAAAGCTTTAATGACCGCCCTTCCTTTTGGCGGCAGGCAGGTAGATTATATGAGGTTCTTTCTGGCATCTTCGGTTGTTGCCTTTCAGCCGTATTATGCGCAGGATATCATTGAGCCGGGAGGTATTGTCTATGGGCTGAACCGCACGACAAAGAGGCTGATTATCGGCAACCGGAAGCTTCTGATGAATCCCCATGGAATTATTATCGGGCATACCGGTTCCGGAAAGTCGGTGATCATTAAGGCGACAGAAATATTACAGACGCTCCTTGCGGCGGATGATGACATCCTGATCCTGGACCCGCAGAATGAATTTTCCGGCATTGTGGCGGATAACGGCGGTTCTTATTTTGACCTGACACCGAAGAGCGGCATTTATCTGAACGGATTTGAAGTTTCGGAGGAAGTTTTTTATGCCGGGAAGGAAGTGAAAGAGAAATTTACCGCCGTGCAGGTCAAATATGCGAACAGCCTGCTGGCCGCTATCATGAGTAATATTGTATATACGCAGGAACATAGTTCCGTTGTGGGACGCTGTGCCAGAAGGATGTTTGATAATTATTTTTCCGGAAAGAATTTTAAAAAGCAGCCTACGCTTAAGACGCTCCGGGCAGAAATCGGGGATGAATTGAAGACGGTTAATAATGAGTACGATGAAAAAATCATACGTCCGATCTATAACAGCCTGGAAGAGTATACAGAAGGAGCCTGCGACATGCTTGCACATCCCTCTACTGTAAAAATGAATAACCGCCTGATCGGCTTCGGACTAAAGGATGTGCCGGAAGGAAACTGGGAAGCGGTGATGATCACGATCATGCATTACACCTCTGCCCGGATGGAGTATAACCAGAAGGTAAGGAGGGCGACACACTTTATTGTGGACGAGACACAGGTGGTCAGCAAAAAGGGAACATCTGCCGACCAGCTGAATACTGCGGTGGCAACCTTCCGGAAATTTGGAGGGATCTGTACGATGGCGATGCAGAACCTGACAGCGGCTTTGGAGAATGACCAGTTAAAGGAACTGTTTTCTAACTGCTCTTATAAATGCTTTCTGGATCAGGGCGGCGTGGATGCCAATGCACTGGCAGAGATACAGGAGCTGTCGCAGACAGAATTTAATGCACTGGCTTCGGATGAAGCGGGACAGGGCGTTATGGTGTGGGGAAAAAAGGTTGTGCTCTTTGATGCCAGGATATCAAAGGAAAATACCCTTTATCCGGTGCTCAGCACAAACTTCCATGAAAATGCAGAAAAGAAGATGAAGGGCAGGGCAGAGGTGCGCCTGAAAAAAGAAGATACTGCCAATCGGGAGGGCAGGAAAGAATTTGATTTCAGGATATCGGATCGGGGAGAGGAGATTATCCTAAGCATGGCAGAGATTACATCGATTACTGCAAAGGATGTGCTGACGGTGCTGGACATATCGCTGGAAGAAGCACAGAAGCAGCTGGAATACCTGTGCAGTAAAGGAGTGCTTGAAAAAACCGATGCAGACGGGAGAATCCGTTACCGGAAGGGAGTATAGGAATGCAGATTAATAAAGCATCGGAATCGGTATTCCGTAAGACCAAAAGTGCTTACCATGTTTCCAGACAGGCCGCGTCCTTTGTATCGGAAAGCCTGAATACAGATACCCATGCAGAGGAGGATGATTTCAGGGAAATAGATCCGGCAAGGTATCTGACAAAAAAGGAACGGCGGGCGTGGAACCGCCTATCTGACGTCAGAAAAGAAATGTACATACGCATGGGAATGGAGGCGGCGAAGAGGAGGAGCCCGCAGAAAGGAATTTCAAAGAGGAGGATAGAAGAGAATGCCGCGGAAGAATTTCTGGAAGATTCCGGCAGAAAAAAGAGATATAAAAAAATGCCGGGACTGGGGAAGAGGAGAAACAGCGGGAGCAGAATAACAGCAGAAGTTCCGGCAGTGTCAGGCTCAGGCCTTGTAAAAGAGTCTGTAAAGAAAACATCATCTGCCGGGGCGGCCGCCATATCAGGCGGCGCGGGGATTGCAGTGACAGCATCGAAACGGACAGCCGAAAAGTTCCGTCAGCATCTGAAAGAAAAAGAAGCGGCGCTCCGCCAGTCGAGCGCCAGGATGCAGTCCAGGATTGACAGTGCAAAAGAAAAAAGCATGGAGGAAGGAACGATAAGCAGCCAGGCGGCTTATATGACAGCCGCCGCCGCAGGAACTTTTGTACAGGCTGCGCTCGTCCTGGTGCAGGCCGGGACAGCGGTCCTGTCTGCTGTCATGATTATTTTCCTTCCGCTGCTAGCAGGAACTGTCATACTTTCGCTGTTAGCTTCCCTGATTGCAGTGGTCACAGAGCTGAACAACAGCCATGCCGGGTACGGCCTGCCGCAATTTATAACGGAAGAAATGATGGAGGCGCTGTTTGAGGAGCAGGCGGAGCACGGCATTCCGGTTTCTTCCGGGATTGCACAGATCATTCAGGAGTCGGGATTCGGAGTATATGGGCCGGGAGGGAATGAAGGGCAGGGGCTTTCCGGTCTGGCGTATAATTATAAGAATTTGTTTGGGATGAAGACTCACCGGTGTCCGCATGTAAGCGGCAGTGTCAACATGCAGACCGGGGAACAGACGCCGGGCGGGGACAGCTATGTTACCACAGCCGGATTCAGTACCTTTGCCAGCTATACGGACAGCATACGGTGCCGGACGGTAAACCTTCTTGGCGGAACCTATTACCGTTACATTTCTCCTTATCTGAATCCGAACGACGGTTCCTACACACCGGCCATGGCAGATAATTTTGTTTCAGGAATCCGGGCAGGCGGATGGGCGACAGACATACATTATGTGACAGAGCTGCAGAGCCATATGGAAAAATATAATCTCTATCAATTCGATAATATGACCTTTGAAGAATATCAGGCGGGGCAGTCAGATGTGAGCAGCGTAATGATAGGAGACTATGCGCATCCGTGCCCGGGCTTCAGCTATGTAAGCAGCCATTTCGGAGGAAGAGCCTCCCCGGGAGGGATAGGCAGCACAAACCATAAAGGCGTAGACCTGGCGGCCGCATCCGGGACGCCGATTTATGCCATACTGGACGGAACTGTTGAGACAGCGCAGTATAACTCGGTCAGAGGATACTATGTAAAGATTGACCATGGAGGCGGCATTGCAACCATATCCCAGCACATGACCAGCTATACAGTAGGCGCCGGGCAGTCAGTAAGGAAGGGCCAGCTGATCGGCTATGTGGGAACGACCGGAGCTTCGACAGGCGCGCATCTGCATTTTGAGTTTCATGTAAACGGAGTTCCGGAGGATCCGGAATCATATCTGAAATTTTAAGGAGGAAAGGAAATGTGAAAAGAAATGTAAAAGCACTGGCGGCGGTCCTGCTGGTAATAATTGCCGCAGGGGTGCTGGCCGCCGTTATAATTATTTATACCGGAAAGGATTCCGAACGGGAAGAAAAAAAGGAGCCGGAAAAATATATGACAGTAGAAAAACAGGATGACAGTTCAAGCGAGCCGGAGGAAAAACAAAAGCCTGCGGAAGAAGAGAGCTGGAAGGAGACAGAGCCGGAACCGGAAGGAACAGAATTGGAATTATATATTTCAGACAGTGTTCTGGAACATCTCGGCGTAACAAAAGGGCAGATATCAGAAGCACTCGCCGGATGGGTAAAGGAGAACGGATACTATACTGCTTCCGGCGCAGTCTTGGAGGATGAAGTAAGATTTAGAGCATACGATAATGTGTATTCTGTTTATCTGACGCTTTTATTTCCGGAGGAGGCTTCACCGGAGGAGGATGTAATCATTGTGATGGATGTATTTCAGGACAGACAGCTGATTTCATTTCATAAGTAGGAAAACTATGTACCGGATTTCGGTACGGAAAGGAGACTGGGAATGGATGAAAATAGCCTTATTTATGAATATGAAAAATATTATCTGGATGCGCTCTGCAAAAACAGGAATCTTCTTTTCAGCCGGGCAGAGGAGATAGCGCTGCACAAAATATTTTTTGCACAGCTGAAAAAGAAAACAGCAGACAATGCCGGGCTGGGACTGCTGCTTAAAAACAGAGTGGATGTGCTGGATGAGGTATGCCGCTTTGGAAAGGATTATTACAGGCAGGAATTGGAACGCTTATGTGCAGAGATCATCGATGCGTGGATCCAGGCTGTGATGCAGAAAGGGGATGAACATTCCTGAAAATGATACATGCCAATACATACAGGAGTACATACCAAGGGGTTTTAGGGGGAGGCTTCCCCCTAACAAGATGGCATTTTGTACAGACAAAATGCGTATCTTGCAAAAACCCTCCGGGGTTTTTGGCAGAAATTGTGCATACAAATGTATGCACAGAAAAAGGTAACTGCAAAAAATATAGCCACAAATGTATATATCAAGAAAGAATGCGGCCGCAGATACAGCCACAAATGTAATCATAATGTAGAAAAATGTGTATACAGACGTGTACAGTAAAGGGAAATATGTGTCCACGCTTGTGTATAAGGTTTATACGACAGAGTGTGGACACATTATGTTTGTGTATACAAATGTGTTCAAGAACCGCTGAATATGAAGAAAGATAAAAATGAAGAGGAGGATTGTTGTGGGGAGATCTAAGAGCGTAGAAAAACATTACAGATTCCAGCCGTCAGTGATAGATTTGTTGAAGAACCGGGATAAGGATATGTATTCGAATGAGACAGAATTTGTGCAGGACGCTGTTAAATATTTTGCTTTCTCACAGAAAATGGAAAGCGTGGAGAAGAGACTGGATTTTCTGTACCAGCATCTAAAACTGGATACAGACAGGAGAACGGCGGAGGATAAGAATCTGGGAGGAGAACCCTTTGAGGTTGGTGATTTAGACCTTCGGCTTTAGGCTGCCGGAATCAAAAAGTGAAATCAGAAAAGGAGGTATCAGGAAATGAATTTACAGGAGATGCTTCAGAAAACCGAAGAGGAAATTCTGAAACTGGAGGATAAGGAGAAGAAAATTTTGGAGCGTAAAAAACAGCTCCTCTCAAAAAAATCTGATCTGGAGAAGCAGATCACTGCTGAAAAAAATAAGCTGATTGCGGAGGTGGTTGAAAAAAATATTGGCACAATCTCCGAAGAGAAAATGGAAATTTTATCACAGCTTCTTTCCTCTTCGGCAGAAAGATTTTTAGACTGTGAATCAGAAGCAGGGGAAAATTCATCTGATCCGGAAGGGAGTCAGGAAGAATAAAAAATTGCCGGATGCAGGGGGAAAGGTATGGAACGGGACAGAAGGTTTTATATCAGGCTTACAAGAGAAGAGTACGAACTGCTGGAGAAATTAGCGGAGGAGGATGAAGAGACGCATTCCAGAAATAAGAAGAAAAATATGTCTGCATTTATCCGGAAGCAGATTTTCACCGGCAGTTCTTTGGAGCAGGGACTGACAGAAAAGCTTAAGGATGTGGAGTACCAGGTACGGAAGATCGGCGTCAACATTAACCAGGTTGCGGCAAAAGCAAACAGCAGCTATGTATCGGGAAAAGATGTTGAGGTACTGCTGGCGGCGCTTGACTCTGTCGATATCCAGTTTTTGGAGATGACCAGAAAGCTGGAGGAAAGCTATGGCGGTTACTAAGATTATGAAGATCGGGACGGCGGCTTCTACCGGCGGGAAATATCTGTATAACAGTATCAACTATATCCTGAACCGGGAAAAAACCGAAGGCGGGTTATATGTGGGCGGCAATTCCGGGAGTGAGGCAGATGAAGTTTATCAGACTATGATCGATACAAAGAAAGAATGGAACAAGCTGGATAAAAGGCAGGGCTATCATTTTGTGATCAGCTTTGCGCCGGGCGAAGCTTCAGCGGAGCAGGCATATGATGTCCTGAAAGATTTCTGTGAGGAATATCTGGGGGATGATTACGATTATGTGTTTTCCATCCATACAGATCAGGAGCATATGCATGGACATATTGTTTTTAACTCGGTCAGCCGTACAAATGGATATAAATACAGATATGAGAGGGGGGACTGGGAGAAAAAAATCCAGCCGGTAACCGATAAGGTCTGTGAAAAATACGGCCTGCCAAAACTGGAATATGAAGAGGATAAAAGAAAAGGAAAGTCATATGCAGAGCATTTTGCTGAGAAGAACGGGAAGCCTACTTTGAAAAAAATTATTCAGGCGGATATTGATTATGTGATTGCAAGGTCAGATTCTTATACAGAGTTTGTAGAGCAGATGAAGATCCTTGGATACCGGATGCGGTTTGGAAAAAAAGTGACTTATTATGTTCCCGGATATGAGAGAGGCGCAAGAAGGGAGGATAAGCTTGACGCCGGATATTCCACAGAAGAGATCAAGGAACGGATTGCAGATAAGGATATCCAGCATGAAAGGACGCAGGTGGTCAGCCCGAAGCTTCTTGCGGCATACGACCAGGGCATCCGGCAGGTGATGCCTCAAAAGCTGACCAGCTATCAGAGCAGGAGGATAGAGATATTTTTCCGCACAGGCCATTTCTGGGACAGGAAAAATCCATATGCGGTCAGTGATGCAGAGGTTAGGAAGAGCGTAATGCACATTGAACAGATGTATGAAGAATGCGTCTACATATTAAAGAATAATATTAAGTCCGGAGAGGAGCTTTCTAGGAGGCAGAAGGAGCTGGAGAGGAGGGAGAAGCAGGTCAAAGGCATCCGGCACACTACATATCTGATGAAAGAGGATGAGACAGTCCGGAGATACGAAGAGCTTCAAAGCAGACTGAAAAGAATCCCCAAGCAGGATGATTCATTTGAAGAAATACAGGAACAGATGGAGAAGCTGGAGCAGGAGCTTCCGGCAGGCTTCCATGATTTACAGAAAAAATTCCGGAGTCTTGGGGAAGAGCTTTCAGTTATACGGAATGAAAAAAGAATCCTGAAACGGATCCAGAAAAGCGAAGAGGAAAGAAAGATTCAGAAAAAGGCAGTCAGTCAAAAGACCGGCGGTCTTTTTTATTAGAAGAAGCGTACCGGATTTCGGTACAGGAAGGGGTAATTATGATTTTAGGACAAGTGCAGGAAGATTACGAAGTCATTGGACATTGCGGCGGGAAGGCTGTTGTATGGAATGAGTTTGGAGCATTGTTTTATATGCAGGGAACGGAACAGGAAGCCCCGGCAGGAACAGTAGTCTGCCGGGAATATCTGATGCCGGTACAGAGTTTACCCATTGAAGAACAGAACCAGATAGCAGAACTGTTATTAGCAGGAAAGGGGGAGAAAGGCGATGGCAAAAAGGAAAGAGGCATCTGATAATCAGAAACAGGCATGGAGGGAAGCCGGACAGGAAAAAGAAGCGGCCAGCAGGGATAGGCTTGAGAAGCTGCTTGCTTCCTTTCAGGATAACCCGGAAAATATTACGGAATATCTCCGGTTTGCCGCGCGGTTCCCGGCGTACAGCCAGAGGAATACGATGCTGATCTACTCGCAGAATCCGCATGCTGTCTTTGTCCAGTCTTTTCAGGCATGGAAGGAAAAAGAGAATGTATCTGTGAAAAAGAGGGAGCATGGATTGTCGATCTTTGTACCTGTGACGGTTACCGTGCTTGAAACAGAGCAGGGGAGGATCCCGTTAAAGTATGCATCAAAAGAACAGAAGGAAGCATATAAGAGGGGAGAGCTAAAAGGGCAGACAGAGATGAGGTTCCGGATTGGGACAGTATTTGATATCAGCCAGACAACCTTTCCGCCGGAGCGGTACCCGGAACTCTTCCACATGGGCTATGAATCTTCACAGCACGGCAGGCTCTGTACGGCAGTTGAAAAATATTCCAGAAGGGAGCTTCAGGTTCCCATATTGTACCATTCGCTTGGTTCGATTTCCCTAAGGGGATATTACAGCCCGGAGAAAAAAGAAATCCATATCAACGAACTGCTTCAGGATACGGAACGGCTGTCAACCATTACCCATGAGCTGGGACATGCACTGGCAGAGCATGCAGCAGGAGACGGGAAGTCAGAGGCTCAGAGAGAGTATGAAGGGGATTGTATTTCTATCCTGATACAGGAGCACTGCGGGATTGAAATTACAGACAGCAGGATGCGTCATTTTTCAGCTCATTATAAGAAGTTTATGGAGGAGCTGGCGGAAAAGCTGGCGGAAGTGCCGCAGGAAGAAAGGAAACGCCAGACAGGCAGACAGATGACAGAAGCCTTTTCTTCTGTGTTCCGGATTTATTCTGATGCGTCCGAGGGGCTCCAGCCGTATCTTGCGGAAGCTGCGGGCATGGATGAAACACTGGTACAGGAGCTGAATGATGTGCAGCTTATATCAGGATTCTTAGGAGTTCCGGAAGAGGAAGCGGAGCTTCTGGCCGGAACGGAAGACGGCTATGGGATCTATCAGCTTGCAGAGGATGAGAGCCTGCTTGCTTATCAGCTTGAAGGATATCATTCCCTGTTGAAAAATGGGCTGACTGTACAGAAAGATAATTATGAACTTCTGTACAAAGAAGGACTGCCGGAGGATATGACGCTGGATGATATTTTCAGGGTCTTTAATCTGGAACGGCCAGAAGGGTTCTCCGGGCATTCCCTGTCCGTGTCAGATGTTGTGGTGCTGTATAGGAATGGAAAGAGTGAAGCGCATTACGTGGACAGATCTGGATTTCAGAAGCTGCCGGGCTTTCTGCTGGATAACCAGATGCTCCGGCTTATCAAAGAGAAACCAGACCAGGCAGTTTGCCGGTTTGGAAAAGTATATATAGAAATGCATGTATGTGACGGAGGCTATGATTATACCGTTTATGATATGGAATACAGAGAGCTGGATGGAGGGGTCTATGATAACCCGGATGTAAATATTATGCAGGCCTTGTTTGATACGGCCTCGGATTATCCAGACTATATCAGCTATGATAATGAGAACCGGAAATTTCAGGTACCCGTAGCAGCGGTAGAAGACTATGAGACATTTGCAGAGCGGTGTGAGTATTTCAATCAGCCTCTTCCGTCCCGTACTTCCGAAAGCACGGAGCCGGAAAAGGGGCTGAATGGAAATTCTAAGGCCGCGGCAGAGGAATTTGTACTGGCAGTGACGGAAGCATATGCTTACGAGCAGGATTTAGATGTTGATATACTGGTGGCGAGAGTATACGGAAGCCGGACAAGGGAAGCCCTGTGGAAGAAAGACTCAGATCTGGATGTGACGGTATACTACCGGGGAGATATGAGCGAGGATGCTTTTTTTAATAGTATCTGTAATACCGGATACCATTTTAGGGGACTGCGGCTTGATATCAACCCGATCCGGATGGATAAGACAGGAACGCTGGAAGCTTTTATGGAGCGTTCGGAAGCATATCTGGATGCGAAAGAAGAGCTTCATAAACTGGAAAACGAAATACAGGAAGGTCTGGAAGGAGAACCAAGGGTCACAATAGGCTATGAACCATATCGTGTGCCGGTAAGAACTGAGGCCGTGCCGGTGATCCAGGGGCCGAGGCTGTAACTATACGGTAAAGGAGTGGAATGAGATGGATAAAAAGTACCAGCCTTTAGTAGATTATATCCATATAATTTTAAAAAATAATGCTATGTCAGATGCGGGCATTGCAGTTATCGAGAAAGAGACGGATCTTTCCGTATATACGCATATGTTTATGTGTGCGTTTGAAGGGATGCCGGAAGAGGAACTTATAAGAATTTCGGAAATGCCCTGCGGCGATGTCAGGGAAAAGCTTACGAATATAAAGAAGGAACGTAAAAAATTTCTGGCAGAACGCTTCGGCAACAATATTGAATTAAACCGCCGGATAGAACAGCTGATACAGAAGGTTGAAGACGTCCGGGCAGAGGCAGAGCGGAATATCCATCAGGTCACAGAGATCACAGATGCAAGGATCATTGACCTTCAAAAGGCGAATGAGCAGACGGAACGTATGATGAACCGGGCGCTTAGCGAAAAAGAAAAGCAGGCGGCCGAGAAGGATAAGATGCTCTGCCAAAAAGATGCAGTGATTGAAAAGCTGAAAGAAGAGCTGAAGGATGTCCGGAAAAAGGCGGCAGAGACGGCAGAACAAGATAAAGAAATGAATATCAGCCGGGAGCCCGGAGAGAACCCGGAGCCGGAAGATCCGGATATACCAGTCCGCCCGGGCTTTAAGCTGAGGAGAATGTTTTCCTGCATTTTTAAGAATGACAGCCGTGAGTTTGCGGATAAATATCTTGCAAATGAGAAATATTCTGAGGAACAGCGGGAGTTTCTGCTAAGCTGCTATGAAAGGGGATACTCCGTGAGGGAGATAGAAAAGTTTGCATCCTCCGGCCTTAGCGTAAGCATGATGCGGAGACTGATGATCCACCAGATGAATCTGACAGATTAAATTCGAGGTGGTATTTGGGAGGAATGGAAATCATCATGGAATCTAACATGTTATAGAGTGAACAGCCTGAATCAGGGCTGTTTTTTAGTAGGAGGTGATCCGCATGGGAAGAGTGCAGGCAGATGTGCAGGAATACAACAAAAACGGTATTGTGGCGTCTGCTGAGGTGACGATTGAACATGCCATACGGTTTGTAGTGAATATCAGGACACATAAAGATGAAAACGGAAAAGAGCAGTGGTTTCTTTCCTATCCCAGAAGAAGGAGCGGGGAAGGCTGGGAGGACGCTGTAATACCAGATGAGGACCTTCGGGAAGAGATATTGAAGTGTATTTTAAGTGAATACAAGGATAAATACCTTTTAGAACCGGAAGAGCCGGAAGTAGTGTGCATTACCCGCATTAACCAAAAGAAGCCCTTAAACGGCAGGATGATTGTCCGGGGCATGGCCACAGTTAGAGCGGCGGGTCTGACAATAAAAGGGATAACGGTAAAAGAGACGGAAAAAGGATTATTTATAAACATGCCGCAATATCAGACAAGGGCCGGAGAGTTCAGGGATGCGGTGTATGGATGCACAAAAGAGACCAGAAAGAAGATAGAACAGGCTGTACTTGATGCGTATGCCGGATAAGGTTTCTACGGTGCCTGTAGGATGGGAGCTGAAAGATAAAATATCCAATTGAAACGAGGTGAGGGAAAATAAGGCAGGTCATGCAGCCCATCAGAAAAGACATTGTGTGAAATAAAATTGAAACTATGGCAATGTACCGAAATCCGGTACAGAGAAAGAAAGGAGAACAAAATGAAACAGATTATTATGGAAGCAGAGCAGTCAGGAAAGGAAGAAAGAAAAGACCGGTTAGCCGCTTATGAAAAGGCGGTCAGGGAATGTATGAAGCGTAACAGCAGGAAGGAGGAAAAATAAATGCCGTTAATGCCGAAAGAAGAATTTGCAAAACAGGTAACAGATTATGTCCGAATAGGGCTTGCTGAGGAGCTGGATGTCCGGCTGGAAGAGAAAATAAAAAATAATGATACAAAGCAGTATTACATCTATATCGGAGCGGAAGAGGACCGGGCTGTCCCTTCCATTTCTTTGGAAGAACAGTATGGGCGTTATGTTCAGGGGAGATGTACAGTGCTTCAGGCTGCAGGTGATATTGTTGACTTATATGAGCAGGTCACGATACAGATGCAGGCAGTGAAACCGGAGGACTGGGAGCTGTTGGATTACGAAAGAGTAAAGCAGAGGCTGGGACTGCGTATTGTGGAGATTCAGAGAAATCATGAATGGCTGCAGGATAAGCCGTACGTGCCGGTTGGGAACGGCCTTGCTAAAACATTTGTTGTTTATGCATTGGAAACTGAAGAAGAGGCATATACAGTTAACATTACTGATCAGATGATGGAGCAGTGGGGATGCGGATTGGGACAGATGGAAGCAGATGCAATAGAGAATGAAATGCGTATTCATCCGGCAGTCTTTGGCAGCATCGATGCGGTAATGGAGAGGATGCTGACGGGAGAGGAAAATGCTCTGTCTGTGGTACAAACAAGACTGGAGGATATAGCACGGCTGGAGCCAGTAAACGGAGGACTAAATATGTATGTCCTGTCAAATGAAAAAGGGGCATTTGGATCATCGTGTCTGTTCTACCCAGGGGTCAAAGAGAAGCTGGGAGAACTATTTGGGGATGACTATTATGTATTCCCAAGCAGTGTACATGAATGTATCGTACTTCCTGCTTCAGCAGTGAATATAGATCTGGATGCCCTAAAGACATTGACAGCGGAGATTAACAGGATGCAGGTAAATGAGCAGGAGCAGCTTTCAGACAATGTTATGCTTTATGAGAAAGGCAGGGGACTTCTGACTATGCCGTTTACCGAGATTCCGCCTGTACCGCAGAAATCAGCGGCAGAGGTAAGCGGAAATATGAAACGGATTATTGAAACCGCAGGAACCGGGGTACAGACAATTCCTTCCGGAACATTTAAATATGGACAGCTTGAACAGCTGAAGAGGGAAAGCCAGATCCTGGGAGTTGAAAAATATCTTAATTTTCAGAAAGGAAACTGCGATATAGAGATCCAGGAAAGCTTTCTGGATCAGTTTGACCTGACGGGAAAGGATTTATCCAGATATCAGGAAAACACAAAGGTACAGGGGAAGAAATTCGATTCTCCGAAATTATAGAGGTTATAAATGTGCCGGATTCCGGTGCAGGAAGGAGGAAAAAGTGGCTGAAAGAACAGCGGACCGGGAGCTGTGCGGTTTAGCGGTTATGAAGCTTAGGAAAAGGGAGGGGCTGGGAGAGATAGATCTTGGCTCCCTTTTAATGTTAGACCGCGGCTCCGTTCATGAAATTGAGGCAGGGGAACGGCTGCCGGATGAGATAGAAGCATTGATGCTTGGCAATTTCTTTCACGTATATCCAGATAAACTGATTAAAGGGGAAATAGAGGCAAAGCATACAAGCGGCGAGCTTCATAGACTCACAGAAAGCCTTTTGGAAAAGATCAGCGGGATAAATGACAGTTTAAAAAGAGTGATCCGGGAAAAGGAAACAGGCATAGAAAGGCCGGAAGAGCATGTAAAAAAGAATGCGGAAACAGTTAAGGCCGTAAGCATATAGCACTGGATTCCAGTAACAGAAGGGAAGTGGTTAAATGTATGAACAGGATGAAATGCGTCAGGTAATCATGAATATCAAGGATGCGGCGCGTTACATGGATCCGGCTTACAGGATATTTACAGCGGCAGGAATCGTCTTGGTGCAGTTCCTGGCAAGAATGATGAAAGAACATAAAATCAGCAGAAGCCAGTTTAAGGATATCAGCGCATTTATGAAAGCGACGGAGGGCAAATACGACATTATCAACCTGCCGGAAATGGACATGGAGCAGTTACAGGAGGAAATGCAGTCCCTGGGTATCAGATATGCGGTTCTGCCGGATCTGAACAAAGATGACGGCTATATCCAGATTGCTGTATACCAGCCGGATAAAGGCAAGTTTCAGGCATGGTATGAACGCCGCCTGATGGGGCTGATGAAAGGGGGTGAGAAGGAGCAGCGCCTGCTCAGGAACCTGACAAATGGGAATACCAGTGTAATATCCATACCATTAGAGGGAAAAGAAGAATTAGTAGAAAATGATTTCCTCATGCTCGGGATCAATTATGCGAAGCTTCCTGATCTAAATGTAGGTGACGGCGATATCCAGTACATGATCGCAAACAGCGACTTAAAGAAGGCAGAGCACTGGTACAGCCTGTTTAAGGCAGATATGTTAAAAGGCGGGGAAGAAGTAAAAGACATGACAGTTTCCGATACGCTGGATGCTTATATCCGGACTGGAAATATGACCGGAGAAGGATATATTGATACAGCGTCAGAGGATATAAAGAAAGCAAATGAGAGGTATGAAAATGCCGGACAGAGCAGCCTGCAGCAGGAAATAACCAATGTGCTGCACCGGAACGGGAACCATATAAAGAGTGGAAGCACACCGGAATATGAAGAGTATATGCAGGATCCGGATTATGTGATGGTTTCCATTAACAAAGAGGCTCTGGTTGATAAGATGACCTTCCGGGGGAGGGAAGAGCTCCTGCAGGAAGGGTATTTTACCTGCCGCCTGCCCGGCACATGGGGAGGCAATGAGCAGATTATGAGCATACCCGCAGACAGGGTTTTCCTGGCAGACGGCGGGAAGACCTATCTTGCATTTCTGCAGAAGGACAGAAGGCCTTTGGTATATAATGCGGATAAAAGCATTGTATCGGTATTAAACCGACGGACAGGCGGAGAACTTGCAAAAGAGGTGTTTGCGGAGGCAGGCCGTAAGCCTGGTTCCGTAAAGCCTTTGGATAAAACGCTTGAAAGAGCGGAGATGGCAGTCAGGGCTCCGGTAAACCCATTAAAAGTGAGATAAAAGCGTACCGAAATCCGGTATAAATATTAAGAAGGAGGAAGGTGATTGTTTGATTCAGAAGAAAAAAACGCCGTGGGGGCTGCTGCTCCTGCTTCTGGTAATGGCTGAAATTCTGGCCTATTACGCAGGCGGGCTTTTTAAACTGGACGGGGTTACGCTGTACAATTATCAGGATAAGCTGATGGAGATCCTGTCACATCCATTTCAGAGCTGGTTTCATGAGAAAACGCCGGCCGTAATGGGAACTGCCTTGATCCTCTGGCTGATGGCGGTTTCGTATTTTTTGATCTATTACCGTGATTTTCATTTTGATATAGAACATGGAACCGCGGAGTGGGGAAATGCTGAGGAGTCCGGGAAAAGGCTGCAAAAGCAGAAGAAGGATCCGGAGAATGTATTTAATACTTATCTGAGCCATAATATTGCAGTATCTTCAGAGGCGCTGTCTAATATGAATGTTCTGGTGGTCGGCGGTTCCGGTTCATTTAAATCAACATCCGTGGTCACCCCGAATATCCTGGAAGCGTCCTGTACAAATGTGATCCTGGATATCAAAGGCGACCTGCTGAAAAAGCATGGTAAGTATCTGAAGAAGAAGGGGGTTACCGTAAAAGTATTTAACTTGAAAAACCCTCTGGAATCGGACAGGTATAATCCATTTAAATATGTAAAGGACGAGTCTGACCTGATCGGCCTGATCACAAATATACAGGCATCCGTCAGGCCGCCGGACGCCATGAAAGGAGACCCTTTCTGGGATGACGGGGTAAGGCTTTATCTGCTGTCCATGTTTGAATATGTCTATTTAAAAGAGCAGAATGATCCGTCATACAAAGCAACTATGAACGATATTCTGGAATTGGTAAATATGGAGTCTATAATAGTCGATTCCGAAACGGGGACTACCCTGCTTCAGAAGAAAATGGAGGAGCTTGCGGAAGAGTATGGACCGGACTATATGCCTGTCAAGTATTACCGCAAACTGAAGGAGGGTGCGGCAGAAACGGTACGTTCCATTATTATTATGGTAAACGCGCAGTTACAGCTGTTTGACCTGCCAGAGATCAGGAGGATATTTGAAGATGATGATATTGATATCCCATCGCTGGGGCTTGGAGCCGGCGGCAATCCCAAGAAGAAAACAGCGCTGTTTCTTGTAATGCGCTCAAGGGATACTTCCTATAACCTCTTCATCAATATGTTTTATACGCAGATGTTCCGTGTGTTATGTGATATTGCGGATAATGATTGTAAAGGAGGAGCCCTGCCGGTCCATGTCCGCCTGTGGGCGGATGAGTTTTATGCAGGGCCGAAACCGGCAGAGACAGAGGTTCTGCTTGGCGAGATCCGAAGCAGAAATATGTCCATTGTCCCAATCCTGCAGGACCTGGCACAGATCAAGACCCTGTTTCCTAATGATAAATGGGAGATATTTAACGGCAACTGTGCGGCCGTGATCTATTTGGGGTCAGGGCCGTCGGCGCATTCTACGCATCAGTGGCTCAGCGATATGCTCAATAAAGCGACCATCGATTCCAGAACGGAGCATATCGGTCTGGGAAGCCATGGAAGCAGTAACTTACAGAACTCAAGGACAGGCGCATCCCTAATGACGGCTGATCAGATCCGGGAGCTTCCGGAAGATGACTGCATTATTTTATTGGAGCACGAAAAGCCCTTATATGATAAGAAAAATCTTCCATGGAAATATAGGAATGAAGCCTGGCTGGAGTCCGGGAAAATATGCGGGGACGGCTATGTGCATCCTGTGCGTGTTGTATTTAATGGAGTAAAGCGGGAGTATAGAACAATCGTGTATTCATCCAGCATAGAATATCTTTCAGAAGAGGATTTCCATTTTTACGAAGAGGCGTCAAAAAAAGACCCATCTATCCTTATGGCTAATATGGATGAGATGGATTTCCTGTATATGAATTTTAAGAAGCCGGAGCCGACAGAGGAAGATGCAGTGCGGGCATTCCAAGAATGCATGTATCAGATATCCGATGCTGTGGATGAGGAGGGAGAACTGCCGGAGGATGTGATTATGATGAGGGAGGAGGAGAAGAAAAAAATCGTACCGAAATCCGGTACGGAGCTGTCGGAATGGAATATGTCAGGGACTGCGTTAGAATGCCTGCTCAGATATGCTTCAGAGCTTTCCGCAGAAGAAACGGAAGAAATCATAGCAGGAATGGAAGCAGGCCTTACGGATGAGCAGATAAAGATGTACTTCTGCCTGCATGACGTGGTGAAAATGAACCAGTACAGGAGGGCATTCCAGTTTTCTAATTCGTGTCGGAGATAACAGACTATGGATGTATTTGCTTACTACCCCATATTTGCCTGATTTGGCAGCATAAGCGGAAAAAGGCGAAATATGGGGTAATCAGAGGGTATAAAGTTATGTAGATGAATGTTTTCTTTTGGAGATTTTTGCTGTATTATAAAAGAAAAAGCTAGGAGGACATGCTATGGGGAAAGGAATTAATAATAAGTTGAAAGATGTTTCAATAAATGGTAATTATGTGGGTGGAAATAGTATTGTAAATCATTATTATATTTCTCAACCAGAAGCAGATAAGGAAGATGGTAAGGAGAACAAAACAATCTTTCTATCTTACAACTGGCATGATGGGAAAATTGCGGATAGGATTGATAAGCATCTGTCAGGGATTCCTAGTATATCTGTGAAAAGAGATGTGCGTGATATTGGTCCATGGAAAAGTATTCGGGACTTTATGAAAGGCATACGTCAGCAAGATTATGCAGTTCTTATTGTCAGTGATTTGTACTTAAAATCCAAGAATTGTATGTTTGAAGTTACAGAGATTATGAAGGAGCAGGAATATGTGGATAGGATATTTCCGGCCGTCGTGGAGCATGGCATTTATAATCCGCTGAAGCGCGTGGAGTATATTGAGTATTGGCAGAAGGAATGTGAAGAGCTGGAGACTGCTATAAAGGGAATAGATATATCTAATGCTGCAGAACTGGCGGCAGATTTAAAATGTTATAAAAATATAGCGTCTTCTATTGGGGAATTTTTGAGTATAGTTGCTGACAGGAATAATCCAGATATTCAAGAGGTAGAAATTCAGATAGAGAAAGCTATATTAGAACACTGATAGAGAAAGGGAGATTGCTATGAAACCAGGCATAGATAATGATGTTGTACATTGTAATATGAACGATTATATAGGTGGTAATCAGACAAATAATTATTATACTTCCATGTTTCGGGAAGAAGAACGGGAATTTATTGTCACCCATAATACCAATATAAAGCCAGTCTCTTACTTTACCGGTCGTGAAACAGAACTGGATGAATTACGTCAGCGAATAGAAAAAAAGCGAAAATCTGTTCTTGTCAGTGGCATGGGTGGAATTGGGAAGACGCATATCTGCAGGAAATTGTTTGAAGAATATTCAAATCAGCATGCAGAGGATGGGAATGGATTGTTTCGGCATATCGGATATATTGAGTATGATGGAGATATGGATAACAGCATTCAAAGATGTTTGAAATATAAAAAGCAGGAGAGCCCGGAAATGAATCGGAAGGCGGCATGGAGGGAATTGGAATATCTGGCGTCAGATGGGAAACTGCTTTTGTTTGTTGATAATGTAAATAAGCTGATAAGGGAAGATGGAGGGTTGGATAGATTAAGGACAATTCCGGGGGCGGTAATTTTAACATCCAGGCAGGCTGCAATTAGTGATGAATTTGAAGTGTATCGGATAGGATTTCTTTGTATAGATGAGTGCAGGGAACTTTATGAGCGGATCCGATTTGAGGACAGTGGAGGAAGGGTAATGCCAGAAGATGTTCAAGATTTGGAATATGTCATAGAGAAACTTGCGGGGAGACATACCATTACTGTGGAATTACTGGCACATATGGCAAGAACAAAACTCTGGACAGTAAAAAGACTTAGGGAAGAATTGGAGAAAAAAGGTTTCCGGCTACAATTTCGTAAGAATGGAGAGGTTATCGATATCCAGAAGTCCTATGAAGTGTTATATGATATGTCTAGGTTGACGGAAGCAGAGCAGAACATTTTAGAGGCATTTTCTGTGTTCCCATATATCGCATTGGCAGCGGAGACATGTAATGAATGGTTGCTTGCAGATGCAGGAGTTAATGAAGACGATGATATTCTGATTGAGTTATATCAAAAGGGATGGTTGCAGTTCGATCCGAGTCAGGAAAGCTATAGTATGCATCCCGTATTTGCACAGTTTATTTATGAGAAAGTGAAACCCAGTGCAGAAATGCATCCGGTATTAATGGAAGAATGCCAAAAGCGTCTTAAAATACCAGAGTATGGTTCGGCTTTGGAATGTCAGAAATTTATTCCTTTTGCTGAAAATATGATTGTGAAGCTGGGCATAGGAAGGGATATTAAACAGGTCAGATTTATATTTGATACTGCTTATTTATTATATTATGTAGCAGAGTACGAAAAAGCGGGAAAATTGTATGA
>CAJTZE010000012.1:0-40942 GCA_910584265.1 uncultured Dorea sp. | reverse complement strand
GAAAAGCCTGCGTATAAGAGAAAGAGTACTGGGAGAGGAGCATCCGTCTACCGCAACGAGCTATAATAATCTTGCAGGATTGTATGAGAGACAGGGAGAGTACGAAAAAGCGGAAGAATTGTATGAGAAAAGCCTGCGTATAAGAGAAAGAGTACTGGGAGAGGAGCATCCGTCTACCGCAGCGAGCTATAATAATCTTGCAGGGGTGTATTTGAGACAGGGAGTGAGCAAGAAAATGTTTGCATATTACTTAAAGGCATTTAAAGTATTTTGTTCTCAACTTGGATTAGAGCATCCTAATACACAAATAGTTTACAATAATATAAAGATGGTATACGACAAATTGAATCCAAAGGGTAATTTTAAACATTGGCTAGAAGAAAAGGTGAAAGAATAGGAGTAAAGCAGATTAACGATTACACATTATGACGTATGTGTAGTAGAGAGGATTATAGAAATAAGGCAAATACTTTGCCTCTGCAGTCGAGATACCTACTATTTGTTGATAACAAAGCAGCTGTTGCACTAGCGCAACAGCTACTTATGTTTTAGATGTAGTAAAACATTAAATTCAGTTGAATTTGAACCGGGTGCAACATCTCTGGAGGAGGAAGGCAAAGGTTATGTTGTTGCATCACTTGGTACGGACAGCGGCTATGTTCCATATACCGCCTTTTCTGCAAAGAAGAGTTATATTGAAGAGAATCCGGAGATTATTCAAGGCTTTACCAACGCACTTCAGAAAGGAATGGATTATGTACAGAGCCATACACCGGGAGAGATTGCCAATGTGATTGCAGGGCAGTTTGGGGAGACAGATATTAAAACGATTACAACTATCGTAACACGTTATTATGAGCAGGATACCTGGAAAGAAGATTTGATATTTAACGGGGAAAGCTTTGACCTTCTGCAGGATATTTTAGATGATGCAGGAGAGCTGTCTGAGCGGGCGCCTTACGAGGATCTTGTTGTTACGGAGTTTGCTGAAGAGGCATTGAAATAGAAAGTGTATAGTATGTGAACAGGGAATCAGGAGCCGTATAATAGATTTGTTGTGCGGTTCCTGATTATTTTCTTTTTCGTTGACGCACAGGGAGTCCTTGATTTATAATATAAAATAAGAAAACGAGAGGGGGAATGTATGATGTTATATCCATTCATTAAACTGCATGATGAAACGGAGATCACTCATTCAGAGATGCATGACGATAAGACCGTTGATGTTGTTGTTAAGAAAAAGGATCAGAAAAAGGGTCTATTTAAAGCGATGTGCAAGCTTCCGGATTACAAATGGGATAATGTAGTCGGCTTTAATGACAAGGAGATGGAGCGGTTTCAGAAGCTGGTGGAAGCGAATTCCAAATTGATTATGGAGTATTCCAGAAAGGGCGGTATCTTAGGTAATAAAAAGGAGGTATAGGTGCGGCCTGTTTTCGGTAAAGTGAACGTATGAATTTTTCAGAATTTTACCAAATCAGTTCATCCTGCTCTTGCAAATATTTTTGAAAGTGCTATAATAAGCACATGCAGATATGGTTCATCGGTAGAACGCTAGCTTCCCAAGCTGGAAAGGCGGGTTCGACTCCCGTTATCTGCTTTTTTTATTTGAGTCGTGAACCCGGCGATTTTCCAGTAAAATCAAGGGCTCACGGCTCTTTTGTTTTCTGTCTGCATATTTTTCGTATATCTGCACACTCTAACGAAGAAAGGAGTGTGCAGGTGTTTATGAAAGCAAAGGCAGGAAATTATACCCAGACCAAAGATGCTTATGAAGGAAACCGGGAATCTGCGGTTTACAATGATTCACCGATTCCATCGGAGAAAAAGCCGGGCAGGGACACTTATGGAAATTCTGCTTCGGATATTATACCGGATGAGGTGCCGGGACATAGCGGACCAGGAGGAGAGTAGCCTGCAAAGGCTGCTTTTTTTCTGCGATCATTTCAAAAACCGAATAGCTTCTGTGGACTGGTGTTATAGAGGTTGTTAGAAATACTTTTACAAAATGTAAATATAATAATAAAGCAATTTGAAATTATATTGAAATTATGAAATAAATTAGACAAAATGAAAAAATATGTGTTGACATGAAGAAGCGGCACAGCTATAATAAGGCCATAGGAGATATAGAATATGAGAAAGCTAGTTGATGATACGCGTCTGATGATCAAGGTATGTGACCTGTACTATAATCAGGAAGCCAGCCAGCAGCAGATAGGAAAGCGGCTGGGGCTGTCGCGGCCGACGGTTGCCCGGCTCCTTGAGTCTGCCAGACAGCAGCATATTGTGGAAATCAGGATTCCGGGTCTGGATACCATAGAATACTGGGAATTAGAACAGAAGCTGGAGAGGAAGTACGGACTCCGGGAGGTTCTGATCGTGGATGCCGGGGATTCGGAAGAGGATCTGGAGACGGCGCTTGGGAGTGCCGCCGCAGGGTATCTGCAGTATATGATCAAGGACGGCGGTGTGGTGGGAGTTTCTATGGGTTCAACTCTTTACCATATGGTTTCGGTGCTGGCAGGCCCGAAGGCGGAGGGGGTTACCTTTGTTCCGCTGATAGGCGGAATGGGGAGGCTCAGGACGGAGCTTCATGCCAATAGCCTTGCCGAGCAGATGTCCCGCTTTTATGATGGAACCTTTGTCCCGCTGCATGCTCCGGCCAGAGTGTCCAGCAGGCAGATCCGGGATGAATTGATGAAGGAGGAGAGTTTATCGTCGGCGATCGGGCTGTTTGGGAAGCTGGATGCCGCGCTGGTCGGTATCGGCTATCCTAATGACCATTCTGCTATACAGGCAACCGGGTATTTTAAGGAGAATGAGATGGAATCCTTGATTGAGAGAAAGGCTGCGGGAGAACTCTGCATGCAGTTCTATGATGAGACAGGGGATACGGCGCCCTTTAGAAGGGACAATAACGTGGTGGGTATTGATATACACAGGCTGAGGAAGGTTCCCCGCTCCGTGGGGATAGCGGGAGGAGCCGAGAAGCTTCCGGCAATCCGGGGAGCGGTGCAGGGAAGATATATTAACACGTTGATCACAGATGTCCGGTGTGCATCGGTGCTGGCATCTGAGGAATAAATCAAAGCGAATGAACATGATTAAAAACAAGGAGGCAATTACAATGAATGAGATTCTTAACATGACAATTAATGAGATGCCGTGCACAGAGTTTGAGTGTTCCTGCGGACGACGCCACAATTTCAGCGTGCATGATATGGCGGTTGGAAAAGGCGCCATAGAAGAACTGCCTAAGATTGCGGAGCCGTTTAAGGATGGAAAGATTCTGGTGGTATTTGATAACAATACATATAAAGCAGGTGGAAAAAAGGCAGTAGAACTTTTGAAAAATAACGGATTCCGTGTGAAGGAGCTATTGTTTGATGTGGGAGAGGATATTCTTCTGCCGGATGAGAAGACATTGGGAAGAATTATTCAGGAGCAGGATCTGGATGTGAGTCTGATGATAGCGGTTGGATCAGGAGTGCTGAATGATTCCGTTAAGTATATAACCTCACGTACGAAGCTTCCATATATCATTGTTGCGACAGCGCCTTCTATGGACGGCTATGTTGCTGACGGAGCGCCGATCATTTCGCAGGGATATAAGTATTCACCGGCGGCTCATCTGACTTACGGCCTGATAGGGGATACGGATATCTTGCAGACAGCGCCTCAGGATCTGATCCAGGCAGGCTATGGTGATGTGGTTGGAAAGATAACGGCTCTTGCCGACTGGGATCTTGCTGTGAAGGCAAATAGCGATTACCGCTGTGATACCTGTGTGACTCTGGTCCGGACAGCACTGGATAAATGCTTTGCCAAAGCAGAGGGGCTAAAGGAACGGAATGGGGAGTCTCTGGGAGCGCTTATGGAAGCGCTGACTCTTACCGGAGTTGCCATGGCGCTGATCAATATTTCAAGACCGGCATCCGGAGCAGAGCATATGCTGTCTCATTTCTGGGAGATGGATTCCATTGCACGGGGAGAGAATCCGCATCATCATGGTATTCAGGTTGGTGCTGCAACGCCGGTTATTGCCAGATTTTTTGAGGAGCTGGAAGACATTCTTCCCGAGGGAACGAAGGAGCAGTGTCCATCCCATGAGGAGATTGAGAAAATCCTTGCCAGAGGCGGAGCGCCGGTAAGCCCGAAGGACATCGGTATTTCAAGAAAGCTGTTCCATGAGAGCCTGCTGAAGGGATACACTGTACGGCCGAGATATTCGGTTATGCAGTTTGCGAAAGAGCATGGACGTCTGGAAGAGATTGCCAAGAAGATCACACAGGAAATTTATGGATAGAGGAGCAGGATATGTTAAAGAAAGAGGAAGCGTTAAAGGGCGTGAAGCTGTTTGTGCTGGATATGGATGGAACCGTGTACCTGGGAGAACAGCTGATTGAAGGAGCGCTGGATTTTATCCGGCAGGTGGAGGCTTCCGAAGACAGGGATTTCATCTTTTTTACGAATAACGCGTCAAAGGTTCCTATGGTATATGTGGAGAAGCTTCATAAGCTGGGCCTGGATGTGGATGAACATAAGGTGGTCACGGCCGGGGATGTATGTGCAGAGTTTTTGAAGGTGAATTATCCGGGAGCAAGGGTGTATTTGAACGGTACGCCGGTTTTGGAGGAGAACTGGAAGGCGAAGGGGATTTGGCTTGTGGAGGATGAGCCGGATGTGGCGGTGCAGAGCTTTGATACGACGCTGACCTATCATAAGCTGGATCGGATCTGCCATTATGTGCGTGGCGGAGTTCCTTTTATTGCAACCCACATGGATACCAACTGCCCGACAGAGTATGGATTTATGCCGGACTGCGGAGCGATGTGCAGCCTGATTACGGATTCCACCGGGGTAAAGCCCAGATTTCTTGGGAAGCCGTGGAAAGAGACGGTGGAGATGATCACGGAGATTACCGGATATGGGACTTCTGAGATGGCATTTGTGGGAGACCGTCTGTATACGGATGTGGCCACAGGAGTGAACAACGGAGCAAAAGGCTTTCTGGTGCTGACCGGAGAGGCGGATATGCGGACTGTGGCAGAGTCGGATACGGAGCCGACCTGTATCTATGATTCATTAGGCGAGATGAGAAACTATTTATAACAATGAAAAGACTAAGGAGGGTGTAAGGATGAAGATAGCATTTGGATGTGACCCGAACGCGGAGGATTTTAAGCAGCAGCTGATGGAGTATGTAAAAGGCCTGGGCCATGAAACAGAGGATTTTGGAAGTGATGATCCGGTTTATGCTAATACAGCTATTGAGGTGGCAAAGGCGGTCGCGGCAAAGAAATATGACAGGGGCATCGTGGTGTGCGGAACCGGTATCGGTGTATCCATTGCCGCAAACAAGGTGAAGGGTGCATATGCCGCATGTATCCACGATGTGTATCAGGCTCAGAGAGCGGAGCTTTCTAACCATGCAAATATCATCACCATGGGTTCTCAGGTGATCGGTATCCAGCTTGCGAAGGAGTTGGTAAAGGAATATCTGTCTGTGGAGTGGGATCCGAACTGCAGGTCGGTGGATAAGGTACAGAGAATCATTGATTTTGAAAATGAATAGTAAAAGGATTCTGTTTTGGAAAGAGAGCCGGGGCCGGGAAGGGCTTCCGGCTCTCTTTTTCTAGTGGAAAGACATTTACATTTTATGTATCACAGTGTAATATATTATGTAGAGGATATAAGCCATAACTGTGTAAGAAAAAATGCCAGAGGAGAGATTTGTTATGACGATTCGGGAGGAATTAGAGATCCGGGAGACAAAGATACTGAGTAAATATGCATCCTTGAGCATAAATTCCAGAGGGAGAGAGCGAAAAGAGGAGGAGTGTGATATCCGTCCGGTGTTCCAGAGAGACCGGGACAGGATCCTCCACTGTAAATCATTCCGCCGTCTGAAGCAGAAGACTCAGGTGTTTTTACAGCCCATGGGGGATCACTATCGGACCAGGCTGATACATACACTGGAGGTATCGCAGAATGCCCGTACGATTGCCAAAGCATTGAGGCTGAATGAAGACCTGGTGGAGGCAATTGCCCTGGGGCATGATCTGGGCCACACACCATTCGGCCACGCGGGCGAGCGGGCGCTGAACAATGTATGCTCCATGGGCTTCCGTCATAATGAACAGAGCGTGAGGGTGGTGGAAATTTTGGAGAAGCAGGGGGAGGGGCTGAACCTAACCTGGGAGGTGAGGGACGGGATTTTGAACCATAAGTCCAGCGGCAGGCCTCATACGCTGGAGGGGCGTCTGGTGCAGCTTTCCGATAAGATTGCCTATATTAATCACGACATTGATGACGCGATCCGGGGAGGGATTCTGACAGAGGAGGATCTTCCAGAGAAATACGCGTCAGTGCTGGGGCATTCATCGAAGATGCGTCTGGACACTATGGTCCATGATGTGATTATACACAGTATGGATCAGCCGGAGATACGGATGTCAGATGCGGTTAGGGAAGCGATGTACGGGTTAAGAAGCTTCCTGTTTGAGCATGTATATCTGAATCCTTCTGCTAAGGGAGAGGAGAATAAGGCGATCCATATGGTGACAAATCTATATGGTTATTATATGGAGCATCCGGAGCTTATGCCGGAGCAGTACCAGAGGATGATGGAGCGGGGGGAAGCAGGCAGAGAGCAGGCCGCCTGCGATTATATTGCCGGAATGACGGATTCCTATGCGGTTCAGAAATTTGAAGAATATTTTATTCCAGAATCCTGGAAAAATTAAAGGAAATCGAGAAGTTTTGTCGAATTAACTAAATATAGGGATATTTTTTCCCGGAAAGATTAGAAAAGAGGATGCGTTAGACGTATGTATTATCCAGAAGAACTGGTTGAGGAAGTACGGCTGAAAAACGATATAGTAGATGTGATTTCCGGTTATGTGAAGCTCCAGAAGAAGGGAAGCTCTCACTTTGGACTATGTCCGTTTCACAATGAGAAATCGCCGTCCTTTTCCGTGAGCAGGGGCAAGCAGATGTATTACTGCTTTGGCTGCGGTGCAGGAGGGAATGTATTTACATTTTTGATGGAGTACGAGAATTATTCGTTTGTGGAGGCATTGAAGGTGCTTGCCGATCGTGCGGGGGTGGACCTTCCTGAGATGGAGTATTCCAGAGAAGCGAAGGAAAAAGCAGAATTAAGGACGGTGCTTTTGGAGATTAATAAGCTTGCGGCCAAGTATTTCTACGCACAGCTAAAGTCGGAGCAGGGAAGGACGGCCTATACATATTTAAGGGACAGAAAGCTGAGCGACGCGACGATTACGGCCTTTGGGCTGGGCTATTCTAATAAGTACAGCAACGATCTATACCGGTATCTGAAGACAAAGGGATATCCGGACGAGATGATTTTAAAGGCAGGGCTTATTTCAGCGGATGAGAAGCATGGGGCATATGATAAGTTTTGGAACCGGGTAATGTTTCCAATCATGGATGCCAATAACCGGGTTATTGGATTCGGGGGCCGTGTTATGGGAGACGGGAAGCCTAAGTATTTAAATTCTCCGGAGACGCCTGTGTTTGATAAGAGCAGGAATCTGTACGGACTGCACCGGGCAAGGACCTCACGGAAACCGTATTTTTTGATCTGTGAGGGGTATATGGATGTGATCGCGCTCCATCAGGCAGGCTTTACCAATGCTGTGGCATCCCTTGGAACAGCGCTGACGGCAGGGCATGCGGCGCTGATCAAGCGGTATGTGAATGAGGTTTATCTGACCTATGACAGTGACGATGCAGGAACAAGGGCGGCGCTCAGGGCGGTTCCGATTCTGAAAAGCGCCGGGATTACGGCAAAGGTAATCCGCATGGAGCCTTATAAGGATCCGGATGAATTTATCAAGAATCTGGGTGCGGAGGCTTTTGAGGAGAGGATCCGTCAGGCGGGAAACGGTTTTCTGTTCAGTCTCCGGATGCTGGAGCGGGATTACGATATGGAATCGCCGGAGGGGCGGACTGCATTTATGCGGGAGACCGCAGGGCGGCTTGCGGAATTTGAGGAGGATATTGAGCGCAGCAACTATATCGAGGCAGTTGCGAAGGAATACCGGGTAAATCCGGAGGAGCTTAAGAAGCTGGTAGTTAAGACGGCGGTTTCCGCAGGGCTCGCCAAGCCGGCAGAGAGGCCGAAGGCCACGATGAATCGTGAGAAGGGGAGGGAGGACGGGATATTAAAGTCCCAGAGGATTCTTTTAACCTGGCTGATCGAGGATGAGAATATTTTCAGGCAGATAGAGAAGGTGATCGGGCCGGAGGATTTTCTGGAGCCTTTGTACCATACGGTGGCGGAGCTCCTGTATCAGCAGCATAAGGCTGGAGCTATGAATCCGGCGCAGATTATAAACCACTTTACCGATGAGGATGAACACCGCAGAGCGGCAGAGCTGTTTCACACCAAGCTTCCTGAGCTGTCTACAGCGCAGGAGAAGGAAAAGGCGCTGAGGGAGACCCTGATCCGTATCAAACAGAACAGTCTGGATGAGAGGGCAGGACGCCTTGACCCGGCGGACATAGAAGGCCTTAAGAGGCTGATGGAGGACAAGCGGGCGCTGCAGCGTATGAAGGAACTGCATATTTCTATTAATTAAGGATAAAATATAAACAAGCAATGAGAGGATGGACATTACATGGAAGAAAACATTGTAAAATTTGAGGAAAAGTTAAAAGAACTGCTGAAGATGGGGAAAAATAAAAAGAGCATTCTTGAGATTCAAGAAATCAATGACTTTTTCTCAGATATGGAGATGAACCCGGAGCAGATGGAGAAGGTGTTTGAGTATCTGGAGTCAAACGGTATTGATGTACTGCGCATTAATTCGGATGTGGACGTGGACGACGATCTGGAAGTGGTTCTTACAGAAGAGGACGAGGTCGATATGGAGAAGATTGACCTGTCAGTTCCGGACGGCATCAGTATTGAGGATCCGGTGCGTATGTATCTGAAGGAAATCGGCAAGGTTCCGCTGCTTTCTGCTGAGGAGGAGGTTGACCTTGCAAGAAGGATGGCAGAGGGAGATGAGGATGCCAAGAAACGTCTGGCGGAAGCGAATCTGAGACTGGTGGTAAGCATTGCAAAGAGATATGTGGGCCGTGGAATGCTGTTCCTCGATTTGATCCAGGAGGGGAATCTGGGACTGATCAAGGCAGTGGAGAAGTTTGATTACCAGAAGGGCTTTAAGTTCAGTACCTATGCGACATGGTGGATCCGGCAGGCAATCACCAGAGCAATCGCAGATCAGGCAAGAACGATCCGGATTCCGGTGCATATGGTGGAGACCATTAACAAATTAATCCGTGTTTCAAGGCAGCTGCTGCAGGAGCTGGGGCGTGAACCCACGCCGGAGGAGATTGCAGAGGAGCTGGACATGCCTGTGGAGCGTGTGCGTGAGATTTTGAAGATTTCCCAGGAGCCGGTGTCTTTGGAGACTCCGATCGGAGAGGAAGAGGACAGCCATCTGGGCGATTTTATTCAGGATGATAATGTACCGGTGCCTGCAGAGGCGGCCGCAGCTACGCTTTTAAAGGAGCAGCTGGACGAGGTTTTGGATACCCTGACAGAGAGGGAGCAGAAGGTTCTCCGGCTCCGTTTCGGCATGAATGACGGACGTGCCCGCACGTTAGAGGAAGTAGGCCGGGAATTTGACGTTACAAGGGAGCGTATCCGTCAGATCGAGGCCAAGGCTTTAAGAAAGCTGCGCCATCCAAGCCGCAGCAGGAAGCTTAGAGATTATCTGGATTAAGGGATACTGTTTATGGAATTATCAAAAAGGCTTGCGGCGATTGCCGGTCTTGTGACGGAGGGCGCCGCTATCGCTGATGTGGGTACCGACCACGGCTACGTGCCGATTTATCTGGCTGAGACCGGGAAATGTGAGCGGGTGATAGCGATGGATGTGAATCCAGGACCCCTTGAGCGGGCGCTTGGGCATATCAGGGAGCATGGGCTGGAGCAGAGGATTGAGACCAGGCTTTCGGACGGGCTTAAGGGCTTGAAAAAGGGGGAAGCGGATACCATGATCGCAGCCGGTATGGGCGGCGGACTGGTAATCCGGATTCTGGAGGAATCTGCGGATGTGGTTTCGGAAATCCGGGAATTTATCCTGCAGCCCCAGTCGGAGATCCATAAGGTGAGGGCATATCTGAACCAGAACGGCTTCCGGCTGGTGGAAGAGAGGATGATAGAGGACGAGGGAAAGTTCTATCCCATGATGAAGCTGATACATGGAGAGGAGACTGCCTATACGGAGCTGGAGCTTTATTTCGGACGCGGGCTTCTTGCAGAAAGACATCCGGTGCTGCATCATTTTCTTATCAGGGAAGAGGAGCGGATAAGAGACATTTATCAGAGATTACAGGGACAGGCAGGCAGTGCCGCACTGCTCCGCCGCAGGGAGATAGAGGAAGAGCTTGTGCGTATCAGAAAGGCGGCTGCCCTGTACTGAATAGGTGCTTTTCGCAGCGGCAGGATGATATTTTGACTGTTTTTGGACTGAAAAGGAGCAGTACATATGCTGTGCAGAGATATTATAGATATGATTGAAAAGGATTATCCGGCATCCTGTGCGATGGAATGGGATAATCCGGGACTTCTTGTGGGGAGTCCGGACAAGGAAGTGAACCGGATCTATGTGGCGTTAGATGCAGTTGACGAAGTGATAGAAGCGGCCGCAGAGGCTCATGCAGATATGCTTGTGACCCACCACCCGCTGATTTTTTCGGGGATGAGGAGCATTAGGGCCGATGATTTTATCGGGAAACGCATCATCCGGCTGATTCAGGAGGATATTGCATATTATGCCATGCACACCAATTATGATGTGATGGGAATGGCGGAATTGTCCGGAAAGATTATGGGATTTACAGAAGGCCGGGTGCTGGAGATTACCTGTCCGGAAGGCTCTGTGGATGGAAAGCCGCAGGGGATTGGAAGAGTTTCGGATCTGGAGGAACCCGTCAGCTTAGAGGAATGCTGCAGGCAGGTGAAGCAGAGATTCGGGCTTTCTCATGTGAAGGTGTTTGGGGATTTAAAGGCGCCCATAAAGCGCGCCGCGATCTCGCCGGGATCCGGAAAAAGTATGATAGGAGCGGCCCTTAAGGCGCAGGCGGATGTGCTGATTACCGGTGATATAGACCATCATACAGGGATTGATGCGGCGGCCCGGGGGCTTTTCATTATTGATGGGGGACATTACGGAATTGAGCAGATTTTTGTCGGAGACATGGCTGGATTTTTCAGGAAAAGGATTTCTGGGATTACGGTAATGGAAGCTCCGGTCTGCCATCCGTTTCAGATAATTTAGGGAAACGCTGATTAAAGCGTTTTCTTAGAAATAAAAGAGGAGAAGGAGGAAGACATGGGACAGGAAATGGTGAATGTTCAGATAGGGAATGACAGCAGACAGTATCCAAAGGGAACACCTTATCTGGAAATTGCGAAGGAATACCAGAAGGATTATACGGATGACATTGTACTGGTTTTGGCAGACGGACGGCTGCAGGAGCTGGCGAAGACGCTGAAAGGGGACTGTACCCTCTGCTTCCTTACGACCAGAGACCATATCGGCCATGCAACTTATATACGCAGCATGAAGCTTCTGCTGGTCAAGGCGATCTATGATGTGTGTGAACACAGGGAAGGCACAAAAGTAAGAGTGCATTTCTCAGTGAGCGACGGACTTTACTGTACGGTGGACGGAGCTTTCATGGATGCAGGCTTTCTTGCGAGGGTGAAGGAGAGAATGCAGGAGCTGATAGAGAAGGATATCCCGTTTCAGAAACGCTCTGTAAATACGGATGAGGCAATTGCGTTATTCCGCCGCCACGGCATGTATGACAAGGAGAAGCTGTTTGCATACCGCAGAGTATCGAAGGTGAATATTTACAGTCTGAATGAGTTTGAAGATTACTATTATGGATATATGGTGCCCAGCACCGGATATCTGAAATATTTTGAATTGTACCTTTATGATGAAGGCCTTGTGCTTCAGACGCCGGTGAAAAAGGCGCCGAGGGAGCTGCGCCCATTCCGTCCGGCACACAAGCTGTTCCAGGTATTGAAGGAGTCTACGGTCTGGGGAGATATGCAGGGGATTGAGACCGTGGGCGCGCTCAATGATCAGATTACCAAGAGTGATGCGCTGGATATGATCTTGGTTCAGGAGGCGTATCAGGAGAAGAAGATTGCAGATATTGCGGAGAGGATTTCGGGTAATCCGAATGTGAAATTTATCCTGATTGCAGGACCGTCTTCCTCCGGCAAGACTACATTCTCCCACCGGCTGTCAATCCAGCTGAAGGCACACGGCATGACGCCGCACCCGATTGCCCTTGACAATTTCTTTGTAGAGCGGGAGGATACGCCGAGGGATGAAAAGGGAGAATATAATTTTGAGTGTCTGGAGGCAATGGACAGGGAACTGTTTCAGGAGTGTATGAGACGCCTGCTTGACGGTGAGGAGGTTGTGCTTCCTGTCTTTAATTTTAAGACGGGGCATAAGGAATATAGCAGCGAACCGAAGAAGCTGGGAGAGAACGATGTATTGGTAATCGAAGGAATCCACGGCTTGAACCCGAAGATGACAGAGTCTCTGCCGGATGAGAATAAATTTAAGATTTACATCAGTGCGCTGACGCAGTTAAATGTGGATGAGCATAACCGTATTCCTACGACGGATGGACGCCTTCTCAGGAGAATGGTGCGGGATGCAAGGACCCGGGGAAGAACGGCAAAGGAAACGATCGCTATGTGGCCGTCTGTGAGAAGGGGAGAGGAAGAATACATCTTCCCCTATCAGGAGGAAGCGGATGTTATGTTCAATTCTTCACTGATCTATGAGCTTGCAGTGCTGAAGGCTTATGTAGAGCCGCTGCTGTTCGGGATTGAACGGGACTGCCCGGAATATCTGGAGGCAAAGAGACTGCTGAAATTCCTGGATTATTTTGTGGGGATCAGCAGTGAAAAGATACCGGCAAATTCGCTGTTGAAGGAATTTGTCGGCGGGGGATGTTTTAAAGTATAAAATAAGGGAACAATATAACATTATGCGGGGTAAATTAATAAGAGGGATCCTGATTCTTGCCGTAGTGCTGTGGATCGGCGGCGTGGAGGGACGCGCAGAAATCGCAGGAGATGACGCACTGAAAAATCTCCAGTGGAATCAGGTTTATGAAGAGCCGCGCCACGGCGGCGTGGTACAGTCTGTCTGTGCCACAGAATATTATATCATTACAATGGAGAATATGGCGGACAATCCGGATGTTCCGGACATTGTATCCGCCTATTACAGAAGGGATACCGATGAGAATGGTAATCCGGTTACGCCTTATACGCTGGCAAAGCGTGTGCAGAGCCGGGAGTGGGAGCACTGCAATGGAATGGCGTACAATCCGGGAACGAATGAGATCTATGTGGCATTGTATACCCATACCATATCGGAAAACAGAGGCTGCCTCTATGTGATGGATCCGGTTACGCTGGATTATAAGCGGACGATCAAGATCAGTGACGATTATAATATTCTTGGGATTGATTATCAGGAGGAGAATAACCGGTATGTGATCCAGACCAATGCGGACGGCGGCTACAGCTTTAAGATCTTGGACGAGAATTTTGCAGTTATAGAGGATCTGGGCGAATATGCCCATACAGCAGAGGGAAGTAATTTTCAGGATCTGGCGGTGTGCGGAGACTATATTTTGAATTTTCCGCTGACCCTGAATATGGGAATCGGTGATTTTATTCACATGTATTCCATATCCAGAAGAGAGATGGTGGCGGCAGAGCAGCTTGATTTTGGATTTTCGGGAGTGACGGCAGATGAGCCGGAATCCCTGTGCGAGCTGGCACCGGGATTGTTTCTTGCAATCGTGAATGTAGAAGTGGAAGGCCAGGGGAGCATGATACGCTTCTATGATACGCTGATACCTTATAATATGACCTTTACTCCGGTAAAAACTGCAGGCACGCCAAAGAGCGTTACAGTAAAGACGCCGGATGAAGAGACAGAAGGCGTCAAAAGTGACGGAAAAGGCCTGAAGATACCGCCTATATTTGAGTCTGTAAAGAAGAAGCTGTCTAAACAGGAATTTCAGCTGCCGGCAAAGTTTGTGCTGACTTTTATTATTATGACGCTGGCGTTTCTGCTGGTGTTCCTAAGCGCCTATGCCTATGTGCTCCGGATCCGGAGAGAACGCAGGAGAAAGGAGAGAGCGCGCAGGCGCAGAAGGCGCATGGCACTGGAAACGGGCAGTGTGTGAAGCCAGACGTTTTCCGGGTAGGGCTGGCAGAAATTGATTGAATCAAGGAATAAGGGAATGGCATGACACAGTAAATATGAACTGGGCGCAGGGTTAGGATATACAGCCTGCGCCCTTTTGATATTGTGAAAGGATTTTTATTAACAATGAAGCTCCCTTCTGTAAAATCCAATAAGAGAATCCATCCGTGCTGACATGTTTATCATTAGCAGATCGGCAAGGGTTAATGCGGTCATGGATTCAACGACAACGACAGCTCTTGGAACGATAACCGGGTCATGGCGTCCGTGTATGGACAGAGAGACGGGGCTTCGGGATTTATCGATGGTTTCCTGAGGCTGTGCGATGGAGGGAGTGGGTTTAATGGCAGCCCGAAGGATGATCGGGCTTCCGTCACTCATGCCGCCTAAAATGCCGCCGGAATGGTTGGTCCTTTTGGATACTCTGTCCCCGCTGGCGCAGAAGGCGTCGTTGTTAGAGCTTCCAAGTGCTTTGGCGGCCTGAAAGCCGTCGCCGATTTCTACCCCTTTTACAGCGCCGATAGACATGAGGGCTTTCGCCAGATTTGCATCCAGCTTTTCAAAAACAGTTTCGCCGATTCCGGCAGGCATGCCCGTTACAATACACTCAATAATCCCGCCGGCGGAATCCTGCTCTGTGATACATTTTTCCAGATATTCAGACGCCTGCCTTGCATAGCTGTTATCCGGCATATACAGGCTGTTCTGGCTGATGCAGGCATAATCATAATCAGATTCAGGGACGGTGACAGGTCCGATGGCTTTGGTGTAGGCCGTGATACGGATACCGAGCTGTGTTAGAAGCTTGGAGGCAATAGCGCCTGCCGCTACCCGGCCGATGGTTTCTCTTCCGGAGGAGCGGCCACCGCCACGGTAATCCCGGATGCCGTATTTGGCATCGAAGGTATAATCTGCATGACCGGGACGGTAGGTATTCAGGATGGTTCCATAATCTCTGGATCGCTGATCCTTATTTTTTACCAGAATAGAAATGGGAGTTCCGGTAGTGTATCCGTCAAATATGCCGGAAAGAATAAGGGCCTTGTCCGATTCCTTCCGCTTGGTTGTAAATCGGCTCTGACCGGGCTTTCTTCTATCTAAAAATGTCTGTATATCGGCCTCGGTGAGAGGAAGCCCTGCCGGGCAGCCGTCGATGGTGACACCGATGCCATAACCATGGGATTCACCCCAGGTAGAAATCTGGAAAAGTGTTCCGTATATTGAACCTGCCATATTTTTGTCTCCTTTGCTTCATTTATTTTCCTGAATTATATATCATCCCTGATAAAAAGGCAAATTTATAGTATACATATTGCAGATGGGCGGGATGATATAGCTGTAAGCTGCATACAATTACAAAGCGGGCAGCGGCCTATAGATTCAATTCGTCGTAAAAAGGCATTTTTTGCTGTACTTTTTACATTCGGCGTATTATAATGAAGCTGTATTGAGACTTTTTTGTGAGGAGCAGGACAGATGAGAAAAAAAGATCACAATAAAAAATCTTTTTTCCGCCGGAAACGTCAGTCTGAGCCGGATGATGAGATTCAGTTTATCAGCAATGATGAATTGTTTGAGGATGCGGCTGACTATGATGAGGAAGATGCGGAGTCGGAGGAAGAACCAGCGGAGGATTTCGAGGAAGAGGAATCTCCGGACTATATAGAGACGGCTGAAACAGAGGGTAAGGAGGATTCTGAGAAGGAATCCGGCTCTGAAGAAGCGGAGGATGACCCTGAAGCAGCAGAAGGAGAAGAACCCTCAGACGAAGAGCCGGAGGAAGAACGTGCATCGGAGGAAGGGCCGGAGAAGACAGAAGAATCAGAGAAAGATTCAAAACCCGAGGACGAGCCGGAATCCGGGGAAGACGAGGAACTTCCCGAGGACGATTACGCTGAGGAAGATATAGAGCCGGAGGATGAGGAAGGCCCCGAGGGACTTGAGGATGACGAGATAAAGGAAATGAATCTTGACGAAGAGGATGAAGACAGAGAGCCTACAGAAGCGGAGATCGCATTCAAGAAGCACCGACGGAGAAAGAAGATACTGATTGCGATGGCTTCTATTATCGGGGTGCTTGCCGCCGCGTATTTGGGAGTATCTGCATATTTTTACAGTCATTTTTATTATAACACCAAAATCAACGGAGCAGATGTTTCCCTGAATACGGTTTCGCAGGTACAGGAGTATATGGAAGGCGAGGTTGCAGGATACAGCCTTACCCTTGCAGAACTGGGAGGAAAAGAGGAATCTATTTTGGGAACGGATATTTCCCTGAAATACGTAAAGGATGATTCTCTGGACAAACTTTTGAAGGATCAGAATCCATTTTTGTGGGTAACTGCATTCTGGCAGCCTCCGGAGATAGAGGCTTCCGTGGGAGTGGAGTACGACGAAGAGAAGCTGAATGCAGAGATCACGTCCCTGACATGTATGGATCCGGAGCAGCAGACGCCGTCCGTTTCTGCAAGGCCGGAATTTAGGGATACTCAGTTTGAGATCAAGGAAGAGGAGCTTGGCACACAGATTGATAATGAGAAGTTTATAAAGGCTGTGAATGAGGCGATCAGCGGTTTTGTGCCGGAGCTTGATCTGGAAGAAAAGGAATGTTATATTCTTCCGGTATTTACCTCGGAGTCACCGGAGGTTGCGGCGGCAAGGGATGCTATGAACAGTTATCTCGGCGCTAATATTACACTGGATTTTACACCGTACACGGAAGTTGTGGATGCATCTGTGATAGCCCAGTGGATCAATGTGGATGAGAATATGCAGGTTACCTTTAATCAGGATGCGGTGAGGGGATACATTGCCGGATTGGCTGAGAAGTATGACACCTATGGGAGGCCCAGGACTTTTACAACGGGCTTTGGCAATTCCGTTCAGGTAGAGGGCGGCAGCTATGGATGGCTGATCGATCAGGAAGCAGAGTACAATGCATTGACGGCGAATATCCAGAACGCGGAGACGGTTACCAGAGAACCGAATTATGCAAGGCGTGCTGCGACCCATGAGGGGAATGATTTTGGAGGTACCTACGCAGAAGTGGATCTTACGAATCAGCACATGTTCTATTTCCAGGATGGACAGTGCGTTATGCAGTCGTCAATTGTTACAGGCAATCCAAATAAGGGGCATGCTACGCCTCAGGGGGTATATACGCTGGCCTATAAGGCGCCGAATCAGGTGCTTCGGGGCAAGAAGCTTCCAGACGGAACCTATGAGTATGAGTCTCCAGTTTCTTATTGGATGCCGTTTAATGGAGGCATAGGCTTTCATGATGCAACCTGGCAGTCGGCCTTTGGAGGAGCCAGATATCTGACCTACGGTTCCCACGGCTGCGTAAATATGCCGGTATCGGCGGCGGCTCAGCTGTACGGCCTGATCCAGGCTGGAGTGCCGGTTGTCTGCCACTATTAAGAAAGGAGATGCGCCTCGGTGCGGTTTGCCGGGGCGTTTGTTTTTATGTATGTATTGTTGAAAAAGGACGGAAAAGCGAAACGGGGACGGCTCCACACGGTGCATGGAACGATTGAGACTCCTGTATTTATGAATGTGGGCACGGCTGCTGCAATTAAAGGAGCTGTGTCTACGGAGGATCTGCAGGAGATCGGGACACAGGTGGAGCTTTCTAACACCTATCATCTCCATGTAAGGCCGGGGGATACGGTGGTAAAGAGGCTTGGAGGCCTGCATAAGTTTATGGTGTGGGATAAGCCGATCCTTACGGATTCCGGCGGATTTCAGGTGTTTTCGCTGGCGGGCTTACGGAAGATCAAGGAGGAGGGCGTGTATTTCCAGTCCCATATTGACGGCAGGAAGATATTTATGGGACCGGAGGAAAGCATGCAGATACAGTCTAATCTGGCTTCCACCATCGCCATGGCATTTGACGAGTGTCCGTCCAGCGTTGCAGACAGGGATTATATGCAGAAGTCGGTGAACCGCACCACCAGATGGCTCCACCGGTGCAAGAAAGAGATGGACAGGCTGAACGGGCTGGAGGATACCATTAACAGACAGCAGATGCTGTTCGGTATCAATCAGGGCGGCATTTATGAGGACATCCGGATACGTCATGCTAAGGAAATCGCAGAGCTAAAGCTGGACGGCTATGCTGTGGGAGGACTGGCCGTGGGAGAGTCCCACGAAGAGATGTACCGGATTTTGGATACGGTGGTACCGCATCTGCCGGAAGATAAGCCGGTCTACCTGATGGGCGTGGGAACCCCTGCCAATATTCTGGAGGCTGTGGATAGAGGCGTGGATTTCTTTGATTGTGTATATCCCAGCCGGAATGGAAGACACGGGCATGTCTATACCAGAACAGGAAAACGCAATCTATTTAATGTCAAATACGAGCTGGATGACAGGCCTATAGAGGAAGGCTGCGGCTGTCCGGCCTGCCGGAAATACTCCCGGGCTTATATCCGGCATCTCCTAAAGGCGAAGGAAATGCTGGGGATGCGGCTCTGTGTGCTTCACAACCTGTATTTCTACAATCATCTGATGGAAGACATCCGCAGTGCAATAGACGCAGGAACCTACAGAGAATTTAAGAAAAAGACATTAGAGGGTCTTGAGAAGTAAGCTGTTATCGCGGATCGTAAGGCAGGAGGTCTGCAGAAAATAATGCGGCGGAACGAAAAAGTATAAAGAATTGAAAAAACCCTTGCTGAATCAGCGGAAATTGTGTATGATACCATTAGTGTCTAAAAAAGAAGAATAAGGAACAGCAATTTATTAGGAGGAATAAGATATGTTTTCATTAGCAGCGTCAGGAGGCTTTGGCGGCGGACTTGGTATAATTCTTATTTATGCAGTTATTATCGGAGGATTTTACTGGATTTTGATGAGACCGCAGAAAAAGGAACAGAAGAGGATTGCGGCGATGATTTCTGAACTGGAGGTTGGGGATACCGTACTTACCACCAGCGGATTTTACGGGGTTATTATCGATATTACCGATGACGATGTAATTGTTGAATTTGGCAGTAACAGAAACTGCCGTATTCCAATGCAGAAGGCTGCAATTGCACAGGTTGAGAAACTGGCTGCGGCTGAGTAATCGAATAGAAGCGTAGAAAGAAATCGGGCGTCCTCTAAAACAGAGGACGCTCTAGTTTTTTGCTGTTTTCGGCAATGAAGGGTTGAAAGCAAAAGAAAAATGCGATAAGATAGACGATAACAGCGAATGCAGAAAGGAAGTATCGTATGAATCTGAAGATTGGTGTGATTAAAGGGGACGGGATCGGACCGGAGATTGTGACGGAGGCGATGAAGGTTTTAGATAAGACGGCGGAAGTTTACGGGCATACCTGCTCTTATGAGCAGCTTTTGATGGGGGGCGCATCCATAGACGTGCATGGGATTCCTCTCACGGATGAGACGATTCAGAGGGCAAAGTCCTGTGATGCGGTTTTGATGGGTTCCATCGGAGGAGATGCGAAGACTTCCCCGTGGTATAAATTAGAGCCGTCGAAGAGGCCGGAGGCCGGACTGCTTAAGATAAGGAAGGAACTGAATCTGTTTGCTAATTTAAGGCCGGCAGTCTTGTATGAGGAGCTGAAAGGCGCCTGTCCGCTGAAGGAGGAGATTACCGAGGGCGGCTTTGATATGATGATCATGCGGGAACTGACCGGAGGGCTCTATTTTGGAGAGCGGAAGACGGTGGAAGAAAATGGAGTCCTGACAGCAATGGATTCTCTCTGCTATAATGAGAACGAGATCAGGCGCATTGCAAAGCGCGGTTTTGATATTGCCATGAAGCGCAGGAAGAAGGTTACCAGTGTGGATAAGGCGAATGTCCTGGATTCCTCACGGCTATGGAGGAAGGTTGTAGAGCAGGCTGCAGAGGAATATCCGGAGGTAACACTGGAGCATATGCTGGTGGATAACTGTGCGATGCAGCTTGTAAAGGATCCGAAGCAGTTTGATGTAATCCTGACTGAGAATATGTTTGGAGACATCCTTTCGGATGAGGCGAGTATGGTGACCGGCTCGATAGGAATGCTGGCAAGTGCCAGCCTGAACGAGACGAAGTTCGGTCTCTATGAACCGAGCGGCGGTTCTGCGCCGGATATCGCAGGGAAAGGGATTGCCAATCCGATTGCAACCATTCTGTCGGCGGCAATGATGCTCCGGTTCAGTTTTGATCTGGACAAGGAAGCAGAGGCTATAGAAGAGGCTGTATCAAGAGTGCTGAAGGAAGGTTGCCGCACCATTGATATTATGTCGGAGGGGAAGACGCAGATCGGCACAGCTCAGATGGGAGACCTGATTACAGGATATATAGGGAAACACTGATAGGGGTGCTTCCTTAGAATCATACATAGAAGATATAGAATGGCAGATGAAAGATAGAGATAGGTGAGAAAGCATCTTATGTCTAATGACCGATGAGAAGGAGGAAGAAAAATGAAGAGTGATACAGTTACAAAGGGAAAACAGCAGGCGCCGCACAGGTCGCTTTTTAACGCGCTTGGCCTTACCAAGGAAGAGATGGAGCGGCCGTTAGTCGGTATCGTAAGCTCCTATAATGAGATCGTTCCGGGACACATGAATCTGGATAAGATTGTGAATGCAGTAAAGCAGGGGGTTGCCATGGCAGGAGGTACGCCGATCGTATTTCCGGCGATCGCAGTGTGCGACGGAATTGCGATGGGACATATCGGCATGAAATATTCCCTGGTTACCAGAGATTTAATTGCGGATTCAACAGAGTCTATGGCTCTAGCACATCAGTTTGACGCTCTGGTTATGGTGCCGAACTGTGACAAGAACGTGCCGGGACTTCTGATGGCGGCGGCAAGGATCAACGTGCCGACGATTTTCGTCAGCGGAGGACCCATGCTGGCAGGCCGGGTACAGGGAAAGAAGACCAGCCTTTCCAGCATGTTTGAGGCAGTGGGAGCCAATGCGGCCGGAACTCTGTCTGACGAAGGACTTCTGGAATTTGAAAATAAGACCTGTCCGACCTGCGGTTCCTGTTCCGGAATGTATACGGCGAACAGCATGAACTGCCTGACCGAAGTACTGGGCATGGGACTTGGCGGAAACGGCACGATCCCGGCAGTATATTCCGAGAGGATCCGTCTTGCCAAGCGGGCTGGCATGAAGGTGATGGAGCTGCTTGAGAAGAATATCCGTCCAAGGGATATTATGACAGAGGATGCCATTTTAAATGCACTGACGGTTGATATGGCGCTGGGATGCTCTACCAACAGTATGCTGCATCTTCCCGCGATCGCGCATGAGATCGGCATGGACTTTGAGATTGATTTTGCAAACGGCATCAGTGAGAAGACGCCGAATCTGTGCCACCTTGCTCCGGCAGGCCCGACCTATATGGAGGATCTGAATGAGGCAGGCGGCGTATATGCGGTTATGAAGGAGCTGGATAAGCTGGATTTGTTACATACAGACTGCATGACTGTTACAGGACAGACGGTGGGAGAAAATATCAAGGATGCCGTAAATCGGAATCCGGAGGTGATCCGTCCGGTGGAGAATCCATATTCTAAGACCGGAGGCCTGGCAGTATTGAAGGGAAATCTTGCGCCTGACGGCAGCGTGGTGAAGCGCTCTGCAGTTGTGGAGGAAATGCTGGTGCATGAAGGCCCGGCAAGGGTATTTGAATGTGAAGAGGATGCAATTGAGGCGATCAAGGGTGGTAAGATCCAGGCAGGAGATGTGGTGGTCATCCGCTATGAGGGACCCAAAGGGGGGCCTGGCATGCGTGAGATGCTGAATCCGACCTCTGCGATCGCAGGCATGGGCCTTGGCTCCAGTGTTGCGCTGATTACAGACGGACGGTTCAGCGGCGCGTCCAGAGGCGCTTCCATCGGCCATGTGTCGCCGGAGGCGGCAGTGGGCGGTCCCATTGCGCTGGTAGAGGAAGGCGATATCATTAAGATAAATATTCCGGAGCTGTCCCTTGAACTGGACGTTTCCGATGAAGTATTAGAAGAAAGAAGAAAGAACTGGCGGCCGAGAGAGCCGAAGGTTACCACCGGATATCTGGCAAGATATGCGTCAATGGTTACCTCCGGAAACCGGGGCGCGGTTCTTGAGATTCCAAAGAAATAATTCGTTAGAGAGGGTTATAGGATGCAGCTTACAGGATCACAAATTGTTATAGAATGTTTGAAGGAACAGGGGGTTGACACCGTTTTCGGGTATCCGGGCGGGGCAATCCTGAATGTATACGACGAACTGTACAAACACAGTGATGAGATTACACATATTTTAACCTCCCATGAGCAGGGGGCGTCACATGCGGCCGACGGCTATGCGCGGGCAACCGGTAAGGTCGGCGTATGTTTCGCTACCAGCGGGCCGGGGGCAACCAATCTGGTAACCGGAATTGCAACGGCATATATGGATTCCATTCCCGTGGTGGCAATCACCTGTAATGTAGGGGTATCCCTTCTTGGAAAGGACAGCTTTCAGGAAGTGGACATTGCGGGAGTCACCATGCCGATTACCAAGCATAATTATATAGTAAAGGATGTAAAACAGCTAGCGGAAACCATCCGCAAGGCATTCGTTATTGCGAAGAAGGGAAGGCCGGGGCCGGTCCTGATCGATATTCCCAAGGATGTAACCGCCGATAAGGCAGATTATAAGCGGGCGGAGATTGAGCCTGTTCAGCCGGACGGACATATCAGTGAATCAAAGCTGGAACATGCGGTAAGGATGATCGGCAAATCAAAGAAGCCGTTTATTTTCATCGGCGGAGGCGGGATCCTGTCAGGCGCGTCGAAGGAGATTTATGAATTTGTGAAAAAAGTGGATGCGCCGGTTACCGATTCCCTGATGGGAAAGGGCGCATTTCCCGGAACCGATGAACTGTATACGGGGATGCTTGGCATGCACGGAACGAAGGCGGCAAATTATGGGGTCAGCGAATGCGACCTGCTGATCGTGCTGGGCGCCAGATTCAGCGACCGGGTTACCGGCAATGCGAAGAAATTTGCAAGCCGTGCTAAAATCCTGCAGTTTGATGTGGATGCGGCGGAGATGAATAAGAATGTGATCATCCATGAGGGAATCGTGGGCGATCTGAGGGTGTCCCTTTCCAAAGTGAATGAGAAGCTGAAACAGCTAAGCCACCCGGAATGGATTGCAAAGATCCAGGAATACAAGGAAAAATATCCGCTTGCGTATTCGCCGGAGGGATTGACAGGGCCGTATGTAATTGAGGAGATTTACCGTCAGACAAAGGGGGATGCCCTTGTGGTTACGGAGGTAGGCCAGCATCAGATGTGGGCGGCCCAGTATTATAAATTTACGGAGCCGAGGACTCTTCTGACCTCAGGAGGCTTGGGCACCATGGGCTACGGTCTGGGAGCTTCCCTTGGTGCGAAGATGGGAAGGCCGGAAAAGACGGTTGTAAATATTGCGGGAGACGGATGCTTCCGCATGAATATGAATGAGATCGCAACGGCGGCCAGGTATCATATTCCGGTGATCCAGGTTGTGATGAACAATCATGTGCTGGGAATGGTCCGCCAGTGGCAGGACTTATTCTACGGCAAGAGATACTCGGCTACCGTGCTGAATGATAAGGTGGATTTTGTGAAGCTTGCGGAAGCGCTGGGAGCATCAGGGATCCGGGTTACATCACGGGAAGAATTTAAAGAAGCATTTGAAAAGGCGCTTGCAATGGAGGGTCCGGTGGTGATCGACTGCCGGATTGATTCGGATGATAAGGTATGGCCGATGGTGGCGCCCGGTGCGCCGATCAGCGAAGCCTTTGACGAGGAAGACCTTAAGAAAAAGGAATCATAAGGAGCAGGCGGAAGGAAACAGAAGAAGTAAGCAGGGATGCATGGCAACTGGTATAGGTTCGATGGAGGGATGAATAATGAGCAGAGTGTATAACTTTTCAGCGGGACCGGCTGTACTGCCGGAGGAGGTGCTGAAGGAAGCGGCCGCAGAGATGCTGGATTACAACGGAACGGGAATGTCGGTAATGGAAATGAGCCACCGCTCGAAGGCTTATCAGGAAATTATTGACACTGCCGAGGCAGACTTAAGGGAACTGATGAATATTCCGGATCATTATAAGGTTTTGTTTTTACAGGGCGGGGCGTCCCAACAGTTTGCCATGATTCCTATGAATCTGATGAAGCATGGCGAGGCGGATTATATTGTAACAGGGCAGTGGGCGAAGAAGGCCTATCAGGAGGCCCAGAAATACGGAAAGGCGAATAAGATTGCTTCCTCTGAGGATAAGACATTCTCTTACATACCGGATGTCTCGGATCTGCCGATATCAGAGAATGCAGACTATGTGTATATCTGTGAGAATAATACGATTTACGGAACCAAGTACAAGGAGCTTCCGAATACAAAGGGGAAACTTCTGGTCTCTGACGTTTCTTCCTGTTTTCTGTCAGAGCCGGTGGACGTAACCAGATACGGCGTTATTTACGGCGGAGTCCAGAAAAATATCGGACCTGCAGGAGTAGTGATCGTGATCATCCGGGAGGATCTGATCACCGACGATGTATTGGAGGGAACGCCGACCATGCTGAAATATAAGACGCATGCAGATGCAGGATCTCTGTATAATACCCCGCCGGCATACGGTATCTATATCTGCGGCAAGGTATTTCAATGGCTGAAAAAGCAGGGCGGCCTTGCGGAGATGAAGAAATACAATGAGAAGAAAGCAAAGATTCTCTACGACTATCTGGATGAGAGCAGGCTGTTTAAAGGAACAGTGGAAAAGAAGGACCGTTCGCTGATGAATGTTCCCTTTGTGACAGGAGACAAGGAGCTGGATGCAAAGTTTGTGAAGGAGTCCCGGGCTGCAGGGCTTGAGAATCTGAAAGGCCACAGAACGGTAGGCGGTATGCGTGCGAGTATTTATAATGCTATGCCGATCAAAGGCGTGGAGGCGCTTACAGCGTTCATGAGGAAGTTTGAGGAGGAGAATCTGTAGTCATGTATAAGTATTACTGTTATAATGCAATTTCTGATGTGGGACTGGGGAAGCTGACCTATGATTATGCGCCGGTAAGCGATGCGAAGGAAGCGGACGGGATTCTGGTGAGAAGCGCATCCCTTCATGATATGGAATTTGGCGGCGACCTGAAGGTGATCGCAAGAGCCGGGGCCGGGGTGAATAATATTCCGCTGGAGCGCTGCGCCAAGAAGGGAATTGTCGTATTTAATACGCCCGGAGCCAATGCCAACGGTGTAAAAGAGCTGGTGATCGCTGGGATGCTGCTGGCTTCCCGTGATATTATCGGGGGCATCAACTGGGTGCAGGAGAACGAAGAGGACGGCAATATTGCCAAGGATGCGGAGAAGGCCAAGAAGCAGTTTGCCGGCTGCGAGCTGGAAGGAAAGAAGCTGGGGGTCATCGGCCTTGGGGCGATCGGCGTGCTGGTTGCCAATGCGGCCGCAAATCTTGGAATGGATGTATATGGGTATGATCCGTATGTATCGGTAGACTCTGCGTGGAAGCTTTCCAGGAGCATCCGCCATGCAAGGAGCGTGGATGAGATATACAGCGAATGTGACTATATCACCATACATGTTCCGGCTATGGACAGCACCAAGGGCATGATCGATGCCAATGCGATCGGGCTGATGAAGAAAGGAGTTGTCCTGCTGAATTTTGCGAGGGATATTCTGGTGAACAGTGAGGCGATCGTGGATGCGCTGGTTTCCGGCAAAGTGAAGCACTATGTGACGGATTTTCCGACGCCGGAGATTACCGGGGTGAAGGGGGCGATCGTGATCCCTCATCTGGGAGCTTCGACGGAAGAGGCGGAGGATAACTGCGCAAAGATGGCGGTAAAGGAAATGCGCAATTATTTGGAATATGGAAATATTAAGAATTCTGTGAATTATCCGAACTGCGATATGGGGCATCCGGGGGAGCATAAGAGGATTACCATTCTTCACCATAACATTCCGAATATGATCGGGCAGTTTTCCAATGTGCTGTCAAAGGACAATATGAATATTGCGGATATGACCAATAAGAGCAAGGGTGGCTATGCGTACACGATGATTGACGTGGATTCTGATATTCCGAAAACGGTGACGCAGGATTTACTTGCAATTCAGGGAGTGCTCCGGGTGAGAGTTCTTAATTAGTTATTACGTAATATTAAGGATTAGTTACGTTTTAAAAGATTTTGTCCAGATTCTTGCACGGGAAAAATTCAGATGTTATACTTTTACCATATGATGGATAAGAGAAATACAAAGGAAAGCCAGTACAAATGACTAAGAAAAAGTACCACCGGGGAAGACGCCGGAAGAGTATAAAACAGAATACAGAAAAGCTGAAAATATCAGGCCGGAGCGGGGTAAAACATAGCGCGGTAAAACCGGGAACAGCGAAGCAGGGCACGGCAAATGGGGATACAGCAAAGCAGAGTGCAGTGAAAGAGAGCCGGATAGACCATAATAAAGCCTTAAGGTTTGCAGGTGCCGGGATACTCTGCCTGCTTGTTATGTTGTTTGTGCAGATGGCATCTGCCAGCGGCAAGGATACCAGTGCACAGATCACGCTGACAGTGAATAATGCGGAGATTCTGCAGGATGAAGCAGTACCGGCAATGACGGTTATGGCAGTCTGTCCGGAGGGGCAGAAGGAGATTCTTCTGGATGAGTCTTCCGGGTATAGGGTTAAGGATCTGGTGCAGAGGATGAATCTGGGAGATGGGATCGTCTTATCCTGTGAGGCAGACGGAAAAGAGGAAGGGACATTTCCGGTTAAAGTGGGACTTTCGGAAGAACTTTTGAATGATTTTAAGACCAGATGGGCAGACAAGGTTTTCCTGACTACTTCGGACGGAAGCCTGAAGGTAAAGAACAAGACCGGTGAATGGAAGGGTGACAAATTCCAGCGTTATGACGGCTCCTATGTGGAGAGTGAATTTGTAAACTCCAAGGGAGAGCAGTATTATTTAGACGGGGACGGTAAAAAGGTTACTGGATGGCAGGATATTAACGGGCAGACGTACCATTTTACAAAGAAGGGTATTATGGAGAAGGATACCTGGAAGAAGAAGGACGGAGGCAAGTGTTACCTGGATCCAAACGGCGCGATGGCTGTGGGATGGATGGAATTTGACGATGAGATGTACTGCTTTGGCGAGGATGGAATTATGCTTACGGGAAAGCATCAGGTCGGCTCATCCAAATGTGAATTTGCAGATGACGGCAGGCTGGTTTCCAGAGAGAGCAAGATCGATCCGGATAAGCCGATGATGGCGCTGACCTTCGATGACGGGCCGGGCGAGCGGACCGGAGAGCTTCTGGATGTGCTGGAGAGATATAATGCACATGCTACCTTTTTTATGCAGGGTAAGAATGTAAATAAATATGCAGAGGAAATCAAGCGTATGAAGGAGCTGGAGTGTGAGATCGGCAACCATTCCTATGACCATCCTCAGCTGACATTGGAGGGTGACGGCGGAGCCGGGCAGATTGGAAAGACAAACGAGCTTCTTAAGGAGGCCTGCGGACAGTCAGCTACCGTTATGAGACCCCCCTACGGGGCAATCAATGACTATGTAAGTGCAAGTGTCGGCATGCCCATGATTTTGTGGAATGTTGATACGCTGGACTGGCAGACTATGAATGCGCAGATGACCATTGACAATGTACTTACGAATGCGGATGACGGCGATATCGTACTGATGCATGATATACATAGTCCGTCGGTGGATGCGGCAATCGAGCTGATCCCCAGACTGATCAATAACGGCTATCAGCTTGTGACCGTAACAGAGCTGGCGGAAGCCAGGGGAATTGTATTGAAGAACGGAGTTTCGTATACGGATTTTAACAAATAAAGGATGCATAAAGGCATAACAAATTCAGGGGTATTTCCGGGAGGGAATATCCCTTATTTTTAAACTCTGATTTTGACTTGAGTATCAGTCAGTGGTATAGTATAGATAGGCCGGTAAGGCAGTAAAAGCATATTTAGGTGTCTGCCTGCGGCAGAGTAGATATAAAAGGTGAATTATAGCATGAAAAAAGGTCTGAAAATGAAAAAAACGAAAAAAGGTATTGGGTTGATTTTATCTGTTATCCTGTTTTTTTGTATATCGGGGACGGTCGTTTTTTCCATATCCTGCAGGATTACAAATGAGATGGAGGCATCGGCAATTGATAATCTGAGTGAGAGTCTGAACCTGATCGGAGGAACGCTAGAGGCGATCCTGAAAAAAGAAGCGGAATTCCAGCAATTGATCGCACAGGAGGTTGCAACGACAGATGATCCGGAAGAATTTATCCGTTCTTATAATGAGAACCGGAGTATGGTGAAGATATCGCTGCTCCTGTCAGGGGAAACAGAAGGGATTTCCAATACGGGTGAAGTATTTACAGAGGCTGGCCTGGACTTTTCAGCAGGAAAAACGGTGGGCAATCTGCCGGTTTCCGAATCCTATGTGAACAGCATGGGGACCTGGGCCTATACAATGAAGTGCCCTGTTGTGAAAGAAGAGCGGGAGCTTGGAGTGCTTTATATCGAATATATTTATGATTCTTTTGATGAAACGCTGCCGATGGATTTCTATAACGGCTATGCGATGCTTTATATTATGGATACAGACAGTGAGCGTATGGTGCTGAAACCAAAGGGAGCCGGGGAACGGAATGCAGGGCATCTGAACCTGGAGGATTTTTACCGGGCAAATAAGATCATGGAACCGGATATACACGAATCGGTTTCCCAAAGCATGGCTTCCGGAAAGTATGTGATGTTCTACCATGATATCAGGAACAGAGATTCCCTGATCTTTATGTGGCCGGTCAATGGCGGGGCGATATACTTGATTGGTTATGTACCGATTGAGGCGATACAGCAGGAAGGGAATACGGTGAATCAGAATGTCCTGATGGTTGTGAGCGTAATGCTGGCGGCATTTCTGTTTTGCTGCGTACTGTTTTATTTTAGCCAGAGACAGCAGAACAAGGTCAGGAAGGAGAGGGAAGAGGAGCGGGAGATCCATAATAAGCAGCTTGCAGAGGCGCTGCAGGCGGCGCAGATCGCAAGTAATTCCAAGACTACGTTCCTGTCAAATATGTCCCATGACATCCGTACGCCGATGAATGCAATTCTGGGATTTACCGCACTGCTTGCCAAGGATGCGGATAATCCGTCCAAGGTAAGGGAATATACCCGGAAGATTACGGCGTCCGGCCAGCATCTTCTCAGCCTGATCAATGATGTATTGGATGTTTCCAAGATAGAGAGCGGCAAGGTGGTGCTCACCTTGAGCGAGTTTACCTTGAAGGATCTGACGGCTTCTGTGGATGTGATCATCCGTCCCATGGCGAATGCGAAGGAACAGAATTTTGAAATTTCAGTGACCGGGCTTGAGCATGAATATCTGATCGGCGATGAGACAAGGATGAACCAGATATTGATCAACCTTCTGTCCAATGCCGTAAAGTATACGCCGGAGAAAGGAAATATCTGGTTTCGGATCATCGGCCTGAAACAGCATTCGGAGCAGTATGAGCATATCCGTATTGAAGTGGAGGATGACGGATATGGAATGACGCCGGAATATTTGGAGACCATATTCGACGCATTTACCAGAGCGGAGAACAGCACGACCAACAAGGTGCAGGGTACGGGGCTCGGCATGGCGATCACGAAGAATATCGTGGAGCTCATGGGCGGCAGGATTGAGGTGTCCAGCGAGGTTGACAGAGGAAGCCTGTTCCGGGTGGAACTGGAGCTGCGCATACCGGAGGAACGGGCAGATGAACAATTCTGGAAAAAGCACGGCATTTCCCGGATCCTGGCAGTGGATGATGACGCGGAGTGCTGCAAGAGCATTCAGATGCTTATGAAGGACACTGGTATTTCTGTGGATACGGTTTTCAGCGGCGAAGAAGCGATCCTGCGGATACAGGAAGCCTCCGGCCGGGATGCAGACTATGATTTGATTCTGCTTGATTGGAAGATGCCGGGGATGGACGGCCTGGAGACGGAGAAGCGGATCCGCAGCATGATGCCGGAAGCGGTTCCGATTATTTTCCTGACGGCTTATGACGGCGATGAGGTAAGGGAAGAGGTTCACCATGTGGAAAACTGTGAGATTCTCGCAAAACCGTTCTTTGTGTCTGCATTTAAGGAAAAGATTCTGGAAATGCAGGCGGAGCCGGACGGTGTGAGCGGGGAATCCGGCGGTAAAGGTTTTGAAGGATTGAAGGGACGTCATCTTCTGGTGGCAGAGGATAATGAGATCAATGCAGAAATCCTGGAGGAGCTTTTAGATATAGAAGAGATTACCTGTGAAATTGTGGAAAACGGAAGGCTGGCGCTGGAGCGCTTCGGCAGCTCATCCTTTGGAGAGTTCGATGCAATTCTGATGGATGTACAGATGCCGGAGATGAACGGCTATGAGGCGACAAAGGCGATCCGTCTCCTGGAACGGGAGGATGCGGCAAGGATACCGATCATTGCAATGACAGCGAATGCATTCGCAGAGGATGTAAAGGATGCACTGAACGCAGGAATGAACGCGCATATTGCAAAACCGATAGATATGGAATTATTAAAGAAAACCCTGCATCAGTATATTTAAGAGGGAGGAAAGCGGCATATGCAGAGTAGAATGAAAGAAAGGATGAAAAAAGGGCTGGTTATCTGTGTAGCGGGAGTTACCGCTTTTACAGCGGCGGCCTGCGGCGCAGATCAGGATCCTGTGCAGAATCTGGTGGAAGAAGAGAAGGCTGACGGAAAGATTGTGAATCTGTTCGGATCTATGGAGAAATCAGATCCGGATGCGGATAATATTGCGAGAAACGCCTTTGATATGACGATCGTTGAGGCAGAAAATGCTTTTGACGTGACGGTGGAGTACAGAACCTATACGGCGGAGAATTATCAGGAAAAGACCTATGACGACGTGGTTCTTGAACGGGCGCGTCATGATATGGACGATCTGTATCTGCTGAATCCGGATACGATTCAGATACTGGGCGCGGAAGGGAAGCTTGCAGATCTTTCGGGGCTTGAGAGCGCCAAGAACCTAAGAGATGTTGTGAAGGTATCGAATACAGTAAACGGAAAATTGGTGGCGATCCCCCAGGAAGTAGTGGTGTACGGCCTGTTTGTCAATAAGGAAATGTTTGACCAGTATGAACTGGAGCTGCCGGATACGCCAAAGGAGCTGATGGAGTGCTGCAGAGTATTTAAGGAAAACGGAATAGAAACCCCGATTGGGGCAAACCGCTGGTGGCTGGAGAATTTTGTGTTTGCGATCGGATATGCGGATCTGTACAACGGAGGCGATACAGAGGCAGAGGTAGAGGCTCTTAACAGCGGTGAGAGTAAATACAGTGATTATATGAGGGAGGGCTTTGAATACCTGCAGGAAATGATAGACAAAGGATATATCGATGCAGAAACAGCTTATACTTCCGAGGCGATCGAAGGGGAAGGCGCGGATTTCCTTGCACAGAAGACGCCGATCGTTATGGCTTACTGGGGAGCGGCGAATACCGAGACGGCTTACGGAAAAACGGATTTTGAAATGCAGGTGATCGGTTTTCCGAGCAGCAGAGGGCAGATGCCGGTTGTAGCGATGTCGGGGTATGGAGTCAATCGTGACGGAGAGCATTTTGAAGATACGATGGATGTTCTGGACTATATTCTGTCCGATGAATCGCTTCAGCTGTATGCAGAAACAAATCAGGTGATCTCGCCTTCAAAGAAAGTACAGGTAGACTGTGTACCCGCTCTAAAACCGCTGAATGATAAGGTAAATGAAAATGTCTATGTACTTGGCTCCAATGCAAGCATGAAGCTGGAACAGTGGGGGAATACCTGCCTGCTCGTCCGGGAGCTGCTGAATGGTTCAACGGTGGATGAATGTATGGCTGAATTAGACAGACTGCAGGAGGAAACCCTGAATAAATAACAGACAAATATGAGCTGAGGCTCCAGAAAAACCTTTCCGGCATTCCCTGTTGTGAAACAAAAACAGGGCGGCGGAAAGGTTTTTCTGTATTTATATATGACTGCGGTATTTTTCCAATAGTGTATGGATCTTATCAGCCGGATTCAATACATGGCTGATAGACATATTGTGGTTCAAAGATTCTATGATCAGCGCAATGAATTTGCTCATATCCGCAACGACAAAATATGGTTTTTCATAGGCGGAAGGCGGAAGATAGGTCAGGTTCGTGGTAATGACTCTGTTAATATAGCCTTTATCATAGTACTCATCAAACATGCCAAAGCCGTCGGTAAATAGTCCAAAGGTAGTAAAAACAAAGACCCGTTTAGCGCCCCGTTCCTTTAACTGTTTGGCAACATCCAGCATGCTTTCTCCAGAAGAGATCATATCGTCTATGATGATCAGATCCTTCCCCTTGATATCCGTACCGAGGAATTCATGTGCAACAATTGGGTTCTTTCCGTTTACAACGGTAGAATAGTCCCGCCGTTTGTAGAACATGCCCATATCTACTCCGAGTATATTGGACATATAAACGGCCCGGTGCATGGCACCTTCATCGGGACTTACAATGAGAAGGTGTTCCTTGTCCAGCTTCATCTCCGGTTCTGCCCGGAGCAGTGCTTTGATAAATTGATATTGTGGTGAAAAATTATCGAAACCGGTCAGTGGAATTGCATTTTGGACACGAGGGTCGTGAGCGTCAAATGTAATGATGTTCTCTACGCCCATATGTGTTAATTCTTCCAGTGCCAAAGCACAGTCTAAAGATTCCCGCTTGGTACGTTTGTGCTGGCGGCTCTCATAAAGGAAGGGCATCAGAACGGTAAGGCGGTGCGCCTTGCCTCTTGCGGCTGAGATGATACGCTTCAAATCCTGATAATGGTCGTCCGGCGACATATGATTGGTGAAATTATTAACTGTGTAGGTCAGGCTGTGGTTGCAGACATCGACCATCAGAAATAGGTCGGAACCCCGGATAGATTCTCCGATATATCCCTTGGCTTCTCCGCTGCCGAAGCGGGGACAGCTGCATTTGATTAAATAATTGTCTGTTCGGTAGGAGGAAAAGAGAGGGGAATTGGGTACATCAGACATTGCATCCCTGCGAAAGCTTACAATGTGGTCGTTTACCTTCTTTCCCAGTTCCCGGCAGCTTTCCAAAGCGGCGATTTTCAACGGGGCAACTGGTATTGCCTGTTCTAAATTCTTAATATTTGTCATGTGTGTCTCCTAATATTCATATTTTGAAAAAGTCTCTATATTATTTATACCACTTTTCACTAAAAAAGGTCAACTATAGTCGGAAGAAATGTGTTATACTACAGTAGATATTTAGAAAAGGGAGGAAATTTATGGGAAAACCAGTAGCGGCTATCGTTGGAAGGCCGAATGTAGGGAAGTCCACGCTTTTCAATGCATTAGCAGGAGAGATGATTTCAATTGTGAAAGATACTCCGGGTGTTACTAGAGACCGCATTTATGCGGATGTAAGCTGGCTGGACCGCAAATTTACATTGATTGATACAGGCGGTATTGAACCTGAGAGTAAGGATATTATATTATCACAGATGAGGGAGCAGGCACAGATTGCGATAGATACTGCGGATGTGATTGTTTTTATTACGGATGTAAGACAGGGACTGGTGGATGCGGATTCCAAGGTTGCGGATATGCTCCGCAGATCTGGAAAGCCGGTGGTGCTTGTGGTAAATAAGGTAGACAGCTTTGAGAAATATATGCCGGATGTATATGAATTTTATAATCTGGGAATCGGAGAACCGGTTCCTGTATCGGCGGCATCCAGACTTGGAATCGGGGATATGCTGGATGAGGTGATATCTCATTTTCCCCAGAGGTCTGAGGATGAGGATGAGGACGAGCGCCCAAGAGTTGCAATTGTAGGAAAGCCGAATGTGGGCAAGTCTTCGATTATCAATAAACTGCTTGGAGAACAGCGGGTTATCGTATCCGATGTGGCCGGAACCACAAGGGACGCAGTGGATACGGAGATTATACATGATGGGAAAGAGTATGTGTTTATTGATACGGCAGGCCTTAGGAGGAAGAGCCGGATAAAGGAAGAGCTGGAGCGGTACAGCATTATCCGCACTGTGACGGCGGTGGAGCGTGCGGATGTGGTTCTGGTGGTGATCGATGCAGTGGAGGGAGTAACAGAGCAGGATGCCAAGATTGCCGGAATTGCCCATGAAAGGGGCAAAGGGATCATTATCGTAGTAAATAAATGGGACGCTATTGAAAAGAATGACAAGACTATGCGCGAATATGAGAGCAGAGTCAGGCAGATTCTTTCTTATATGCCTTATGCAGAGATTATGTATGTGTCGGCAGAGACCGGACAGAGGCTTTCCAAATTATTTGACAAGATTGATATGGTGATCGAGAATCAGACCCTGCGGATTGCTACCGGAGTCCTGAATGAGATTATGATGGAGGCCGCGGCATTGCAGCAGCCTCCGTCAGATAAGGGGAAGAGGCTGAAGCTGTTTTATATTACGCAGGTATCCGTGAAGCCGCCTACGTTTGTTATATTTGTAAATGATAAGGAGCTGATGCATTTTTCCTATATCAGGTATTTGGAGAACCGGATCCGGGAGGCCTTCGGGTTTAGGGGGACATCTTTGAAATTCTTTATTCGTGAAAGAAAGGAAAAGGGGCGTTAAGAATGGAACGGTTAATATGTTTAGCGATAGGGTATGCCTTTGGGCTGATACAGACAGGCTATCTGTACGGAAAGAGCCAGAATGTGGATATCAGGAAGATGGGAAGCGGGAATGCCGGTGCGACCAATGCTTTAAGGACACTGGGCTGGAAGGCCGGAGCAATCACTTTTTTTGGTGATGCATTTAAGTGTATTTTTGCGATCATTTTTACCTGTGTGATTTTTCGGAATTCCCAGAGGGATATTCTGATGGTGCTCTCTATGTATACGGGCATGGGTGCGGTTTTAGGACATAACTATCCTTTCTATATGCATTTTAAAGGTGGAAAGGGAATTGCAGTTACAGCCGGATTGATCGCCAGTACGACAAATAGCTGGACAGTGGTGCTCTGTCTTGCGGTATTTGCGGGAATTGTGGCCGGTACCAGATATGTGTCAGTGGGTTCTATGACAGTGGTAGTGGTGTATTTTATTTCTGTGGTAATTCTGGGGCAGGCGGGATATTACAAGGTCACAGGGGGACCCTTATATGAGATTTATGCCATAGTGTTTCTGCTTGTGGTATCTGCCTTTTTTAAACACAGGGCAAATATCAAACGGCTTCTGGCCGGGACGGAGAATAAGCTGAGCGTAGGAAAGAAATCATAATAGAAGGAACAGGAGATATTACTGCGGACAGAGAGCAGTAATGCCTTAAGACAGATGGAGGATAGAGAATATGGCTGATATTGGAGTTATCGGTGCCGGAAGCTGGGGAACAGCGCTGGCGCTTCTGCTGCATAAGAACGGGCATAAGGTGAAGGTTTGGTCTTACAAGGAAGAGGAAGCGAGAGAGCTTGCCGGAACCAGAGAGCATAAAAGCAAGCTGCCGGGCGTACGCCTGCCGGAGGATATGGAGTTTACCTGGGATCTGAAAGATGCAGTGGAGGGAAAGGATGTACTGGTGATGGCGGTTCCGTCCACTGCAGTAAGAGCTGTGGCAAAGAGGATGAATCCTTATGTGAGGAAAGGACAGATTATAGTAGATGTTGCAAAAGGCATCGAGGAGAGTACGCTTCTGACTCTTTCTAAGCAGATCGAGGAGGAACTGCCTCAGGCGGATACAGCAGTTTTGTCAGGCCCCAGCCATGCAGAGGAGGTGGCAAGGGAGCTGCCCACCAGTGTGGTGATCGGAGCCGGAACGAGAGAGACGGCAGAATATCTGCAGGGACTTTTTATGAATGAGTTTTTCCGGGTATATACCAGCCCGGATATGCTGGGAATGGAGCTGGGCGGTTCTCTGAAGAATGTTATCGCGCTGGCGGCGGGTATTGCCGATGGACTCGGCTATGGAGATAATGCGAAGGCTGCGCTGATCACAAGGGGAATTCATGAGATATCCAGACTGGGAGTAAAGATGGGTGGAGCGGTTGAGAGCTTCACTGGTCTTACAGGAGTGGGGGACTTGATCGTAACCTGCGCCAGTGTGCACAGCCGTAACCGGAAGGCGGGATACCTGATCGGACAGGGCATGAGCATGCAGGAAGCAATGGATGAAGTCAAGATGGTGGTGGAGGGCGTCTATTCCACCAAAGCCGCTGTCAAGCTTGGAAGGAAGTACGGCATCGATATGCCGATCGTAGAACAGGTAAACGCTGTCCTCTTTGAGGGAAAGGATGCGGCAGAGGCTGTAGGCGACCTCATGCTTCGCCAGGGCAAGCCGGAGCATACCGCGAAGCCTTGGAATTAATGTGCTTGACGCCCGGACCTTTTTTGAGGGTTCTTGCAAGGCGCAGAGTGCATATACGGCCGGAGAAATGAAAAAGAACACGCGCACCTAGAGTGCGGCGTGTTCTTTTGCGTATTCTTTAAATTCTAAAACGGCCGGAGCTTGATACACATTCTTAAGCGTACACATATAGAACATGCGCTCCCAGCTTGGCTTGGCAATATGGATGACGCTGACGGGCATATAATTGAGAACCGGCATATTGGGAACCACGGCAATACCGAAATTAGCGCCTGTCAGGCCTGCTACAGCATGATCCTCTTCTACCTCATAGGCATATTTTGGAATCGTGCCGCACTGCTCAATGAGCTTGTCGATGATCGGCCGGAGACCGCTCCTCTTCGAAAAGCCGATCAGGGGATAACCCAGCGCCTCTGCAAGGTTGATGTTATCCCTGCCCTCCAGAGGATGTCCCTTTGGAACGATCAGAACCAGCTCCTGTCTTGCGATGGGAATGAACTCTACAGTCGGCTCGTTCTCCATCATGGAACAGAAGGCTACATCGTATTTGCGTTCCTTCAGCTCCGCGATGATATCCGGCGTGAGCCCGGTGGAATTAAAGAAACGGAAATCGACCTGCCTGTCAGGATGTGAGTCCAGATACCCGCGTACAATATTCGGAACAAGGTTTGTACTCAGGGTGCGGAGTACGCCGATGTCAATCAGGCCCTCCCCGCTTCCGGTCATCTGCAGGCTGCTGATACTGGAATCCAGAATGTCCAGCGCCTGCTCTACATCTTCCAAAAATGCCTGTCCGCATTTGGTAAGGACAACATTGCGTCCCTCCTTTTCAAAGAGCTTAACCCCAAGCTCCTTCTCCAGGGAAGAGATTGCATGGCTGAGGCTCGGCTGTGTAATTGATAATAACTCAGCGGCTCTGGTGTAGTGCTCCAGGTGGGCGAGTGTCACGAAGTATCGCAAATGATAAAGATTCATAACGTCCCTCCTCATCTTTTGTATAAATTGATTTTATCATAAATTATAAATAAAATCTATTGATTCGTATGATATTTACAATTTGATTTTAATTTAACGATAGATTATAATGTGACTATAGTAAATATGACAAGATTGAGCGGAAATATTTACAAAAAAATGATTGATTTGAACAAATGGAAGGAGAACAGAGCAATGTCAAAGAAACATCCAATTACAATCAGTTCATGGACACTGGGAGATCAGTGCAGATTTGAGGACCGCGTTATCGCTGCCAAGGAGGCGGGCTATGACGGAATCGGACTCCGTGCAGAGACTTATGTTGATGCATTGAATGAGGGTCTTTTTGATGAGGATATCCTTGCGATCCTTGACAAGCATGGAATGAAGTGTACAGAGGTTGAGTACATCGTTCAGTGGGCAGAGGATAACCGTTCTTATGAGCAGAAGTATAAAGAGCAGATGTGTTTCCATATGTGCGATCTCTTTGGAGTAAATCATATCAACTGCGGTCTGATGGAGAATTATTCCGTAGAGCATACAGCACAGAAATTAAAAGAGCTGTGCCACAGAGCAGGTAAGAGGATCATCGGTGTTGAGCCGATGCCTTATTCAGGACTTCCGAATCTTGAGAAGGCTTGGGCAGTTGTTCAGGCTTCCGGCGCTGAGAACGCAGCCCTGATCCTGGATACATGGCACTGGGTAAGAGCAAATCAGCCATATGACATTCTTACAAAAGAGCAGGCTGCCAAGACAGTTGCTATCCAGATCAACGATGCTTACGAGAGACCATATGCGGCGTCCATCTTAAGGGATGAGTCCATGCATGACCGTCTTGCTCCCGGAACAGGTGCAAAGGATACGGCAGGATTCGTTAAGATGATCAAAGAAGCAGGCGTAGATCCGAAGGCAGTCGGCGTTGAGGTTATTTCTGACGAGATTCTTGGACGCGGGCTGAATGAGGCGGCTGCTTATACATATGATAATACCAGGAAGGTTCTTGCAGAGACCTGGCCGGAGCTTTTAGAGGATTAAATAGTTAATGATTGCGGACTTATCTTTTGGCAGAATGCAGAAGGCGTAAGCTTTTCGGGGGGATTGCTTTATCAGGCGCCGACAGCCTGGCAGGTATGCATTGGAAGATAAGTCCGATGTGTATGTGCGGACGTGTGTTAAGAAATAAACAGATTTGCCGGGATGTTATGGACGAATAAATTTCAGAGAGAGGGAAAAAAGATGAAATTCAAGAATATGTTTTCTCCAATTCAGATTGGACCTATGACAGTTAAGAACCGTTTTGTAGTTCCGCCGATGGGAAATAACTTTGCAAATACGGACGGAACCTGGTCAGGGCAGTCTCTTGCATACTATAGAGAGCGTGCAAAGGGACAGTTCGGTTTGGTTACGATTGAGGCTACTGTTGTGCATGAGGGAGCTAAGGGAGGTCCGAGAAAGCCCTGCCTGTACAATGATAACAGCATTGAGAGCCTGAAAAAGATAGCCGATGCAGTTCATGCAGAGGGAGGAAGGCTGTCTGTACAGCTTCAGAATGCGGGCCCGGAGGGAAATGCAAAGAATGCAGGCGCTCCGATCGAGGCGGCTACTTCTATTCAGGCATCAGAGAAGAAGGATATTCCGAAGGAGGTTCCGACCGAGAAGGTATATGAGCTGATCAAGGGCTACGGCGAGGCGGCAGTGCGTGCGATGAAGGCCGGAGTTGACGCGGTAGAGATCCACATGGCACATGGCTATATGGTAAACTCCTTCCTGTCCCCAAGAACCAATAAGCGTATCGATGAATTCGGCGGTTCTTTCGAGAACAGAATGAGATTTTCACGCCTGATCATTGAGGAAGTAAAGGCTAAGACAGAGGGTAAGATTGCAGTTCTGGCACGTATCAACAGTACCGAGGATATGTTCGGCGGTCTGGATAATCATGATATGTGTGCGATTGCGGCTTATCTGGAAGACTGCGGTTTGGACGGACTTCATGTTTCCCGTGCCGTACATCTGAAGGATGAGTATATGTGGGCGCCGACAGGTATCCACGGCGGATTCTCAGCAGAGCTGGTAGAGAATATCAAAAAATCCGTATCCATTCCAATCATCACAGTAGGACGCTACACAGAGCCGCAGTTTGCAGAGCTTATGGTAAGACAGGGCAAGGCTGATCTGGTTGCATTCGGCCGTCAGTCGCTGGCTGACCCGCATATGCCGAAGAAAGCATTGGAGGAGAGACTGGAGGATTTGACTCCATGTATCGCCTGTCTTCAGGGCTGTGTTGCCAATATGTATCAGGGCAATCCGATCTGCTGTCTGACCAATCCGAAGCTTGGCCGTGAGTCCGAAGGCTTCTCTATGGCAGAGACCAAGAAGAAGGTTTACGTGATCGGCGGCGGTGTTGCCGGCATGTGCGCTGCATATACGGCAAAGAGACGCGGACATGACGTTACATTGTTTGAGGCATCCGATAAGCTTGGCGGCAATATGAGACTGGCTGCTTATCCGCCGGGAAAAGGCGATATCACAAACATGATCCGCAGCTACGTTGTAAAATGCGAGAAGGCGGGCGTTGATATTAAGATGAATACAGAGGTTACCGCTGATATGCTGAAGGCGGATACTCCGGATGCAGTAGTCCTGGCTACCGGTTCTGAGACCCTGATCCTTCCGTTTATCAAGGGTATCACAAATCCTGAGATCGTTCACGGCATTGACTGTCTGGAAGGAAAACGCCCGGTAGGCCACAAGGTATTAGTAGTAGGCGGCGGCATGGTCGGCGCAGAGACGGCAGAATTCCTGGCTGAGCAGGGACATGAGGTATCTGTTATTGAGATGAGAGATGCGATTGGGCCGGATGTGATCCATGAGCACCGCGTATTCCTGATGGAAGCATTTGAGAAATACGGGATTGAACAGATTACAAGCGCTGCGGTATCTGAGATTTTTGCAGACGGCGTAAGCTATAAGAATGCAGCAGATAAGTCCGACGAGACTCTTTATGAGGCAAGAGGCTTTGATACAGTTGTTCTGTCTATGGGCTTTAGCTCAAGGTATACACACCGCGAGGGACCGGAGGTTGTTTATGACTTTGCCGATGAGATCCGTGCGATCGTACCGGAGGTACATGTAGTGGGCGATGCGACAAGAGCGCGCCGGGCGCTGGACGCAACGAAAGAAGCTTATGATGCGGCCATGAAGCTGTAATGCATGATGGAGCCGCGCAAAGCGCGGCATAGAAGTTTAAGCATTCCTATAGAGAATGAAATTTGAACTTTGACAAAATAAAATCTCCCCG
>CAJTZE010000011.1 GCA_910584265.1 uncultured Dorea sp. | reverse complement strand
ACGCTCCTAACGCCCCACACTGGTTTTGAAGACCAGGAGGCACACCAGTCACCCAACTACCCCCATAATTTATCTGAGTTACTTAACCATAGCACATAATTTCTTATATTTCAACACCTTTTTCCATATTTTTATATTATCAAAAAACGATTGACTTTTCAAGGTTTTTAGCCCATAATGAGAATATGAATTATACTTCATCCTAGACCAAATCCTAGACCAAATACTAGAACGCGGTCTATTTGTTATCCGGTTATCGATATACGCCTTACTTATAGATATTTCTATATAGATTTTATCGATAATCTTTATGTATTCATCTCGTACATTTATAGGATTTATCTATAAATTATCAAAAAAAGGAGGACACTGCTATGGATTTAAAAGCAAATGTAAACTTTGACCGTTTTGAGTCTCAGCTTCAGGTAGTTGACGCTCACACAAACGGCGAATTCTGCCGTATGGTAATCGGCGGATTTCCGGAGCCGGAAGGCAGCACCATGATTGAAAAGAAGAAATGGATGGAGGAGAATTACGACCAGGTTCGTACCGCCCTGATGTTTGAGCCAAGAGGACACCATGACATGTTCGGCGCTTTCCTCTGCGAGCCGGTGGACGAGGAGGCCGATCTTGGCGTCCTGTTCATGGACACAGGCGGATACCTGAATATGTGCGGCCACTGCACGATCGGAGCTGTTACCGTAGCTGTAGAGGCGGGACTTGTAGAATCCCACGAGGGCGAGAACGATGTGGTACTTGAAGCACCTGCCGGGATCATCCGCACTACAGCAACCGTAGAGAACGGAAAGGTTCTGGGCGTTACACTGACCAACGTTCCTGCATTTGTTTACAAAGAGAATCTCTCTCTTAACATTGACGGACTGGATGTTCCATTTACAATTTCATTCGGCGGAAGCTTTTTCGCACTGGTTGACACAACCAAGATCGGTGTAAAAGAGATCAACTCCAAAGAAGTTCCGCGCCTTACCGATATCGGTATGAAGCTGCTTGCCAAGATTGCTGAGGAAGTTCCTGTACAGCATCCGACACTAGACATTACCTCTGTTGACCTGGTAGAATTCTATGGCCCGACACCGAATCCGGACAAGGCTACCATGAGAAACGTGGTTATCTTCGGCGAGGCACAGGCTGACCGTTCACCATGCGGAACCGGTACCAGCGCTAAGCTTGCTACCCTGCACAAATGGGGTGAGCTTGCAGTCGGAGAGGAATTCATCTATGAAAGCTTTATCGGAACCACCTTCAAGGGTGTGATCAAGGAAGAGACTAAGGTTGCCGATTACGATGCCGTTATTCCTATGATTACCGGAAGCGCTTACCTGACAGGTGTTGCAACATACCTGATCGATCCGTTGGATCCACTGAAATATGGTTTTGTAGTAGGTTAATATTAAACGCTCCACTAAATGAAGCGCCGCCAAAACTGTTTATCAGTTTTGACGGCGTTTTTAATATAAGAAAAAACATCATTGCATAAACAGCCCACATCCCTTATAATAGACAAGATATGTACCCAAATACTTGAAAGGATTGATCCTTATGCCAAAAAAACGCCGTTCCACCAAAAGCCGGATTATCAAAGCCGCATGGAGTCTGTTCTATAAGAATGGATATGACGCAACAACGGTCGAAGATATTATCACCGCATCCAAAACATCAAAAGGAACCTTTTATCACTACTTCAAAAGCAAAGAAGGCCTGCTGAATACTCTCTCCTATCTGTTCGACGAAAAATACGAAGAACTTCAAGGAACCCTCGATCCCAGTCTGACTGCCTGCGATAAACTGTTTTATTTAAATCATGAGCTCTTTTATATGATTGAAACAAGCATCGATGTACACTTGATTGCCTATCTCTATTCCGCACAGCTGACCACCAAAGACAGACGTTCCCTGTCTGACAAGAAACGATTTTATTTCCAATGGCTGCAGCAGATCATGCAGGACGCTATTGACAGCGGTGAATTTTCCGGCACGTCCACAGCCGAGGAACTCATGAATATCTATGCTATGTATGAACGGGCGCTTTTATATGACTGGTCTTTATTTAAGGGAAAGTATTCTCTGTCCGCCTACAGTGGCAGGCTGCTGCCCCATGTATTGAATCAGTTTAAAGAAGGTATATAAGCACTCAAAAAGGTATCTTCAAGCTTCAGACACTTGTAAGATACCTTTTACTTTTTCTATAGTTCAATTATATCAAAAAAACCGCCGGGCTCACGCCTTCACCTCATGCATATCCTGCTCCTGCACTCCGACATCGTCCATCACTCTTCTTATTACTTCCCGATCCTCTAACCCCGCGCACCAGGCAAGGCCGCAGCCCGCCGAGATCTCTCTTGGAACCGGGATCAGCCGGCCCGGAGCCCCGGCCTGCTTACATGCCTTTTCCATCGCCATGGCGTCTGTTGTTGTATGAAATGTGACCACAAGTTTTAATTCTTTCTTTCTCATCCCTGAATTTCTCCTTATTCCTCCGCCAGCTCCCAAATTGCCCGGACTGCTGTATCTACCTCTTCCTCTGTATTGTAATGGGAAAAACTGAACCGTACCGCCCCCTGCTCTACCGTATCCAGAGCTTCGTGCATCAGCGGCGCACAGTGCGCCCCCGGCCTTGTGGAAATATCATATTCCGTCAGCAGCGCATCACTGACCTCTGACGAATCATAATCCCCGATATTCAGAGCCACGATCGGACACCGCTCTTTGCAGCTGAAATCACCGTAAATCTTGACCCCGGGAATCTCCTTTACCCCGTCATAAAACCGCCTCATCAGCTCCTGCTCGCGGGCGCGGATCTTATCAATCCCCTCTACATTCAGGTATTCCAGCGCCGCGTGGAGTCCCGCGATCCCATGTCCGTTCAGCGTTCCTGCCTCCAGTGCCGTGGGCATATCGGATGGATGCCGTTTACTATAGGTCTGTACGCCGCTTCCGCCGCTCTTTAAGGGGCGGATGGAAAGTCCTTCCCTCACATACATCCCGCCGGTCCCCTGGGGTCCTAAAAGGCTCTTATGCCCGGTAAAGCACAGCACATCAATCTGCATCCGCTGTACATCTACAGGAAACACGCCCGCTGTCTGAGATGCATCCACAATAAACAGCACTCCGTGCTTTTTTGCAATCTTTCCGATCTGTTCTATATCCACATAGTTTCCCGTAAGATTCGAGCCGTTGGTACACACAATCGCTTTGGTTTTCGAACCAATGGCATCTTCTATATCGGATATATCCAGAACTCCTTTCTTATCGCATTTCACAATGGAAAGCTCCACTCCTTTTTCATTCAGTTCATACAAAGGCCTCAGCACGGAATTATGCTCCATCATTGTTGTAACCACATGATCCCCGGGCTCTATCAGCCCTTTCAACGCAATATTCAAGCTTTCTGTAGAATTACTGGTAAATACAACCTGTCTGGGATTAGTCCCGCCAAAGAGCCTGCATAACAGCTCTCTGGTTTCGTAGATCGTCCGGGAGGCGCCGAGGGAAGCGCCGTGAGCCCCTCTTCCCGCATTGCCCATAGACCCAAGAGCTGATGCCACCGCTTGAATTACCGCTTCCGGCTTGCGCATCGTAGTCGCAGCATTGTCCATATATATCATATTATTTCTCCCTTGTTCATACTATTTATTACCGCTTCCGATAGCATTTTCCGGATATACCTCCCGCACTACCTTCAAAAACCGTTCCGCCGAAACGGAAAGCTGGTTATTTTTATTATACACAACATTAATATTACGCCCTCTGTCTGCACCGGGAATGGCAAATGCCAATACGCTTCCATCCTCAAGCTTATCTATCGCCGCTAGCTTGGAAAGAATCGAAATCCCCATACCCCTGCATACGGATTTCTTAATCGTTTCCTGATTCTCAATACTGGCGATCACCTTCAACTGCTCCGGCCGGATCCCGACGCCCCTCAGCTGCTTTTCCGCCTCTTTTCTGGTTCCAGAGCCCTCCTCTCTCATAATGACCGGCTCCTGCAGGATCCACGAAATATCCTCCGGATTCCCCGCCCTCTCCTGATACTCCTCTGTATTCGGCGTAATAATCACCAGCTCATCTCTGTAAAACGGTATATACTTGCAGTGCTTCTTCTCAAGAACAGTTCCGGTAAAGCCGATATCCACCATATGGTCAACCACCTGATTCACCACGCGGGTGCTGTCTGCCTCCGAAAGCTTGATCTGCTCGCCCGGATATTTTTCATTAAATCTGGTCATAATCCTTGGCAGAAGATACTGAGACGGAATGGTAGAGGCCGCAATGGTAATACACTGCCTGCCAAGCTTCCTTCTCTCTCCAAATTCTTCCTCGATCCGCTTCTCCAGATCAACCATCTGACTGGCATACTTATAAAGAGTCTGGCCTTCTGCCGAAAGACTGACCTCTTTTGTATTTCTCACAAACAGCCGTACCTCAAGCTCCTTCTCCAGCGCCGCAATATGCGCGCTGATCGTCGGCTGTGTCAGATACAGATTCTTTGCCGCCCTGGAAAAACTTCCTCCCTCTGCAACTTCTACAAATGCTTCTAACTGCTTCAGATTCATTAGTACGCTACCCTTTCACTCTCCGCTCCTGCTCTCTTTGTTACTTTTATGCTATCCATATATTCAATGATAGGCTTTGCGCTCTTGCGGCTGGTCTGGAACAAATCCCGTACCTCTGCCGTTGTTATTACCGTTCTCTTTGCAAATTCTTCCTGTATCATAATTTTTGCCCGTTCCATATATTCGGTCAGCGTGTATAAGTCTTCCGACACCTTCACCAGCCGCCGCTCCTCCAGCAGGATATTCAATATATCATCTGCCGTTCCGCCAGGGATGCCCGCAAAGAACATGTCCGAATAACGGACAAAATCATAGCCCGCTTTCTTCACTGTATCCAAAAGCTGTCCTGCCGTTTTTTCATAAATCTCATCCTTGCGCACCTCATAATCCGGTGTACACAGATATTCCCGAAACCGCTTCACGGCTCCTTCTCTTTCCAGATACTCCACATATTGGTCAAATACTACCGGTTTCATTTTCTTTAAAAATGTCACCTGCACCTCAGCCTTCTTCATGCCGTATCGGTATGGATATTTCTTCTCGTAATCTGCAAGAGCCTCCAGAACAGCATGTCTCGCCAGGCGCTCTGAACCGGCATGCCATGCATAGAGATCCTTTCTGGTAGCAAATGTGCGGATAACCCCTGCATCCTCAAGCTCCTTCAAGGCCGCCGCCGTCTCCTCCAGAGACAGCGCCGTCAACTTGGCAAGCTCTGCCTGTGTCACCAGACCGCTGCCATGTTCTTTGACATGCAGCTCGATCACATCCACGGATGTTCCCGATTCCTTCCGTCTCAGGTCCTCAATTACCGGCTCCTGAAATCTTCGGTGGATGGATGGATTCGGCTCTAGTACCACACCCCCTCCGATGGTCTCCATAGGAGAATAAAAACGTACCACAAATTTATCGCCGCGCCGGAGGGCTATTTCCTCCTCCAGCCTGAGCTGTACATAGCCGCTCTCGCCCGGCCCGATCTCCTCCTTGTCAAGCAGAACCGCCCTGCAGAGGATCTCACTGGTTCCGGTAAACAGATGAAGCCTGGTATGGTTTGTCAGCACACGCATGGAGGATTTCAGTATATCCAGCTTCACATCCAGAAGATCTGTATTCTTCATGCTGTCAGGCGGAGCCAGCACACATCCTCTGGATATCTCCCTTTTCCTGATGTTGGACAGGTTCACTGCCACACGCTGTCCTGCATAACATCTGTCCTTATCCTCTCCGTGCACCTGAATGCTGCGGATCTTGCTGGTCTTTCCAATAGGATATACCGCCAGCACATCTTCCCTGGAAATAATCCCGGACAGAAGGGTTCCGGTAATAATCGTCCCAAAGCCTGCCAGCGAAAACACCCGGTCAATGGGGAGCCTTGGGATCGTAGTGATGTCCTTTTCCTCCACCTCATCCCGCATCATGTGTTCAATCAACGCTATCAGCTCATCCAGCCCCTGTCCTGTGGCCGCAGAAATTCTCGCCACAGGCGAGCCTTCCAGAAAGGTTCCTGCCAGCTCCTCCTTTATTTCCTCTTCCACCAGCTCCAGCCAGTCCTCATCCACAAGGTCACATTTGTTGAGTACGATAATGCTCTTTTTCACTCCTAAAAGTCCCAAAATATCCATGTGTTCTCTGGTCTGCGGCATTACTCCTTCATCCGACGCGATCACCAGCATGACCATATCCATTCCAACAACGCCCGCGGCCATGTTATTAATAAATCTCTCATGGCCCGGAACATCAATAATTCCTGCCCGGTCTCCTCCCGGAAGGTCAAACCATGTAAACCCGAGATCAATGGTGATCCCTCTCTTCTGCTCTTCCTCCCACCGGTCCGTATTGCGCCCGGTCAATGCCTTAATAAGCGTGGTCTTGCCGTGGTCAATGTGTCCTGCCGTTCCAATAATTATATTCTTCATCCTTTATTTCACCAACCCCATCAATTCCCGTATACCGGCCGCTATAAGCTTAAAATCTTCATTCTCAATCGTCCTCACATCCAGCATGATCGTATCGTTCACCGTCCTTGGAATGATCGGAACCGGCAGATGCCTCATCCGCTCTTCCATTTCCGGTACGCTGATTCCCTCTGGGCGGATTGCCGCCGCCATGCTGGGAATCCTCTCCAGCGGAAGAGATCCGCCGCCAATTTGGGATTCACAAGATACTACATCCACTCTTCCCTGTATGCCTGTTGCACGAATCGCTCTTGCAAGGCTTCTGGCCCGCTTTGCCGCTTCATCTAGCGGCTCTGTGATCATTCGCAGTACCGGAATATTCTGAACCGCCTTTTCCTCAGACAAATACTCCTGTAATACAAGCTCCAGCACCGCCGCTGTAAATTTGTCAATGCGGAGTGCCCGGGTAAGCTGGTTTTTCTTCATCTGATCAATATACTTCTTCTTGCCGATGATAATACCCGCCTGCGGGCCGCCGAACAGCTTATCCCCGCTGAAACACACCACATCCGCTCCCTTTGCAATAGATTCCTGTACGGTAGGCTCGTAGCTAAGACCGTACTTTGACAGATCGATCAGCACACCGCTCCCAAGATCTTCTATTACCGGGATATCATATTTCCCCGCCAGCGGAACCAGCTCATCAACCGGTACCGATTCCGTAAATCCCACAACCCGGTAATTACTGGTATGAACCTTCAAAAGCGCCTTCGTTTCCTCCGTAATATGCTCCTCGTAATCGCTGAAATGGGTCTTATTGGTTGTTCCCACCTCCACCAGAGAAGCGCCGCTCTGTTCCATCACATCAGGAATCCTGAATTTTCCGCCAATCTCAATCAGCTCGCCTCTGGATACGATCACTTCACCGCCCTCGGCAAGGGAACTGAGTATCAGCAGCACAGAGGATGCGTTATTGTTTACCGCCATTGCCGCCTCGGCGCCGGTAATCTTACACAAAAGCTTCTCAAAATGGGAATACCGCTCCCCCCGCCTGCCCTGTTCCAGATTATACTCCAGATTGGAATAGCCGGTTACAATCTGAAACGCTTTCTCCATATGCGTTCTGCCAATGGGCGCCCGTCCCAGGTTCGTATGGAGGACCGTGCCGGTTCCATTGATTACCTTTTTCATATTCGGAGCGTGCATTGCCTCCACCGTCCGGATAATATGAAGAACCAGCCGCTGAATCTGCTCTTCTGCCTCCACTTCATCTTCACTGTCCGCAATAAACCTCCGCAGCCTGTCCATCTCGATATGAACAGACTCCATAACTGCCTCTCGGCTATACTGCTCTATCATTTCCCGAATCGATTCATCCTGAAGAAGAACGTCCACCTTCGGAATACTTCGGTATAACATATTTCTATTCATATGTTCCTGCCTTTCATTCTGGTGTATCGCGCCGTACACCATATTCCAGTTCTAAAATAGTCTTATCAGCTTATCGCTCTTATCCGATACCCGCCCGATCACAGATACCGCCGTATCCATTCCAGCCTTCACAAAATCTGCAAGCATTTCGGAAAGATGCTCCGGGCTCACGCTGATCAGAAGCCCGCCGGAAGTCTGTGGATCATACAGCAGATCCAGATAATGTTCCTCAACAGCCCCGCACTCAACCCGGTCAATAGAATATCTCCGGTTCTTATATGCTCCCGCCGGAACCAGACCCATCTTAGCAAAATCTATCGCATCAGCAAGGTACGCAATGTCCTTCACTTTTAATTCAAAGGTCACTTCACTGGCCGATGCCATCTCCACACAGTGTCCTAAGAGTCCAAAGCCCGTGATATCCGTACAGGCTGACACATCATACTTCTCTACGACCTGTTTCCCCTTCTTATTCAGAGAAGCCATTACGGTCTGTGCCTCACAAATAGCCGAAGCTGACGCAAAGTCTGCTTTGATGGCTGTATTCACAATCCCGCTTCCAATCTGCTTCGTAAGGACGAGCACATCCCCCGGCCTGCAGCCGAAGTTCTTAAAAATCTTATCAGGATGCACAAATCCGGACACGCACAAGCCATACTTTGGCTCATCATCCTGGACGGAATGTCCTCCCACCAGAACCGCACCCGCCTCTTTTACCTTATCGGCGCCGCCTGCAAGAATATCTCCCAGAATCGCCGGGTCAAGGCAGTTAGGGAAGCCCACGATATTCAGCGCAACCGCAGGTTCGCCTCCCATGGCCCACACATCACTCAGGGAATTGGCCGCCGCAATCTGTCCAAACATATACGGATCATCTACAATAGGCGTGAAAAAATCCACTGTCTGGATCATGGCAATATCATCGGTCACTTTGTAAATAGCCGCATCATCGGAAGTCTCAATACCGACCAGCAGCTTGTCATCTTGAAATTTTGGCAGCTTACTCAGAACCTGAGCAAGGGTCTCCGGACCTATTTTCGCCGCTCACCCTGCCGTCTTGCTGAGGCTTGTCAGCTTCACGTTTGTCTTCATTACAAAATCTCCTTCAAAATCATTGTTAACTTATAATTCCTGCGGCTAAAAGCCGCAGGAATTTATCTTAGGATACCTCTTTATGGCTTCAAAATTTTACCAGCCCCGGCCATCTTCTCTACAATACTGTACATATTGGTCACAGAGCCTACTGCAAGCTTGTCCTTCAGTCCGTAATAATCAAGGCATGTCCCGCAGGTGAGGATCTCTACGCCCTGCGCCTCCAGAGACCTAAGATCCTCCAGAGAATCTGAGCCTTCACAGGTAATCGCCGCACCGCCATTATAGAACAGCATCGTCTTCGGCAGCGTATCAAGCTGGGTAACTGCATAGATAAAGCCTTTGATCAAAACTTTTCCAAGCTCATCATTGCCAATGCCCATGCGGTCCGAAGACACGACTACGACCATGTTATCTCTCATGTCAGGAATACATGCGGCGCCTTCCTCCTGTACCGCTTCTGCTGACGGAGCACCTTCCATGGCAATCGTAACCTTGTACTCCTTCTCGCCAAGTTTCTCGGAAGAAACCTTGCCGCCGCTGGAGGATGCCATCTTCGTCACATTCTGGACTGCAATCTCATTGTCCACCAGAACTTCAATCGTCTCCGGTCCTGTTAATGCCTGCATTGCCTTCTTTGTTTTAATTACTGGGATTGGGCAGTTATCGCCCATTGCATTGACTGTAATCATGTTTTTCCACCTTTCTCGACATTTACCCGCACACTTATAGATATATTCTATCACTAAAAGCATAAAAGGTAAATATTTTTATCTATATTATCATTATATAATTCCAGAGAATATTCTTCAAATAGGCTTTATCTATATACGTACCCTTTTATAGAACACATCTATACTCAGCCATTATATAGAAAACATCTACAGGTACTTTGTACTTTCCTTTTATAATCCGGCATGTTACAATGAATCCATGACACAAAACATTTTGTAGAAAAGAAAAAGGATAGATTATGTGGATTGCAGATAATTGGACAGATTATGAGATACTTGATTGCAGCAAAGGAGAAAAGCTGGAACGCTGGGGCAGCTATCTTCTGGTCCGGCCGGACCCTCAGGTAATCTGGGATACCCCAAAGAAAAATAAAGGCTGGCGGCAGATGAACGGCCATTACCACCGCAGCAAAAAGGGCGGCGGTGAATGGGAATTTTTTGATCTGCCGAAGCAATGGTCCATCCGATACAAGGATTTGACATTCAATTTAAAACCATTTAACTTCAAACATACGGGGCTCTTCCCGGAACAGGCCGCCAATTGGGACTGGTTTTCCGACAAGATCAGGCATGCCGGACGGCCCGTTAAGGTACTGAACCTGTTTGCCTATACCGGCGGCGCTACTCTGGCGGCCGCCACCGCTGGAGCGTCCGTAACCCACGTGGACGCCTCCAGAGGTATGGTAGGATGGGCCAAAGAGAATGCAGTATCCTCCGGCCTCAAGGACGCACCTGTCCGCTGGCTGGTAGATGACTGTGTGAAATTTGTAGAACGGGAAATCCGCCGCGGAAACCATTATGATGCCATCATTATGGACCCCCCCTCCTACGGAAGAGGCCCCAAAGGCGAGATTTGGAAAATCGAGGACTCCATTCATGCTTTTATTAAGCTGTGTACCAGCGTCCTTTCCGATAAGCCCTTGTTCTTCCTTGTAAATTCCTACACCACCGGTCTGGCTCCGGCGGTGCTTACCTATATGCTTGCTACAGAATTAAGGAAGTATCGCGGAACTGTCGAATCACAGGAAATCGGACTTCCTGTCTCTGACACAGGACTTATTCTTCCCTGCGGAGCCTCCGGGCGATGGGAAGCTTTATAAATTTCCTAATCGAGCAGGGAAGATTTATCTTCCCTGCTCGCTGCGCCGGGTGCGGGCTGCTTATTCTGCATCCTTCCTCTCTGCACCCGTGTGCATATACCAAAAAAAGCCTGCGCCCAAAGCGCAGACTTTTTAGTATACACATACTCTCTTCTCAACTATTTACTCAGATGCAGCTCTTGCATACTCAAATTCATCAATAATCTCCTGCTCTGGAGCCTTCGTCAACAGGCTTACTACAATAACGAATGCCAGAGATACGAAGAAGGACGGAAGCAGCTCATAGATATTAAACAGACCGCCCATCGGAGCAACTGCATATTTCCATATGAATACCATAACACCGCCGGAAATCATACCTGCCAATGCCCCCTGCAGTGTTGTACGCTTCCAGAACAATGCGCAGATCATGGCCGCTCCAAAAGAGCCGCCGAATCCTGCCCACGCAAAGGATACGATTCCAAATACGCTGGAGTTCGGGTCTCTTGCAAGGAATACGCCGACTACAGAGATAGCAAGGATCGTGATACGCGCAATGCTGAGGCTCTTCTTCTCAGACAGCTTCGCACCCAGAAAATCCTGAATGATATTCTCGGAAACACCGGAAGCCGCAACCAGAAGCTGGCTGTCTGCCGTGGACATAGTTGCCGCAAGGATACCTGCCAGGATCACACCGCCGAGAACTGCTGTAACCGCACCGTGCTGACTGAGCATTCTTGCAATTACAACGATAACTGTCTCGCTGTCTTCCAGATGCTCCATTGCCCCTGCATTTGCCATAGCCAGACCTACAATACCAATAAATACTGCAACTGTCATAGCGATCGTTACCCAGATCGAACCGATCCGTCTGGATAATTTCAGCTTCTTCTCATCTTCAATAGACATAAACCTTACCAAAATATGAGGCATTCCAAAATATCCAAATCCCCATGCAAGCATAGACGCACTCTTTAATGCCGGATAGTCCTGCGCGCCGCCTGTTGCCGCATCATAAATCTGATTCAGCGATAGATAACCTGCCAGAGATCTGGCATTATCTATAACCGCGCCAAATCCTCCTGCATGTGAAACTCCATAAGCCGTGATAGAAATCAACGCAATAGACATAACCACGCTCTGGATAAAGTCATTGGTAGCAACCGTGCTGAATCCTCCAATAATTGTATAAACTACGATAACAACAGCAAAAACCAATACTCCGGTCATATATGGTATTCCGAACAAGGAATTAAATAGTTTCCCGCATGCCGCAAAACCGGAAGCTGTATACGGAATAAAGAATATTACAATGATCAGAGCCGCAAGGGCAGTAATAATATTCTTCTTATCCCGGAAACGCCTTGCAAGGAAAGACGGTACCGTAATCGCATCCACTTTCTGTGAATAGCGCCTCAATCTTCTGGATACCAGCAGCCAGTTAAAATAGGTTCCCAGCGCCAGTCCTGCTGCAGTCCAGAATGCATCCGCCAGACCGGTTGCATAAGCAACACCAGGCAGCCCCATCAAAAGCCAGCTGGACATATCACTTGCCTCAGCGCTCATGGCTACAACCAGCGGCCCCATCTTTCTTCCGCCAAGATAGAAATCTTCCGTGTTACTGTTCTTCTTCCCATTGTAAACTCCAACGCCTATCAGCATACAGAGATACAAAATAATCGTGCCCAAAATAATAGCATTAATCATAAATCTCTCTCCTTTTCTCTCCAAAATGATGTTAATTGATGATCACTCCTTCTTTCCCCGATATAGAAGAGTAAACCTCAAAACCATATTGGTAATGTATCTATTATAGTTTATTTTTTATCAATGTGCAATATTTACATTAAAAATTGTTATGTCGAAATTAGTAATATTCATATCCCAACATAACCTAAAGGCAGGCATACCCTCTGCCTGCCTTTAGGTTATGTTGTATTTATCAGATTTTTCTTTCGTTTTTTCCCACAAAAACCTGATATTCTTCAAAGCCGCTTTCCTCAATGGATGACTCATAAAACACTTCCGCCGCGCGGATAAGATACTCCAGATCCTTCACTCCCGCCGTTTCCCAGCTGGAATGCATCGCCAATTGAGGAAGTCCGATGTCCACGCACTTTACCGCCGCCTGTGTGCTGGAAATATTGCCCAGCGTAGATCCGCCCGCCATATCGGAGCGGTTTGTAAATTCCTGCACCGGAACCTCTGCCATTTCACAGATCCGGCGGAACAATGCCGCTGATACCGCATCAGACGTATATCTATGGTTTCCGCTGAATTTAATCACAATTCCCTGATTGATGACAGGGCGGTTCGACGGGCAGGATTTATCCGGATAATTCGGATGCACCGCATGTGCATTATCCGCAGACACCATCATGCTGGCGGCCAGCGCCCTTCGGTAATCCTCTCCGTTCATGCCCTGCGCCTCACAGATACGAAACAGTGTATCTGCAAGAAATGTAGATGCCGCTCCCTGTCGGGTACTGCTTCCTACCTCTTCATTGTCATAAACACAATGGAGCGGAATACTGTCTCCTTCCGCGGCGTTCAGGAACCCCCTCAAAGATGCATATACGCACTCCAGATCATCCAGCCTTCCAATGGAAATAAATTCCCCGCCTGCGCCCCAGATGCTGCCCGGCATCCGGTTGTACACATAGAGATCGCTCCCCAGAATATTCTCTTCCTCCACGCCTGCCTCATGTGCCGCCAATTCCATAAACCGCATCTCTGTCCCATCGGTACACGAGCCGTACAGCGGAAGCATATCCTTCTGTACATTATACTTATAACCGTTATTGGCTTCCCGGTTCATGTGGATTGCAAGACTTGGTATCAGCAGCAGATCCCTGTCAATATTCACCAGCTTCATGGCGGTCTTATCCTTGTCACGTACCATCAGCCTCCCGGCCGCAGACAACGGACGGTCAAACCATGTGCCGCAGAGCATGCCGCCGTATTTCTCCACATTCAGCTTCACATATGCCCCTTCCGCCGTCAGCTCTGGATTCGCCTTGATCTTCAGGCAGGGCGAGTCACTGTGGGATGCCATGATCTGAAATCCGCAAAAGCCTGTCTCTGGAATACGGAATGCAATCAGTGAGGAGCCATTACGAGAAACGTAATATCTGCCGCCCTTCTTAAGATTCCATTTACCGCCCTCTAAAAGCCTGTTATATCCCTGGCTCTCCAGCATTTCCCGCATCTTGTCCACCGCGTGGAAGGCTGTGGGGCTGGATTCTATAAATCGAAACAATCCTTCTGTATAAGTGTTCTCCATCTCTCTTCTCTCCTTCCTTATTTACATCAAATGGGCGATCCGGTCTGTAAATTGTACAAAGGGTTTTCTCGACACCGCCCACACCAGTGCCAGGCAGCACAGGATCAGCAAAGCGCTCTCCCTGCCGCTTCTGATGGAATGCAGGATGTCAGACTCATGCTTCACACAGCTGTAGATAATACCATGGAAAATATAAACCGCCATGGTCCTCTCCCCCAGATAGGAATAAGACTTCCTCTCCGAAGGCAGCACCAGCATAAACAGATAGATCAATACAAAGGAAATTCCATAGCAGACGATTCTTATCAGGATTCCCTCTAACGGTTCTAAGCCGAGCGCCTCATAGGAATACCGCCCGTAAAATATCTTTACCGGAAGCCTCCGGTGATACTTGTCCGTAAATAAGAATACAGCAAATGCACCCAGAATGGCAAGGGCTCCTGCATATCCCTTTGTATTTCTAAACCGCACAAGCCATGCGCTGTCAAATTCCGTTCCCGCCAGAAAAAAAGGAAAGAAAAACAAGATCCTTGGAATAGACAGGAAATTACCAAGTCCCGCCAGTCCGATCAGCAGTCCTCCAGCCAGTGTTAGCGGCATGTAATACGGCAGCTTCTTCACTGCAGGCATCGCCAGGCGCCACACAAACAGAGCCAGAAGATACCACAGGGTAAACTTCGGCCTTGTAAAATACAGCTCTGTATCCTTGTCCAAAAGCAGGGTATACACAAGATAGTAAATCACCTCATACACAAAATACGGAATGATCAGACTGCTTATCAGCTTTTTCACGGAATGGTTCTTCTTCGAGAAATACCCGGATATAAAAATAAAAGCAGGCATATGAAATGCTGCGATTCCCCATTTCAGCTCATATAGAAACGGATTCTGATCATAACAGGGGTCAATAAAATGCCCGATCACCACCAATACAATTAGCAATACCTTATAATTATCAAAGAGATACTCTCTCTTTTTCTGTCTTCCTTCCACTTTCATCACCTTCATCTATTTTAAGCCTGTCCAAAGAACCATTCAATTCATAATATGAGAGAAAAAATCTTTTTATACCTGCATAATTTTGGACTTTTGCATAATAGAGAATGAGTTCCGGCACACTCACGCGTTATTATATTCCTAGCAGCGCTGCTTATTTTTTATTATATAGAAAATCCGAAGGATTTTCCTATATAATAAAAAACCGCCGCATATGATAATGCGGCAGTCCTGCACGTTTATCCCTGTGAATATCTGGACAAGAATTGTCTGGTTCTTTCTTCCTTTGGATGATCAATCACCTGCTTTGCCTCTCCCTGCTCCACGATATACCCCTCATCCATGAAAATGATCTGGTCTGCCACATCCCTGGCAAATGCCATCTCGTGGGTTACGATGATCATCGTGGTTTTCTGGTCTGCAAGCCCCCGGATCACCTTCAGCACTTCGCCGGTAAGCTCCGGGTCCAGCGCCGATGTAGGTTCATCAAAGCACAGGATATCCGGCTTGAGCGCCAGCGCCCTTGCAATGGCCACCCGCTGCTGCTGTCCGCCGGACAGCTGATGGGGATAGTGGGCCGCCCGGTCCGCAAGGCCCATCTGGTCAAGAAGCTCTCTTCCATGCTCTGTGATCTCATCCAGAATCTGCTTTTTATTTCCTTTGTAATCCGCACGCTCCTGAGCAAGAAGCTTCTCCGCCAGCGTAACATTTTCCAGAGCCGTATACTGCGGAAACAGATGAAACGCCTGAAATACCATTCCAAAATGCAGACGCTTCCTGCGGAGCTCCTGCTCTGTCATCTTAACCGGCCGGGATGCATCAAACACTGCATTCCCCTTTACCAGGATCATGCCCTGGTTCGGCTTCTCCAGAAAATTCAAGCATCTAAGAAGCGTGGTCTTTCCCGATCCGGAGGAGCCGATGATCGCCAGTGCATTGCCCTCCTCCAGAGAGAAGCTCACATCCTTCAATACCTTGGTGCTTCCAAAATGCTTTTCAATATTCTTTACTTCCAAAACCGTCATTTCGTCTGCACCTCTTATCTAAAATAATCCAATTTCTTCTCGATGTAATTAAACAACAGTGTCAGTATTCCGATAAATGCCAGATAAAATACTCCTGTATAGAACAGCGGCCAGGTAATGCCCGCTGATTTCATAAAGGAAAATCCGGCAAAAGTCAGCTCATATGCCGCAATAATCCTTGCCAGAGATGTATCCTTGACCAGCGTAATAACCTCATTGGACATAGGCGGTACCACACGCTTTACCATCTGCAGCAGGGTAATCTTAAAAAATATCTGGCTCTTGGTCATGCCAAGCACCTGTCCCGCTTCTCTCTGTCCCACAGGCACGCCTTCAATACCGCCACGGAAAATAACCGAGAAATAGCAGGCATAATTTATCACAAACGCAACTACTGTAGCAGTAATACGTCCCGCTTCATTGCCGCTCCAGATATTGTGGCCAAGCCACAGGCCTGGACCATAGAAAATAATGATCAGCTGCAGCATCAGCGGCGTTCCCCGGATGATCCAGACAAACATCTGGATCACATACCGGAGGATTTTCCATCTGCTGGTGCTTCCGATTCCAAGAACCAGTCCGATCGGCAGCGAAAATATAAGCGTCAGAATAAATACCTGAAATGTGGTCCACAGACCTTTCATCAATTCTAATGTTACTGTTCCAAACATCCTTCGTTCCCCGCCGCCTACTGTTCTACGACAGCCTCCTGAACACCGTATGTTTCGGCGATTTCCATCATTCTTCCATCTTCGTAGGTCTTTACAAATATTCCATTGATATACTCAGCCAGATCAGAACCCTTACGGCAGCCAACGCCATACTCTTCTGTCGTCAGCTCCTCTGTATGGATCAAATTTGTATAACTGGTTCCTTCTCCAATCATTGCTCCCGCCATCAGAAGGTCAATAATCGCCGCATCAGAGGTTCCGGACGCAGTCTCCATCAGCGCGTCTGCCTGAGATGCAACAGCATTCATCTGAAACTGCTTATCATTTGCGGCAGCCTCGCCGGCAGAGCCAGCTTCAACTGCAAAGGTAAGATCCGCTAAATCTGCATCCTTCTTATCTTCCGGCACAACCACTACCTGCGCATTATTGCAGTAAGCATTCGTGCATTCCATAGCAGATGTAACCTCCGGTGTCAGAGTCATGCCGTTCCAGACAACATCAATGTTCTTAGAATCCAGCTCCATAATCTTGGTATCCCAGTCAATCACTACAAATTCCGCCTCAACACCCAGCTCGTCTGCAACCAGCTTGGCCATATCCGCGTCAAAGCCGATCCACTCACCGGATTCATCCTTATAGTCCATCGGCTCAAATTCTGTAATTCCCACCACCAGTGTTCCTTTTTCCTTGATGTAATCCACATCACTTCCTGAATCATCCGTTTCTGTATTATCCCCTGCATCCTGCTTCTCTTCCGAACCACTTCCGCCACAGGCTGTCATGGAAAATACCATAGCCATGCACAACATAAATGCAATAAATCTCTTCTTCATAACCTTTCCCTCCATATTTTACTCTAATAGCCAAGTAGTATTGTAGCATAGTAGCACGCTAAAGTAAAGTTGAAATTTTATGAAGAAATCAATCCTTTTATAACAAAAAACACAATCGGCACCAGAAGCGACGGAAGCATATTCATTGTCTTACAGTCCTTGATTTTCAGTATGCCGAGACCAGAGCCTGCAATCAGCACGCCTCCCACGATCGACAGCTCGCACATCAATTCATCGGTAAAAAATGCGCCCGCCCCATAATATGCCAGAAGGTAAATGCTGCCCTGCCATGCAAACAGAATCGGCGCCGCGAATATCATCCCTATTCCATAAGTGGACGCGAACACCATTGACGTAACCAGATCCAGTGCCGCATTAGTAAAGAGATAGGTATGATCCTCGTATACAGCACTCATCACCGGACCCAGAATTGACAGAGTTCCGATGCAGTACAGAAGCACCGCGCTGGAAAGCCCCTGTCCAAGTCCTGTCGAAGCATATCTACTTACCAGCCTCTGGAATTTCGCGTCCAGATCGATCATGGAACCCACAAGGCTTCCAACTGCCAGACTCACAATAAAAAGCACCGGATACTTACTGTCCGGCATATGATTGACCACCGCATTAATCCCAAGCATCGTTGCCGCAAAGCCCATGGCGTTAAACAACGACTCCTGATACTGCGGCTTGATTCCCTTCTTCACAATACTGCCTGCGATGGTGCCTGCGGCAATGGTACCTGTGTTTACAATTGTTCCAATCATAGTTCCCCTCCATAAACCGATGCCAGCCTTCCAGCTTCTTCTCTCAGTGCTCGAATTACAGTATCCGGTCCCAGAACTCTTACGCCGTCTCCAAGGGAAATAACCCATGCCAGAAACTGCCTGCTGACTGCCACATTCACATTTACCACGAAATGCTCCCCGTCCTTCTTAAGCAGAGACACGTCCCTGCCAAACCGGTCGATCACAACGCCGGCCATAGCATTAACGAATTCCAGCTTCACGTACTGCTCTTCTCCCGCAAACATGCTGAAGGTCTTCCGGGACAGCGCTGCCAGATCCATTGCTTCAAATGCTTCCTGCCCTTCCCTCTTCTCTCCTGCCGCCGAAAGCTTCAGCATCTTATCCACCCGGTAATACTTTATCGTCTCCGCTTCACTGTCATAGCCGATCATATAATAATTCTCATTATCCCACGACACGCCCCAGGGGCTGATACAGTAGAATTTCCCTTCCCGGCGCAGCTCCATCTCTTTCTTTACATTCCACTGAAAATACTGAAACCGGATCTTCTCATTATTGCTGATGGCATTATGAATTTCATCTACATTATAATAGATACTTTCGTTCATCGTCTTAATCCGCCCGGACACATAAACCTGACGCTGCAGCTTCTTCGCCTCATACCTGCTGCCAAGGCTCTCCAGCTTGCGGATCAGCTCATTAGACTTGCGCTCTGTAACAAACTTCGAGGACTGCACAGCATCCACCAGAAGCTTTAGCTCCGGCAGTTCAAATTCCCGGCTTGCCGCATAGTAGCTGTAAGCTCTTCCCTTCTGTTCCCCGATAATATCCATGCCGTACTCCTGAAGCGTCTGGATGTCTCCATACAGGCTTTTCCGCTCGGCAGAAATCCCATATTCCTCAAGAGCTTTCACAATCTCCGGCATCGTCATGCCATGCTCTTCATCCGTCCGCTCCAGAAGAAGCTTCTGTAAGTACAAAAGCTTCAGCTTTCCATTTCCTCCCCGCGCCATAATCCCTCACACTCTTTCATCTATAAGTCCACAGCCTGCTTCTGAATCGTCCGGCACATCTCCTGTGCCTCCTTTTGAAAGCGTGGCGGCTTTCTTACCGGAAGCATGTCGGTATTGATGTTCATTTTCTTGGCCGGAGATATAATAATCTTCATATCAATAGTTCTCTGCCTTAATCTGGAAATAAGACTGCGGATGCGCGCATACCGGGCACTCTTCCGGAGCCTTCTTACCCACTACGATATGACCGCAGTTAGCACACTGCCAGATACAATCTCCCTCTCTGGAAAATACAAGCCCCTCCTCAATATTGGCCAGCAGTTTCCGATATCTTTCCTCATGCTCCTTTTCAATCTCTCCCACCTGTTCAAACAATCTCGCAATATCATCAAAGCCTTCTTCCTTAGCATCCTTGGCAAATGCGGCATACATATCGGTCCATTCGTAATTCTCACCCTCTGCCGCGTCCTTTAAATTCTCAATCGTTGACGGAACGGCGCCGCCATGAAGCAGCTTAAACCAGATCTTCGCATGCTCCTTTTCATTCGCCGCTGTTTCCTCAAAAATATTGGCAATCTGTACGTATCCGTCTTTCTTTGCTTTCGATGCATAGTAGGTATACTTATTCCTCGCCTGTGATTCTCCTGCAAATGCCGCCTGTAAATTTGCTTCTGTCTTGCTTCCTTTTAACTCCATAGCTTTTTCCTCCTTCATACTTCAAAATCGATAATAATTACTATTATTATAGCATGTCTTTTTTATATTACAAGATTTTTATTGAATTTCTTCTGTTTTTATCATGTTTTAAGTGGTAGGAATAGAAGGATTTTATATTTGATGTATGCCTGCAATACCAAACAAATCTGCGAAATTGCCCACGCATGCGGCATCAGTGTGGAGGCAGAGCTTGGCAGCCTGGCCGCAGGTGCCGCTTCCCATGAAGGCTCCGCAGACGATGTGGAGGTATATACCAGCCCGGATGCCGCAGAAGAAAATCCGCATCTATCGGTTGTTGCATTAAACCAAATGCAGTATGTATCCGAAGTTATCCAGAAATAATAAAGCATACTCAAAACAGAAGCACCCTTGATGGAATCAGCAAAAGCTCTGCAGGCACTGATTCCATCAAGGATGCTTTTATTTTACACACACAAACTGAATATCAGTTAGTCATCAGCAGCCCTTCCTGCGTTCCACAGTCTGACAGCCTGTTCTACTGCCGCCGCCATATTTTTCCGGGCATTCTCTTTCTTCATCGCTTGTTCCAGCGTTACCGGCTTTCTTAAGATCGGGAAGAATGCATCAATGCCGCAGCCATTGCATGCTCCTGCATCTTCCGCCACGCAGCCGGCGAATGCAATCACAGGTTTTTTATATTTTTTCGCCAGCCCTGCAACACCTGCCGGTGCCTTTCCCATTGCCGTCTGTCCATCCAGGCGGCCTTCTCCGGTAATAACAAGATCCGAATCCTTTACATATTGTTCCAGATTTGTCTCCCGGAGCACAATAGAAATCCCCGGCTCCAAAACAGCATTCAGAAAAGTCAAAAATGCAAAGCCGAGTCCGCCTGCCGCTCCTGTTCCCGGACGGTTTCTGTCTGCTTTAGGATAGCTTTTTTCTGCAAGCTCAGCATACTTCTGCATCCAGCCATCCATTATTTCAACCATCTCCGGGCCGGCTCCCTTCTGCGGTCCATATATGGCACTGCAGCCATTCTCTCCGCACAGAGGATTGGTCACATCACACGCCACGAAAAACTCGCTCTCCTTCAATTCCGGCATAGCATTCTTATCCTCGATCACCGCCAGCTTCTCAAGGCCGGCCGCCCCATAAGGCGCCTCGTTTCCGGCAGCATCGTAAAAGCCGTACCCCAATGCCTGCAGCATCCCTATGCCGCCGTCATTCGTCGCACTTCCGCCGATACCAATGATAAACTTACGGCATCCCTTCTTAAGCGCATCCTTTATTGTCTCGCCTACGCCGTACGTAGTCGTATACAACGGATTTCTCCTGGCCGCCGGTATCAGAGTGATACCAGCCGCCCCGGACATTTCTATGATAGCTGTTTTTTCTTTTTCGATGATACAGTAGCTGCATTCCACCGGATCCCCAAGAGGCCCCGTAACCGTCACGCACTGTATCCGGCCGCCCATTCCGTCAGCAAGGGCTTCCACCGTTCCTTCCCCTCCGTCTGCAAGGGGACGCACATAGACGGACGCATCCGGAAACGCCGCTTTCACACCTTCCATTGCCGCAGTCCCGGCTTCCATAGAAGTAAGGCTTCCCTTGAAAGAATCAATCGCTATTGTTATCTTCATACCATCACCTTTAATTAGTTGTTTTTTTGGTTGGCCGGTATAACGTTAATTCCTGTGCTTGCCACGATAAATGTTGAATGTAAGCCACATATTTATCACATCACTTAAGTTTTCCAGTATTTTCTTCTATGGCTCCGGCTTTTTCCCATTTAATTTAAGCACAATCCAAGGATAATTGCAACTGCCGCAATTGCAAGAATAATGTTATCCGTTCTGGAGGCATCCAGTTGTTTGCGGCGCTGTACAGCATGCACCCCACGCCGCTATTGATGTGGAAGACTGGGGCGTAGACGCTTCAAACTTTGCGGCTATGATGGCTGTTATTGACTACGTATGTGAAATCCGCGCACATTTCATTGACAGCACCGACAGACGTACTTTATACTTAGAGGGCAGCAGCTGGCTCCTGCATGAAGCCCTCTGCCTGTTTGGGGAAGCCGATAAATTCAAGCCTTATGAAAAACACCACAGTACCGTGAAGGAGGCCTGCCAGCTTGCGGAAAATCTAGGCATCCCGAATCTTCTCCTTTACCATACCGAGGAAACGCATCTGAGTGAACGGAAAAAATTATATACCGAAGAGGGCTCCAGATATTATCATGGGAATCTCTATGTACCTGACGATCTGGAAACCTTTGATCTGTAGATACACAGGTGTGCATACACCTATACAGGAATCAATAAGGCACATCGGATAGAATCGACTATCTGATATGCCTTATATTTATTTAACCCTTATTCTGCATCTCAACCAACCTCTTACCGCAGTAAATCTCCCGAAGCTTCGGCTTCTCAATCTTACCGGTGGCATTTCTGGGTACCTCTGCAAATATGTACTTGTGCGGACGCTTATACCGGGGAAGCTTCTTACAGAACAGCTCCAAATCCTCCTGCGTACACTCCGCTCCCTCTTTGATCTCCACTATTGCGGCCGCAATCTCGCCCAGCCGCTTATCCGGAAGGCCGATTACTGCAACGTCCTTCACAGCCTTATGTGCTCGGAAGAAATCTTCAATCTGTACCGGATACAGATTCTCACCTCCGCTGATAATAACATCCTTCTTCCGGTCTACCAGAAAGATAAATCCGTCCTCATCCTCCTGTGCCATATCTCCGGTGTAAAGCCAGCCGTCTTTCAGCGATTCCTTTGTTGCTTCTTCATCGTGGTAATAGCAGGTCATAACGCCCGGCCCTTGCAGGATCAGCTCTCCCACGCCGCCCGGCTCCACATCTGCGCCGTTCTCATCCACGATCCTCGTTTTCCAGCCATATCCTGCTTTGCCGATCGCACCCACCTTGTGGATATTCTCCACGCCCAGATGCACTGCACCGGGTCCGATGGACTCACTTAAGCCGTAATTGGTGTCATACTGATGATGGGGAAAATACTCTTTCCAACGCTTAATCAGACTCGGCGGAACCGGCTGTGCGCCGATATGCATCAGTCTCAGCTGGTCAAGATCATAATCCTCCAGCTTAATATCTCCACGATCAAGGGCGTCCAGAATATCCTGTGCCCACGGAACCAGCAGCCATACGATCGTGCATTTCTCCTGAGAAATAGCGTCCATAATATATTTCGGCTTCGTCCCTTTCAGCAGGACTGCCTTCGAGCCTGTCAGGAAGCTTCCAAACCAGTGCATCTTAGCACCGGTATGGTACAGCGGCGGAATACACAGGAAAATATCATCCCTTGTCTGCCCGTGATGGTTCTGCTCTACCCTGCAGGAATGCATCAGGCTCTCATGGTTGTGCAGGATCGCCTTGGGAAAGCCTGTTGTTCCGGATGAAAAATAGATTGCAGCATCGTCTTCATCCGCCAGCTTAATATCCGGTGACAAGCCGGAGCAATTGGCCGTCTGCTGTACATAGCTCTCTGCAAAGGAAGGACAGCCGTCGCCCACAAAGAACAGCAGCCGGTTCTTTACAATCGAATCTGCAATCTCCTCCACACGTCCGATAAATTCCGGTCCAAATACCAGCACATCCGTATCGGACAGATTCACGCAATACTCTATCTCCTCGGCAGAATAACGGAAATTCAGCGGCACCGCCAGCGCCCCGGTCTTTAAGATCCCGAAGTAGATCGGCAGCCATTCCAGACAGTTCATCAAGAGAACCGCTACCTTGTCACCCTTCTTCACCCCTCGGCTTAACAGCAGATTGGCGAAACGGTTCGCCTTCTCATTAAATACATTCCAGGTAATCTCCCTGCGGTAATGTACAAAGGGAGTCGGCTCCATCAGCTCATATTCCTTCCATGTGATACGCCTGTCCTCCGGCTGCTGTGGATTGATCTCCACCAGACAGATATCCTCTCCGTATTTCCTGCAATTTTCTTCTAATATCTCTGTAATCGGCATCTCGCTTTACCCCTTTAACGCTTTTATCCATTGAAGTCAATACTAGCATAGTTATTGCAGAAAGTCAACCCAGTCTTCTCCTGCCTGTCATTCAAAATAGCGGCGTCTAATCTGTTATCCGCAGCCGTTCCGTAATGCTCTGCTTCTCCAGATTTTTAAAGCAGATATACGGTATCAGAACAGCCAGCCCGATAAGAATCGGAGTACATACCGCAAGGGGAAGCAGTGTAAATCGGAACGTCGATGTATAGCCTTCCTCCGCAATCCTCCGCACCACAACACCCACAGTGAAAACACTGAGCACATAGGAAGTAACCAATGTAATTCCCGCATAATCAAGCCCCTCGAAGGCCAGCATCCATCTAAGCTGGCGCTTCGTCATCCCAACGCTCTGGATCATGGCAAATTCCTTTTTCCGGGAAATGATTGCCGTCTCTAGCCGCCGCGTCTAAGATAATCCCGTCCGCCCCGTAAATGAAATTGCTAATCCCCCAGCTATGCTGGGGAGAATAGAGTAAGCTGTAGCGAAGAAGATTCTATAAAAAAGCCTCCTATGCTAATATGAGAAAGGTGTTGCAAGCCAATCTCAAGAATAGGAGGCTGTGTGTGTTGACCATGTGCATATATGCGTGAGTATTCCACCAAAGATAAGTATATCAAATTTTATGGGATACCTAAAAGGGAAGAGTACGCTAATGATATATGACAGGCATCCGGAGCAACAAAGTAAATGGAATAAAGCATTTTGGGCAAGAGGATATTATGTGGCAACGGTAGGAAATGTAACAGAGGATGCCATAAAGAAATATATTCGGGAACAGTCAGAAGAATCTCGGAAAGAAGAAAGTGAGGGAGCCGCTTTTTAGCGGCAGCAAGTAATATATGCTTGCAACACCCGCCTTTCAGGCGATCAGTAACAGAGCCCTTGGGGCGTTTTTCAAACCCCCACTTGAAGCGGGGGGTGGTGATAAGCATTTCTCTGATCCACCCCATCCCCTCTTCTGCCGGCGCACCTGTCAGTCCGAAAAACAGCCTGCTGCCGATATCATTCGTCAGATAATTGACCGCGATCACCGCCGGATAAAATACCAGCACCGCCGTAAGCTTCTCGATAAAACGCCCCGAAAAAAACATCTCCGTATAAAGGAAAAATCCCGCCAGCGGAGCCAGAAGATTCACTAAGTCATTGGAGTATACAATGACAACAAAAATCGGCGCCCCTACAAAGAACGCCAATACCCGCAACAACATATTCTGACGCAGGGATAAAAAGGAGTGGCACACCAGAAAAAACACCAGAACATATGCCCATTGAAGCGCGTAAGAAAGGAAATCCAAAAACCGTATCATAACATATCCCCCCAGTACTCTGTTAACTGCTCCATGAATTCCCTGCGCCTGGGCTGGCTGATGGCAGCACCTCCTCGGTAATCAGCGTGATCTCCAGCTTCTTAACTCCCTTCACATAGGCGAGATTCACCAGATAACTGCTGTGGCACCGGACGAAATGATGCGCCGAAAGCTCCTGCGCGATCCCCTTCCTGCTTCCGGATCCGCTCCGCCGTATGCAGACCGTCCACCATCTTCATTTGAATATCCAGAAAAATAAGGTCAATGGAGGTATCATATTTTCAATCAGATTCAGGCCGTCATAATATGCGGTTATCTTAATCTCCTCACTGTTCTCTGCCGCATACTGCCTGATCAGCCCCGTCAGATGACTCACAAACTTCTCTTCATCATCACAGATTGCAATATGTATCATGCTTCTAGGCCTTCTTCCTGTCCGGAATTACAAAAATAAATATCAATGAACTTATTAACAAGAGTCCCGGATAGAACAGCTTCGGTATCACATCAAATGCCGAAAGCTCATAGCCCAGTTCATTCACTGCAGACAGCGCCACCAGCATCTGGGCTCCGTAAGGGATCGCCCCCTGAGAAATACAGGAAAAGGTATCCAGGATAGACGCCGCCTTCCTGGGCGTAATTCCGTATTCCGCCGACATCTCGGAAGCAATGGGGTTGGCCATAACGATGGCAACGGTATTATTCGCCGTAGCAATGTCCATCGCACAAACCAAAAGTCCCATGCCGAGCTGTCCGCCCTTCTTTCCTTTGAATACTCTGCGGATTGCAGAAAGCAGGGCTTCAAACCCGCCGTAATCCCGGATCAGGGCACACATGGCGGATACCAGAACCGCTACCATACAGGTCTCAAACATTCCGGAGGCACCGGAACCCATATTTCCGATCAGCTCCACCGGAGCAATCTGCCCGGTTACCAGCATAATTGCCGCTCCTGACACAATCCCTGCCAGAAGCACTACAAATACATTGATTCCGATCACTCCGCCGATCAGAACCAGCACATAGGGAATAATCTGGATCAGATTATATTCCTGTGTTACAGATCCGTTCAAATCAGTGTTCATGGAAAGCACCAGGATCAGCACCAGCGTAACCAGCGCAGCCGGAAGGGCAATCCAGAAATTTTCCCGGAACTTATCCTTCATAGCACAGCCCTGGCCATTACATGCCGCGATCGTAGTGTCCGATATAAAAGACAGGTTATCGCCGAACATGGCGCCGCCCATCACCGAACCTACGCACAGCGGCAGGCTGAAGCCGGATGCCGCAGAAACCGCCGCCGCGATCGGCGTGATCAGTGTAATCGTTCCTACCGAGGTTCCCATTGCAGTGGATACAAAGCAGGCAACCACAAATAAAACTGCTACCGCAAACCGCGCAGGGATCAGCGACAGCATAAAATACGCCACGCTCTCGGCGCTGCTTCTGCCTACCACTCCCACGAAGGTACCCGCAGTCAGGAAAATCAGCAGCATCGTAATAATATTCTTGTCAGCCATGCCCTGAGCCATTATGCTAAGCTTGTCGTCAAATTTCAATTCCCTGTTCTGAAGGCAGGCCGTCAGGATCGCCGCAAGAAATGCCGTCACGATCGGGATATTGTAAAATCCCATGGGAATCTTCATCACATATTCAAACAGGATTCCAAGCCCCAGATACAGCACCAGGAACACGACGATCGGCAGCAATGCCTTTGGATTATTTTTCTTCATATTCGTAGTCCTCTCATTCTTTCTCTCATAGTAAAATCTATACTCTCTACTTTACCACGCATCCAAATTACCGGTCAAGGACATCGCATGTAAAAATGATACAAAGTACACGCACAGCACCGCCGTCCACACCCTCAGGCATTCCGGTAACAGAATCCATTCTTTTTCATATAATGAATGGAACCTATTTTCAGGAGCCTCCAATGGATATCTATGTAGTCACCCCGGGCGATACAATTGACAGCATTGCCAGGGCTTTCGGCACATCCGCCGATTCTGTCATTTACGACAACCAGCTTGTCTACCCCTACGCCCTTGCCGTCGGGCAGGCTCTTTTGATTACCTATCCGGGCGAAGCTCCACTCTCCGCAGAAACCGGCAGTTTCCCCAAGCCCTCCATCCAAACCGGCGGATACGCCTACACCTATATCAGCCCATGGGTTCTTGCTCAGACTCTGCCCTTCCTGACAGAGCTTTTTATCTTCTCTTACGGCTTCACCCCGGAAGGCACGCTGATTCTTCCTCCTCTCGATGACCGCTGGATGATCCAGGCCGCCATAGGCCAGAACGTCCGGCCGATCCTTACCCTTACGCCATTGGACAGCTCCGGCCAGTTTAATAATAATCTGATCACTTCCGTATTACAAAACGAAACCTACAAATGGACATTGATTTATCAGCTTTTGGATACCCTGCAGACAAAAAATTTTGCAGGAATAGACATAGATTTTGAATATATTAAAAGCTCAGACCGGGATGCCTTTACCGCATTTGTAACAGAACTGGCTGAAACGATCCGCCCTTACGGCTATACTGTCAGCGCCGCCCTTGCCCCCAAGACCTCTGCGGACCAGAAGGGACTTCTATATGAAGGCAAGGATTACGCCGCGTTAGGAGACGCCGCCGATTCCGTCCTCCTTATGACCTACGAATGGGGCTATAAGCACGGCCCCAGTATGGCTGTCGCCCCCTTAAATATGGTCCGCCGGGTCGTGGAATATGCTGTTACCGAAATACCGCCTGAGAAAATCCATCTGGGCATTCCCAACTATGGCTACGACTGGCCGCTTCCCTACGAACAGGGTGTCACCACAGCAGTTACTATCGGAAATGTAGAAGCCGTCCAGATCGCCATACAACACGGCGCTGCGATCCAGTTTGACGAAACGGCACAGTCCCCGTATTTCCGCTATATGCAGGACGGCGTCCTGCACGAGGTATGGTTCGAGGATGTAAGAAGTATCTCCGCCAAATCTGATCTGATACAAGAATTCGGCCTGTCCGGCGCGGGCTGGTGGCAGATCATGCGCTGGTGGAGAGCGGGCTGGCTGCTATTTTATGATCGGTTTCAATACTAAAGAACGCTTTTGTCCGTATTTCCCTATAAGCCTGCCCGGCATCTTTCACCGGATGCCGGACAGCTCATTCCCCCATACGGACACCAGCCTGTCCATCTGAAACGCCGCATTGGCCGGACTTGTAGACGGGAGCTTCACGATCTCCCGCCCGGTCTTCTCATAGCTGTACTTCATATACAGCTCATACGCCTTTGCGCCGTTTGCGTAGATTCCCTCAATCGGCGCCTCCTCCAGGATCCGTGTCAGATCCGCCGGAACCACATGTTTAATCGAGCTGTCGCTGGAGCCGATAATATCACACTCCGCAATCACATCCCATATGGCAATCCGATGTTTCAGAAGAAACTGCGTTTTCTCCGGGATGGATACCGGAACCTTTTCTTCTCCTGTTACTCCTGCCATAAGCCTCCAGAAACGGTTCTGTGGATGTCCGTAATAAAACTGCTGTTCTCTGGATTTTACCGACGGCAGGGTTCCTAAAATCAGAACACGGGAATGTGCATCGTAAATCGGCTCAAACCCATGCCGGATATGCTGATATTCCCCGGCCATAACTAATGGCAGCCATGCTCGCCGCAACTGTGTCCGCTGTGGTGATGCCCTCCGCCTGCATGATGGCTGCAGACGGTATCCGGATCATATACAAGCGTTCCTGCCAGGAACTGCTCTACCTTCTCATCTGCATCACCGGAGCATCCCGGATAGAGGTCAATTCCCGCCTCGGCCAGCGCTGTGCGGGCGCCGCCTCCGATACCGCCGCAGATCAGCATATCCACTCCGCCTCCAAGCAGAAAGCCTGCCAGCGCGCCGTGTCCCTGTCCGTTGGTATCCACGATCTCCGAATCCACAACCTTATTGTCTTCTACATGGTATACCTTAAATTTCTCCGTATGTCCAAAATGCTGGAACACCTGTCCGTTTTCATAAGTCACTGCAATCTTCATAATATCTCTCCTTCTTGACATCTTTTTAAAACTTTCTTTGTTCAGATAGTATAACACAAAAAGAATGACCTTCGTACCCTATTTTACGCAAGTCATTCTTATCTTTCTTATCCGAACTTCCCTCAGCGGACAAAGGGACTCTCAATTTCCATTATCCGCCGGAAATATCACAAATCTATGCAAATCCGACAATGCCGAATGCCCCTGGCCCGCCGTGGCAGGTAATCACGCCTCCGGTCCGCACCCAGGTAATCTTCTTTACCCCTGCCTCATATGCCGCCGTCTCGGCCGCCTTTTTCGTTTCCTCCGCCAGGCCCGGCGCCCAGATCAAATAGATCTCATCTTTAGACAGTTTCTGCTCCGCAATATATTCCTTCACCAATCTTGGTGCAATCTTGTCCATACTTCCCCGATACTTCTTCGCCGCCTGAAGATACCCGTCCAGGATCTCAATGCAGGGATGCAGCTTCAGCAGGCTTCCCGCCAGCGCCGCCGCATTGCTGACCCTTCCTCCTGCCCGTAGAAATTCCAGCGTATCCGGCAGGAAACACATCTTAACCCTCTCCGACAGCCTGACCGCTTTGTCTGCGGCTTCCTCCGGCGTCCACTCCGGATGCTCCTGCAAAAGCTCTGCCATTTTCACAACAACCGCATATTGCCCTGCAGACACCTGTTTGGTATCCACGCAGGTCACTCCTCCCACATGCCCGGTATCGATCGCGATCTTCGCGCTCTGATAAGAACAGGTAGTGACTGAAGAATAGGCCAGATAGAGAATATGGCTGTCCGGGTCTCTGTCCCGAAGCTCTCCGAATACGTTTGTAAAATCTTCCGGTACACAGCCGCTGGTCTTCGGAAGCTTTCCGGTACGCTCATAATATCCGTAGATCTCCTCTGCCGGAAATGTTCCGTCATCCTTTGTCTCGTCTCCAAAAGAAACATGCATCGGAACCAGCCGAATACCATATTTTTCCGCCGTCTCCGCCGGTATATCCGATCCTGTCTCCGCCAATATAATTAATTTACTCATATACTCCTCCTGCTGCACATTTCGTTACTGCTTACAGGATTCCTGCCCCCGTGAACAGTAACTGTATTTTCCAACAAGTAGTTTTCATTACTACATATTGATTGTATCTCATTCTATTCTATGCTACAATTTACAAAGAAGCATAAAGTGTAAACATTTCAAAAGGAGGCGTTATGTGGAAACATATTAATAAGAAATTCACAAGAAGAAACCGTTTTACCAGACAATGCATCGGTGAAGCCATCCTTTTCCTAACGCACCAGAAGGGCTTTGAAGCCGTTACCGTTTCCGATATAGTAAAAAAAGCCGGTGTATCCCGGATGACCTTCTACCATTATTTTCATGACAAAACCGATGCCCTTAATAATTATCTTTTGGAAATCATCAACGGCTATCTTGAAGAATGTCCGGAGACAATTTCCCTTTCCATGCTCCAAAGCAGGGAGCGCATACGCCATGCACTTTATTACTTTGACCGCTATGCATTCCTATTTATCACATTGGATGAAGCAAACCTATACTATCTCATGATCAATGCCATAAATGAATACATGAAGCTATATACAGCTCCCTATTATTCAGGCTCCCTCTACGACCTGTACTACTATGCGGGCGCCCTGCTGAATGTGTTTATCCACTGGGAAAAGGACGGAAAGAAAGAATCTGTTGATGAACTTGTACAAATCATAGAGCGGCGGATATTAAATTCCTGATATAGATTCCATGCCGCCGCTAGCTATCCCCCTCATATTCTGCCCGCTCCATATCATCACTCACATGGCGGCGCTCCGTCTCCATGATCACCTCTCGATGCCCGGAGATCGCCGCGAAGGGTGCAAACTGCGCCGCCCGGTCCCGAAGAGACATCTTTTGATGCTTCTCCGACACATGGTGCGGCAGATCTATAATATCCTTATACTGTTCCGTATCCTGTAAATTCAAGCCTTATGCCCTCCGATCTGATTATTCCGGTCTCTTGCCGTCGCGCCCTCCTCCAGATTCATGCCCTTCAATATAGCATTTTTCCCATATCTTTTCTTAATCTCCAGCATCGTCTTCTGAAGCCTGCGCTCCCGCGCAAGAGCCTCCCGCTCTTCTTCCTGTTCCTTCCTGCGCTCTTCATAATCGGTAAAGAGTTCCATCTGCTCATAGGCTTCCTGCTCTAATATCTGCCCTTCTTCTACAACATGGTTCGCTGTCACCTGGATCCTTCTAATTAACAGCCGTTTATCCACAATCTGCTCGTACAGGCCCATAACCGCCTCAACGGCCTGCTTAGTCGATGAGGTCTGTCTCCCCAGATTCGCCGTTCCATGGGCATGCTTCGGAACCCTCCGTCCATAGCGGTCCGTTTTCACTTCACCCCTGTATGCCTTTCGGACTTCCGGCCGCTCCAGACTGCTTCTGTCATAGCCCACTGTCAGTACCATCTGATCCGTTACCAGTCCCTTATCCACCAGCTCTAGCACTACCTGCTCCGTCATTTCCCGGACCACCAGCCCTGCCTTCCTAAAATCATAGGCACACTGCAGCACCTGCCCGGAACCCATACTGCTGCTTTCCGGCTTATACGCCTTAATATCTTCCATTCTGCACGGCTCCCAGCCCCAGGCATGATCGATCAGAAGCTCTGCATTTACCCCGAACAGCTTATAGAGCAGCTCTTCATTGTAGTAATCCGCAGGTCCGCCCAGAGAGCATCTGGCAATATCTCCCATGGTGTAAATACCGCAGGCCTCCAGCTTCTGTGCATAGCCTCTTCCCACCCGCCAGAAATCCGTCAAGGGCCTGTGGCTCCACAACAGCCTGCGGTAGCTCATCTCATCCAGCTTCGCGATCCGCACTCCGTATTTATCCGGCGGCAGATGCTTCGCCACAATGTCCATAGCAATTTTGGCAAGATACATATTGGTACCAATCCCTGCCGTACAGGTGATGCCCGTAGTTTCCAGCACATCCCTGACAATCTCAGATGCCAGCTTTCTTGCCGTCATCTGGTACGTATTCAGATAATAGGTCACATCCATAAACACCTCGTCTATGGAATACACATGAATATCCTCCGGCGCCGCGTATTTCAGATAAATATCATAAATACGGCCGCTGTACTCCAGATACAATGCCATTCTGGGTACGGCTGTCACAAAATCCACCTTCAGCTGCGGCATATACTCCAGCTCGATCGCATGGGCAGAAGCCCCGGTGAATGCCTGTCCCGGAGCCTTTTTCTGCCTTTCTGCATTCACTTCCCGTATTTTCTGCAGCACCTCAAACAGCCTGGGCCGTCCCGGAATCCCATAAGCCTTCAAAGACGGCGAAACCGCCAGGCAGATGGTCTTATCCGTACGGCTTTTATCTGCCACTACCAGATTCGTATTCATGGGATCCAGCCCCCGCTCAATGCACTCTACAGAAGCGTAAAAGGATTTTAAATCGATTGCAATATACGTATACTCCCTTTCCATTCTTATTCCTCACAGCCTTCCGCCGCCAGCACAAGAATATCTCCCGCACGGATGATCAGATTCTGGCTCGGTTCAATGGTTCTCTCGCCCCGGCGTATGATCACAGGCTTAAGCTCCGCAGGCAGCATCATATTTCGGATTTTCATTCCTGTCCACAGACTGTCCTCCTTCATTTCCAGCAGCACATACTGCTTATCCTTATCCTTCGTGTCCTCATCAATCTCCTTTAGCTGGGCATACTGCTCCACGAAGCCTGCCGACAGGATACCGGTAGGGATCGCAACCATCCCCACTCCCAGCATGGTAATGCAGATACCAAACAGCCTTCCCAGCATCGTGATCGGGTAAATGTCCCCATAGCCCACCGTCAAAAGCGTAGACACCGCCCACCAGAAGCCGGAAAATGCATTCCGAAACACCTCCGGCTGGGCTTCATGCTCCAAGCTGTACATACACAGTGATGCCGCCGCCATCAGCACCAGAATAATAAAAATAGAAGACAAGAGCTGATCCTTCTTATTCTTTAAAACATTGGTAATTACATTAAACGCATCATAGTATGCATTGATGCGGAACAGGCGCAGGATGCGGATAACCCGGAACATCCGGAATGCCACAATACCGGCCGGGAAAAATACAGGCAGATAATAAGGCAGAAAGGACAGCAGATCCACGATCCCGCTAAAGGACAATACATATCTAAGCACTGCCCTCCATCTGTTCTCATCATCGCTGTAAAGATAATCGGAGGTCCATACACGCAGAATATATTCCACGGTAAATATTATAACCGTAACCAGCTCTGCAATATTCAGAATATCCTGATATCTAGCCGCATTCTCAAAAGTCTCAAATACTGCGAGAAATAGATTAATCAAAATCACTGCCATGATCAGGATATCAAACCCCCTGCTCACCCGGTCTTCATCATTTCCAATCTGGATAATATCAAATATCCGTTTCTTCCTGCTTTTACTCATCACTTTATCACCAATGCATACTTCCATAAGGGATCAAAATAATCTGTAACATCTATAAGTATATGTATTCCCCTCCATAAAAACAAGAAGTTCATGAAAAATGAGCGGATTATTTTTCCCCCATCAGTTCTTTCCACCTCCCATCCTCCTTCAAAAATCCAAACGCTTCCTCATCCCGGAATGTATTCTTTAGAGTCTGCTTAAACTTCTCCCGAAACTCTTTGTTTTCTTTGAACGTCAAATGCTCATAGAGCGGTGATTTACTGTAGCCGCATATATTCTCTGCCGATGACAGCATTCTCTCCATCGTATCAATTGCTGTATCTGCATCTTTTTCTGCTGATGCCAGCTCCAGTCTTCCGCAAATCTCATAATACTCTCCCATATCAAAGGCTCTGGCAAGCTCTCCCTGTTTCTCCGTCAGCATACGGGCTTTTTCCATATTTCCATCCTCCAGTACAAGCATATACATATTGTGAAATAACACGCTTGCCATCTGATAATTGGAAAACAGCAGCTGCTCATAAACCCTGTAAGCCTCTTCTCTTCTTCCCGTTTTGCTGTAAATGGATGCCTGTTTTCTCTTCTTCTCAGGATTCTGGTCAGAGAAATAAGCCAGATACTCCTCTGCCTTCTCATACTGCTCTTTTCTCTCATAGAATCCAAACAGGGAATCCGCCGCCCTTGTGCGGGTTTCCTCATCTTTGCTCTCCAGCGCCCTGTGATACCATTGAATGATCGTCTCATCGTACGTTCCGGCATTCTTTATATTCTTATCCGTAGTAAGACGACACACATCCAGAACCAATGCAAGCTGCCAAAAGAGCTGCCCGCTGTTCGGATAAAGCTCCAGCTTCTCCTTCGCCCACTGAAAGGCTTCCTCATAAGCCTTTTCCTTCATCATGGCATCCAATTCATGGATGATACTCCCGATTTCTTCATTTGTAAGCTCCTCACGGAATGACAGCAGTTCATCCACCGTAATTCCTAGCAGCCTTGCAATCGGCGCAAGCAGCGTAATATCTGGAAATGATACCCCATTCTCCCACTTGTTTACCGCAGGCGCCGTGACCCCGAGACGGTTTGCCATCTCCTCCTGAGTCATATTCTTATCCTTCCTATATTTTCGTATTATCTGCCCGATCTGCATACACAAACCCTCCTCCATCTCTATATACCGCATGCCTGCCGTCCGGCCAAGACAGCAGGCATATCGTTATCCGCATCGGCCTCTGCTGTTTCAATCATATCAAACAGTCCTCCATTTTACAATTGATGAGGAGTTAAGCGGCAATTAATAAAATTAACTGTTATTCATGTATTCTGCCTGTTTCCGCCGGAGGAACTCCGGTATTTCTCTGCCGCAAACAGGAGAAGAAAAATCAACAGTCCCATACACGCCAGAACTTTCCCTGCCCACAGTCCCGGAGCATGGTAGATGATCTCTATCCGATGCTCTCCCTCTCTGATCGAGCATCCAAGAAATGCTTTATTCACCTTTTCTGATAATGCCCGTTTTCCGTCTACGAAGATTTCAAAACCTTCATCATAGGGAATGGACGTGACAAAATATCCATTATTAAGAACCTGTATTTTTCCCGAAATAAGGTTTCCCTCTGTCTTTTCCCAATCCACCTCAAAAAGCGACTGGTACAGCGTCTCCTCCGGCTCATTCTTATCCTCTAAAAGACTTCTGTTTCCTATGAAACACTCCATATCCAGAATTTCATAGTCCCCTTTTCCAAAATCAAGCTGAACCTCTGATACCCCCGCCCCCAGCGGAACCACATAGGTAAACATGGTATTTCCATTGTAATAAATATGGTTTCCTGCGCTGAGCTTATTCCGGGTTCCGTTCAGCCATACCGCGGCATCCTTATTTCTGCGGCGGTTATTCATCTGAAACCGCAGAAATATCAGATTTCCATTCTCAATATCCATACCGGTACCGGCGGCATCAATCCTGCACACCACTCGTTCCTTTTTCTCTGCCTGGATATGGTAAGAATCCTCCGCTGTCCGGCTGATTTTAAGACCCTCTCTATCCATTTCCGGTATTGGCAGCTCCACCGGTACGGTCTCTTTTTCGAGTCCGTTTTTCCATGAATCCCCACGTCTCCTGCTGTCTGTTACCACTGCATATTCCATCAATGCTGTCTGATTGCACGGAAATTCCAGGCTATTGTATTCCTGTTCACCAACTACCCGATCAGATGCATAGGCAATAGGCGCTGTATTCTCACTTTTATACACAACGTGTTCTCCGTCTGTCAGATGAGACGCATATCCGGCCGCCTCCATTGTCTTCTCATCCTCTGCATCCCCGATCACATATTTTACCCCCATCAGCTTCTGAAACAGCGGATTATCCGATGCCGCCTGCATCAGATCATTGCGGAAAGGCTCCTCCACTCCGAATATATCTCCTCTGAAGTTTTGATAATCTGCGTTATAAGCCGAGGAATACAGAGAAGATATCCACTGTCTGCTATTCCAGATACGGTTCAAATCCGCCGATTTCTCCTCTTCATCTCCGCCCTGCTCCAGCCTCCAGAAACCGTTCTCCTCTGCCAGAGACTGGTCAATTAATTCTTTAATTCCAGTATCTGTAACATGGTCATAGGTCTGTCTATCCAGCGCGCCTCCGGCGCCGCTGTAGAAAAAGCTCCCGCTTAAGAGCAGACACAAAACCGGTGGAAACGTCAGCAATAGCAGATTCCCGCGCCGCCAGTAAACACAAAAGCACACAAGAAGCAGGATGCTCTCTGCAAGCATTAGATACCACCTTAACGGCTCCCCGGAAAAATCCTGCCCGTAAAAATAACTCACACACAGCCACACAATAGTAAGAAGATATGCCGTAATACATACCCAGAAAGCCATCTCTCTGTTCCTCTGCTTGTCCAGATACACCGCCGTCAGATAGCAGAGCAGGGGCAGAAATGGAATGAAGACCTTTCCGCGCACATACAGCCCGCCATTTAGAATCCACTGAAAAACAGGAAGGATAAAGATAGCAAGACAGACTCCATGCAGCAGCCTTTCACTCCATTTCCGGTAGAATAATCCGGTAATCAAAATGGTTATCACTCCCGTTGTAAGACCGATTCCATATGCTCCGTGTACAAGGCTCTCCAGCGGGAGCCTTGGTGTCAAAATCTCCCATACATGGATGCCTTCTCCGGCCTCCCGTTTTCCAAGAATCGCACAAGCTGTCGGCACCAGAAGAAAGCCGCTCATCAGCACTGCCGTAAGCATCGGCAGGAGAAATAAGGTGCCGTCCTTCAGAAAACACAGGATTCTGTTCCGCCTCTTATTCTTTCTGCTCCGGCATACTGAAAAGCTCACACCCTCTTCCGAAAAACCCTTCTTTAGCTCCATATACCGGCTCAGTCCGTACAATACCAGCACCATCATGCCGCCGATGCTGAAATAGAAGCTGGTTAAAATCATCAGGAATACACCGGCTGTGTACAATCCTGACCTCCCCTTGTCAAAATACCGGTCCACACCCAGCAGCGCCAGAATAAGAAAGGGCATATAATTGATAAACATCACCTGATGGCAGGACTGGAAAATAACCGGACCCGCAAGAAGGAACAACGCCGATACCGGCAGGCTGATCTCCCGCGGGAAACCTCTCCTGCCAAGCCAGTAATAAAGCAGGCTTACAGATGCAAAAATCCCTGCCGCACTGACCGCCATTAGATAATCGCCCATTTTCACAAAGGGAAGCAGGCAGGATAATAAAAATACAGGACTGTACAATCCATAATAGGAAAAATGATACAGGTTCTGTCCGCCTCCGAGATTTCCTGCAAATTCCGGAAACAGCTTTCCGGTCTCGTAGAACTGCTGCCGGAAATAATCCGGCAGTACACTGTGCTGGCTGAGCCAGTCCACCTTAACGCCGAACACCCCCTGTCTTCCGACAAAAAACCAACAGCTGATTACCGTCAGCATACACAGAAATATATATGGCATAAGCTCTGCGGCCCATATTTTTTCTGCCGTCTTCTGCTTATCAGCTTTCCGCCATTGTACTTGTAACGCTTTCATTTATTCTCGTCCTCCTCACTGGAATCTTTCAGGATAAAAATAGGCCTGCGTTTGGTTTCCAGATAAGTCTTGGAAAGATACTGTCCCACAATTCCCGTGCATAGAAGCTGTACTCCGCTGACCATGAAAATAATACACGCCAAAGACGGCCAGCCGGATACCGGGTCGCCCCAGACCAGCGTTCTTACAATAATTACCAGGATCATCAGAAAAGACAGGGCGCAGAACAGCACTCCTATAATAGATGCCAATGAAAGCGGGGCAACGGAAAACCCGGTAATGCCCTCCATGGAATAGCCGAATAATTTCTTCAGCGGCCACTTTGTCTCTCCTGCCGAACGTTCCATATTCTCAAATTCCAGCCATTTGGTGCGGAAACCGACCCATCCAAAAATCCCTTTCGAGAAACGGTTATATTCACTCATATCAAGCACCGCATCCACCATTTTCCGGTTCATCAGACGATAGTCTCTCGCTCCATTTACAATCTCTGTCTTGGAAATCCTATTTACAAACTTGTAGAAGCCCTCCGACAAAAAGGAACGGATTCTCGGCTCCCCTGTCCGGGTAGACCGTTTCGTTGCCACACTATCGTATGCCTCCTCCTTCAAAATACGGTACATATCCGGCAGCAGTCCGGGCGGATCCTGCAGGTCAACATCCATCACCCGGCTCATTTCCCGGTAATAAATAGGAAGCGCCTCTTCCTCATTCCAGCATGGAACCACCACTGATATTTTATCCATCTGCCATCCCTCCAGTTGTCATTCTTTTTTATCTGTCCATCATTCTACGCTTCTTATCTTAAGTATTGCCAAAAGTAATTCTAAAGAATTCTTAAGATAAGCACATTATTCTATTAATTTCGTTATAATTAAAATATGGAGACGTTGTATCCGGTAAATGAAATATGCCGGCAATGCCCCCAATGACAAGCTATAATTACGGAGGTCTTACTGATGGATTCGGCAATTCAGAATACATTTCAAGTCTTAGTCGTGGATGACAATCCGGAAATCAGAGAAATTATACAGATTCTATTAACCAATGAAGGTTATCAGGTTACAGAAGCCGCAAGCGGCAGCAAAGCTCTTGAGCAGCTGTCACAAGCCTCTTTTGACCTGATTATTCTGGATATTATGATGCCGGGGCCAAACGGATACCAAACCTGTCTGGAAATCCGCAAAATCACCAATGCCCCGATCCTGTTTCTAAGCGCCCGCACAAAGGACAGCGACAAAATGCTGGGATTTTCCAGCGGAGGCGACGATTTTCTGGCCAAACCCTTCTCCTATTCGGAACTGGTCTGGCGGGTTAAAGCGCTGATCCGCCGCTATCATATATACCGGGGAGTTTCAGAGAATGAAGTTCCCGCCCAAAGGGCTCCTTCTGCTCTCATCCGCTGCCACGGACTGGAAATTAACACCGAGACAGAGGAAGTGCGGCAAAATGGGCAGCTTTTGGAGCTGACCGATACGGAATACGCCCTGCTAAAGCTCCTAACCGCAAACCGGCACCAGATTTTTTCTGCAGAGCATCTGTATGAGCGCATCTGGGACGAGCCCTATTATTACGGAGCAAATAATACGATCATGGTGCACATCCGGAATCTCCGGCGTAAAATTGAAAAAGACCCGAAGAATCCGGTATTGATCAAAACAATCTGGGGAAAGGGGTACCGCTGTGATTAGACAAAAGCCTATAAAAATACGCGCCCAGTTTTTCCTGCTGATCCTTGCTGCAGGACTGCTGTGTTTTCTGCTGTACACCGCCATGTGGAAACACAAATGGCAGATCTATAATTTCTTGCAGGATGCTAACTGCCTGCAGAAGGTTCTTCCCTGCCCTGCCGATGATTTCTGGCTCCGGCTCCGTACGGAAGCGCTGAAATATGATATTCCGGAATCCGAAGAGGATATCGAAGGAAATAAAGCTATCGAACCCTTTTTTAAGGTTGCAGACGAATATACCAGCATCTGTATTTATGGACTGGAGGACGGACTGTACCGCGCAGGAAGATCACCTTCCTTTTATAATGATTCCACATCCGCCGCTGTCTTTAACAAACTCTATCAGTGGACAGACGGGCATGGAGAATCTCTTTATGATATTCCTGTGGAATTTAAAAACGGTTATGCACAGGTAATCATACAGTTCCTTCACCCAACCTTTTTTCTGGCGCCTTATTTCTTTTTCTGTCTGGGATTCTGCGTGATTTTATTTTTTGTCGTACTTCTATTTTTTGTCAGCAGGAAAATGAAATCTATCATTCTCCTAAAGCAGAAGATCCTTCAGATGGCAGGCGGAGATCTGTCCACGCCCATACCCAGTCTGCGGCCGGATGAGATCGGTATTCTGGCGCATGAACTGGATAACCTGCGCACTGCCCTTAAGGAAACCATCTCCCAGGAGCAGGAAAGCCGCCAGGCAAATCAGGACCTGATCTCTGCCCTTTCCCACGACCTGCGCACCCCCCTTACTATTCTGAATGGATACTTAGAAATCGTAAAGTTAAACCAATCACCGGAAATGCAGATGGAATATCTGAACCGGTGCCTGAATAAGACAGATGAGATCCGAGAGATTACCAACCGCATCTTTGAATATGCACTGGTATACGAGGAAACGGAAGCGCCGGAATTTATCCTGCTTCCTATCCCTTCCCTGTACCGGCACTTAAAAGAAAATGCAGATTTCCTGCAGCTGACGGGTTTTTCCGTGCTCTTGGATCTGCCAGAGGAAACTCCGCCGGACCGCATTCAGGATCCCGTATATTTTTTGGGAGATGAGCCCCTGCTGAAACGGATTTTTAACAACCTCTTCTCCAATATCATCAAATACAGCTCAAAAAAAGAACCGGTCAAAATTACCGGCTCTATAGAAAATAATCAGCTCTCCATCGTCTTGACAAATATGGTAAAGCAGGAATCCGACGGCATCCAGAGTACACAGATTGGATTAAAAAGCGTCCGCAGAATGCTGGAGCTTATGGGCGGGACATTGGATACGGAAATGAAGGATGATGAGTTTACCGCAAGGCTTATGCTGCCGATAGACAGTTAGCCCAATTAATCAATTACAGAAATAGCCGCATCCTTTGGCTGGAAGGGCGGCTATTTCTGTGTCTTATTGTTATCTTCTCATTCCCTTGTCGGCGCTGTGCTGTCCCGACATATCGTAATATATCAGGCTCTTGCGTGGTATGACGCAAAAAAGCCATTCATTGTGGCTATGAATGTCTTGTTGCACAACCGCCTGTCAATCATTCTCTAATCCATAAACCACTGGATTTGCTAAACATTTTTATTTATTCCCACTCAATCGTCCCGCACGGCTTCGGTGTCAAATCATACAGCACTCGATTCACGCCCTCCACCTCATGTGTGATACGGTCTGTGATATGCTCCAGTAATTCAAACGGCACATTCTCTACAGCCGCAGTCATTGCATCTACCGTATTTACCGCCCGCAGGATAACCGGATATGCGAAGGTTCTTGCGCCTTCCTTTACGCCCACTGACCTGAAATCCGGCACGGCGGTAAAATACTGCCATACTTTGCCCTCCAGTCCGTTCTTTGCAAATTCCTCGCGCAGGATCGCATCGGATTCCCGGACGATTTCCAAACGCTCTCTGGTAATCGCGCCAAGACAGCGCACCCCAAGCCCCGGTCCCGGAAACGGCTGACGGTAAACCATGCCGTCCGGCAGGCCGAGAGCCTTGCCCACTACACGCACTTCGTCTTTATATAAGAACTTCAAAGGCTCTACCAGTTCAAACTGCAGATCCTCTGGAAGGCCGCCTACGTTATGATGCGCCTTTACGCCGCCGCTCTCGATAATATCCGGATAAATGGTTCCCTGAGCCAGAAATTCGATTCCTTCCTGTCCTCTTGCTTCCTCTTCAAACACACGGATAAATTCAGCTCCGATAATTTTACGCTTCTTCTCCGGCTCCGCCACGCCGGCAAGCTTGTCCAAAAATCTGTCAGCTGCATCCACATAGATCAGATTTGCATCCATCTGGCCACGGAACACATCAACTACCTGCTCCGGCTCGCCTTTTCTTAGCAGTCCGTGATTTACATGGACACAGACCAGCTGTTTCCCGACCGCCTTGATCAAAAGCGCCGCTACAACCGAAGAGTCCACTCCGCCTGAAAGCGCCAGCAGCACCTTCTTCTCTCCGACCTGCGCCTGAATCTCCTTTACCTGTTCCGAAATAAATGCATCCGCCAGCTCCTTTGTCGTGATACGTTCCATATTGTCCGGCCTTTTATTACTCATAACCTGCGTATTCTCCCTTCTTTGTACAATCTCCAGCTTTTCATCCCTGCCGCAATTACTGCCGCGTGCCAGCCGGCGGCACTACATCTGGCCTTTCACCATTTCTACATAATCGCCGATGCTGATCTGAGTTCCGCCGCTGTAAGTAAGGTCAACAGCATCCTTCATCTGTTCAATTGCGGTCTGAACATTAGGATCATTTAAATCGAGTCCTGCTATATCCTCATCGGATAATCCCTGCAATGTCTGTAAAATAGCGAGACAGCACTGAGCCTTCTCTTCCTCCGACGCCCCGTTCCACTCGGTCACAGTCCAGTTAAAATAAGGATTATCATATACTGTTCCGCTTGGTGCAAACAAATTTTCCAAAGCGCCCTCCAGATCAAAGAAATTCTCAGCAAGATCCTGTGCATCCGTCTCATTGATCGAATACTGCTTCGATGCTTCATCATAGTTAATATGGATCTGGCAGCGCACAGCCTCGCCATAGCTCTGCTCTGCAACAGCATCACTAAATGCCTGTATCATTAGATCGCCCACCATCTCTGTATCGCCTCCGGCAGTTCTTGACGCCTCTATCAGCTTCCCAAACGCAAGACCGAATACATCCGATGGATAGACATCCACATCTACAACATAATCGTCATCCCCATCTTTCTCAGCGCTGATTACTTCATATTTAACTGATCCCAGGATCTTTTTGACCTCTTCCTTGACACTGTCGCCGAAATCCACTTTAAACAGTTCCACCTCTTCAAAAATCGACATCACATCATCCAGTGATTCCTCGTAAGCATCCTTTAATTCCTGTTCGTCTGTTCCGGTAAGCTCCGCATAATCGCCAAACTCGCCTTTGGTCTGAGCCTTCAGATACGCCTCCACCGCTTTCACTCCATCAAGCTCTCTTCTTCCGCATCCGGCCAGTAGCGGCATCAGAAGCACAACTGCCAATACAAGCGCCAGGCTTCTTTTCAACTTTTTCATTTCGTTCCTCATCCTTTCTTAAGTACATGTGTATATCTTTACGTTTAAATTTTAGCATAGTTTCTTTAATTTCTCAATCAGATCTATCTAATATGAGTTTTTTTGCCAAAGAACAAAAGTGCGCTTCACATACTCTCGTGTTACCAGATTTTTTTGTTTTGCGCGCAGCTGCGCATCTAATTTTTTTATCTAGGAAATCCGGAAACATTTCCTGGATAAAAAAACGGCTCTGAACAGAACCGCTTTTTCTATTACTTATTCATTTTTTCATTTTCGGCTCAAATACCCATGATGCCAGATATCCAAAGATCAGCGCCGCCGAGATTCCCACTGCACTGGCCTTAAATCCGCCCATGAAAATTCCGATAAAGCCTTCGTCCTTCACCGCTTCCTTTACGCCTTTAAACAGCGTATTCCCAAAGCCCAAAAGCGGTACGCTTGCCCCCGCTCCTGCAAAATCCTGAAACGGCTGATAGATTCCAAGGAACCCGAGCACCGCCCCCGTGCATACCAGAAGCACCATGACCCTTCCAGGCATCAGCTTTGTCCGGTCCAGAAGGATCTGTACCAGTGCACAGATCAAGCCTCCGACCCAGAATGCATTGAAATAATCCATAAAATTCACAGCTGTCTCCCTCCTTTAACAGTGCTCCAGCACAATACCGTGAGCAATCCCCGGCACACTCTCACCTTCATTGAAGCTGACCGTAGACATGAGCGCGCCCGTCGGCACAAATAAAACCTTCTTCCACTCGCCCTTCTCCAGCTTCGGCAGAATATAGGCCGCCAGCGTTGTGGCCGCACAGCCGCATCCGCTTCCTCCCGCGTGGGTATCCTGTGTCTGCTGGTCAAAAATCGTCATGCCGCAATCCATGTGGTTCTTCATGATATCCAGCCCCTTTTTCCGCATCAGGTCAAAAAGGATACTCTGTCCCACATACCCCAGATCGCCGGTTATGATCCGGCTGTACTCATCAGCCTCTCTTTCAAAATCCTGTAAATGGACCGCTATGGTGTCTGCCGCCGCAGGCGCCATGCACGCTCCCATATTCTGGGAATCCTTCAACCCGTAATCCACGATTTTTCCGATCGTAATTCCAGATATCCTTACATGGCTCTTTTTATTTCCCACCACAAAGGCGCCGCTGCCTGTCACCGTCCACTGTGCAGACAAAGGACGCTGATTTGCATAGCTTAAGGGAAACCGGAACTCCTTCTCCGCAGTTCCGAAATGGCTGGATGTCACTGCCATCATATGCTCCCCATATCCGGCCGCCACGCACATAGCCGCCAGCGCCAGCGCTTCCCCGGAGGTTGAACAGGCTCCGAACAGGCCGAACAAAGGAATCTGAAAGCTTTCCAGCCCCATAGAGGTTGCAATCCCCTGTCTCAAAAGGTCTCCTCCAAACAGATACCTGATCTTCTCCGGTGTCAGCTCTGCCTTGCCGATAGCCAGCGTGCAGGCTTCCTTCTGCATGGTTCCCTCTGCCGCCTCCCAAGTCTCCTCACCAAAGAGATTCTCCGGGTCTGTCATATCAAAATATTTCCCAAGCGGCCCTTCGCTTTCCTTCTTTCCCACCACAGAGGCGCTGCTCATAATATAGGGAGACTCGGAGAATGCGATACTCTGTGCTCCCTTCGTTCTCTGAATCATATGATATCCACCTTCCATATTCACTCGATTCTCTTCCTGCCTTTAGTATGGAAGGTTTATCAAAAAATATACCTGCATCTTTTCTAATAGCGCACAAAATATATATAAAGTCCCCGGCAGATACTCATATCAACAATTCCTGCTCTATCTCCAGTCCATAATTCAAAATACAGACCTTCAATTCTTCCAGCTCACCTGCATCCATATTTTCAAGCTTTTTTTGCTTCTCTTCCTTCAATGGAACTCCCGCTCCGCCGGTAACTGCCTCCTCATATGTTTCTCTGTCCATCCGGTAAGGCTTCAGCTCTGGAAAAACATTCCTTTTATTAAACTGGAAAATGCGGATCCCTCCATAATCCATATCGCCCCAGTGATAATATTCCGCTTCCGTATCCGCCGCATCCCTGATTCCTCTTAAGAACCGGACTTTCTTCGGTGAAAAAAATCCATGACAGAAAATATACAGCTCATCTGCCTTATATTTCATCTTCTCATAGTTCGCTTTATTTTCTATGATGAGAATCCTCCTGATTCCCGGCAGCGCCGCCACTGCGGCATGCTCCAGGGTTCTGGCATTGATCATTGTCCCATATATATTTTCCCCTGTTGAAATCTCTGTGTCATCATCAAGGATATAAGATAACGCGCCTTTCCATTCCAGCGTCTGTGCATAGCTTAAAATTCCATGCGCCGCCAGCACCTCGTCGTCACTCATACCCTCCTCACACTCCGGAGAATACTTTTTTAAAATTCCAAGCACTCTTCCTTCGTATTTCCTGTGGAACAGTTTTGACGGCGTAATTCCTTCTTCCTTATCCCCGGCATCCCGGAATATCCTTGCACTGAAAACCGGCTTCTCCACCGGCTCTTCCAAAACCAGGATCTCATTCAGGCAGTGGTACAGCCCGCCGTCCTCCATGTTATTCTGCATGGTCTGGGAACAGTCGCCCTTTTTTAGCTTCCCCAGCTCATCTTTATAATAATCTGTCAGCCAGGCATCCCCTGCCTTATCCTTCCACTTTTCCAATATATGGATATAGCGGAGCTGCCTGTGCCTCGGATCCTCGATTCCCGCCCGCTCACACAGCACCGGCATCATCTCTACCGGGCAGTGTATCCTACGGATATCCGTATTCAGGTCGCACCAGTCAAACCGGATTTTCTCCTCTCCGCCAAGCAGGGCGTCCCTTTCCAGTTCCCGTGCCTGCAAGATCAGTTCCTCCCTGCCGCCAAGCTGCTTCAAAAGCTCTCTGCCTGCTTCCGGATGGCGGACTCCCGATGCGGTCCCCGCCCGGTAAGCTCTCCCGTCAATCTGCGTGATCAGCCACTGGATCAATGTTACTCTTTTCTCTGCCACTCTCCTGCTCCTTATGAATCCGCGTCCTCACTGCTATGCGTCTCTGCTTTCTGCTTCATGGTTCCCTCCACCATTTCCAGATAGCTTCCCTTATCAATATGCATCATGGAAATCTGGTTCTGGTACCTGCGGAATCCATAGACGCTGTCCACATTGCGGATCAAGGACTGGAGACGCTCATCCGGCACGCAGACGATCAGCTGCAGCTCCAGCTCTCTTGCATAGCGCAGGCAGACCTCGCTCCGCTCCTTGTCCATCTTGGAAAATGCCTCATCCAGAAGCACCAGCCGGATTTTGGAATCCCGGTTGCTCTGCTGCATATAGAGCATGGCAAAGCCCGCCAGAAGCGCCACATATTTCGGATTCTGTCCCTCGCCTCCGGAATCTCTTCCCGCCATCTCATCCACAGCATTTTTCTTGATATTTCCCTGTTCATCCTCCACCCGCTCATACATGCCAAAGGTCAGATAGTTGCGGTAATCTGCATATTTTTCCATTTCCTGCTTGTGAAGGGAGCGTTTCTCGCCCTCATCTTCCCTTGGCGGCATGAATTTCTCGGTAAGCCTTTGTATCTGTCTCTCATATTTTTGGTAAAATTCATCCTCGCCAAGGCTTAACTGTCCCTCAAAGCCTCCATTATCCAGCACCTTACTGTCAAGCTCAGACGCCGTCAGCATCTCATAGAACTGTCCGTTTTCATTCTCTGCCGGAAGAATATCGATCTGATAGGTACTGTCCGAAAACCGGATTCTTGACAGCATCCGGTTGATCTCCCTCTTATGACGGTAAGCCGCCTTGATTTCCCCGTGAATGGTTGCGATGACATTTTCCCTGAGAGAATAGTATACCTGCTGATACTGCTTCTCGAATTCCTCTTTATATTTTGGCTCAAAATCCCGCTTAAGCTCTTCGAGCACCTTATCATATGCGTCATTTTCCCTCTCCACTCCGGTAAATCCATAAGCCGGATAGTCCCGGTTGAACTTATTTCTTGCGATCACTCTCTGGTCTGCGGCCTGCTCCTCCTGCCCGGTAAGCTCTGACAGCCTTTCATTCTGCTTTCTGCGGTAGGTATTTTCCGCCTGCTTTTCCAGATTCTCCTTCACCTCCGCAAGCAGGGCCTCATTGACTACAAATCCTTCCTCCAGAATCCGCAATTTCTCCTGAAATCCCTCCAGATCTTTTCTGATTGCACGGCAGTCGCCTTCCCGTCCGATCTGCTCCTTTGTAATCTGCTCCATAACCGCATTCAGCTTAGTAAGCTCCTGCTCCAATCCTGCCTGCTGTTCCTTCAGCCCGGCCGCCAGCGTGCCGTCCTCCAGCTTCCTAAGCTCCTGCCTGAGAAGCTCCTGCTTCTCAAAATACAGCTCCAGCTCTCCAGAAGCGCCGGAAAGCAAAAGAAGCTGTTCCGGATCCTGGTTCAGACGCTCAAATTTCTGCGCCCGGCTTAAGGTTGTCTGTAACTGGATATCGGCAATCTGCCTTTTCCCCAGCTCATAAATTTCATCCTCCAGTTCCTTAAGCTTTGCCTTGGACACCTTTGTCCCTATGCAGGCATACCGGTTATAATCGTCCTCCCGCAAATGCCGGAAAATATAATTGCTGTATGAATAGCAGTCAGGCGTTACTCCATCCCGGACCTGATGGAGCTCCTCTACTGTCTCACATTTAAAGATTCTTCCCAGATACCTTTTCAGGCACATGTCCACATAAAGCTCAGCCGCTTTTACCGCGTCATATAGGGTGCCGCTCTCTGCTGACGGGGCGTCCCGTTTTATCGCCGCCGTATTGATCAGGTCAATCTCTTCATATTCCTTCCGCTTCATCCTGCGGAAAATCTTTGCCGCATCCAGTGCATACTGCGGCTCCGTAATCAGGCTCCGCTTGATGCGCCCCAGCCTTCCCTCAACGGCATTCTTCCATTTCTCGTCGGTGATGTCAAACAGATCCGCAAATATTTCCACATGGATCGTCCGTCCATACTGGCCGCTCAGCTCGCTCTGCAGCTGTGCTCTGGCGCTTTTCAGCTCCTTCCGGTAAGGCTTACGGTCATTCTTCAAATCCTCGGCCATCTCCTTTTTCTCATCCAGAACTTTCTTCGTCACGCGAATGCTGTCCTTTAGCTCTCCCAGCTCATCCTCGATCATTTCCAGAGCATTCTCAATCCCCCGTTTCAGCTTCTCAAGAGCTGGTATCGACATCTCGCCATGCAGAATATCCTCGATGCACTGCAGAGTAGGATTGCTGACGTAACCGCTGATATCCTCATCCTCCATCCATTCCTTTAAGCCGTTCAGAACCGCTCTCCACTGTCTGGAATTGCCCTCCAGAAGTCCGATCGTGGTTTGAAGCTCCTCCATTTCTTTCTTCTTGGCGCCATAATCGCTTGCTTCCAGCTTTGCCTTTACCTCGATCAGCTCATTTGTCATTTCCTTCCTGTCTGCATCAAACGCCGCATGCTTCTCCTCCAGCTCGGAAATCCTTGCTGTTACGCCCTTCAAGTCCTCTTCCTTTGCTTCCAGACGTATCTTACAGCTCTCAATCTCCAGGATCCTCAGGATCCCCTCGGTGCGCAGCTTATCGGCTCTCACCTGGCTAAGCCTCCGGTTCTCCTCCTGTACCTTATTCAGAAGGTCAATCCGATGCTCCAAATCGTCCACCCGCTCTTTGATCTCCCGGTAAGCGCCCAGCTGTCTGCTGATAGTAGATACGGTATCCTCCTGACTCCTTGGAAACATATAATCCCGGATAAACTGTCCCGTACCGTCTGCCATCCGAAGAGCAATGGCGCTCTTTTCCATGGTCATTAACCGATTTGGCTCAATATAACCAAATATATCCTCGTATACTGTATTCAAATATGCTTCCTTCGACGGATACATGCGGTTTACGTCAATACGGCCCCTGTTCTCCTCCGACCTGCTTCTGGCTTCAATCAGCTTCTTGATCTGCGCCGTCGTATAAGGTGTCCCATTCTCTGTCAGATATCCGTCCTCCGGGAGCTTCCCGGAGTGGCTGAAGAAATGGTACCTCTTCAAATCCTGATCCTGCCGCCCCACCTCAAACACAGCGCCGATACAGGTCGTGAGCCTGCTTCCGGTATCCTCGATCTCAAGCACGATCTGGGAACAGAAGTCCACATTTTCCCGGTTGGAGGTTCCGTCCTTCTGTGCTCCCCGCAGATAGCTCAATACACTCCGCCTGTTTTTCGCATCGTCTGCCGCCTTATTTAAAAATGTGGCCGCCACGCTGCCATAGAGGAGCACCTGAATGGCGTCCATCACCGTAGATTTACCGGAGCCGCTTTTCCCGCTGAACAAATTCACGTACTCATGAAATTCCAAAACCTTGTGGCTGATGCCGCCCCAGTTATTGATCAGCATCCGCCGGAATAATTTCTTCGATTGTTTCATCCTCTGCGGCCTCCTCTCCGTACTGTTTGATCAGTTCATTTATATCTGCGGCACTGACATAGAGATTGATCGTGCTGTACAGATAAATCGGCGTCTGGTCTTCTACATCCCGCACTGCCCCCGGAAGCTCGATCATCTGATGCCGGTTCATAAGATACAGCGCCTCTCTCCACTCTGCCGCTGCCAATTTCCGGTTCAGAAGATTCGTATTTTTGCCATATTCCCGGATCTCCTCCAGCTTTGTCACGGTAGCATGTAACCCTTCTCCCAGAATCTTATCCCGGTAAATCATCTTCACTAACAGGATAATAACCGTCGAAGTCAGACTGATTTTCTCGGTCTCTGCTCCCTCGCCCTTTAAACGGAAAATATGCTCCTGGGGGTCATGCTCCAGCTCGCATCCTAACACCGCCAGATAATCCTCAATAAATCCCTTATGCCTGACACAGAGTTCATAATCCGGGTTATCCCGGGGCGTCAGTGTCGCCGGATCATATTTCAACTGTAGAATACAGGTCTGCCGGAACAATTTTGTGATTGTCTTTTTCAGATTCTCCGCCTCAGTCACGGATAACTCTTCCATATATCCCATATATGCCGCCATTTCTTTACTCCTTAATCTTTAGTTCCGAAAACCGGTATCCCTCCCGGCTCTCAAACTCCTGTCCTATGGTAATTTCCCTGCCGCTCTCTGCAAGCTCTACCGCATCCTGCCAGACAAAGAACAGCTTCTCCAGATCTTCCACCGATCGTACGGTATCCGCCGTTACAGTAAATACTCCGTTCTGCTCATTTTTTCTGCGGAATGCTTCGATTTCCTGTCTGGTATAGAGTGGTTTCAGGATAAATTCATCCAGCTCCTCTTCTGTATCCGCCCGCCTCACTGCCTGCGGCTGGAATTCCGTCCTCTCGCCGCTCTTCTTCCGGTACAGGCTCTGGTCGGTTACAATCCGGTAACGCCCGGTAATCTTCATGCGCTTTCCCAATTCCTCAAGAATCTCCTCCTGCTTTTCACTCTGGTTTAAGAGCTTCACCAGCACCGCCGTCCGGTCTTCCTCCATAGCGCCTTCCATTAAGATATAGCGGATCCTTGCCGCCGCCCGGCTGGCAAAAACCGTCTTCTGCTCAATCAGTTTATTATATCTGCGCTCTATGGCATCAAACTGCCTCTCAATCAAGCAGATAATATCCATCGCTTCCTCGCACAGCTCCACTGCGCGCTCCAGCTTCCTAAGCTGCATAACAGTCCCGGCAGTGGGAAGCTTCTGCTCTGCCGCCCTCCCTGCTTCTGCCTCTCCAGTTTCCTCTTCTGTCTGTCTCTGCAGCTGCTCTTTCCTGTCCAGAAACTCCTGCTTTCTTGCCTCATTCTCGCTGAGATTCTGGTCGATCAGCTCCTTCACCGCTTCCTTATAGCGATAGAAGCTGTCGGTAGTAGTGAGGATCGCATACTTCCTGCTGTCACTATTATTGATTTCCTTCACCAGCACCTCCTGGATTCCCAGAAAACTTCTCTGTCTGGACAGCTCGTCAAAATATCCCCGCATGCCCTCCTGCATATTGGCAAGCATCTGCAGCAGGGAACGGGAGGTCTGTAATGCGCTCTTTAAAATCTCATTATTCTTTTCTTTATCCGAACTGTAGGTATACAGATAGCTGTAGACCGCCAGTACGCTCTCCCGCTCTCTGGTCTGATCCTCGCTGTGCAGGCGCACGAACAGCTCAACAAACATCTGGCTGTACTCCGGGAAGGACACCACATAACTGTCCAGCGTCTCGTCATAATCCCGCCTGAGCCATCCCCAGTCCTCCAGATGCTTCAGGCAGATTGACGCCATATTAGCTCTGGTCAGAAGCTCGCCCTCCTCGTCAAACTGTTCCTCGCTCCAGTCCAGCGTCTGCGCGGCGATCCGTTCATTCATAATGCTCCGGCACTCCATCTCCGTCAGCCCGAGCAGGGAATATGAACGTCCTGATTCCTCATAAACCGCAATCAAAAACTGTTGGTAGTAATCCATATATTTACTTGCAAAGAGCTTGTAAAACTCCTTTGGTATCTTACTAATTAAATTCATAGCCGCCCTCCCAGCTTATCATAGCAATAAAGCTGTCTGCTTGTCCATCTTTTTACACGCAGAAAAACCTGCCAAGAAACATAAATACTTCTTTAGCAGGTTTCCTTCCTGTCATTTCACAAACGGCTTCCCAATATACGGAATGTAAAACAGCGCCTTCCCTTCCACCATACCGTATGTAACAGCCTCTTCATCCTCCGACTCGTTAGCCGCACCCTTTGTGCGGAAGGCATAGCCGCCATTTCCATCGTAGTTGCTGATCACACTCACAATCTCATGTGTGATCAGTAAACCGTCGCGATTCCTATAGGTAATCACATCACCGGTCATAAGCTTCTCCGCCGGGGCTTCATAGGAAATGATAATGCTCCCCTTCGGAACCGCATCTCCCATACTCTCCGACATCATACAGAACAGATGTACATGAAAAAGGCTTAGGTTCGTTATAATCAATGCCAGCACCAGCAGTCCTATTATAAATCCTGCGGAAAACAGCTTTGATTTCTTACGTTTTGGAGCAGGCTCCTCCGGTGGAGCCTGCTCCTTGTCACTATCAATCTCTTCCTGCACCTGTATATCTTCTTCGGCTTTTTCCTGCTGTGGCTGCTCTTCCGGTTTCTTTTCTTCCTTCTGCACCGGTACTTCTATCCTTTTCCTGCTTTGCTCCTGCTCTTCCCATTCATCTGCATGAAACAATTCATCCGGGCTTGGAAGCTCTCTGGAAAAACCGCCGAATCTTCTCTCATCCATATAGTATAACCTTTTCCCCTGACTCTACTGAATATTCAGATATAATAGCGGGTCAACCGCCTCTCCATCCTGTTCCACCTGAAAATGAAGGTGGTTTCCGGTGGAATTGCCGGTACTTCCGCTAAGTCCTATCTGCTGGCCCTTCTCGACCTCATCTCCGGTTTCCACATATATCTTATCATGGTGCATGTATTTTGTCACCAGTCCATTTTCATGACTGATCACTATATAATTACCTTCTGCTCCGCCCTCTCCTGCATAAACCACGGTCCCTTCCTGTACCGCATAGGTCGGTATATGATATTCTCCGGTTCCCAGATCGACCCCTTTGTGATAGGTGCTTGCCCCGGCTATCGGAGCCGTCCTGTACCCAAAACTGCTGGTCAGCACAGAACCCGGGCATGGATGGATAAAAGTTCCCAGCATACCGCTGAACTCATCCAGCGTCATCTTATCCAGCCGGTACAGATCATAACGGTTCATCTGCTGGATCAAATTCTGTCCGTAGGTAAGGCTCGTTGCCCAGCGTCTTCCTATCTTCATGGCAAATGTATTCGCATCCCTTACTCCATATGTCAGGTCGCTGTATACTTCATCCAGAAGCCTGGCCCTGTCTTCAATACACTCCGTATATGTATGGTATACGCGGAAGCCTGCTGTAATCTGATACATCGTTCCGTCCTGAGCCTGCTCGCCTGTCCCCATGTCCACAGTTCCTGCCGGCCCCCTGCCCTTTATACCGAAGAGGTTATTATACTGGTACGCGAGATAAGACAATCCCTTTCCCTTATCTCCTTCCGGCCCGTACTTTCCAAAACCAGATTCCTGAATGATCTGCGCAATGGTAACCGATGCCGGATATCCTGTCTCATCCTGGCATTTTAATGCTCCCACTACCATCTCCGCAGTAATAAATTCAGGCAGGCCGTCTATCGGCATTTCCACATTATATTTCACCTTTTCCCTGTTATCAATAAACTCTGACGAAGGCTTAAAGGCTCCAAGCGGACTGGAATATCCTGACGGCCGGACTGCCGGCTTTCCCTCCGTATTTCCAGACGGCGCCAGCACTTCCCCTGCATCCTGATAACCCGGAATCACACTGCCGGCTCCGCTGTTTTTATCAGCGCTGTCTCCTTCTGTCAAAGAACCTTCTTTATCAGCGCCGTCCTCTTCCTCAGATTCATCCTCTTTCCCGGTGCCGTCCTCCTCAGATTCATCTTCTTTCCCGGTGCCGTCCTCCTCAGATTCATCTTCTTTCCCGGCGCCGTCCTCTTCCCCGGATATATCTCCGCTGTCGGGCTGATCCTCATCCTCTGGATCATCGATAGGAACATCTGTTGAATTTCCGCTGTCTTCTGTCTGCTCTCCGCTATCCATTGCAGGAGTATCCGGCTGTTCCTGTCCGCTTTCTGATTCTGCTGTATTCTCCGGCCGCTCTGGCTGTACTGCAGACTCCGGCTGTGATCCTGATGCGGCCGGTTCCGGCGGCACCTCTGCTTCCGGCTGTGATTCCTGTTCTTCCGGCTCTGGCTGTACCTCTGCTTCTGGCAGTGATTCCTGTTCTTCCGGCACTGGCTGCGCCTCCAGAGTTTCCTGTAGAGCTTCCGGATCCTCTTCCGGCAGGCCGTCTTCTTCCTGCGGTGCATCCCCCTCCATACCGAATGTCCCCTGTATCTCTGCCGCCAGCAGACAGGTGCTGATTCCAAGAACGACTAATACTTTCTGCAATTTCATATCTGACTGTGCTCCTTCTTTAGTACTTTCGTTTCATCTTCTTCCTCATGCTTTCGCGGACATACTGTTCAAGCTTTGAGACCGGGACTCTTCCCTTATTCTTAAAGAATTCCTCGTACAGCCACTGCTGTTTCTCAACCTTATCCTCCAGCCCGGCTATCAGCTCCTGATCCTCACGGATGATCCCGTCTTTTTCCTCAAGCTGTGCTTCCAGCTCTTTGATCTGTTCTCCCTGTTTGTCAAATTCCTCTCCCAGCTTCTCAAACTCCTCCTGCAGACAGAGCACAGACTCCTTCTCCTTGCGCAGAAGATTCTCCTGCTTTCTAATAACCTCTCCTCTGGAGCGGATTGTCTCCTTTTGGACATCCATCACATTCTTATCTGTTTTAAGCTCATTCTTTTGCCGCTCTATAATCTTCTCCTGGTCCTTACTGCGTTCCCAGAGCAGCCTGTAACATTCCTCCGCCTCAGCAAGCTTAGCCGCCTGCTTTCTGTTAAGCTCCTGTGACCGTTCAAGTTCTTCCCTGATTTTCTCAAGCGCCGTCTGAAGCTCTTCTATATATGCATCTGCACTCTTCTTGTTATATCCTCCAAAAAAACTGCCGTTGATTTTCCCTTCCAATTCGCCCATCAATGAATTCATCCTTTCGTACGACTTTTCATCAATGTTACTATTATATCAGCAATTTGTCAATTCCAAGTCTTTCCTTCCAGATTCTCTGATCCGTCTTCTGGTTCACTGACTGTATCCAGCGCGCTGGCTATCAGCTTAATCATTTCCCACATGGAGCGGAAAGAAAGGGTCTTATCCTGATCCATCCATGTAATCCTTCCCTGCCAGCTGCTATTCTGCCTGTGCTGGACACGTATGATAAATGTCCCCAGATCCCCATGCCTGTTCAACAGTTCCTCGTCGCTCATAATTCTTGCCCTCTCTCTTTTCAAACACTTTTCCTCTTTCTTCGTCTGAAATGTCCGTTCACCCTCAGATGGGTACGGAAAATCAATCGAATCATAAAATTCATCCAATACAAACAATAACTGCTCTATGCAGCTGACCTTTACTGCATCTCTGCGGTATGCATGATAGACCCGGCTCTTAAAGCCTGTCCCCTGCATGGAGTCAACGCATAACACAACTCCGTTCACTGCGCCTATATACCACTGAGACTTTCCCATGTACCTATTCCCTCTTCGCAAGCCCTGCAGATTACACTATTTACGTGATAGGAAATCCCGGTCCTCTGCCTTCCCACAACAAAACTTCCATTGATTCTTTTCTGAATAATTCCGCAATTTTCAAGGGTCGTATTAATCAGCAGTATCAGATATTGTCCACTCCCATATCTGGTTACCACATCACTTCTCCGCACGGAGCGGCGGATGACCCCGCACAGTCTCTGGGACAGCTCCTCCAGCATCGCTCCGTCCTTCATTGGATTTCCCTTACTGTCCACAACCGTACAGAGCATCAGATATACCGACTGCCCGCCTCTGTCCATCATGCGTTCTACAACCTGATATATCCCCTGGAAAATAGGATAAGAACAGACATATCCCCCTCCAATTCCGTTCTCACTCTCCATAAGCTTCATCTGTATGGAATCCAGCCCCGCATGGCCATACTGGATCTGCATCCCAAGCGTATCAAACAGCTCCAGAAGCCGTTTCGACGGATGCAGTCCCTGTTCCCGGAAGTATAGTTCTATCGTATCCTCATAAAGCTTTAACGCATCTGCATGACGTCCCTGAAATATCAATGCCTCCATAGTAATGGTTTCCCAGTCCGCCAGCGGATAAAGCTTTGCGGCATACAAGCCCAGTTCTTCCATCTGTAAATAATTCTGGCTTCCTCTGCACAGGGATACCGCTTCCTCTACACAGTTACAGAATATTTCCCGGTATCTCCTTGCCTCCTGTGCCGCCCATATGGTACTTGTCTGATCCCCGAGAAATTCCCCCGTATAAATATAACACGCTTCCAGATACAGCCTCAGGCTTTGCTCAGGGTCTGTTTCCCTCTCTGCCTGCTCATAGAGCTTCTCGAATTCCCATGCATCCTCTACAACAGGGATCTGTTCCGTCCAAAAGTACGTGCCCTCCCTCTGCTCAATATAATTTACATTTGGAAGCCCCGCTTTCTTCAGCTTTTTTTTGGCATTATAGATAACGGTGCGCATAGCGTGATGGACATCTGTAACATCCCTGTTCCAGAAAAGTATCTGTTCCATCTTGCCACGGCTGACTCCCTCTTTTCTGTTATGCAGAAGCATCTGCATCAAATAGGCGAACTGCGTCTCTCCGGATTTAGCGTTCCCTATGAGCATGTTATTCTTCCAGACCATAGAGAACTTGCCAAACATCTGCACATGCAGTATATTCTGTTCCTCCGTCTTTGTTCTCATAGTCTATCCTCCGCGCTTTATTTTATTATTTTCTATCCCGCCGCTCACGCAGTCTGGAAGCGAGAATATTAAACATCGCTCCACAGGCGGCAAAGCAGACGGCATATGCCTTCCCCACATTGCTTGTATACAAAGCCAGCATTCTTCCCAGCAGCGGATAGTGTGCCTTTATCCGTCCAACCACAGAAACATAGGGTACGCTGTTCATATCCTCCTCTGCATTAGCATCTCCCTTGGTAATAAATTCTCCTTCCACTACCTTGTTTCTTACCACACGATGGACCACTATTGAATCACCGCTGTGAAATGCAATAATATCTCCCTCTGCAATCTCCTCCAGACGGGCAGGCTCCACATAAACGATGCTTCCTATCGGAATCTCCGGCTCCATACTTCCGCTTACCACATTATATATCTTATACCCCCAAAGCCTCGGCACTGTGGCCGGCAGGCAGGTTACGATAACACTGAGCAGAATGAAAATACCGAAAATATTACAAAGAACAGGCGCCAGCCGTCCGCCGCCTGTCTTATACTGTCTGGATGGTAATGATTCATTTCGCATAATCTGTCTTCCTCTTCCTGCGTTTTAACAGAAATACAATCCCTGCCGTAAGCAGTACTGCAATTGACAGGATCCCTGCCTTAGCCGCTATTGGAATATCCAACAGAAGCTTTGCAAAGTCCTGGATCTCTGATGAAACGTCCTCATCGAGCCCCATATTGCTCAACGGAGTCTCCTCGTCATCAATGGACTGCAGATCCGGCACCTGTGTACCTTCTGCCTCTGCCGCCGCTTCTGTGGCCGCCGCCTGTGCGGCCGCCTCCTGCCCTGCTGTATTCCCTTCTGTTCCCCGGGATGCCGATGCCCTTGCCGCTTCTGCCGCCTGCTCCGCCGCTTCTGCCGCCCTCCTGCTGATCGGGCTGTAGACAAAGGTAAATACATTTTCTTCCGCTTCTGACTGTAGTTCTCCCGTCAAGTTATATGCCTGCGGCAGATAATTTTCAATATACAGAAAAGCTATCACCGGCTGGTCGCCTATATTTCCATAGTATGTCTCGGCAGGAGCAAGTTCATTCCCCGTACTGTCCTCATATCGGACTGTATAGGCAACGGAGCTTCCAAAAGCTCCGTAGGCAACCACATAATCCCGGTCGCCGGTAACTGTGATCGACGGGGATATCTCCATCCCACCTGATTCCCTTCCTGCCCGCACCTTCGCTTCAATTACTGTACTGGTATCGGTACCGGACTCCCGGAGTCCCTTCGCATAATATCTGCCGCGATCTAAGGCCTGGACTCTTCTGGTATAGTCAAAGTAAATTTCTTCTCCGTATTCCAGATCATCATAGACGATCATCTCGCTGCCACCGTCAATCGTGCCTTCATCTCCGGCAAAAATCCGAATCTTATACCCATATGCTTCCTTTGCCTCTGCCGCGGGGGACAGTGTGCACGCCATACAGCAGATCAATAGCGCTGTCAGTATTCTTATCCTCTGCTTCCTCATGCTCCGCCTCCCTCCTCTCTGCTATCCTGCCTTGTCCATCTCCGCCCTGCAAGGATCAACAGGACCAGTCCGCTTACAAACGATGCGATAATCAGCGGAGCCAGCGCCGACTCGTCTCCTGTACGGACGGTACGCGGCCTTCCGCCGCCGGAACCTGCCTGCTCTACCGCAAACTGCATCTGGAGATCTGCACGGGTATCCTGATAGGAATTGATCGTGGTATTTCCGTCCAATGCAATTTCTAATGTAATGCTGCCGCTCTGCCTGTTCTTTAACGTATCCAGATAAAAGTAATCCTTCAAGGCGTTGGTTGCCTGCTCTAATCCCTGCCCTGCGCCGCTTGTTCCGTCACCGCCTACCTTATCGCTGTTATACAGCTCCCTCTGTGTACCGCCCGGACCTGTATACACAAGCTTATAGGTATACTTAGCCCCGACCGCGGCGGCATCCTTGGTACTCTTCTCTAAAGCATTGAGCACCTCATTTTTCATATACCAGTCCGTATCCGCGGCGTTCTCATTCCTCTGCGTCAGCGTAATTGTTCCGGTATCTCCCGGCTGCATGCCTGCCATAACGCTGTTTAAATCCGCATCGCTGAAATTGCTTCTCATCTTGCCGCCAGAGGTAAACACCACCGCCCAGCCGTCCTTTCCTTTCACGGTATCCGCCCGGGCTGTCATGGGTGTTAAGACAAGCATGCCCCATATAAGAAACAGCATTCTTAACTTTTTCTTCACCGCTCATCCCCTCCTTATTCCAGCCGCAATGTGCCGTTATTCACGGAAACTCTCCGCCCCCATTCACTCCAGGCCGCGTCTACTATATTATGATTCTGGATTGCGTCCGCCTTCACATCAACCACAAACTGAACGCCGTCATAATCATATACTGTTGTAATATTCTTGTAACCGCCCTGCTGCTCCACCTTCTGTGTCACGCTATTGGCAACTTTAGCATCAATCGTCAGTCCATCTACAAACGGACTGCTCTCGCCGCCCGGTTCCAGCTGGCTGGGATAGTACAGCACCGTACGCTCTTTGGTAGATGCGTCCTCATCCAGAAGCCACCCGCTCTTATTGAAATTCAGATCGATCAGCTCCGGCGACAGCTCCTGCAGCTTCTCTCCATCCTTATCCAGCCAGTATCTATATACACTGACACGCACATACTGAGGAATCGTACCGCTGTTTCTCACGCTCAGCTTCTCCTCATATTGATTCCCAAGCTTCAGGCTTTCTCCTTCCCCAAACATTTCTGAAAGAAGTGTTCCTGCGCTCTCATCCCAGGTTCCGTCCGCCATGGCTGTCTCCCGGTTATACTTATAATCCCGGTTAGAAATCTCTCTGCCATTCTCCACCAGTGTCACGCCGATATCCTGTGTCTGTATCATAGACTGGTAAACATCGGAATAGTAGTTCAATGCGGCCCTGGCTCCTCCAATGGAAGAAAAAAGAAGCAGTCCTATTGCCAGCCCAAATATCGCAATCGTCACAGTCTGTGACCTGCCGTGTCCCCTAATCCTCTTCATCGGCCGTCTCCTCCTTCCGCGTTTCCGGTATCCAGCACAGCGTTCCAGTCTGCATAAGGCGTCCCGTCCTCACGATACAGCACGGGTGTGCTCTCATAGACTACCACCACGTTAAAGCTGTCCGAGTCCATCATATCCTTCGGAATGCCCTCGATTTTAACCAGCAGCTCCTCCGCTGTCTGTCCGCCATAGAGGATATCACTATAGTAATAGTAATCCTCTTCTCCCAGCGTCCACTTTCCAGCCGCATCACTATAGATTAAGTCATATCCGCTTCCGCTGAAAGCTTTGGCACGGATATACACCGGAACTGACTCTGGTTTGCTGGTAATGGATACATGCTTTGTCCAGTCAGAAAAATCTTCCTCTATCTCTGTTTTGCTTCCCAATCTCAGTGTATGACCGCCCCGTACCTCTACGAAAGTAGTAAAATATCCCCATGCACTGCCAATTGCCACAGATAAGACCAGCATAACTGCCGCGGCGGCCAGCAATCCATTTATTTTCTTCATCTGATCTCCCCTCCTTATTCGCTGTCAGCATTCTGCTGCTCTGGTTCTGCATTCCACTCCCAGCCATCTATCACATACTCAAAATGATTTGTTATCCCGCCGCCGGCGCCGGGCGTATCCGCATAATCATTTGTGAAATGAACCTTCAGGATATCCTTAACTGAAATCAAATCCGCCGGTGTTACAGTTATTGGCGATACCACCTTATAACCTGCGCCGGAATAGATCTCAGTAACAGTAACCTGCGCTCCTGCAGGAATCCGGTCAACTATTACACTCTTTTCTCCCGCCGAGCCAAAGGTTATGGATACCACATTGCTGTATACATTCTCTCCGTTCAGCACCGCATCTATCTGAAAAACAAATACAGCTTCACTGCCTGTCTCATAGCCCTGAAGCTCTTTGACGATTTCCAGTGAACCGAAACGCTCCTCGGTTGGTTTCAGCGTCACATCCACCTCATAAATCCATGTGCCGTTTCCGGCTGTTGTATTCAGGAGCGTACCGTCTTCCGCCGCTTTATTAGGAATTGACACCAGCTCCGGCTCATAGATATAGGTACAGGTATCCGACTGGGCGGACGTTGCAATTTTCTCCACTGCCTCCCCTGTATCATCATCCCTCTGTCTCACTGTTGTTTTATATTCTTCGACCGATAACTCCCTGCCTCTGGCAATCACCAGATACAGACCGCAGCCCGGAACAGGAACGGTTTCTCCTGCCAGTCCGGAAGCCGCCGGCCGTATACCGGAATTCTCTGCAAATATCAGCTCTGCCGCCTTCTGTGCCATCCTCTTCCAGTCAGGCTGCTCCGAGTCCTTATGATATATCTCTTCAACCTCTTCAAAATCAGGCTCAAACGTATAGGAATAGGTATCGTATACGCTGACCTCTTCCGCCGCCGCAATCCGATACAGATCGATCTGGAGCTTACCCGCAAGGTCTGCCGCCTGCCCCGGGCTTCCTGCTATTGCCCGGATAGAACATGCATGATCAAAGTCAATTGGGTCTGCCGCCGCTCCGCTTAACCCAGATACCCCAAACAGCAGGCCGAATGCTAATACCGTCACAAGAAGTGCGGCCGCAATCCGATGTACGCCCTGCCCCCGGAATCCACCTTCTATATTCATAAGCTTCTCCTCCTTATCCTTTTCTCATCTCATCCAGCAGTTGTTCCTCTGACTTAACCGGTCCTCTTCTGCGGTAATAGATCAGCATTCCCGCTAACAGAAGGAACAGCATAGGAATCCCAATCGCCGGAATCACAATGTATACCGGAATCCTGACCGCCTCCGCAGGAGCCGCAATTCCGTCAAGGCCGGCAATTCTATGCCCTCTCATCAAAATCCTGTGAGAATTAATGCCGTAGGGCGTACAGGTAACCAATGTCGCATAATCCTTTCCATTTACAATGCCAAGCTCCTCCGTCTCCTCTGGAAGCACGATCCGTATCTGATCCACCATATAGGTAATCGTATCGTCCAACACTGTAACGGTAAAAATGTCTCCCTCATCCAGCTTGTCCAGATCGGAGAACAGCTTGGCGCTTGGAAGTCCTCTGTGCCCGGACATAATACTGTGGACTCCGTCTCCGCCTATCGGAAAAGAAGACCCCGGAATATGTCCTGCCGCAATCTGCAGGACTCCCTCGTCAACTCCATGATAAACCGGAAGATTCACGCCGATAGACGGAATCTGGATATAGCCCATGATCCCGGTTCCGGTAACATCCAGAATACTCTCATATTCTGCATACTCTTCATCGGAAAGATTGAAATGCACTCCCTCCGGAAGCGATTCATTATAAAGCCTTGCGGCTTCTATCATAGCTTCCTTCTCTGCCTCGGACATCTCATCCACCGCATCCACATAGCCCGCGATTGCTCTTGAGGCATGCATGGAATTCCACCAATCGCTGACAGCCGGATAAAGAAATACTCCCAAGCCGATCAGCATAATAAGAACCAGGATCACGGTTGAGACAGAACCGCTCTTTTTCTTCTTCGTCTTATCCTCTTGCGCTTTATCCCCGTCCCTCTCCTGTACTGTATCCGCAAGCGCTTCCTCATTTGTATTTATCTCTTCGTTTATACGCCTTTCCTTTTTCATAAGCTTCTCCGCCAATCATATGCAGCCACTGCATTTTTAAAGCGGCCTCTCCCCGCCTGCTGACGTCGGCCGGACCATAAGTCCGTTGCTCGCCGCACACCACGTGAAGGTGTCAGCCTGTGCGGCATAACCGGGAAGAGAAAGCCCCTTCCCGGGATATGTATCACATAGGAATTACTTTATGCATACTTCTAACAAATAGATGATATGATAGTAATAGTCATGCTATTTTGCACGCTTCTTTGCAATCAACAGGATAGCCGCGCCAACCACCAAAACACCGCCTACGATGTAGAAGATCGTAGTACCGATACCACCGGTAGAAGGAAGGTTCACGCCGGACTTATTCTCAACCTGAACCATAGAATCCTCTGAACCGCCAGCAGTCAAGTTCTGTGCAGGAGTAAATGTTTTACCATCCACTGTAATATCTCCATTATTTGCAATCACAATTGTTACCGCTTCCTTTAACTGATTGTATCCGTCAGGAGCTTTGGTCTCCCAGAGATAATATGTACCGGCCGCCAGACCTTTGATAATAAATTTACCATCTACTGGTGTTTTAATATTCGTTACTTGTGATGTTATGCTTGCTAAATTAGAATTATAAAAATATACATTATTTCCGGCATTTTCAAATGACATTGCATGATCTTTTGCATCATCAACACTACCATATGATTCTTTGGTTAAAACAAATTCTGCACCGGCCAAGCCTGTATTATTACCGCCTTCTACGCCAAACTTATATACGGGGATTGAAAAATTTTTGGTCTCAGTCTTATCTGATGTAGTTTCATTATTGTCTCCATAGGTAAGCTTTGCTTCATTTGTTTCGGTCAATACAACCTCAGCCTCCTCATTAATTGTTGCAGTGTATGTTACAACAAGTGTATCGCCCGGCTCAAGGTTAGATGCATATTCATTGCTGAATTCAACTGTAAATGTTTCACTACCGTCTCCCTTAACTTCCCCAGAATCTGGAGTAACGATATAATCCTTTCCAACCGTAAGGCCAGCAATCTCCACATCACCACGCATATGTACAACCGTTACGTCGTTATTAAAGGTCAGGCCTGTTGACATCGTATCATGCAGTACATAGTTCTCTGCACCTGCCTGTGCTTTAATAGTGACTGTATAATGAACTGTATCACCTATATTTGCAGACGCTTCTTGAACCTCTTTGTCCACTGTCGGCTCATCATTCTTTTCTGTCACCGTTGCATCCGGCGTTGTTGCATCCAATGAACAGAGCGCACCCGTAGAGGAATCCACCAGATAATAACCCATAGCAAGGTCAGTAAACTCTACCTTAGTCGTCTTCTCTCCTTCTGCTGCCGCTCCTGCTATCTTAGCAGCCATGGGCTTAATCTTATTTGCTTTTGCATATGCCAAAGCATTTTGCGCAAACTCTGCTGCCAGAGCATCTGCGTCTACACCCTCTTTAATTGCAACATACCCATTGTCAACAACAAAAATCTTATTCAATGCCGAATCTTCTATAAAGCCTTCCCAACCAGGTTCTACCGTATAGGAACCCTGTCCGTCAGCCTTATAATTTTCCTGATTAAAAATCTTATAGATAGAATACTCCTTCTCTGGAATGGCATTCTTAATTATAACCTTTCCAGTATTTCCGCCGTCTCCTTCCGGCGCTGTAGCAAAGGCTGTAACGCCCATCGCTAACACCATCACCATTGCCAGCAGCACACTGGCCAATCTCTTTACATGTTTCATAGTTTGATTCTCCTTTTCGCTTATTTCATAATTCTGTCCGCAAATATGGCCGTAATAACCAGCCATGTTACATTTCATTCAGTCTCAAGAGGAATATCACAACCCCCTTTCCCTGAATCTTTTTCTATACAGAAAGCCTGCGCCAAGCACCAAACATGCGGCGCCTGCTATTGTATATAAGGGTAATCCGTCTCCTCCGGTCTCCGGGAGCTCATACACATGATAATTATTCACGTATTCCACCGTAATCTGCGTATCACTTGTTTCTCCCTCCGTTACTTTTCCGGAGTCTTTTTCCTCGCCGTCCACCTTTGTGATTACTTTATATTCATCACTCTCGGAAACCTCCGTGATCGTATATGTAGTCCCCGGCGGAAGATAGCTGATCATAATGTATTCTCCGTCCTTCAAGGTGAATTTATCGCCGTCATGTACAATGACGTCATAGCCGATCACCTTATCATCCTTGTTATATTTGGTATAGGAATAATCATCCGGAAGATCCGCACCGTCTTCATTCTTAAAATGGATGGTAAACTCATATGCCTGATCCGTATCGGCATGCTCTACCGACTTGCCGACCTTTAAGGAATTCTCAATCCTGCCGTTGGTACCTGCCGGCTGCTTATTTGTCACGGAAGGAAGGGTAAACTGCATCCAGCAGGTAGAACCGGACGCACCGCGCTCTGTATAGTAGAATTTCAACATGTGTTTACCTGACTTGGATGTTCCGTCCTCGTTCTTAAGGTAATCCCACAGGTTCACATACTCACCGACGGAGGAGTGCACGCCTCCGATATCACAGACAAGCTCTCCATCAAGAAAAACCCACATATCGTCATCGCCGAAAAACAGATATTCCAAAGGTCCGCAGTACGTCTCATCCAAGTCAAATTCCAGTTCATAAAACATGCCGAAATAGCTGTTATGATCCATTCCGTCATCACTCACAGGAAGTGCCTTCCACTGGTTATCTCCGGGCTCATACCTTAAATTGTTCTTCTCCGCGGCATTTCCAGATTTTATATCATGGCCCTCGGCTCCCCAGGATGGCGCGTCGTCCATCGGCCAGAAATTATTTGTCCAGATATTCGTGTGCGTACCCGAATGTCCGAATTTTTCCAAATCCGCCATTGCAGTTCCTCTCACTGCTGACAGCGTATAGGTATCTCCATCGCACTTGAAGTCAAGACTGTAATCATCGTACTGCGTCTTTCCGGTCTGAGGTTCTGTTCCGAATACCTTAGGAGCTGATACATTAAACTCTACATTCCCGTCCTCTTCAATACCGCTGACCAAACCAAAGGTACATCCCTTATACCCTTTTCCATTATTTTTATTCAGCTCATTACCATTCCAAATATTCGTCCCGAAATTTGTTCCCGCATTACTATTGCCGAACGCATATTTGGGAGTCTCCCCGCAGTTCGCCGTGCTGTTGATTCCGGCCTCTCTGGTGTCTATTATCTTCGCATTCCCTGACGTCCTATAGCCGCCATTAGATATGTCATAATCATAAAACACGGCCGAATTATTGTAGGTATCCTGTTTCGTGTCATACACAAGCCGGATTACTGTCTTTTGGTCAATATAGATATATCCCTTCGGATTAGAGGGAGCAGCAAAATCTCCCGCCTTTTTTGAATTTGTAAAGTGAAGACTGTCGCTGTATTTATAAATATCCCAGTTTTTCTTAATGTCTTCCTCCGAAGTACTCTTTGCCTCATCGCTTCCCGCCGGGTCGCATACAAGCACCTTTTTCCCGTCACTCTCCGTTACATAACATTCCTCCGTATGCTCATGCTTAAGCACCCAGATTTCCGCCAGCTCATAACCGCCATTATCTGCCAGCTCGTTAATGTGCATAATACTGGGAGCCAGAAAATACTCAAAAGGCTTGGCCGTGTATACCTCTGTCAGTTCTCTATTTGTCTTGATCGTTCCATCTGCATTAACAGCAAGATTCTTGATCACAGGAGTTCCGCCGTTCTGCGGAAGCCTCCCTCCGCTGGTATCGATCAGCTCAAGGACTCCCCCGCTGTCCTTATCCACTCTGTCCAGCCGCGCATAATACTGCACGGTATATGACGGATTTGCACGGGTCTCTGTCTTTATCGCAACGTTCTCACCCTCTACCTGTGTAGTCAGCGTTTCATCTCCGCCAACTTCATTCAGAACCAGTTCCTTCGTCTCGCTTATCTGTGCGCCGCCCAGCATCTCAATCGCACTGACAACGATCTCTGTCTTATCCTCCTGCTCCTGCTCTGCTCCTGCCGGTACCGGTTCTGTCTGTTCCCCGCCGCGCAGGTAAGACACGGCATCCTGAATAGATGTTTTCATATGCGTAGTAAGCGTTTCGCTTGGGGTGATCTCTGCCGTCACTTCGCATTCTGACAAATCCATCTGTACTCCGTCATAGCTCAAAGCGTAGGAAAATGCCTGCAGCTGGAGTAGTTCACTTCCGTCCTCCGGCTCCGCATAAGCAGAGAACGCTTCGTATTCCTCGGAATCCTTCTCCAACGGTTTTACCGTGAACACAAGCTTCCCGTCAGCATCGGCGCTCTGCGCGGGAATCACTTGTTCTGTTTCCTCCGGCCCGGTATCCCGGCCTGCCTCCTGTCTATTGGAATCAGCCGTACTCTCTTCTTCCTTTTCCGACGGAGCCTGCTTCTCTGCCTGCCTTGTTTTCTCAGCCTTCATCGGTACTGCATCCCCCTCAATATGAAAGGTGATGCGAAACGCATCACTTTCATATTCATAGGATTCCGATATATACACAGATGACCGCTCCCCTGAACCATATCCAATTGCAACCTCCGAGAAGCTGTTCATCTCAAAGGTTGTCCGGCCGCTCTCTGCACTGCCGCCGTCTAAGACCTCCGTTCCTTCTTCTGCAAAATGTACCACCGTAACCGGCGTTCCGTCCGGCATCCCATTCTCATCCAGAAGCTGTATCGTGATACAAACCGCACTCTCCGGCTCTACTTCCTCGCCATCCACATAAAAGCCGATCTTAAAGAGGCCGTTCATCGTAGCGCCTTCATCTCCCATGGACTTCTTAAAGGCCTCCTCACGCTCTGCATAATACTCGCTGTTGCTCTCCGGCGTGATCTGCTCCGCAATAAATTCTGCTTCTTCCGGTATAGCCGCATCCTCATTATATGCCGCAGTTACAAGATACCCCTCGCCCTCATAGGTTCTGATAATATCCGCATTTTTTAACTCCTCTGGGACCTCTTCTTCACTCTTCTGTGCAGAATCATCTCCCGGTGCCGCATCCTCTCCGCCTGTAATCTCTACGGTCTGGAAACATCCAAACTCCTCGCTGTGAATGTGCTCCTCCAGCTGAGGGATCTTACAGATAAGCCTGCGGTTTTCCTCACTGTATTCGGCATTCTTATCTATTTTTTCATAACATTCTTCTGTATGTACATGCAGCTCCAGCTTACCGCAGGAAAGCACCTCCTGTGCCTCATAGCATTCTGCCGTGTGCATGTGGCCTTCCGTTCCCTCTGCCGTCTGGCAGGCCAGAACCTCATTCCATTCATAGCAGGCATCCATATGCACATGCTCTTCCATTCCACATACCGGAGCGCCGTTCTCGTCATAACATTCTGCCGCGTGAGTATGCTCCGGTATCTGACACAAAAGTCCGGCTCGTTCTCTTGTATAGCACTCTTCAGAATGTACATGTCCCGCTGATTCTTCCTGGGCGCAGGACAAAATCTGCTCGTCTGTATAACAGGCTTCTGTATGCTTATGCACTTCTATTTCAGGAAGGCTGCATGCCAGTTCTCCATTTGACGCATAACAATCATCATTATGCATATGCACAACATAATCCGCATACCCGCATGTCAGATTCCTGTCCTTGTCATAACACTCCTGCGTATGCTCATGCACCTCCAGTCTGCAGTCAAGCACCTTCACCTTCTGCGTCATAGCCTGCCCCATCATCCGCAGTGCGGCGGCGGTGCCGCCCCCAACCAGGACAGCCATACATGCAAACAGCACAAGCCAGCGTCTATGCTTTTTCCGTTCTGCCAATAATCCTGCAATCTGCTTCAAAACCGAAGTCTCCATAGCACCATCCCTTTCTCGTATATTATGAATCCGTCAATGTACCAGCCCGATATTCCGGATCGGCCATACCCTGAATATAATCTTACCTACAACCTCATCATCTCCGACACATCCAATCGATGAATTCCGGCTGTCTATACTTGTATCACGATGATCTCCCATGACAAAACACTTGCCGTCCGGCACCTGATAGGGCAGATCAATATTGCACTGCCCCAGCGCTTTCTCATTAATATAAGGCTCATCAAGCAGCTCATCGTTGACATACACATTGCCTTTTTTATCAATATCCACCCATTCTCCAGATACAGCAATTACCCGCTTGATCAAAATGTTATTGTTATAATAAAATGCGATCACATCTCCCTGCTTGTATTTAGAATTGCTGACCGCCGCCACAATATCTCCATCCTGCAGCGTATCTGTCATAGAGGTTCCGTTAATCTGCAGGACCGGAAGCAGGAGTACTGCTGTAAGCGCCGCCAATGCGGCCACAACAAGAAGCGAGAATATCGTATTTCTCAGAACCCGGTTGTGGCTGTTTCTGTACTGCTCCTTCTTAAGCTCTGCTTCGAGCAGCTCCAGGCTGGGAATAGCAAGCTCTCTTCTATTATCTGCATTCTTCCGCGCCATGTCCTACATGTCCTCCCTGATGTCAGACTCCCCGGCTGAAATCCAGTCGAATTCCCGTTCCGGCTCCTGATAGAGCCTGTCTGCCAGCACTTCACATCTCTGCCTGATATTATATAAATACTGATCTGCCGCATGCTGTACTGCCTCAAACACATCATTCAGCAGCAAAACGGCGTCCGCGATAGAGCCCGCCTCATTCATCACCTTTGCTTTATGCGCATCCCATGCTTTTATCTCTCTTTCCAGTTCTGCAATCCGTCTGCCCTTTTCCTCAAGCCTGCCCTTTAATTTATGATTCAAAACATCTTTCTCGTTCAGACGGCCCATCAGACGTTCGTTATTTTCTTCTATCCGAAGCAGTTCCTCCTCCAGTTCCTTCTGTTCCTCCTGAAGCCTTGCGGCTTCCCTGCTCTGTGTCAACAATAACTGAAGAATATCCTGCCTCCGCAGTCTTTGTAATTCCTTTCCAGTCATGCTTTGCCCCTTCTCTGGCTGACAATTTTAGACAGAGTAACCCCATCTTTATCGAAGTATAACAAACCCACTGTCAAAGGATGCGTCAAAACCCATAACAAAAATAGGTTTTTCACCTACTATTTATGACTCGATAATTCCGGATCTATTCCCTGCATTATCCGCATACCCTCGATTTATTCACAAAATAAAGGCAGAGCCGTACAAATCCGGCTCCGCCTTTACCTAAGCATTCACATATTTTGTTTAAATTACTTTTCTATTTTTTCAGCCTCTATAAACATAAACCTTGGCTTTTTAAAATTGTTTTTTCCAGGAACTGATTTTGAATACAATTCTTTCATCTCGATAATAGCATATCCTTCCTTTTTCAAAATCTCAATATACATTTCTAACGGCCGATGAATATGAGTGGATACTCCCAGACTTCCCACTCCGGTTATATTAAAATCCCCGGATATACATATCTGCTCTTTGTATTCAAACCAATCCTGATCCGCATACCCCCAATATTCTGACCAAAAGCACGGGTGCGGAATAGTGATCAGCAGACGGCCTCGTTTCTTTAACATTTTCCAAATTGCGGCGCAGGCATTTCTACAGTCAGAAATATTGGAAAGAACCATATTGGCAATACAGATTTCCGCATACTCTGCATTCTTCTCCCCAAAATCCTCGATAGAGCTCTCTTGAAACTCTGCATTTTTATTATCCTTATACTCTTTTCTCGCAATTTCTATGCTTTTAGCACTGATGTCTATTCCTATTATTTTTTTACAATAGAAAGAAATTTTATTTGCAACATAACCGCCGCCACATCCGCAGTCAATGATTACCCCATTCTCTTTCACATCTAATTCTTTCACTCTTTTTTCGATTTCTGGATATAGGATATGCAGGAGACTCTTATCATTTCCATTTTTGATTTCAACCGCTCTCTTTTCGATAATCCGATTCCATTCATCAGCAATTTTTTTATTATCTATATTATCAACTATCTTTTTCACCATACTCTTGATCCACACACTCCATACACTTCATTAAATCGTTCGCCAACCCCAACATCTTCTTATCATATGCGTTACCCTTTGATATATATATTTCATGGTGTAATCTTGTATAACTATTTTGCTCTTTCAGTGTAATTGCAATTTGTCTGCTATCTCTATTGGCACGAATAATCGTATATCGGGAATCCGGTTCAAAGCCATACTCTCCATAAAAATAAATCTTACAGTACGGATTTTTTTCTCTTATTTTTTTCACCACTCTATTTTCAGACATAACATATAAATGCAAATCTGCACCTTTTTTTGCAAAACTTTCTATAATTTCATCATTTACCCAAGATAAATCTCTGGATAAAATCTTAACTACGCCCTTTATTTTCACCCATTTTTTCATAAAATTATCCTGAATTATTCATGAGCATGTAGAAATGCTTGATACTATAAAACCTTGAACC
>CAJTZE010000010.1 GCA_910584265.1 uncultured Dorea sp. | reverse complement strand
GTGTACTTTCCTGGACAGTTTGCCGGCACGTCAGAAAGTATATTTATTTCGTATCTGAAACCTTCACAGAAATTTATAATTATGCAGGAAAAAGGAATTTCCTGTAACAAATTCAAGGAGGAAAAACCATGAGAATTCAACATAATATTACCGCATTAAATGCGCACAGGAACTTAACGAACAACAATTCAGCAGTAGGAAAGAACTTAGAGAAGTTATCTTCCGGCTACAGAATCAACCGCGCCGGCGATGATGCTGCAGGTCTTGCTATTTCCGAGAAGATGCGCGCTCAGATTACAGGTCTCCAGACAGCTAAGAAGAATGCAGAGGACGGTGTTTCTCTTGTTCAGACAGCTGAGGGCGCCCTGACAGAGGTTCACTCTATGCTGAACCGTATGGTTGAGCTGGCTACACAGTCTGCTAACGGAACTTATTCTGCAAAGAACCGTGAAGAGATGCAGAAGGAAGTTGACCAGTTGAATAAAGAAATTGACAGAATTGGTAAAACTTCTAACTTCAACGGAACAAAACTGTTTGATGGCAATACAAAATCAATTAAGCTTCATGTTGGCGAGCAGGGAACAGACGACAACCAGATTGCTGTAACCTTTGCTCAATTAAGTTCAAGTAATATTCAGGGAATTAAGAAAGATGGTTCTCTTGATACAAAGATTGATCTTACGGCGAACGCCAAGGTTGACGACGCTGCATCAGCAAAAAAAGCCATCACAGTAATTAACCAGGCAATTGATGCTATCTCTTCTATGCGTTCTACATTTGGTGCCCTTCAGAACCGTCTGGAGCACACCATCAACAACTTAGGTGTTCAGAGAGAGAACATCCAGGCCGCTGAGTCCCGTATCCGTGACGTAGATATGGCGGAGGAAATGATGGCTTACACGAAGAACAATATCCTTGTTCAGGCTTCCCAGGCTATGCTTGCGCAGGCTAACCAGGTACCTCAGGGAGTTCTTCAGCTGTTACAGTAATTTCTCAGGGTAAAACAACAGAAAGCGCCAGTCCATTGGATGGGCGCTTTCTTTCACATAAAGAACTTGCTTGATTCAGGATACTTTATATGGAAGAAAACGCCCATCTTTTTTTGCTGTTATGATTACTGCTGGAAAGGAGACGACAACGCCATGAGTATACAGCTTAGCATATCCTTGCTTGCATCAGACAAGCCTGCGGCTCTTGAGAGATGCCTGGATTCGTTACTGCCGCTGATGATGCGGGTGCCGAGTGAACTGATCGTGGTTGTTACGGGTACGGACGAGCGGGTAAGGGATACTGCGTCCCGCTATACCGACCAGATCATTCCGTTTGTGTGGTGCAACGACTTTTCGGCGGCGCGCAATACCGGCCTTGAGGCGGCCAGGGGCGAATGGTTTATGTTCCTGGATGACGATGAGTGGTTTGAGGACACAAAGGAGATTGAGGACTTTTTCCTGAGCGGGGAATACCGGAATTACGGTACGGCCTTCTATAAGGTGCGTAATTATTTTGACTGGGACGGCATCCGGTACTTTGATTTCCATGCATTCCGCATGGCAAAGCGGAGATCTTCCGTCAGCTTCCAGAATGCAGTCCATGAGGAACTGGTTCCGAGAATCGGAACGGCCAGGTACTTTGACGCCTATGTCCATCATTACGGCTATGTATCGGGTATCGTGAAAGCAGATGCCGGAAAAAGCGATGGCGGGAAAGCTTCCCGGAATATTCCGATGCTTTTGAAGGCGGTCCGCAGGAACCCGGAGTATATCAAGAATTATATCCAGCTTACCCAGGAGTATTACGGGGAGGGCGATCTGGATAAAGCGGCGGAGTTCTGCCGGAAGGGCCGCAGATTATGCCGCGGTAAAGCCGGGGTGGACGGTTATATCGAATGGTTTCAGATACGGTGGGCAGAGATCTGCTGTGATAAAGGAGATCCGGCTTATGCGGTAAATGAGATTGAATCTATTCTCGGAAATGAAAAACCGAATGAACTCACAAGGCTGTGCCTTTACAGCAAACTGCTGTTACTCTGCACGCGGCTTAAGGCACATGGGAAGACGCTCCATTACGGGAGGGAATTTGAACAGCTTCTGGAGTATATGGACCGCACTCCGGGGCTGTGGATGCGGCAGGAATATGGAAATATTACGGAAGGCAAAGTGAAGAAGCCGGAAACGCTTTCGATGGGGAGACTCCGATGCGTAGAAGCGGCATTGTATCTGGAGGATACCGGAGAGGCAGAATATTTCCTGAATCTTCTGTCATGGGAGGATGAGTCGCTGATGCAGCGGTACTATTCTCTGTTTGATCAGTGGAAAGGGCAGTTTCCTGCTTTGTTCGGCGGGATACTGGAAACGGTTTCAAAGGATAATCCATATCTGCTGTTTCAGAAGGCACGCCTTATTCACACAGAAGAGAAAGAGAGCAGGCAGGTACAGTTTCTGCAGTGCATGAAGGAAACAACGTCTCTGCATCTGAAGCAGCAGATTATAAATGAAGCTGTCTCTGCGGGAATGGATCTGTCCGGGTTCGCCGGGATGACAGACCTGGAAACGTGGAACGCATATATGCGGCGGGCCGTAGAGCAGGCTTTCATGGATCAGCTTCCAGAACTGCAGAAAACTGCAGAAAATCTTGAAAAAACAAATGTGTTACACGGCCTGTGGATGAGGAAGCTTGTTCTGGAAAAGAGATTAATCCGGGAATATCCTGCAGGCGGCGAGCTTATAAAAAATCTGGCCGGATATATCCAATGCGTTCTTTCTTATTATAATGGACAGTACCGCGGGGATATGTTTTTGGATGAGAAGAGGGATCTTCTGCCGGAAGAATGCCGTTTTGCGGTTCTGGTATCGGATGCACTGACATGCATAGAAGAACAGAAGTTTCCGGAAGCAGTACATTTATTTGGTTCGGCTCTGCGCTTCTATCCGATTATGACCAGCGTAATTCATGAGGTGATCCGGTTATTGAAGAATCGAATAAATAATCCGGCTCTGAATGCCGGGGATGAATTCCAGACGCTTGCCGGACAGATGAAGGACAGCCTTGCTGTGCTGATCGAACAGGGTCAGTATGCGCAGGCGCTTCCGGTTATGCGGCAGCTCTGCACGCTTCTTCCGGAGGATCTGGAACTATTGCGCCTCAGGCAGAAGCTTTTAAGGCTGAGTGAAGGATAGAATAAAAACAGTTGTGGACAGAATTATTATGAAATGATAGGAGCTGCTGTATGCGGAGAGGACAAAGAAAACTGGCCGGCAATTATATAAGATTATTAAATCAGGCACACGACGGGTTAAAAAGGGCATTTGAATTAAGGCGGTATAATATAGCAAAAGATCTGCTGGAACAGTGCCAGGAAATTGCGATTAAGCTGGGTGAACTGATCGAATCGGCTGACGGCAGTAATCGTTCGATTCCGCTTTTAGAAGATTACTGCGAGCTGGTTTATCAAATATATGAAAAAACCGGATCGGACTGTCCGGCTGATTCATACAAAACATGCAAAAAACTGCGGAAAAATATTGTACAGGTAGAAAACATTATAAAGCATGATACCGACAGCCGTATGGAAGTAGTATTTCTTCCATACAAAGCTTCCATGTGGGATTCTTTGGAAAGTGTATGGAAAGCGGCTGAAGAAGATCCGGACTGTGATGCTTATGTAATTCCGATTCCGTATTATGATAAGAATCCGGACGGCAGCTTCCGGGAAGAGCATTATGAAGGGGACTTATATCCGGACTATGTACCCATTACCCGGTATGACGAATACGATTTCGAGATGCATCAGCCAGATATAACGTTCATCCATAATCCGTACGATGAATGTAATTATGTCACAAGCGTGCATCCTCTTTTTTACGCAAAGGAATTAAAAAATTATACCGGGCAGTTAGTATATATACCTTATTTTATTTTAGACGAAATCGACCCGGCGGATGAAGAAATGGTAAAAGGGATAGAGCATTTCTGCATTGCTCCGGGAGTCATCCATGCAGATAAAGTAATTGTCCAGTCCGAAAAGATGAGGCAGATCTACATCAACGTACTGGTGAAACATACTGGCAAGAATAAAAGGCATTGGGGAAATAAGATATTAGGGCTCGGTTCTCCGAAAACAGATAAGGTTCTTAGGATTAAGAAAAACGATATAGAAGTACCGAAAGAGTGGCTGGAACTTATCAGAAAGCCCTCCGGGGAATGGAAAAAGGTCATATTATATAACACAAGCGTTGGGGCGTTGCTTGCCCAGGATGAGAAGATGATAAAAAAGATGCAGGGGGTATTCCGGATATTTAAAGCGATGCAGAAGGAAGTAACATTACTATGGCGTCCTCATCCGTTAATACAGGCAACACTAGAAGCCATGAGACCGGAGCTATGGGAGGCGTACCGGGAGATGATGGATGAATACAGAAAGGAAGGCTGGGGAATTTATGATAACACTCCTGACCTTAGCCGAGCGATCGCATTAAGCGATGGATATTATGGTGATCCAAGCTCTCTGGTTCAGCTGTACCGTAATGTCAAAATGCCGATTATGATACAAAATACAGAAATACAGTGAGCAGTAGACAGAAAAAACAGAATTCCATAGAGGAGGATATATGACAACAGCTCTTATATTCGCGGGAGGGACCGGACGGCGGATGAATTCCCGTTCCAAGCCCAAACAGTTTCTTGAGATGCATGGGAAACCAATTATCATCTACACATTGGAATATTTTGAATATCATGACGATGTTGATACAATTGTGGTTGTATGCATAAGAGAGTGGATTGATGAACTGAAAGGATTATTAAAACGGTTTGGTATTTCAAAAGTAAGCAGAATTGTTCCCGGCGGAGAGACGGGACATGATTCCATTTATTGCGGCTTGAAGTCAATGAAAGATATTTGTAAGAAAGACGATATTGTGTTAATTCATGACGGAGTCCGGCCGTTGATCACCAAACAGCTGATCACTCAAAATATTGAAGCGGCAAAAAAGTATGGGAATGCCATTACATCAGAGACAGCCAGAGAAAGTATTGTCAGAAGCACCGATGGGGAAATAATTTGTGAGGTGCCGCCAAGAAGCCAGATGTATACGGCCAAGGCTCCTCAGACCTTTTATTATGGGAAAATTCTTGATTTGTATGAAAGGGCAAAAAGAGATGGAAAAAAAAGTATTGATTCCGCTCATTTATGCAACTTATATGGGGAGGCTATGCACATTGTAGTAAGTACACCAAATAATATCAAGATTACGGAACCGGCGGATTATTATATATATCGGGCGCTCTATGAAGCGATGGAAGGACAGCAGATTTTTGGATTATGATAAGGAAAGCTGAAAGGAAGAGGAAAAGATGAAGAAGGATGGAAACAAAGGAGATTCAGGAAAGAAAAACACAAAATGTTACCTTTGATAATGGAAGTACAGTACGTGCTGCTCTGAATATTGTAAAATAAATATTTAGTTTTCAAAATCTTGAACTGGCGGTTATTGGCCGCCAGTCCGGGATTTTCTGCTGTATGAGTAACAAAAATAAAAGTGGGCAGGGAAAAATATGTATGATTATTTAATTGCCGGTGCCGGATTAGCCGGATCAGTTTTTGCCAGAGTTATGACAGACTGTGGAAGAAAGTGCCTTGTACTTGACAGGCGCGGCCATGTTGGAGGAAATATATACAGCGAGATAGTGGAAGGAATAGAGGTACATAAATATGGACCGCATATTTTTCATACAGATAATGAAGAGGTATGGAAATTTCTGAATCGTTTTTCTTCCTTTAACCACTTTATTTACAGCCCGATAGCGAATTACAAAGGGGAACTGTATAATCTCCCATTTAATATGAACACATTCCACTCATTGTGGGGATGTGTGACACCAGAAGAAGCAATGGGAAAGATCGCCGGACAAAAACAGGCAAGCGGAATTATAGAGCCTGGAAATTTAGAAGAACAGGCGGTTATGCTGGTCGGACGGGATATTTATGAAAAGCTGATAAAAGGATATACGGAAAAGCAATGGGGACGGCCTTGCAGAGAACTTCCTGCATATATTATACGGAGGCTTCCTGTCCGGTTTACTTTTGATAACAACTATTTTAATCATCCTTATCAAGGGATTCCGACAGAGGGTTACACAAAAATGATAGAAAAAATGCTGGATGGAATTGAGGTAAGGCTGGACATCGATTATCTAGATCATAAATCGGAATATGAAAACACTGCTAAAAAGATTATTTATACAGGTGCTATAGACGAGTATTTTGATTATTGTTTTGGGGAACTGGAATATAGAAGCCTGCGTTTTGAAACGGAAATTTTGGATATAGACAACTATCAGGGGGCGGCCGGGGTGAACTATACGGATAAGGAAACACCTTATACGAGAATCATTGAACATAAACATTTCCACTTTGGGAAAGGGAATGCAGAAAAAACAGTTATTACAAGAGAATACCCGGCTTCGTGGAAAAAGGGTGATGAACCTTATTATCCTGTTAATGATAAAAAGAATATAAAGTTGTATGAACGGTACAAAAAAGAGAGTATGAAAAATCCCAGAGTCATTTTTGCCGGGCGTATGGGTACTTATCAATATTATGATATGGATAAGGTAATAGCCAGCGCGTTAGAACTGGCGGATACAGAAAAGAGGGTTAGAATATGATACTTGTTGTGGGAGGCGCCGGATATATTGGCAGCCATATCAATAAAATGCTTTGCGGGAAGGGTTACCAGACAGTTGTGTTTGATAATCTTGTATACGGGCATCGGGAGGCAGTGATCCAGGGAATTCTGGAGGAAGGTGATCTGGCGGACAGCCGCCGGTTAAATGAGGTCTTTGAGAAATATGAAATAGATACGGTATTTCATTTTGCGGCATATGCTTATGTGGGAGAGTCTGTAGGAAATCCGGCAAAATATTATAACAATAATGTGGCAAATACCCTGCATTTATTGGATGCAATGGTACAGCACGGAGTCAGAAATATTATTTTTTCTTCTACCTGTGCATCCTATGGAGTGCCGGATACGATTCCTATTACAGAGGAAATGCCGCAGAGGCCGATTAACCCGTATGGAGCCTCTAAGCTGATGGTGGAACGGATACTGAGTGATTATCATAAGGCTTATCATTTGAATTACTGTTGTCTGCGTTATTTTAATGCGGCCGGTGCAGACCCGGATGGAAAGCTTGGAGAAAGCCATAATCCAGAAACGCATTTAATTCCGTTAGTATTGGCGGCGGCGGCAGGGGATAGAGAAGATATTCAGGTGTTTGGCACAGACTATCCAACGAAAGACGGCAGCTGTATCCGGGACTATATTCATGTGGCTGATTTGGCGGACGCTCATTTCAGGGCAATGAATTATTTGAAGAACGGCGGAGGCAGTATCTGCTTAAACCTGGGAAATGAAGCGGGCACGAGCGTTCTGGAGGTCATAAAAGCGGCGCAGAATATTACCGGACAAAATATACCTGTGAAATTATGTGGGAGACGTCCGGGAGATCCGCCTATATTGGTAGGAAGCGCTGAAAAAGCGAAAGAGCTTCTCGGATGGAATCCTCAATATGGAGATATTCAGACGATACTGCGCCATGCATGGGCATGGTACTGCGGCAGGAGATATTAAAATATGACAGTGTATCTTTATGGAGCAGGAATAGTAGCTTATGGGATTTATAAGGCGGTTCAGGAACTCTGGGGCATAACGGTAAAAGGGTTTTTGGTAACCGATAAAAGCGGACAGCCTGATTTGATAGAAGGAATCCCGGTTTATTCTTTGAAGGAGTGCAGAGAAGACTTGTCAGAAAGCTTCATTCTGATTGCGGCGCCGGCAGAATACCAGGACAGTATGGAGCAGGAACTGATGCGGAGGGGGCTTACCAGTTATAGGAGGCTGGATGCCCATTTGGAATATGAATTAATGGGGAAATATTTAAGAAAGGTACAAGGAATTTCATTTATTGAGGATTATCAAACAGATAGAGCTGTAATCCGGAATGAGGATGCCTGCGTATATATGGCGGTCAGCCATAAGGACAAGATGCTGAAGGGAATATATAACGAAGAATTATGGATTAAAAAGATACAGGCCGGAGCGGCGCTGACGGATAAACGGATTTTGGAATTGACGGATGAAGGTAAAGATAGTTTGTCTGCAGAGAATGACCTTTATGGCGAGCTGACAGCAGTTTACTATGCGTGGAAACATAATAGAAAGAAAATAACAGGTTTGTTTCATTATAGAAGAGTCCTGCGTATCACAGGGGAGCAGCTTCACCTTTTGAAAACAAAAAAAATAGACGTGATTCTGCCGCTGCCCTTTGTATGTTTTCCAGATGCATCGGGACAGTATGGAAGATATATTCTGCCGCAGGATATCGATATTATGAAACAAGTATTAAAGGAATATGAAAGAGAAAATTATATCGAATTGGAGAATCTCTTGAAATCTCCTTATTTATATAACTATAACATACTGATTGCAAGAAAAGAGGTTTTTGATGATTATTGCGGCTGGCTCTTTCCGATGCTCAGACAAATTGCAGATAGATGTGAAAAAGAAAAAAGGGATCGGATGCCAAGATATATTGGAAGAATCGGAGAAGTCATGACTTCATTATATTTTATGAGGAACAAAAAGAACTGGAAAATAACGCATGGAGAGAAAGTCTGGCGTATATAGGAATTGGAATACAGGAGAGAGGAAAATGAAAAATATAAAAATATCGGTGGTAATGCCCTGCCTTAATTCGGCGGTATACATAGGAAAAGCTATAGAAAGCGTGATAGGACAGACATTAAAAGAGCTGGAGTTAATCATTGTAGATGCAGGATCGACAGACGGTACATTAGAAATAATTGAAGAATATCAAGAAAAAGACGACAGAATTCATTTGCTGATGTCTGAAAAAAAGAGCATGGGATACCAATATAACAAAGGAATTCAAACTGCAAAAGGAACGTATATAGGATTCGTAGAAACAGATGACTTTATTCATCCTCAAATGTATCAGAAACTGTATGAGACGGCAGAAGAAAATCATGTTGATTATGTAAAAAGTGATTTTGATTTATTTATGGGAGATGGAGAAAAACGGCTTGCTCTAAACTATTCCATTCTGACAGCGTATTATAAAGATTTATATAATAGGGTAATTGAACCTAAGGAACAGCCCTGGATTTTATATCATGATCTGAATATGTGGAATGGGATATATAATCGGACATTTTTATTATCCAGTCAAATTGCACTCAATGAAACACCTGGAGCATCTTTTCAAGATATGGGGTTTGTTTTCCAGACATTTATTAGCGCTCAGAAGGTGATCTATGTGCAGAACCCCTCTTATTATTACCGAAGAGATAATGAGAATGCTTCGCAGTATAAGTGGATGTCGCATATGCAGTTTGTAATCGGCGAATTAAAATTTATATGGGAATACATGCACAGGCATCATATATCAGTTCCATTTAGAGAAATTATATTTAACCGATGCTTTAGTTTCTTCGCTCAATCATATGGGTGTTATTTGTGTCAGGATATTCCGGGGGGAAGTTCTGGTAATACGGAAGAGTATCTGAATGCTCTGCATGCATGTTATGAGGAACTGAGTTATTCGGAGATCCGCGATGAGGCGTTGGATAATTCTATTGCGATAAATATGCTGAAAGCGGGAAAAAATGAATTTGATGCCGCAATTAAATGTAGTTATCAATCAACAAAGAATGCAAAAAAGGATTTTTTTGATTTTATCAGCAATCATAAATTTGTTATACATGGATTGGGAGAACAGGGAAAAGCGCTGCTGGCTTTATGTTACAGGCATCAAATAGAGAAAAATGTGATGGGGCTTTGTGATAATGATAAAAGTAAATGCGGAGAAAGTATATTTGGAAAGGTATGTAAAACACCCAGAGAATATTATGTAGAAAATCCTGAATTGTCAAAAGAAGTGTACTATGTGGTTGCAAATACCACATGTTATAAGGAAATAAAAAAACAGTTGATAGATATGGGAATTAAAAGAGAAAAAATTGTTCATTGTATTGACTGGGTTCAAACGCACAGCGTACTTGAAATGAAAAAGGAGAATGACAGCTATGCAAAATAAAATTGTGCCAATTATATATTCTGTTAACAATCATTATGCACCATATTTATATATATCGCTGCAATCATTGGTTAAACATGCGGGGGAAATATGGAAGTATGAGATCTATATTTTGTATACAGAATTAGAAAAGCGGCATATAAAGAGGTTCGAGAGTTTATATAAAAAAAATGTAAAGATTACATGTGTAGATATTAGTAAGAATATGGAAGGGATAAATATCAAAGGAAGTAATTATCTGACCGCAGAGACATGTTACCGCTTATTGCTTCCAGAATTGTTTCCGCAATATCCTCGGATTTTATACATTGATTCTGATACATTAGTTTTGGCAGATCCTGCAGAACTTTTTGAAAGTCCATTAAATGGAAAAATAGCTGGTGTTATGCGGGAAGCAGAATCTAAGGATCTAAAAGAATATTATCGGTTATTAGGAGTTGAAAAGGCTTTTAATGCTGGAATTTTATTAATTGATATGGCATTATTCCGCGAGAAGAAAATAGGAATTCAATGTTTAAAGCTGTTAGTGGAAGATTCCAAACAACCGGTACGCAGACTGCAATATATGGATCAGGATGCTCTAAATATTGTTTTAAGAAATCAAGTATGCTTTTTGGATTCTAAATGGAATTTTTTGTACCGTTATATGGAGAACCTGGATCTATTATGTGCAGGATACCGAGAGACATATCTGGCAGATTCCCAAGTTGTAAAAATCGTTCATTATGTAAGCGAGATAAAACCATGGCAACATCCAGAATTTCCAATGTCAGATCTTTTTTGGAAAGAAGCGAGGCAGACTCCTTATTATGAAGAAATCCTTTTTAGAAATTTGAAAGGAAGAGAAAAGATCGAAAGCGATCTTTTTAAAAATCATATTTTTCCATTTGACAGGCTGCCAAGAGACTGCCGGATTGCATTGTATGGAGCAGGCGCTGTAGGACGTACCCTGAATGCTCAGAATAGAGTTGTTAGTTATGTGAAAATAGTGTTATGGGTAGACCAAAATTATAAGAATATAGAAATTTCGGATACGGTACTTGACCCGGAAATGCTTTTAAGCCAACAGGAGTCTTATGACTATATTTTGATAGCTATTGATGATCCGGTAATATGTTCTTCCGTGGAAAAAATGCTTACGAAGAAAGGGCTGCCTTCTAAAAAAATTGTATGGAGTAAATATAGCAGAAATTAGCAGGAATAAGGATAATGAAAGCTTATGGACACAAATGTAATTGCTTTGCTTGAAAAAATTAAGAAACAAGCCATCTTATGTCAGTATGTATATATATTTGGAGCAGGATTCCGGGCAAAAGTTTTGACAGGAATACTATTATCAGAAATTAAGGATGTTTCTTTTTATAGTGCAGTGATAACAAATAAAAAAAGGACTTCCGTAGATTTTTGCTGGGATATACCGGTTGTTGAATTACAGGAAATTGAGACGCCAAATGAAGATACTTTTTTTATTATTGGAACAGTAGAAGCTTATGTAAAGGAAATCTGCATGGAGCTAGAGGCGTCCGGCTATACAAATTATATCCATATAGCGGAAGAAGAATTTCAAAGATTGAAGTCCAGATATGTGTCAAAGCGGTATGAGGAAATTTTTCAAGCAGATGTATTAAAGGGGAAGGCTGATGAGACCGTAAAGGTGATCAGCCCTATAACAAAAATATATATGGTTAAAAGCGAAATGGATAAGGAAGTAATAGATCCAAAGAAGTGTTCGGGCATGATAAGCATTCAAGGCGGGAGTGCACTTTCCGGCAGAAAAATTGCTGAGTTAAGGGATGATACCGGTATTAATATTTCAGAGCGGAACAGACAATGGAATGAATTTACAGTGATATATTGGCTGTGGAAACATGCTGTAATGGATTCCGAATACATAGGGCTGTGTCACTACAGACGTATATTTGATGCGGATAAAGTGGAGAATAGAATAAAAAAAGAAACCCCGGATGTAATATTAGCAGAACCAGAAGTTCTTTTTCCGTCAATTGAAGCACATTATTGTTCGCTGCATTATGAAGAAGATTTTTCTTTAATGAAAAAGATATTAAGGCTGCGGTATCCGGAATATTATACATTTGCAGAAAGATATTTTTCACAGGAGCTTTTCATTCCTTACAATATGATAATTGCAAGAAATACCGTATTTGCAGAATATGCAGAATGGATATTTCCGCTGCTGGAGGAGATTGAATTACAGTGGAGGCCGCACGGAGATGCATATGAAGATCGTGCAGTGGCTTTTCTGGGAGAATGGCTTACGGGCGTTTATTTTTTATATCATAGAAATAGATTAAAGATTTTATATAGCAAAATTAGGTTATTGGAGACAAGATAATGGATAAAAATTATTCAGAAAACGTAGTGCCGGTCGTATACGCGTCGGATGATAAGTATGCCCCTTATATGTATATATCTATAAAATCTCTGATTTCTCATACAAATCAGGATACATATTATCAAATATATGTATTGTATACCAATCTGACTGCGAAAAATAAAAAGTCATTGCGGCAGCTGGCACAGGACAATGTGAAGATTACATGCATTGATGTGCAGGAATATTTAAAAAATTTAAAGCTAAAAGGAAGCGGGCATTTATCGGTAGCAACTTGTTACCGGCTGTTTATAGCAGAACTCTTCAAGAAACATTCTAAGATTGTGTATATGGATTCGGATACAGTAATTTTGGATGATATAGAAAAATTTTATGCGATAAATTTAAAAGGAAAGACAGTAGGAGCTGTTCATGATGTCGTCTGTACATTTTTAGTGGAGCATTATCGTGAATCTATTGATATGGATGTCAAAGACGGTTTTAATGCCGGGATTCTGCTGATCGATACAAAAAAATTTGCTGAGAAGAAGATTAAGGAAGAATGCATAAGACTATTGGAAGAAGACTCTCAGAAAAAAATAAGAAAATTTTTTTACATGGATCAGGATGTGCTGAACCTGACTCTGCGGGGAGATATATTTTTTATAGATAACAGCTGGAATTTTCAATGGCAGTATCTGTGGCGTCTTCATACGATACCGGATCAATACCGGCAGGAGTATGTAAAATGCGCTGAGCGTCCCCGGATTATGCATTATGCGGGTGATAAAAAACCATGGGAAAGACCAGATCTGGAGATGGCTGATATTTTTTGGGAAACAGCCCGCGATACAGCCTGTTATGAAGAAATATTGTTTGCAAATCTAGGTGATTAGTTGGTTTTGGAAGAAGGGTTATAACAATGTATAGAGCTGAACAGAGTATCGATTACAAAACACAAAATTTACAATTTATACGGGAAGCTATTCAAAAAAAAATAAATGAAGGAATAAAAAGATTTGCCATCTTTCCAATGGGATTTTGGGGGAAAGAGGTACAAACTATGCTGAAAGAGGAATTTGATATAAAACCAAGGGCATGTTTTGATAATTTTATATTTCATGTTCAGAATATTCATCCAGCTGACACAATGAAATCTCTGGATTTATCAGATACCGTGTTACTTATCGCAATCGAAAATGAAAAGGCGCGCGGATCTTTATATCAGCAGGCGGCAATGGCTGTTCCGGATGCTTTTATTGAAGTAATTCCTTTGTGCAATGAAGAAAAAAAGAGGATATTTGAAGAACAGGAAAAGGTGCATTTGGATTTTTTATGTGCGGGATTTCATAAATGTGGAACGACTAGTCTGCAGGCGGCTTTGCAAAAAAATGAAAATATATATCTGCCAGACGTAAAAGAAACGTTTTTTGCAATGGAAGTAAATGAACCATCTTACAAAAAGTTCAGGCAAAGCTATCCAGATACAAGGAGAAATAAAAAGCCGGGAATGCTTTTTGGCGGAATCGAACCAACTTATCCCGGATATGCGGCTTCGATATACCGTTATTTTGGAGCAGACTTAAAAATTCTTTTTCTGGTTAGAAATCCGGCAGAGGCATTGAAATCAGCTTTTAAAATGTCAATACGTGAAATAGACGGGAGAGGATTTGAACTTGTAAAAAAATACAAAGAAATCTGTCCGGAATTAATGCAGGAATATATTGAAACAGAGTATAAAAGATTTTGGTATATAGATTTTATCCGGCTGTATGAGCGGTTCTATCCCGAAACACAAATAAAAATTGTCCTCGCTGAAGAATTAATTCAAAATCCCTCTGAGCAGATGGATGCAATACAGGAGTTTATCGGCCTGCCGGAAGATCTAAGAACAAAATACGATGTATTTCCGCATGCAAATAAAGGGGATACGGTCTTTAGAGATTTGGGAGGAGCCTACGTTAATCATGCTTTATATATGCTGAGAATGTGTATAGACGACGCTTCATTATATCTTGAAATAGATGAACTCCGGAAGAAAATGTTTGATTTTACAACAGAGGATTTCGATTTTACCAAGTACAATGATATTTGGGAAATGGTATACAGCAGGTATTACGCAGACAGCGTGAAAGCCTTAGAGGAAAGAATAGGGAAATCACTGGAAGGAATATGGTATTAGCAGGGAGGAGTATATGCATAATCAGATAAGTTTTAGTGAAATTCTTCAAGTCGAAAATGGAATAGTTTTTTTCAGTCCGGAGGGCAATGGCTTGTATTTTCTGGAAAAAGGCAGGAAAGAGGCAGAACTGCTTGCACATTTTGAGGCGGGGGCAGGGGAGCTGCCATATAAAACAATAATAAAGGCGGGAAACAAAATGTTTCTGCCTCCCTGTATGGCAGATGATATTGTTGTATATGACTATGATACAAAAAAGCTTCAGACAGCAGGTTTGGATAAAGCGTATGCAGGAGAAAAAGGGAGCTTCAAGTTTTGGACAGGTATTGCTTATGGGGACTATGTATATTTTGCCGGTCATTATTATCCGGCAATTATTAAGATGAATATCCATACTTTGGAAATGTCTTATCTGACGGACTGGGTAGAGAAGCTTGAGGAAAAAAGAATGCTTCGGGATGAACCTTATTTAGGAACCGGCATGATTCAAGAGGATATAGCGCTTTTTCCATGCTGCTGTGCAAATATGATATTAAAACTAAATTTAAAAACAGATGAAACGCGGCTTTGTGAAATACCGGCAGATGTAAATGGAGTTAATGATATATGTTTTTTCGGAAACACTTATTGGATGACTTCGCGGATCAGCAATAAAATTGTTCTGTGGAATCAAAGCACGGAGCATGTGGAAGCAATGGAGGTGGAAACGGAGAAGCAGAATATTGGAAAACGTCTTTTCCGCCCTCCGGTGATGCTGAACGGGCGGCTATATTTGTTCCCTGTTGAAGCGGATTGCGCGTATTATGTAAATATGAATGGAAGAAAAATAGAAAAAGAGGAGCTGGTAAATGAGGTTCTGAACTCAGAAACAGAGAAACAGGGCGGATTAAGGAAAACAGCAGGACCGCCGGTTTTAGTAGGTGGAAACATATATTTTATTACAGGGGAAGGCAGTGTGTGGCATATTTATAATCCTGCTTTAAAGGAGATGGACAGCCTTTCCGTATCCATAAATATATCTGGACAAAAAACTATAAAAAAAGAAAATGCGCTGAAGAGTTTCAGGGGCTCCGTTAGTGAAAGAAAAGAAACAGTTATATTTGAAGAAGAAAAATTTTTTTCCTGTAAAGAGTTTCTTGAGCTTGTGAATGAATATCAGGATAAAATAACAGATTTAAGGGGGCAGGCATCTATTCCGGAAAATAATACAGGGCGGCAGATTTATGAAAGATTAAAAGTATAACCAAAAATGGAGGAATGTAACATGAGAATTGCAGTAATCGGCACTGGTTATGTGGGTCTGGTAACCGGTACATGTTTCGCAAATATGGGAAATACGGTTTGGTGCGTAGACGTGGATGAGCAAAAAATAGAGAATTTGAAGAGCGGAATTATTCCGATTTATGAACCGGGATTGTCTGAGATGGTATTACATAATTATAAACAAGGCCATTTGCATTTTACGGCGAAGATACAGGAAGCGTTGGAAACCTGTGATATTTGTTTTATTGCAGTCGGGACGCCTATGGGCGAGGATGGAAGCGCGGATCTGCAATATGTTCTTAATGCGGCGGAAAGTATAGGGACGTATATGCGGCATCATATGTATGTGGTGGACAAGTCTACTGTACCTGTAGGAACGGCGGAGAAGGTACGGGGCCGGATACAGGAGGCGTTGGACAGAAGAGAGAGCGCCTTAACTTTTGATGTGATTTCCAATCCAGAGTTTTTGAAGGAAGGCAGTGCTGTATCAGACTGTATGAAGCCGGATCGTATTGTTATTGGAGTTGATAATGAAGATGCGGAAGAGGCAATGCGGGAGTTATACAAGCCATATTTTATGAATAAGGAAAATTTCATTGTGATGGATATTGCCAGTGCGGAGATGACAAAATACGCGGCAAATTCGATGCTTGCCACTAAGATTTCTTTTATGAATGAAATTTCAAATATTTGTGAACGGGTTGGCGCTAATGTCAATAAGGTCCGTGAGGGAATCGGCAGTGACAGGCGTATCGGGTATTCTTTTATTTATCCAGGATGCGGATATGGCGGAAGCTGTTTTCCAAAAGATGTAAAAGCGCTGATTAAAACAGCAGATGAATTCGGTTATGAGGCGCGTCTATTAACGTCTGTGGAAAGTGTTAATGAGATGCAGAAACAGATTTTGGTTACGAAAGTAAAAAAGAGGCTTGGAGAAAATTTGTCTGGAAAGATTATTGCAGTATGGGGGCTGGCTTTTAAGCCTGATACGGATGATATGCGGGAATCATCGGCAATTACCATCATCAATGAGCTGACACGGCTTGGCGCGGCAGTTCAGGCATATGATCCAAAAGCGATGGAAGAGGCAAAAGAGTGTTATTTAAAAGATAATGACAAAGTTGTTTATTGCGAGAGTAAATATGATGCCTTGAAAGAGGCAGACGCCCTTATTTTAATTACAGAATGGAAAGAATTTAGAAGTCCTGACTTTTACGAAATTAAGGAACGGCTGAAAACGCCGGTGATTTTTGACGGACGTAACCAATACAATGCAAAAAGATTGTCTAAATACGGTCTGGATTATTACCAGATTGGAGTTAAGCCTTATATGGCGGCAGAGGGGGAAATATAATGAAACGGATTTTGGTGACCGGGGGCGCCGGGTTTATTGGCTCGCATCTTTGTAAAAGGCTTGTGGAAGAAGGAAATGAGGTTATCTGTTTAGATAATTTTTTTACAGGGTCAAAAAAGAATGTAAAAAATCTTCTGGATTATGATAATTTTGAGTTGATCCGGCATGATGTTACAAAGGAAATAAATTTGGAAATTGATCAGATTTATAATCTGGCGTGTCCCGCGAGTCCTCCGCATTATCAGTATAATCCCATTAAAACGGCAAAAACTTCGGTAATGGGAGCGATAAATATGCTCGGCCTTGCGAAGCGGGTTCATGCACGTATCTTACAGGCCAGTACCAGCGAGGTGTATGGAGATCCAGAGGTGCATCCGCAGCCGGAAAGTTATCGGGGATGTGTGAATCCGATTGGAATCCGTTCCTGTTATGATGAAGGAAAACGCATGGCTGAAACTTTGTTTTTTGACTATTACCGACAGCATGGATTGGACATTAAGGTAATCCGGATATTTAATACATATGGACCCAATATGCATCCTGAGGATGGGCGTGTAGTATCTAATTTTATTGTACAGGCATTGAAGGGAGAAGATATTACAGTATATGGTGATGGAAGCCAGACCAGAAGCTTCTGCTATGTAGATGACCTGATTGAAGGAATGTACCGGATGATGAACAGCAGAGATGGATTTACCGGTCCGGTTAATCTGGGTAATCCGGGCGAATATACCATATTGGAGCTGGCTGAGAAGGTAATTAAGCTTACCGGCAGTAAATCTGAAATTATTCGTATGCCGCTGCCTTCGGATGATCCGGCACAGAGAAGGCCGGCGATTGATCTGGCAGGGAAGGAACTAAACTGGAAACCGCATATCATGCTGGAAGATGGATTGGGGCGGACGATAGATTATTTTAGAGAGGTAGTTGAAGCGTGAAAGAAACCGACTGTCAAAAAGCACTGGAAATCAGTAAGAAACTAGCTGTTGATGCAGGCCGCAAGATTATGGAAATATATCAGGATGAAAAACAGTTCAACATAGAGTATAAAGCGGATAAAAGTCCGCTGACGATTGCAGATAAGCTTTCCAATCAGATTATCGTGGAGGGACTGCGGAAAGCATTTCCCTCCTGTGCTGTATTATCAGAAGAAGAAAAAGATGATAGAGACCGTTTACGGCGGGAATTTTGTTTCATTGTAGATCCGCTGGACGGAACAAAAGAGTTTTTGAAGCGGAATGGCCAGTTTACTATAAATATTGCACTGGCTTATAAACACCGGAGCATAATGGGGGTAATCTATGTTCCGGTATCGGGAGATTTGTATTATGCATGGAAGGGGTATGGAAGCTGGCTGAGGAGCTGTGAGGGAAAGGTTTCCCGGCTTCATGTATCAGCTGCTACAGCTCCGGGGGAAATCCGTTTGGTTGTAAGCAGTTCTCATGGGTGCAGGCAGACAGATAAACTGATTGAAAAAAAACAGTTTCGGGAACTGATCCGCATAGGCAGTTCCTTAAAGGGATGTCTGGTAGCAAAGGGGGATGCAGAGATTTATTACCGCTATAACCCTACGATGGAATGGGATACGGCGGCTATGCAGTGTATTGCAGAGGAAGCAGGCGCCGTTTTCCGGCAGATGGACGACAGCGAGATGCTGTATAATCGTGAAAATGTATGTAATGAAAAGGGATTTTATATTATTAATGACTGGAAGAACAAGATCTGATAAGTAAAAGATATTGAAAGATGAGGAAAGTAACATGATGGAAGAGTTGACTCATTTAGATAAACTGGAGGCAGAGGCAATTTATATTCTGCGGGAAGTTGCGGCAGAATGTGAAAAGCCGGTGATGCTGTATTCGATTGGAAAGGATAGTTCTGTAATGCTTCATCTTGCGCAGAAAGCCTTTTATCCGGAGAAACCGCCGTTTCCTTTTCTGCATATTGATACTACCTGGAAATTCAAGGAGATGATTGCATTTCGAGACAGGACTGCCAGAGAAAAAGGGATGGAATTGCTGGTTTATACAAATAAGGACGGACTGCGGCAGGGCATCAATCCTTTCGACCATGGAAGTGCATATACAGATATAATGAAGACCCAGGCATTGAAGCAGGCGTTAGATAAATACGGTTTTACGGCGGCGTTTGGCGGAGGGAGGAGAGACGAAGAAAAGTCCCGCGCGAAAGAGAGGATATTTTCTTTTCGGAATGAGGCGCATGCGTGGGATCCCAAAAATCAGAGGCCTGAGATGTGGAATCTCTATAATACAGTTCTTAAAAAGGGAGAGAGTATGCGTGTATTTCCGCTTTCCAACTGGACGGAAAAGGATATCTGGCAGTATATATGCAGAGAGAGGATAGAAATTGTACCGCTTTATTTTGCAAAAGAACGGCCGGTTGTGTACCGGGATGGAGTAATTATTATGGTAGATGATGAGCGGATGAGGCTTATGCCGGGAGAAAAGATACAGATGAAAAAAGTGCGTTTCCGGACACTGGGATGCTATCCGCTGACCGGGGCTGTAGAATCCGATGCAGAGACATTGGAGGATATTGTAGACGAGACGCTTGGAGCGGTATCTTCAGAGCGTACCAGCCGGGTAATAGACAAGGATGCCGGTTCAGGCAGTATGGAACGCCGTAAGCGGGAGGGGTATTTTTGAGATGAGCGGTTTGTTAAAATTTATTACCTGCGGCAGTGTAGATGATGGAAAGTCTACATTAATCGGTCATATGCTTTACGATGCAAAACTGATTTATGCAGATCAGAAAAATTCTCTGATTCTGGACAGCCGTGTGGGCAGCCGGGGCGGAAAAGTTGATTATTCTCTGCTCTTAGACGGATTAATGGCAGAAAGGGAGCAGGGAATTACAATTGATGCGGCATATCGATATTTTAATACAGAGAAAAGAAGTTTTATCGTAGCGGATACACCAGGACATGAGGAATATACGCGTAACATGGCGGTAGGAGCATCTTTTGCGGATCTGGCGGTAATCCTTGTGGATGCTTCCAAGGGTCTGCTGTCGCAGACGCGCCGGCATGTTCGTATCTGCGCTCTGATGGGAATCCGCCATTTTGTATTTGCTGTCAACAAGATGGATCTGGCAGGCTATCAGGAAAAGGTATTCAGGGCGATTGCATATGATATAGAAAAACTAATGCTGGAATTTACTTCTGACAGCCGGGCCATCATGCCGGTATCGGCTGTGGAGGGTGATAATATTACAGAGGTTTCTCTTAAAACGCCATGGTATCAAGGGAAACCTCTTTTGGCATATCTGGAGGATATTGATGTCTCCGGAAAAAAAGCAGACAGTACTTTTGTTATGCCGATACAGAGGGTGAGCCGTCCACATGCGGAATTCCGGGGGTTTCAAGGGCAGGCGGCAGGAGGAAGCCTTCAAACCGGGGATACTGTATTTATCCTGCCAAGCCATGAGACGGCAAAAGTGAATAAGCTTCTGGCGGCCGGCAGAGAAACCGGGGAAGTGACGGCTGGACAGGCGGTAACGGTTGTTTTGGACAGAGAGACTGATATTTCCCGGGGCTGTGTTCTGGTAAAGGAAGATCATTTTCCGGTCTGTCGGCTGTTTCGGGCGAATCTTCTCTGGATGGATGATACAGAACTTGTAGAAGGAAGAAATTACCTGATGAAGCTGGGAACAAAGGTTGTTCCGGCAACGGTTCTTAAACTCCATTACCGTACAGATGTGAATACGGGCGACAGGATTCCGCCAAAATACGGCCGTAAAAATGATATCTTGAACTGTGACATCAGTCTTTCTGAAAAAGTAGTTCTGAATTCGTTTGAAAATTGTCCGGAATTAGGGCGTTTTATTCTGATTAACCGGGTTACAGACATGACATCGGCATGCGGCACAATCTGTCATCCGCTCAGGCGGTCGGATAATCTGACCTGGCAGAATCTGGATGTCACAAGAGAAATCAGGGCCGGAGGGCTGAATCAAAAGCCCTGTACTATTTGGTTTACCGGGCTTTCAGGAGCAGGGAAATCAACCATTGCGAATGCACTTGAAAAAGCATTGGTTTCCATGGGCAGGCATACCATGCTTCTGGATGGAGACAATGTGAGAATGGGTTTGAACCGTGATCTTGGATTTTCGGAGAGGGATCGTGTAGAAAATATCAGGCGTATTGCAGAAACAGCGAAACTGATGAACGATGCCGGATTAATTGTATTGGCGGCGGCAATTTCTCCATTTTCAAGCGATCGAAAAAATGCCAGGGCTATTATCGGCGGCGTTTTCTTTGAAGTGTATGTGGATACGTCTCTGGAAGAATGTGAACAACGGGATGTAAAAGGACTCTATAAAAAAGCAAGACTTGGCAAACTGCCTAATTTTACAGGTGTGGACAGTCCCTATGAAATTCCGGAAAATCCGGAATTGACAGTTTTTACAGAGAGAAATTCGGTAGAAGAAATAGTGGAGCTGATTATACAAAGGGCTGGTTTATAGGAAAGAAAATAAGAAATAGATGAATTGGAGGAAAGTCATGAGAAAGAGAAAAGCGGTATATATCTCTGCTCTGGTAATGGGAATAGCAGTTTGTGGAACGGGCTGTAATGGAGATTCTGCATCCAGCGGCAAAGAAACGATGGAGCTGTTAAATGTATCTTATGATCCCACCAGAGAATTTTATGCGGAATATAACGAATTGTTCTGTAAGTATTGGAAAGAACAGACCGGACAGGAGATAACGGTTACCCAGTCTCATGGGGGATCCGGTTCTCAGGCGCGCTCTGTAATTGAGGGGAATGAAGCGGATGTGGTAACACTTGCACTCGCCCATGATGTCACGGCAATTGAAAAGACAGGGCTGATTCATGAAAACTGGATGGAAGAATATGAGAGCAATAGTTCACCTTATACATCAACGATTGTGTTTTTAGTACGGAAGGGAAATGAAAAGAATATCAGGGATTGGGATGATTTAGTAAAAAAGGAAGTGGATGTTATTACGCCAAATCCTAAGACATCCGGCGGCGCCTGCTGGAATTTTCTCGCGGCGTGGGCCTATTGGCAGGAGCACGATGAAGAGAAGGAGGAAGAAACAAAAGAATACATGAAAAAAATGTATGAGAATGTACTGGTTCTTGATTCCGGAGCCAGGGGCGCAACAAATACATTCGTGGAGAATGGACAAGGAGATGTACTGATCGCATGGGAGAACGAAGCCTATCTTGCAATGGAAGAGTACCCGGAGCAGTATGAAATCGTAACTCCAAGTATCAGCATACTGGCTGAGCCATCCGTAGCTGTAGTTGATCAAAATGCGGAAGAACATGGGACTACAGAAACGGCAGAAGCTTATCTGGAATATCTGTACAGTGATGAGGCGCAGCGTCTGGCAGGAGAAAATTATTACCGTCCATCAAAAGGCGGGATTCTGCAGGAGTTCTCAGAACAGTTTAACTTAGAGATGGATTTGGTTACGATTAATGATTTTGGCGGATGGGATGAAGCATTTGAAACCTACTTCAGCGACGGCGCAGTTTTTGACCAGATTTATACAGAGTAAGAGCAGGATGGGAAAGGGTTATTACAGTTATGGAACAGCAGATTGTAAAAGTGAAAAACAATAGAGGCATTAAGGTGATTCCGGGATTTGGGATTTCTATGTTTGTAACACTGGGTATGCTTGGCTGTTTTGTACTGGTACCGCTGGCATCTTTGTTTTTGAGCGTAGATGCCCTCAGTTTTTGGGAGTTCCGGGAGATCGTTACATCCCGTCAGGCAGTTTCTGGCTATGCTGTCAGCCTTTCCTGCGCTTTTCTTGCCGCGATGATCAATGCGGTATTTGGAATGCTCCTTGCATGGGTTTTGGTCCGCTATGAATTTCCTGGCAAACGGCTGATGGACGGTCTGATTGAACTTCCATTTGCCTTACCCACTTCGGTAGCAGGCATATCTCTGACGTATCTGTATTCCGACCAGGGATGGATCGGCGGATTAGCCGCTAAAATGGGAATTAAGATTGCCTATACCCGTATCGGCATTACAATTGCTATGGTTTTTGTAGGAATACCATTTGTAGTCCGGGCAGTTCAGCCTGTGCTGGAAAAGCTGGACAGACAGTATGAAGAGGCGGCTGTTATGCTTGGGGCTGGCAGAATATATATTTTTTTCCGGGTAATTCTGCCGGAAGTGTTTCCGGCGCTTCTGGCTGGCTTTGGACTCGCATTTGCCAGAGGGATAGGAGAATATGGAAGCGTGGTATTTATTGCAGGAAATATTCCATATAAAACACAGATTGCCCCACTCTTGATCATGATGAAGCTGGAACAGTACAAATATGCAGATGCGGCCGCAATAGCACTGGTTTTGCTGATTTTGTCTTTTTTATTAATGCTGGCAATCAATTCGATTCAAATTTATATGCAGAGATTTTATAAATCATAAAAGTATTTTGTACTGCTGAAATATGAAAGAAGGAGAAGGCCATCGTGAAAAATGTAAAGAGAACATATGAACAGGATATGGAAGGGGATGGAATCCATTCTCTTCAAAAGGTTATAGAGCCCCGCCGCAATGAGGGCAGCTGTACAGTGAAATATTTTTTAATAGGCGTTAGTGTGCTGTTTCTTTTCATTATGCTATTTCTGCCCCTGATGGTGGTGGCGGCAAATGCTTTGAAAGAGGGCTGGAGGGTTTACAAAGAAAATGTGCTGGATGAGTATACGGTTAAAGCGCTCAAGCTTACTCTTCTGGCGGCAGTGACAGCAGTAACCACCAATACTGTGTTTGGTATTTTTGCATCGTTCCTGCTGTCAAAATACAATTTTCGTGGAAGACAGCTTTTGGCATCGCTGATAGACCTTCCTTTCTCAATTTCACCGGTTATTGCCGGACTGGTATTTATACTGACATTCGGAAATATTGGCTGGATGGGCGGTTTTCTAAAAGCGAATCATATCAAGATTGTATTTGCGGTGCCGGGAGTTCTTCTTGGAACTATTTTTGTTACTCTGCCCTTTGTCTTCCGAGAGCTGTTTCCGGTGATGAATGCCGCGGGGAAAGATGAGGAAGAAGCGGCGGCGTTGATGGGAGCCGGCGGGTTTACAATTTTCCGTAAAATTACTTTTCCGCATATTAAGTGGGCATTATTATATGGCATGGTATTATGTACTGCCAGGGCAATGGGAGAATTTGGCGCAGTGTCTGTAATTTCCGGGCATCTGCGTGGAAAGACGAATACGCTTCCGCTGCAGGTGGAGATTCTTTACAATGAATTTAACACAACAGCAGCTTTTTCAGTATCGTCCATACTTGTTATTTTGGCAGTCCTGATCTTAATTGTGAAAAGCTTTGTAGAAAGGAAAAGAAAATAGGACGATAAGCAGATTTGTGGAGGGAAACAGCCGTGTATGTAGAGATGAAACAAATCAATAAAAAATTTGATGGATTTCAGGCATCCAGCAATGTAAGCTTTGGCGTAGAAAAAGGACAGCTTGCGGCGCTGCTGGGACCGAGCGGAAGCGGAAAAACAACAATCTTAAGAATGATAGCAGGTCTTGATGAGCCGGATTCCGGAGACATTATGATAAATGGAAGAAGAGTAAATCAACTTCCGGGGAGCAGGCGGGGAATTGGGTTTGTATTTCAAAATTACGCATTGTTTCGTTATATGACAGTAGCAGATAATATTGCTTTTGGACTGGAAGTACAAAAGCAAGATAAGCGTACAATCAAAAGACGGGTTGAAGAACTTCTGGAGTTGATTGGTATGCAGGATCTGGGAAAACGATACCCGCATCAGCTTTCTGGAGGCCAGCGGCAAAGAGTGGCATTTGCCAGGGCGCTGGCACCGAATCCACAGTTGTTACTGTTGGACGAACCTTTTGCGGCAATTGATGCAAAAGTACGGCGGGAACTTCGGACATGGCTCAAAGGAATGATAGAAAGAGTAGGAATTACCAGTATATTTGTTACACATGATCAGGAGGAAGCCTTGGAATTAGCGGATCTGATAATTGTTACAAATTGTGGGAAGGTAGAGCAGATTGGAACTCCGAAGGAAATTTGTGAGAGACCTGAGTCAGATTTTGTGAAGGAATTTATCGACACGGCAAGGATATGGCGGCTATGAAAGCTTCAGGAACCGGAAAAGTAAAATAAAGAGACTCTATGAATGCAATAAGCACATCCCTGATCATATGATTGGGATGTGCTTATTGCATTATTTTTAATACTTATCCATATTGTTCTTAAACGGTACGGTTGCCGGTGCGGCAGCAGGTGCACTGCTCCGCGGTGTGCGTTCCGGCACTGGAGTATAATCCTGAACCGGCTCCGGCGCTGATTCTGTCTGTGATACCGGTATATAGGAGGTATCAAGCTCTCCGGTCATACCTGAATCTGCGGTGTATTCCGGTGCGGTATCTACCGGGTCCGGTGTTGAGAACATCGAAGATGCAATGCCCTTTAACTGGAAGCGGTTTACCAGAGTCCGAAGCAGATTTGCCTGGCTGGATAATTCCTCGCTGGCCGCGGCGCTTTCCTCTGCAGTTGCAGAGTTGGTCTGGATAACGGAAGAAATCTGGTCGATACCTATCGTAATCTGCTGGATGCCTTCTGCCTGTCTGTCGGAAGCTTCGGTGATCAGCTGCATATTAGAAGCGATACTCTGAGAGCTTGATACAACCTTCAGCAGAGACTTCTGTGTCTCGGAAGCAATGTTATTACCCTCTGTTACTGCTGCAAGGGAGTTGCTGATCAGCGCCGTAGTCTCCTTAGCGGCCTCAGCACTCTTGGAAGCAAGGCTTCTTACCTCATCGGCAACGACTGCAAAGCCCTTGCCGGCCTCTCCGGCACGGGCGGCCTCAACTGCGGCATTCAGTGCAAGGATATTGGTCTGGAATGCAATATCTTCAATGGTCTTGATGATCTTCTCGATTTCGCTGGAGCAGCTGTTGATCTTGGTCATGGCGGTCATCATGGACTCCATCATATGATTGCTGTTATCTACTTCTCCGGCTGTCTCGGTAATTAAGTTGTTGACATCACGAGAATTTTGTGCCGTCTTGTTAACCTGGTCGGAAAGCTCGCTTAAGGTGGCGGCCAGCTCTTCTACGGAGCTTGCCTGCTCGGTTGTACCCTGGCTGAGCGCCTGAGCACCGCTGGATACCTGTTCGGAGCCGTTGGCAACCAATGAAGAAGAATTCTCAATCTGTCCAAGCGTATCATTCAGCGAGGTGATGATCTTATTACCGGAATGCTTGATGGATTCAAATTCTCCGAGGTAATCCATATCCATGCTGACAGTCAGATCTCCACTGGCAAGAGAATCCATTCTGCTGCAGATATGGCTGATGTATTCAGCCAGAGTCTTTAGCACAAAGCGCAGATTCTCGGCCAGAACACCCAATTCGTCTTTGGACTGATAGGTAACCTCCGAATGCATGTCACCTTTTGCCATTGCCTTGACAGCGTCTTCAATCTCGGCAATAGGATGAGTAAGGTTTTGTATGATCTTAATAGCAATAAACAGCGTCAGAAGGATGCTGACAGCCGCCAATGCAAACAGTGCGACGGTACAAATCTGTCTTGTTTTTGTGCCGGAAGCGTAGTAACTGTCTGCCTTTTCCTGTGCGGCATCGCTTACCCGCTCGATGGCAGTCTGGAGTCTGGTAGTAGCGGCTGCATAATCGCCGTTCATAATTGTATAGGCATTCTCAAGGTCATGGTTTGAAATGTATTCAATAGCCTGTGCCCGCATATCCCGCGTGTGCTCGGACGCAGAGAGAACTTCCTGAAGCAGTGCTTCATCGCCTTCGTATGTATTCTCCAGCGTATCAAGTGCACTCATAAGTGTGGCAGAAGTCTGTTCAATTCCGCTTAGGATGGATTGAACTTCCGAATCTGTACCGGCTAAGCTGGCGCGGTATACATCTGCCTGAATAGACTTGGTGGCTGACTGCGCCTCCAGTGCGGATTGAACCATGGGATAAGGAACCCGGTAAAAGTTCTCCAGCCCTCCAAATACGCTCCGCAGCCCGATAAGGGCAGCAATGACAGCAATAATATAGAACAGTAATATGATGCAGTATGAGAAGAAAAGCTTACTTCTCACTTTTAGGTTTTTTAACACGATAAATACCTCCTCAATCCCCTATTATATTATAATATGCAAAAACATACAGCAGTAAGTATATTTTATACCTGAATAATCAGAATGTAAATATCTGATTTGCCTGAATTATGATTTTATGACAAATTTCTTCTTTGGTTTCAGCTATATTTCAGCATAATCTATTAGAATTTATTTATAAACTGGGAGATTTTACATGGAATGCCGATATCTTCTGGATTTCAAGCATATTTTTCACAATTTTATTAAAAAATTCTTGTCTTTACTATGATGAAATGGCATAATAATACTGATATGCCGTCCTGCGCCGGGCTGGCCGCAGGATACAGGCATAATCTTTGTACAGAGTACTTATAAATAGATAACAGATATAAGCGACAGGAGAGAAGCTATGGCAAATAATAATGTTACATATTCTAACTTATATGGTTATATGAACAGTCTTTTATACCAGATACAGTCCGCGGCGGGCTGTGGCGGACAGGGTGATCAGGCTGGTCGGGTTTCCGGAACCCGGACGACGTCAGGCTTAAGCTTTGCGGAGACATTCAAGAATACATCCCAGAGACTTGGAGTTCCAGAGAGCATGGATTCGATTTTTGCAGAGGCGGCGCAGACTTATGGGGTGCCGCAGGCGCTTTTGAAAGCGGTTGCCAAGGCAGAATCAAATTATAATGCGAAGGCGGTGTCGCCGGCAGGAGCGCAGGGCGTGATGCAGCTGATGCCGGCGACGGCCAGGTCGCTCGGCGTAGAGGATCCTTTTGATGCAAGGAGCAATATTATGGGCGGCGCCAAATATATAGCTGAGAAGCTGAATCAGTATAATGGGGACATAGAACTGGCGCTTGCGGCATATAATGCGGGGAGCGGAAACGTTGCTAAGTACGGCGGGGTTCCTCCATTTTCAGAGACCCGGAATTATATTAAGAGAATTAAGGAATATATGGCAGATGATCTGTCTGCAGAACAGGCGGTACGGGGACAGGCGTATGAAGAGGAGACAGATACCGCCGGCATAGCAGAAGTCTCTGATGCTATGGAGATTACGGAACTTGCCTCGCAGTATCTGCTGGGCAGGATGCAGCTGCAGCTGCAGGATCAGATGAACGATCTGTCGGCATCTCTTGCAGGAGAGAAAGAGGAAGAAGAGTCTTTATTATAATAATGTAGAAAAATAAAATGAATCAAGGCATACTTATAGAAAATACTGTAAATGGCGTCAAAAACCTTGAATTTGTGGTGGATTAGTTGTATTATAGAAGATGATGCGGATTTATAAGTATTGAAAAATAAACAATTGTAAAGAGTGGTTGCACAATATAAATAAGAAGGAAGTGACGTTACGATGCTGGGAAATTCAGTTTCACTATTTGGAAATACGATAACTCTGGCCCAGAAGGCGATGGATATGCTTTGGGTGAAGCAGGAGGCGATTTCCGATAACCTTGCAAATGTAGACACACCGGGATATAAGAGGAAGCAGGTCAGCTTTGAGGAAGCATTTAGAAAGAAGCTTCAGACGGCCGGCGGAACGGGCGGCACAAGCATGCGCAATGCAATCTCCGGTGCGGATTATACGGTGACCAGCAGGGATGATTCGGCAAGAGTAGATGAGAATAACGTGAATGCAGAGGTTGAGAATACGGAGATGACGCGTACATGGCTTCACTATTATTATCTTACATATAGTGCGAATGCAGATGTCAAGAGACTTCAGACTGCGATCAAAGGACAGTAATCATACTGAGTTCACGGAAAGGACGGAAGCATAATTATGGCGGAGATGTTTATTACCCCGATACAACTGATGGATCCTGTGGGCGGGACGGCCGCGAAGTCGGAAGCTGAGACTGCGGTACAGGATGTGATATCATCTTTTAAGGGGATTTTTGAGAATGCGATTAACGATGTGAAGACGACGGATGATACTCTGGCTAAAGAACAGTATCTATTGGCAACGGGGCAGACAGAGAATCCGCATTCGGTTACGATTGCGGCATCAGAAGCGCAGCTTGCAGTAGATATGCTTGTGGCGCTCAGGTCCAAGGCTTTGGAAGCTTATAATGAGATTATGCGCATCAGTTCGTAGACGGTATAGCTGCGGACTGACGCTTTTTCGCGTTTTGCGGACGGATTACAGCAGTACAGAAAGAATCTATAAAAGTTAAGTGGGTTTTGGATCATGAATGAGAAAGTGAAAGAGAAGTTAGGGCAAGTAAAAGAACTGGCCGGGAAGCTGAACGACAAGACGAAGAAAATAATCATTGCCGGAATTGCGGCGGTAATTGTCGCGGCTATAGTGATAGCACTCGTTTTAAATAATCAGCCCTATGAGACCTTATTCAGCGGGCTGGGGCAGGATGAAGCACAGCAGATCACTAAGAAGCTGGAAGAGGACGGCATAGAGTATAAATTTAACGGCGACACAGAGATCCTGGTGAAGAAGGATATTGTTGACCAGACGAAGGCGGCTCTTGTTCAGGAGGGTTATCCGAAGAGCGGATTTACATACGATACCTTTAAGGATAATGCAGGGATGCTGGCTACGGATGCCGATAAGAATACGTATAAGCTGTATGAGCTGCAGGACCGCATCGGCGCTACGATCGGGCTGTTTGACGGGGTTAAGAGTGCGAAAGTAACGATTGCCCTTGGCGAGGGCAGCAGGTATGCGCTGAATGATGATGAGCAGAAGCCGACGGCGACAGCGGTTGTAACGATGAAAGACGGCGGTTCTCCGACTCCGGAGCAGGCGGCCGGAATCCAGAGACTGGTTGCCAAGAGCGTTTCGGGAATGGAACTGACGGATGTGGCGGTATTTGACGGCAATGGCAATGATGTCTCTGTGGATACAGAGGACGGCGCCGGTTCAACGGCTACCAGCTCAGATGCGGAAGAGATTGCACAGGTTGTTGAGAACCAGATTGCGAATAATGTAATGAAGGTGCTGGGGCCGATTTACGGACAGAATAATGTACGGGTTTCGGCGAGAGCGCAGATCAATCTGGAGAATCTGGTGCGCGAGACGATTACATATAACACACCGGAGAAGATTGACCGCGACGACAAGCGGGGAATCATCGACCACGAAGAAGGATATACAGATGGAACCGGAGCCGCTGACGGAGCCGGAGGCGTCGCGGGGGCAGAGACCAACGCAGATGCGGACGAGTATAATACGGATAGCAGCACGGGTACAGGTTCTTCTTATAGTGAAAGCTATTCCAGAGACTATCTGGTAAATCAGATAAAGGAACAGGGGCAGGTAACGCCGGGGGCGCTGGATGATCTTACGGTTTCGGTAGCGATTAACGGAGATAATTTCGGAAGCCTGCGAGAGAACCAGCTTCTTGCGCTGGTAGGTAATGCGGCGGGAATTGCGGCTACGGAGCAGAATGAGAAGATTGCAATTGTCTGTGCTCCGTTCAGTGAATCCATTGATGATGGCGGAGACGATGAAAAGACAGGTCTGGCAAGGCTGATCGAGAGCGTTCCGATCTGGGTATTTATTATAGGAGCAGTGCTTTTGGCGGTTCTGATCGGCCTGGTTGTACTTCTGATCATGAAGAAGCGCAAGAAGGAAGAGGAAGAGGAAGAACTGGAGCAGGAAGAGCTTGGAGCAGAAGAGCCGGTATATGACCTGAATCAGGAGCTCCAGGAAATCAAGAATGACAGAGGCATGGAACTTAAGAGGAGTATCCGTGAATTTGCAGAGCAGAATTCAGAGATATCCGCACAGTTACTCAAGAATTGGCTAAATGGAGGCGGTGGAGATGGAGAATAATACGAAGCTGACATCGGAGCAGAAAGCAGCGGCGGTCATTGTTTCCCTCGGTGCCGACAAAGCATCTAAGATTTACAAGCATTTAAGTGAAAGCGATATCGAGAAGCTGACCATAGAGGTGGCGAAGCTGGGACATATTACGCCGGAGCAGATGGAAGAGGTTCTGGATGAATTCTATAAGACCTGCCTGACCCAGAAGGTTGTGACGGATGGCGGCATGGAGTATGCCAGGGCTGTATTGGAGAAGGCTTTTGGAGAGAGCACGGCTCAGTCGCTGCTTGAGAAGCTTTCCAAGTCTTTGAAGGTGCGCCCGTTTGAATTTGTAAGGAAGAGCAATGTGAAGAATCTGGTGTCTTTCCTGCAGCATGAGAGACCGCAGACGATTGCGCTGGTGCTGTCTTATGCGGATTCGGATCAGGCATCATCGGTTATCAGTGAGCTGCCGAAGGAGAAGCGGATCAAGGTAGTAGAGTCGATCGCTAAGATGGAAAGCGCATCGCCGGATGCGATTAAGATCGTAGAGGCGTCGTTGAAGAAGAAGTTTGAGAGCGTTCTTACTACGCAGGATTACACGAAGATCGGCGGTATCGATTACATAGCAGATGTTATGAACCATATGGATAGGGCGAATGAGAAATACATCTTTGATGAGCTGGGCAAGGAGAACGAAGAACTGGCCGATACCATCCGGAAAAAGATGTTCGTATTCGAGGATATTGTATCTATGGACAACAGATCTATTCAGCGGTTTATTCGTGAATGTGATGTCAAGGATATCGTATATGCACTCAAAGGTTCTGATGATAACATCAAAGACCTTGTGTTTGCCAACGTGTCTACCCGTATGGCTGAGAGTATACGGTCTGACCTTGAAGTTACGGTTAATGTCCGCCTGAGAGATGTTGAGGAAGCTCAGCAGAGAATTGTCGGCGTGATCCGAAGACTTGAGGAAGCGGGCGAATTGATTATAGTTAAGAGCGGAAAGGATGAGATCATTGCCTAGGATTGTGAAGGAACCGGATAAAGGTCAGGATATTAAGCCTTTTGATTTCTTTGCCGGGTTTAAGATTCATGAGGAAGAGCCGCCAGAAGAGCCGGAGGATATTGAAGAGCCGGACGAAGGAGAAGAGGAAGAACTGGCGAAATCCATATCCGCGATGGAAGAAGAGGTCCTGGAAAACGCCAGAAAACAGGCAGATAAGATTCTTGCCGATGCCCGCGGGCAGGCAGAGATCCTGCGGGAGCAGGGCTATCAGGAGGGGATGGAGACCGGGCGGGCGGACGGTACCAGGCAGGCTCTTGAGGAACATAGACAGACTCTTGATACTGAGCTTCATGAGCTGAGGCAGAATATTAGAGAGGTTGTGACAGAGGTTTCTATTGAGAAGGAGAAGCTGATAGAGCAGTATATTGATGATTTGAAAAAGGTTTCTCTGGCTGTGGCTGAGAAGATCATCCAGACCAGTCTTCAGTCAAGCGGAGACATTGTGAAGCGGATGATTATTTCCGCTACGGATAAGATGCAGAGAAAGCAGTGGGTGAAAATCTATGTCACAAAGTGTGAGACCGGCATATCTATGGAAGTAGACGCAGAGTTTTTGGAGGCTTTATCTAAATTGTCGGATAACATCAAGCTTATCACGATGGATAATGGCGAACCGGGTACCTGTATTATTGAGCTTCCGGATGAAATTATAGATGCAAGTGTCAGCACACAGCTGGAGAATATCAAAGACATATTGAACAACGTTAGAGTATAGCTGAGGTGAAAAGGTATGTTTTCAAAGCTGCCGGAGTTAATCCAGAAGTCAGAGACGGTGAGCTACATAGGTAAAATTGAAAATGTTGTCGGAATGGCTATGGAGTCCTCGGGGAACCGGGCGAGCATCGGCGATATTGCCATGATCTATAATGAAGAGAAACACAGGCAGATCCCGGTGGAGGTTGTAGGATTCCGGGGCGACAAGATGCAGCTTATGGCATACGAGAATATCAGCGGCGTTGCGGCAGGAAGCTTTGTCAGGAATACCAAGCGCCGGTTAAAGATACCGGTGGGAGAGTTTCTGCGGGGCAGGATTATAGATGCTACAGGGAACCCCATGGATGATCTGGGGCCGTTCCCGTCACCGAGATACTATTATGTTGAGAACACTTATATCAATCCGCTGAAGCGGCCGCCGATTACGGAACCGCTGGAGTTCGGTGTTAAGGCGATTGATGGTTTGAATACCATCGGCAAGGGGCAGCGTATCGGCATCTTTGCAGGAAGCGGTGTGGGAAAGAGTACGCTGTTAGGAATGATCGCAAAGAATGTTAAAGCGGATATTAATGTGATCGCGCTGGTAGGTGAGCGAGGCCGGGAGGTTCTGGAGTTTGTTGAGAAAGATCTGGGACCGGAGGGCTTGAAGAGAAGCGTTTTGGTGGTGGCGACATCGGATCAGCCTGCTATGCTGCGTATGAAGTGTCCGCTGGTTGCAACGACGATTGCAGAGTATTTCAAGGATCAGGGCAAGGACGTGCTGCTGATGATGGATTCACTTACGAGATTTGCTATGGCTCAGCGTGAGATTGGGCTTGCAACCGGAGAGCCGCCGGTTGCAAGAGGCTATACCCCTTCTATTTATGCGGAGTTTCCGAAGCTCTTAGAGCGGAGCGGCAACTTTGAGAAGGGTTCTATTACCGGCGTATATACGGTGCTGGTAGAGGGCGATGACACCAACGAGCCCATTGCGGATACGGTCCGCGGTATTCTGGACGGACATATCGTCCTATCCAGAAAGCTTGCCAATGAGAATCATTTCCCGGCAATTGATGTAAATGCAAGTATTTCCCGTCTTATGACGAATATAGTTCCGGATGAACACCGGAGGGCGGCGGCATGGATGCGGGATACATTAAGCGTATATTCAAAGAATGAGGATCTGATTTCTATCGGTGCATATAAGTCGGGGACGAATCCCAGGCTTGATAAGGCTGTGGCGAAGATTGACAGAGTCAATGATTTTCTGATGCAGAAGATTGATGAAAGTTTTTCTGTGAAAGAATCGGTTGAGATGATGAAGAGGATAATGAAGTGAAGAAATTCTACTTTGCATTAGATACAGTGCTTAGATATAAGGAACAGGTGCTTGACGGCTTGAAGGCGGAGCATGCGAGGATATTAGCGAAGGTCAGGGAATGTGAGCGGGCTATAGAAGAGCTGGAGAGGCGGCATCAGGAGTGTACCGAGGAACTCAGGCAGAATAAGATGGATGGTGTAACGATCCGGGAGATCCATACATATGAGAATTATCTGGAATCACTGGGACTGCAGATATTGCAGAAGAAGGAGCATTTAAAGCAGCTAAGGGTGAAGGAAGAAGCCAAAAGGAATGAAGTGGTAGAGGCAAAGAAAGAGACATCCTCTATTGATAAGCTGAAGGAAAAGAAGCTGGATGCGTACAATAAAGAGGTTCAGAAAGAGGAAGAGCAGTTTATTGAAGAATTTGTAGCCACAAAGAGTGCGATGGCGAAGCTTACCGGGTAATCCTGCAATTGCAGATTACTATAGAGATTTTAATTTAGAGAAAGGAGGAGAAAGCAATGGACAAAATCAGCGTAAAGATGTCAGACATCAATTTACGCGGGACAGACAGCGCAAAGTCTGCAGGCCAGGTCAGAGAAAGCTCGGATGATTTCAAGAAGCTTCTTCAGGGGCAGAATGATAATGCCAGCAAGGATGTATCCAAGGATGCGAAGACAGAGAAGACTGAGCCGGTGAAGGAGCAGGAGAAGGAAGAGCCTGCAAAGGCGGATAATGCGCAGGAGGAAGCCGGAAAAGAAGAGCAGGTTCAGAATAACGGACTGCTTGCCGCCTATCAGATGGCACAGAACTTCCGGCCGGAGATGATCCAGCCAGAGCCTGAGACAGCCGTTGTGGAAGTGATGCCTGAGGAGGTACAGCTTGTGCCTGATACAGAGCTTGTTCCGGATATGGCGGAACAGACCGCAGAGGTGCAGATGGCAGAGACCGTTCGGGTACAGCAGGCAGAACCCGAAAAGGCGGCGGGAGAGGTGAGATTCCAGACTGAACAGCCTGTACAGGAGGCACAGCCGGAGACAAAAGCGGCGCCCGTACAACAGAAGGCTGAGACATCGGGAGAGCAGGGAAGTATGGCACAGCCGGATAGCCATCTGGCAGAGCAGGCAGTTCCGGTTCAGAATCCAGAGCCTTCCACAGCGCCCGCAGTGCAGGAGATGAAGCCTCAGGAGACAGCTAGAATACAGGTTCCGCAGCCAGAGGAGCTTCCGGAGAAGGTGACAGATCAGCTGATGGCAAAGATTTCAGAGGGCGTGCAGGAATTCGAGATACATATCGAGCCGGCAAACCTTGGAAAGATTGCAGTAAAGATTCTCTATCAGGAGGGCCAGGCAACTGTGTCTATCATGTGTTCTGAGAAGAAGGCATTTGACATCTTAGGACGTAATGCAGGCGAGATTGGTCAGATTATTGACAAGAATCTGGGAGGAACGACGACAATTGTTGTGGATAAGCAGGAGAATGATTATCTGAACCAGACTAGAGATGAGAATCAGAAGAACGGCCAGAATGGTGAGCAGGAGCGGCCGAAGGACGAGAAGAAGGAACAGAATCCAGAAGATACTCAGGATTTCCTCCAGAAGCTGAGACTCGGCCTGACAGTATAAGATTTATGAAGAAATAAAAAAGAAGGAGACTAATAAGATGGCAGTAGAATCAACTACATTAATGAGTGATGCGGCCAAGTATCTTTATGATTCCACAAAGGCATCACAGTCATCCGCCGCGTCCAGCAACACGCTGACTACGGATGATTACTGGAAGCTTATGGCGGCACAGCTGCAGTATCAGGATATGACAAATCCTGTGGACAACAGCGAGATGATGAACCAGATGACACAGATGTCCTCTATGAGCGCTATGGAGAAGCTGACCCAGGCGGTTGCAAACTTCTCAACAGTAACAAATAATCTTTCAACGGTAACATTAACAAGCTATTCGACAGGTCTTCTTGGTAAAGAAGTAACGGTTGCCATTCCGGATCCAAACGGCGAGAAGGATGAGGACGGGAAAACAAAGGTTACTTACAAGAAGGGAACTGTAACAGGGGTGGACCTTACAGGAGCAACCTCCGTATATGTAGACGGCAAGAAGTACGAATTGTCACAGGTAATGTCTGTAGGTGAGGTTCCGGAAGCGCCTGAGAAGGAATAATCACAAAACAGACAATAGAGTGCAAAGCTAAAGGCGGTGGATCATTGATGAACAATGTGAATCAGATTACGAATGCCGGCGCACTTAAGCTGCAGCATGCACAGGCTGCGCTGCAGACAAGAGCAAATACTGGTAATCAAGTACAATTTGCAGAGCTTCTGCAAAATGAATCGAATAAAGCGCAGTCCGTTCAGTTCTCCAAGCATGCGGCCCAAAGAGTGCAGCAGAGGGGGATTGAGATGACAGACAGCCTCCTTAATAACCTGAATCGGGCAGTGAAGAAAGCACAGGAAAAGGGTGCGAAGGATGTAGTTGTCATTGGTGAGAGCGGAGCCTTTATCGTGAATGTTCCCAACAATATCGTAGTAACAACAATGTCGGGAGCGGAGATGAAAGAAAATATTTTTACAAACATTGACAGCGCTGTCTTAATGTAAGCCGGACCATTTATGGGGGTTTGGCATCTGTGCGATTCGCAGGTGCCTGTAGACAGCAGATGAAAGTAAAGAAAGGAAGTAATAGAAAATGGTCAGATCAATGGTTGCAGCAGTCGCAGGACTGAAATCCCATCAATCAAAGATGGACGTAATTGGTAATAATATTGCAAATGTAAATACATGGGGCTTTAAATCATACAGCTACAACTTTCAGGATTCGATGTATGCGAATTCGATCAACGGTTCCGGAGGAAGCGCAATGGCAGGGGCAGCCGGCGGACGTAACGCGTCCCAGGTTGGTTATGGTTCCACCCTTTCTTCTATCACGAATGAATTTGGAACAGGCGCTCCGTCGCCATCCTCCAATCCTCTGGATTGTATGATTGATGGTACCGGGTTCTTTCTGGTAGGTAATATGGTAAACGGAAGTTTTACCAATGTAGCGGATTCCGGTTTGTTCCTGTCAAGGGTTGGTATTTTCCGTGTGGATAACAACGGATATTTAGTAGATGATCAGAGAAGTTATGTATATGGATATGCATTGGTAGACGGAACGGGTATTCCAGAGACGCCGGCTACAAAAGCAGAGTATAAGGCGGATCAGGCACAGGTAACAGTTGCCCCGGCTACAGCGCCTGCAACTGGGTTTACAGTTACAATAGGAGGCGTTTCTTTCCCGAGTCAGTCGACAGAATTTGATGACCAGATTAACGATTGGATTGCGGCTGCGGTTACCGCAGGAAATGCAAATGTCACCCCGCCTATACCCGCTGGTCCTCTTAATGGATATACAGTTGAACCGAGCTATCCGCAAGAAGATGGGAATGGCACAGGGGGAACGGTTAATATTTTGATAACAAGGAATGAAAAAGGCCCGGATCCGAATCCGGCTACGGTGACAAGTATGTTTGCCGGCGCGGTTGTGACAGATGGAAAAGCACACGTAGCAGGAAGCCCGGCCCAGTATGCAAATGAATTATCTGCAATCCGTATCCCGACAGATCCAAACACTGGAAGGCAGTATGAGATCCAGAGCTACAAGATCAATGAGGACGGAACCATCATCGGCGTGGATAAGCAGAACCGTTCCATCGCAATCGGTCAGCTTGCCCTTGTTACGGTAGAGAACCCGAACGGTCTGGAGAAGACCAGCGGCTACTACTACACACCGGGCGCCAATGCCGGAGATGTAGAGGCTGATAAGCCGAACGGCGGTCCGTCTGGTAAGATCAAGGGCGGATATCTGGAGATGGCGAATGTAGACCTTGCGAATGAATTTTCTAATATGATTACAGCCCAGAGAGGTTTTCAGGCAAACTCTAAGATCATCACGGTAACGGATGAGATGCTGGCAGAATTAGTTAACATGAAGAGATAATGATAAGTTGTAAATAGTAAATGAGTTATCCGCATACCGGGATATTCAGGTAATATCCCGGATATGCTTGAAATATGCGAGGATGTGTATTATGATAATGCTGACAAAGCTGAATAATCAGCAGGTTTTATTGAATTCTACGCAGATAGAAGCAGTGGAATTCATTCCAGAATCTAAAATCGTACTGATGAATGGGAAATTTTACATTGTGAAGGAGAGTGCGGAGGAAATAGTAGAGAAAATAATTGAGTACAATGGACGGATCCATTGTTACCATACAGATAGATAGAGAAAGATTAAGGCGGTGAAGATAACGTGGATATTACTAGTATTTTAGGATTAGTCATAGGTATGGTGCTGATTATATTTGTCGGCATTACTCCTGCTAAGCTGGGCAACTTCTGGGATCCGGAGTCGCTCGCGATTGTTGTGGGCGGCGCTATTGCGGCGGTGGTTATGAGTTATCCGCTCTCAATGTTAAAGACAATACCGGGACATTTTAAGATGCTGATCCAAGGCAACAAATATAATATTGCGGAGTTAGTGAATACGCTGGAAGAGATGGCACAGCTTGCAAGAAAGAACGGATTACTGGCATTAGAGGAGAAGGCGAACGAGCTTGACGACCCGTTCTTTAAACAGGGGATCATGCTGATTGTGGATGCGACCGAGCCGGAAGAAGTGCGTTCCCTGATGGAGAACGACCTGGATGCTATGGCGGCAAGACATGAGGAAGGAATCGGCCTATATAATAAGGCATCAGCATTCTCGCCGGCATTTGGTATGATTGGTACCCTGGTAGGTCTGGTAAATATGTTAAAGGGTATGAATCTGGACGGTGACGGAGCCTCTGACATCGGTCCTGCGATGGCAACGGCGCTGATTACCACGTTCTATGGCTGTATGCTCGCGAATCTGCTTTTTTCACCGATTGCAAATAAGCTTAGCGTGAGAAATGATGAAGAGATGCTGTATAAACAGATTATGATTGAAGGTATCCTTGCAATTCAGGCGGGAGATAATCCAAAGTTCCTGAAAGAAAAGCTTGTTACATATATTTCTCAGAAACGCCGTTTGAAGGTTCTCGATCCGGATGCGGCTCCGGAAAAGGGTAAGAAGGGCAAAAAAGGTAAGGACGAGGAATAGGAGGGTACTATGAAAAGAAAAAAGAAGGAAGGCGGCGGCGCCAATTGGATGGACACCTATGGTGACCTTGTAACGCTGCTGTTATGTTTTTTCGTACTCCTTTATTCCATTTCAACCATTGATCAGGCGAAGTGGATACAGATTGTTAAGAGCTTTAACCCGGATGCAAAAGAGGTTTCGCAGATTGCAGAAAATCCGGACATTGATGCGAATGATGAGGTTCCTGGAGGAGTCGATACGGAACAGATAGACATGGATGAGTTCGACGAACTATATGAAAGTCTGAAAAAGGCCGTGGAGGAAGCAGGACTTGACGGAGAGGTAGAACTATTTAAGGGAGACGGTTATACATTTATTACCTTTCGGGATAATGTATTCTTTGACGGGGACAGTTCCATTATCAAGGAAGGCGGAGAGACTATTTTGGGGCAGTTCTCTGCTATTATTGCAGGAGTCAGCGGCTCTGTTAAAGAGATTCAGGTGCTGGGTCATACTACACAGGCGGATCCAAATGTTCCAAATGAAGCAACAGGGGACCGGGTTCTTTCGGCTGAGCGTGCGGCGAGGGTTGCGGCATATATTCAGGAGCGGATCAATGTACCGCCGCAGAATATTTCCGCAATCGGGTATGGGCAGCACCGCCCGATTGCACCGTTTGATACAGAAGAGAACCGGGCAAAGAACCGCAGGGTTGAGCTTTTGATCACAAAGTCAGATTCCGTAGAACAGAGCCTTGAACAGTATTATGAAGAAATGGGCCGGCAATAATGAAGCGAAGGTAGGAAGTTAGAATGGCAGATGTATTATCACAAAGTCAGATAGACGCGCTGCTGAATTCGATGCAGAATGGCGGTGAACCGGACAGTGCATCAGAGGAGCCGAAAAAAGTTGAGAAAAGTCATAGAAAATATGACTTTTACAGTCCTAAGAAGTATACAAAGGATAAACTGAAGATGCTCCGGAGCATTTATGACAATTATTCCAGAGTGGCCTCTTCCCAGATCAATGGTCTATTCCGGGTAGCCAGTGTGGTAGAGGTTGTAGATGTAGAAGAACAGAGGTATTATGAATTCAGTAATGCGCTGAACGAGTCAGATGTTATTACACTTGTGGATGTAGGGCTGCAGGATCATTCCACCAATCCGCCCATGGTATTTCATATTGCACCATCCTTGATGGGAACAATGATAGACCGGATGCTGGGAGGAATGGGTACGGACATGACGGTTGATCTGTCCTATACCTATACAGATATTGAGCTGGATCTGTACGCTAAGATTATCCGCTATCTGATAGCAATCACAAAGGATGTGTGGGCTAACTATACGGAGCTGGATGTGCAATTTGCCGGTGTGGAGGAGAACCCAAGCATGTTTCAGGGAATCAGCGTAGATGAGACGGTAGTAATTGTTATGCTGAGGATTCAGATGGGGGATATTGAAGGAGCAATGAATATCTGTATTCCTGGAACTCTCTTAAGCGGTATCTTTGAGATTATCGATAAGACGAAGCATTTGGCGAATAAGGGTGCGAATGCACTCAGGAATAACCGCGACGATATTATGGAGAGCATTCGGGAGTCCAAGATGAATGTCATGGCACAGCTGGGTACAGCGCAGCTTAGTCTGGACGATGTATATAATCTTCATGTGGGAGATGTGATTGATCTGAATAAACCGCAGAATTCACTGATATCTCTGTATATAGAAGGACAGCCGTGGTTTAACGGCCAGCTGGGAGTACATAACAAGAATATGGCGGTTAAGATAGAGAATCGTATATTGGAAGTAAAGAATGAAGATGTAGCGGTATAATTACCAGATAAATCCTTTGAATTATCTGAGTATATAAATTACAATTACAATGAGAACAAAAAAGTGAGGTAAAAAAAATGGCAAAAATTATGTTAGTAGACGATGCGGCATTTATGAGAATGATGTTAAAAACTACATTGACGCAGGCCGGATATACAGATCTTGTTGAGGCAGAGGATGGCGCAAAGGCTGTCGATTTGTATGCTGCCGAAAAGCCTGACCTTGTGTTCATGGATATTACGATGCCGAATAAGGACGGCCTTGAGACACTGAAGGAGATCAAGGGTATGGATCCGAATGCAACGATTGTTATGTGTTCTGCTATGGGACAGGAGACGATGGTTATGGATTCTATCAAATCCGGGGCAAAGGATTTTATCGTTAAGCCTTTTAAGCCGGAACGTATCTTGTCTACAGTTAAGAAAATCCTTGGTTAATTTGAGGAGGAACAGATATGTCTTTTTTGAGTTCATTTGACATCAGTGCGTCGGGATTGACAGCTGAGAGACAGAGACTGGACATTGCGGCCGAAAATCTGTCCAATACAAATACGACTAGAACGGAAAGCGGCGGGCCATACCGGAGAAAGATGGTAGTCCTGCAGGAAGTGCCTTCTACCACATTCCGTACCAAATTTAACACTGCTTTGAACAGGAGCACGGCTGCTGCAAAAGGCGGTGTGAAGGTAACTGAGATTATAGAAGATCAGAGGGACTTGAATCCGGTTTATGATCCGGATCATCCGGATGCGGATGAGGACGGCTATGTTATGATGCCGAATGTTGACCCGGTTAAGGAAACCATAGACGGCATGTCCGCGACCAGATCCTATGAGGCGAATATTACAGCTTTCAACGCAATCAAACTGATGGCGCAAAAAGCATTGGAGATTGGAAAATAAAAACGGCGGATAATTCCCCCGGAAAGAGAGAAGGGTAAGTATGGCTTCTGAATGCTTTAGTAAAATGGAAATAGACGCAATAGGCGAGATATTGAATATCAGCCTTGGCTCCTCTGCGACAGCGGTTTCCACGATGTTGAACGCCAGAGTAGATATTACAACACCGGTTGTCAATATTGTTTCAAAAGAAGAATTTGAAATGGACAGGGTGGAACCGGCCGTGGGCGTTGAGATAACTTATGTTGCCGGTCTGGAAGGCGAAAACGTTATGCTTCTTAAGAGGCATGATGTAAAGGTGATCGTGGAAATGCTCATGGGCATGGAGATGCCTGACGAAGAGTTTGAGCTGAATGAAATTAACATCAGTGCAGTCTGTGAGGTAATGAACCAGATGATGGGTGCGTCCTCTACAGCACTGTCGGAGTTCCTGGGGAGAATGGTTAATATCTCCACGCCAATTTCATTTGAAGTGAAGGACGAACAGGAGTTTATTGATAAATATTTTGTAGATGACAGTCCGAAGGTGGTTGTAGTATTTACTCTTAAGATAGCAGATAAGCTGGAGAGTGAATTCTTCAATGTAATGCCGATGGAGCTGGCAAAAGGATTGGTAAGAGGTTTCCTTCCGGAAGATCAGATTATTGAAATTGGTGCGGATGGGAAACCGGTAGGTTCAGAAGCGCCGGCAGAACCAGAGGCGGCATCTGGAGGCAAGGCATTGTCTCAGGAAGAGATTGAAAAAATGCTGGCAGGAGGAGCAGAGGAACCAGCCGCACCGCAGCCCGCGCCAGCGGCATCGTCAGGAGGAGGCGGAACACTGTCTCAGGAAGAGATCGAGAAGCTGCTGGCAGGAGGAGCAGAGGAACCGGCCGCACCGCAGCCGGCACCAGCACCGCAACCGGCACCAGCACCGCAGCCAGTACAGTCTGGGGCACCGCAGCCGGTACAGCAGCCCGCACAGCCGGTTATGCAGCCGGTAACAGCTGTAAATCCAGAGCTTTCTATGATGCAGATGCAGATGATGCAGCAGATGATGCAGCAGATGCAGACGATGCAGCAGGCAATGCAGGAGTCTATGCAGGAGAAGAAGAAGGCGCCGGAGCCGAAGATGATCCATGTTCAGAGTCCGTCTCAGACCAATTTGAAGCCAAGCGGAGATATTGTGCTTGAGGCTGAGCAGGAGGAGAACATGGAACTGATCATGGGTGTTCCTCTTGAGATTTCAGTAGAAATCGGAAGAACTAAAAAGTTTGTAAAAGATATTCTTGATTTCACGAAAGGTTCGCTGGTTGTTCTGGACAAACTGGCCGGAGAGCAGGTGGATCTATATGTAAATGGACAATGTATTGCAAAAGGCGATGTTGTTGTTGTGGAGGATAATTTCGGAGTCAGGATTACGGAAATAATGAAGGTCAATTTGCTCGCATTAGAGTAGGGAAGGAATTGTATGTGGAGAGTAATTGCTACATTTCTTGTAGTACTGCTTATCATTTACGGAAGCTATCTGGCAAGTAAATATATAGGCAGGGGACTGTCAAAGAGCAGCAGTTCCCGTTATATGCGCCTGATTGATCAGATTACGATGGGACAGGACAGACATATTGCAATTATACAGGTCAGCGGGAAATACCTCCTTGTGGGAATTACTGCGGGTCAGATTCATGTTCTGTCCGAGCTTCAGGACGAAGAGCTTTTTCCACTCGCGCCGGATGAGGAAGAGGGCGGGGCAGGCGCTCTGGACTTTAAGGCGATGATGGAAAAGCTCAATGACTTGAGCAAAAAGAGGAGGTAGAGACTAGTGTATGACTCACTGATTAATGTTAATGGCAGCCAGGTTCCTACATTAGATATATTGTTACTTCTGACGATTATATCACTTCTGCCCTCTCTCCTGATTATGATGACCTCGTTTACGAGAACCATAATCATTCTTTCTTTTTTGAGAAATGCGCTTGGAGTCCAGCAGACACCGCCGAATATGGTGCTGGTAGGTATTTCTATCTTTTTGACGCTTTTTATTATGGATCCAATTATAGGTGAAGTGAATACAGAGGCCTATCAGCCTTATCAGAATCAGGAAATTTCTACAGAGGAGTTTTTTGACCGGGCACAGGACCCGATTAAGAGATTTATGCTTAAGAATACAGAGAAAAGCTCTCTGGCATTGTTCACGGATCTGGCTGAGGAGGATATACAGGAGGTGGAGGAACTGACAGACCTGTCGATTACAGTTATTATCCCCTCGTTTATGACAAGCGAATTGAAGAGGGCGTTTACCGCGGGATTTCTGTTGTATATCCCGTTTTTACTGATAGATATTGTTGTTTCCAGTACATTGATGTCTATGGGAATGATGATGCTGCCACCGGCAATGATCTCACTTCCGTTCAAGCTTCTGCTGTTTATAACAGTGAATGGATGGGAGATGTTATTTAAGACTATTGTGGACAGCTTTAACACATAACGGAGAGGGAGGCCTATATAGATGACAAACGGAGAAGTTGGAGATTTGATGTATGAAGTGTTTGTGATGTCAGTGCAGCTTGCCGGCCCTCTTCTGGTAATTAGTATGCTGGTAGGTATACTGATTGCAATTTTTCAGGCCGCAACGCAGATTCATGAGCAGACGATCACATTTGTGCCGAAGCTTCTGGTAATCGGGTTGATTCTTGTATTTACCGGAGGTTCGATGCTTCAGTCGCTGCAGGATTTTACAGTCAGGATATTCCAGATGATAGAGGGATAGAACGGGGAGTGACGATATGGCGTTTGATACGGCTGCACAGCTGACCCTGTTTTCTCTTATTATGATGAGAATGTCGGGGATGATATTGTTTAATCCGCTGCTTGGAAGAAGAAATATACCGATGACCGTGAAATCAGGGATTATTCTGGCCTTGACGGTTACAATATACCTGGCGTCTGTGGAGTCAGCCTTTGAGATTACAAATACCCTGCAGTTCGGGTTCTTTCTGATGAAGGAGTTTGCCGTAGGATATGTAATCGGATATGCAATGGAATTGTTCTTTTTTGCAATTACGTTCGGCGGCTATGTTATAGATTTTCAGCTGGGATTGACGATGGCCACGGTGTATGACCCTCAGAGCAATTCTCAGATAGCTGTGACCGGAAGCGTGCTCCAAACATGGTTTGTGCTGCTGTTCTTTGCGGTAGACGGTCATCTGGCATTGATGAAGATACTTATTACATCAGGAGAGGTTGTCCCCTATGGCGGGATAGTGATCACGCAGGGGCTTGCTGACAGGATGATAGAGATTTTCCTGCAGTGTGCGGAGCTGGGAATCAGACTTTCGCTTCCGATACTGGCGGCGGAGTTTCTGGTACAGGTAGGCATCGGAATTATGAATAAAGTGGTGCCTCAGATTAGTATTTTTGTTATTAATATTCAATTGAAAATAATTGTTGGGCTGGGCCTTTTAGCTATTCTGTTTTCGCCGATCGGCAGTCATTTGAACAGAATATTGTCTGAAATGATGAAAACGGTTCAGGGTATCCTGACATTCGTATAGATTGGAAGTGAGTACAGTTGGCAGGCGGAGCAGGTGAAAAAACCGAAAGAGCCACGCCTAAAAAGCGGAGAGAAGAGCGAAAAGAAGGCCGTGTGGCCAGCAGTAAGGATGTTATTGTTGTTGTTTCGCTTTTTGGATGTTTTTACTTTCTGCAGATATATTTTCCGACGATTTTCCGCTCCATGAGGAATATGATGGTATATTTGATATCATCGATCAGCAGTGTGGAGGAGCTGTCGCTGGGGATGCTGCAGGAACTTGGCATGACTTCGGCAAAGGAGCTTTCCAAATGTATTTTCCCAATAGGGGTTATCAGCATGGCAATCGGCATCATTGTAACCGGAATCCAGACAAGGTTCCTGTTTACCATGAAGCCGGTGAAATTCAACCTAAAGAAGCTGAATCCGCTGAACGGGATTAAGAATCTATTCTCCGCAAAAAATATTGTGGAGCTTTTGAAGGCTTCCTTAAAGATTGTGATTTTATCGGCGGTGCTCTATAGGATTTTGAAGAGTGAGATTATCGTGATTGCCCGTATGATGGATATGAATGCGGCCGCAGGCTTTTCCTATGTGCTGGAGGAGATCATGGGGATGGTTCTACAGATTGGTTTGATTTTTGCGGCAATTGCAGGCTTTGATTTCTTCTATCAGAGATGGTCTTATGAGAAAGGCATCAAGATGACCAAGGAAGAGGTCAAGGAAGAATATAAGCAGACAGAAGGTAATCCGCAGATCAAGGGCAGAATCCGAAGCCTGCAGCAGAAGATGGCAAGAAGCAGAATGATGCAGGCCGTGCCGGATGCGGATGTTATTATCCGTAACCCTACGCATTTTGCTGTTGCGTTAAAGTATGATATTGACCATGACAATGCTCCGGTCTTGATTGCAAAAGGGCAGGATCATATTGCTCTTAAGATCGTTGAGATTGCAGAGCAGAGTAATGTTACGGTTATTGAGAATAAACCGCTTGCAAGGGGAATTTATGCATCAACTCCGCTGAACTCAGAGATACCGGCTGAGTATTATGGAGTGGTAGCGGAGATCCTTGTTAAGGTATTCCGTATGAATAAAAAGCTGGGGTAGAACATGAAGAAGATAATGAATAGCGCGGTGTCATTGATCGTAGTTATGATCGTACTGCTGTTGATCATACCGCTGAATACGTTCTTGATAGACGTAATGATTATTTTGAATATTTCCCTGTCGATGATCATACTTCTGATTAGTATGAACATTAAGGAGCCGTTGGAATTTTCTATCTTTCCATCCATGCTTCTTATTACGACCCTGTTCCGGATCGGACTGAATATTTCTACAACGCGAAGTATTCTTGGAAATTCCGGTACAGCAGGCGCTGTGATCCGGGCGATGGGAGATTTTGTCCTGCAGGGCAATGTAGTTGTCGGAGTTATCATTTTCCTGATCATCGTATTGGTTCAGTTTCTCGTTATTACCAAGGGTGCAGAACGTGTTTCTGAGGTAGCGGCAAGATTTACGCTGGACGCTATGCCGGGTAAACAGATGGCTATTGATGCAGACCTTGGGAGCGGCCTGATCGATGAGATGGAGGCGAAGGAGAGACGCCACAAGATCCAGAAGGAGGCAGATTTCTACGGCTCCATGGATGGTGCCACAAAGATTGTAAAAGGTGACGCGATCATGTCCCTGATCATTACGGCTACCAACTTTATCGGCGGCTGTATCATCGGTATGGTGCAGGGCGGCATGGGATTTACGGAAGTCTTGTCGGTGTATTCGATTGCAACGGTCGGAGACGGTCTTGTGTCACAGATTCCTTCGCTGCTTATTTCTACTGCCACCGGTATGATCGTTACCCGTGCAGTGGCAGAGGATAGCTTGAATCTGGATGTGACGAGACAGTTTATGGCGCAGCCGAGAGCCATTATGATGACCGGCGGTGTGCTTGCGATTCTGCTTGCAGTTCCAGGAATGCCGAAGTTCCAGCTTGCAGTTGTTTCTCTTGCATTGATGCTCGGCGGATGGCAGCTTTCCCGGCGTATGGAAGAAATGGCCGTGCCGGATGCACAGGCGGCAGCAATGGGAATGGCAGACGGCGAACAGGTTCAGGTTACAGAGGAAGAGGATTTCAAGGATATCAACAGTGTATATTCACTGATTACAGTAGAGCCGATCGAGATGGAGTTCGGTTACAGCCTGATTCCTCTTGTGGACGAGGAAAGCGGCGGAAGGATGATTGACCGTATTGTCATATTCCGGAGACAGTATGCTCAGGAGATGGGTCTTGTGATTCCGTCGATCCGCCTGCGCGACAGCTCCAGTCTGAATACAAACCAATATGTAATAAAGATTAAGGGCGAAGAGGTTGCCAAGGGAGAGATCCTGGTTGATTATTACCTGGCATTAGAGCCGCCGAATCCGGAAAAAGAGCTGGATGGTATCGATACGATCGAGCCTGCATATGGTATACCAAGTAAGTGGATTACTGTAGATAAGAAGGAAATGGCGGAGATTTATGGATATACGGTTATTGATCCGCTGTCTGTTATGCTGACACACTTGTCCGAGACGGTGAAGAAGCATGCGCATGAGCTTTTGAACAGGCAGGAGGTTGTGCGTCTGGTTGATAATATGAAGAAGCAGTCTCCGGAGCTGGTGGAGGAATTGATCCCCACATTGATTTCCTATGGAAACTTCCAGAAGATTCTGACGAATCTGCTGAAGGAAGGTATTCCGATTAAGGATATGGAGACGATCATGGAGACGATCGTGGATTCGTCCATGACAGTTAAAGATATTGAGACAATCACGGAGAATATCCGTGTGGCAATGAAGCGGACCATTACGAGGAAGTTCTGTGAAGGCGGAAGCATGAAGGTGGTAACACTAGATGCCGAGCTGGAGAAAAATATTATTACAAGCCTGACTACGGGAGAGCACGGCATGTATCTTGCGCTCAGCCCGGACGTGATGCAGAATGTTATCACGCAGCTGTCGGATGAGGTGAAGAAGTTCCATGACTTCGGTCAGCCGCCGCTTGTGCTGACCAGTCAGGTGGTGAGGGTACATTTCTACCGTTTGATCGAGCAGTTCTTCCCGGATGTGTATGTGCTGTCATTTAATGAAATCAGCAATAACATCCAAATACAGGCGATTGGAAATATTACACTTTAAAACAGCAGCTAATGGAGCGTTACTATGGGGACACAGGAGTTATACAAAGAAAAGTCAAATGAAGAACTTTTAAAATTGTATAAAGAGACAGGAAGTCTGGAGATAAAGCAGGAAATAGTCATGCGTTATATCTATCTTGTGAAAAGCATTGCGCTTCAAATGCGTGATATTTATCTCAGCTTTGTACAGGTAGATGATATCATTAATGAGGGTGTCATTGCGATCATGTCCGCGATTGACAAATTTGACCTTGATAAGAAGGTAAAGTTTGAGACTTACATATCAAAACGGATTAAGGGAATGATCATTGACCTGGCAAGAAAGCAGGACTGGGTACCGAGAAGTACAAGAAAGAACACAAGAGATATTGAAGAAGCGGTAACAACGTTATATAATAAACTTGGGTATTATCCTTCTGTACAGGAGGTGACGGAGTATCTGGATATTTCGACAGAGAAGTACCATGATACGATGAGGAAGGCCGCGCTTTTCAATATTCTGTCTCTGGATATGGTGCTGGCGGAGGCTCAGGGAAATGAGATCGGTGTAAGGCTGACTCATGGGGATTCGCAGGAGCAGCCGGAAGATCAATTCCTAAAGAAGGAGCTTGCCGGGGTTTTGGCAGAGGGAATCAACAAGCTGAAGGAGAATGAACAGCTTGTAATATCCCTGTATTATATAGATGAACTGAATATGAGGCAGATTGCGGATGTACTTCAGGTCAGCGAGCCGAGGGTTTCACAGATACATGCCAATGCGATCAAGAAACTACGTAAACATATGGAAAAATTTAACGAAGAGAAGGAGAGGAAAGATGTTTCAGGGGTATTATGATTTAGCTTCAAACATGATCACACAAAACCGGAATATGAATATTATCAGTAATAATATATCGAATGTATCTACTCCGGGTTACAAGGAAGACCGCTTGATAGAGAGCACTTTCCGGGAAGAGATGATTTACCGCTACGATCAGTATGGGAAGACGCAGGTAGGCACGGTATCCCGGATGAATATTGCGGATGAGAGAGTGACCGATTACAGCGAAGGCGGGCTGAGAGAGACCGGAAGTCCGCTGGATGTAGGCCTGACAGGAAATGGTTTCTTCGTTATTCAGACAAATAATGGTGTTGTGTATACAAGAAACGGTTCATTTAATCTGGATGATCAGAGATATCTTGTCCTGCCGGGAATCGGACGCGTGATGGGAACTAACGGGCCGATCCAGCTTACAACGGATGAGGTGGGTATTGACTCCCAGGGGAATATTACTACGGAGGACGGCCTGCAGACTTTCGGCCAGCTGCAGATTGTGGATTTTGCAGATTATAATCAGCTTACCAAGATTACCGGAGGCGTATTCCAGGCAAATGGAGCGGCGCCGCAGGCATCGACTGCGAAGGTGACGCAGCGCTATACCGAATACTCGAATGTAAATATGGCAGAGCAGATGACCAGAATGATGAGCGGCCAGCGGGTGCTTCAGGGGTCTGCTCAGATTCTGAAGATCTATGACCAGTTAACAGGAAAGATTGTCACTTTGGGTTCGGCAACATAGGAAAATGAATCGAAATTAACATAGAAACTGGAGAGGAGACATCATATGTATACATCATTTTACACAGCGGCCAGAGGTGCAATGGAAGAGCAGAGAAAACTAGATGTAATTGCTAATAACTTTGCAAATGTGAACAACTATGGCTACAAGTCTAAGTCGGCAGTATTTTCAGATTTGATGTACTATAATCTGAACAATTATAACGGGGAAGATACGCCGCTTAAGGCAGGAACAGGCGTGGTTGTCGAGAAGACGGATACGAAATTTGACCCCAGCGGTTTTGTGACAACTCAGGGCGATTATGATTATGCGATTGTGGAAAAGGGATTTTTTATGCTGAGAAGTCCGATTACCGGTGAGATCACCTATACGAGAAATGGTCATTTCAGTCTATCAAAACGTGGAACGGAGTTCTATCTGGTAAATGATAATGGTAATTTTGTGCTGGATCAGAACCAAAACCCGATTCTTGTCACAGATGGTGAATTGGGTGGAGAAATCGGCGTGTTTGGATTTGATATTCTGGATGGAATGCTGAGTTTGGGTAACAATGAATTTTCTCCGGTGGCTAAGAACGGGGCGCCGTTCCTTATGCCTGGAGCGAAGATGGTAGACCATACACTTGAGATGTCCGGAGTTGACACAGCAGAAGAGATAACCAGAACGATTGAAGCACAGAGAGCGTATTCCCTTGCACTCAGAATGGTGACGACATCAGATGAGATCATGGGTACAATTAATACATTAAGATCATAGCGGGGTGAGACATGGCAATAAAGAAGTATGAAGAAATGAATGCGTTGGAGCTGGATATTCTCAAAGAGATTGGAAGTATCGGCGGGGGCAATGCGGCAACAGCATTGTCCAGCATGATGAATGCCAAGGTTATGATGTCGCTTCCAAGGGCAGAGATTTTAGAGTTTAATGAAGCAATTGAAAAGATGGGGGATCCGGAGAATGTTGTTGCGGCGATTTTTGTAGAGATGAGCGGAGAGATTCAGGGTATTATGCTGTTTATCGTACCGCAGAGTTTCTCGGATGATATTCTTTTCAGGATGCTAGGAAAAACAGGGGCAGAGCTCCTGGAATTGGAGGAAATTGATACTTCCGTTCTCACTGAGATTGGCAATATCGTGATTTCTTCTTATGTTACGGCATTATCGTCGTTAACCAATGTAGAGGTTGAATTGTCGGTTCCGCAATTTACCGTAAATATGCTGGGCGGTATATTGAGTGTGCCGATGGCAATGGTGGGTCAGCATTCGGATAGAATTATGATGGTGACAGGAGACTTCAAGATTGATGAAAAGGCCTTGCATAGCAGTATGCTTCTTCTCCCGGATGTAGAATCCTTGAATATTCTAATGAAAAAGCTGGGAGTGAGTTAGCAAATGGCCAAAAAAATATCGGTTGGAATCGCAGATATGAAGATTGCAAGGCAGGAAGGGGAATTGATTACCTATGCACTGGGTTCCTGTATAGGGATATCCTTCTATGACCCGATGATTAAGCTGGGAGCACTTCTTCATATTATGCTTCCGGAAAAAAGCGCTTCGGATAACAATATATTGAAATATGCAGATTCAGGAATCCGTGAAACCCTGCGTAAGCTGTATGCGTTTGGGGCTGGAAAGGGAAGGCTGGTAATTAAGATTGCCGGCGGAGCAAAGATGTTCGAGATGAAAGGTCCGGGGGGGCTTGGCAATATCGGTGAACGGAATGCTCAGAATGTCAAAAGGATACTTATGATGGAGGGCTTGCGTGTGTCCGCCGAAGATACCGGCGCAAACTATGCAAGAACTATGTCGCTGGATGTAGCGACCGGGCAGGTATGTGTCCGGACAGCCGGGAAGCCAGAGAGAAAGCTGTAAAAAGCTTAAGATATAAGGATATTATGTCGATAAATATGTAATACGGAGAATATAAAGGAGAAAGTGGTTATGGCTGATACAGAGATTTTATTGGAATCGGGAACAAATGAGATTGAAATTATGCAGTTTACTATCTTTGGGGAATTGTATGGTATCAATGTAGCAAAAGTACGGGAAATTATGATGGCGGACAAAGTAAAGCCAATACCTCATTCTCATGAGGCAGTGGAGGGGATTTTCAAGCCGAGGGAGATCCTTATGACTGTAATTAACCTTCCTAAATATCTGACTGGCGAAGTCGCTGAGACAAAGGACAGGGATTTATTCATAATTACTAATTTTAATAAAATGGATATTGCCTTCCGTGTACATACAGTAGTAGGGATCAGCAGGATCTCCTGGGAGGATATCCAAAAGCCGGATAAGACGATTACAAGCGGGGATGACGGTGTTGCTACAGGTATTGCGCAGTGCAACGGTAATTTGGTTACGATTCTTGACTTCGAGAAGATCGTGGCAGAGATTGCGCCGGAAACCAGTATCCAGGTAGAGGAAATCGACAGGCTTGGCGATAGAATAGCACGGGAACACAGTATCCTTCTCGCAGAGGATTCCCTGCTTCTGACTAAGATGATCAAGGATTCGCTGATCCGTGCGGGTTATGCGAATATCAAGAATTTTAATAATGGTAAAGAGGCTTGGGAGTATCTCCTGTCCGTGAGGAATGAGCCTGATTTTGATGATAAGGCGGCTCTTTTGATTACAGATATTGAGATGCCGGAGATGGACGGACACCGCCTGACAAAGCTGGTAAAAGAAGATGATATTATGAAGAGAATACCGGTTATTATTTTCTCATCCCTGATCAACGCTGAAATGAGAATTAAAGGAAAGCAGCTGGGCGCAGACGAACAGCTTTCCAAGCCAGAGATTGGACGCCTGGTTCAGGTGATGGACCGGCTTCTGGAGGAAAGAGGGATGATATAGCATGGAAAAATGTGTAGTAAGACAGGCGATTAAGGACATTCGGACAGATGCAGTCGTGGGTTATGAACTTATGATCCAGGAGGATAAAGACAGTTTGTATAATCCGAGTACGGACAGCGTAGCGGCTAATGCGATGGTATCCTTTTTATCCGAGAATTCGGGCTGTATCTTTAAGGATAAGAAGACATTTATGACATTTACACCGACGCTTTTGTTCCGGAATACGCCGAAGATTTTTGATAAGGATAAGGTGATTATCCAGATAGAGGATAACATTGTAGTACATTCTCTTGCGACGATTATTATCGGGAAGTACAAAGAGGAAGGTTATCATTTTGCAATTAATGATTTCCAGTTTACGCCAAAGTATTTTAGTATGCTGGAGTATGTAGATTATATTAAGGTTGATATTTCCAATAAGACGGATGAAACGCAGAGGCGTTCCATTGTAAATCTGGTTGAAATGGCTCATGGCTTCCAAAAGCAGTTTATTGCTACGGGCGTAAACAGCAAGGAGGTTTATGAGTATGCCAAAGAGCTTGGAGTGGATTATGTAGAAGGCAATTATATTTCTACTGCTACGCTGACAAAGACCAGCAAGATGGACTTTATGCAGGGTAACCTATATCAGCTTATTATGGAGATTACAAAGGATGAGCCGGATATTGAGATGCTGGAGGAGATTGTAAGAAGGGATGCATCTTTGACATACGCGCTGTTAAAGATGGCCAATTCGTCCTATTTTGCGGCACATCAGGAGACCACTTCTGTACGTCAGGCTATGGTGCGGGTTGGAATTAACCAGTTGAAGCAATGGGTCTATCTTCTGAGCTTTGAAGATAATACAGCAGACAGCGCTTCCGAGGAACTCCTTAAGACCTCCTTTATGCGTGCAAACTTTGCATCCAGACTGGTTAGAAAGCTTAAAAATTTTGTGATCAATGCTTCGGATGCTTATCTTCTTGGTATGTTTTCCACGCTGGAGTATATGATTGATGCGCCAATGGAAGAGATTTTGGCGGATATTCCAATCGTGGAAGAGGTCAAAGCGGCCCTTATTTCTGAGGAAGGACTGGCAGGAAGGCTGTACGAACTGCTTCTTTTCTATGAGAGGGCAGAATGGACGGAGATAAAAGTTATAGCTGAAGAGTTAGGACTTCATACGAATGAGATGGCACAGATCTATATGGAATGTGTGGAGGAAGTAAACGGTATCTGGGATAATGTGGTAGGAAGCAGAGGATAAAAAAGAGAGGTTCTGAATAAGGGGGCGAGTGTATGATAGCAGGAGTATCCGGAACAAGTCCGTATGCTTATAATTACGGACATTATGGTTCTATGAGAACAGCCGGGGCTTCTCAGATAACTAGAGTACAGCCTGTGCAGAGGACAGGAGCAGTTCCGGTGGTAAGGCAGGCATCGAATATCGGCGTGCCGGTTGAGCCTATCCGCCCGGTAGGAACTGTAAACACGAATGCAGCAAGCGGGGTCAGTTATGCGATTCCTTTTTTGAGGAAGGGAATGGATCCGGCAGAGTTTGCTGTACGGATGCGCATTCAATATGGGGATGAAACGCAGGCAGGACAAAAGAAGGCGCCGGTTCCGGGAGAGGAGTCTTCTGATGCACTGACAGGTGCAGAAGGGGCTCAGAAGGCTTTGGAGGAAGGCGAATGCAAAACCTGCGAACAAAGGAAATATCAGGACGGCTCAGATGATGCAGGTGTTTCATACAAGACACCTACACATATTTCGCCGGAACAGGCCGGCGCAGCAGTGCGCGGGCATGAGATGGAGCACGTGACCAGAGAACAGGCAAAGGCGGTACAGGAGGACAGAGAAGTCATCAGCCAGTCGGTAACAATGCATACGGCTATTTGTCCGGAATGCGGGAAGGCTTATGTATCCGGCGGGACAACAAGAACGGTAACGGCAGAAAGCCAGGAAGCAGTGAAAGAATAATTAAAACGAAAGGGGATATACCATTATGCGAAAAGGCATTAAGACAATGGTTGGAATACGTGTAGCTTTTGCACTGATTTCTGTGCTTCTGTACAGTATTTTGATTTCAATAAATATATTTGCTATTAAGGATACGCAGAACGAGAGTATTGAGGCGAATGCCCTATTAGAGAGGATTCAGAGCGCGGAGGTTGCACATTATAAATGGGCGTCGGGACTTAGCAACGCATTGTATGCCGGAACTGAATTTACAGGCAGCATTGACCCGACCAGCTGTGTTCTTGGACAGTGGGTCTATGGAGATGATGAGATAAAAGATACAGAGGTTCTGGCGCTCAGGGATCAGATAGAGCCGTTACATAAGGAGCTTCATGAATCGGCTGTTTATGTACTGGAGCTTTTAGAGACAGATCCGGAGGCGGCACAGAGCTATTATCAGGAGACGATCCAGGGGAATCTGACAACCTTAGTAGGACTGCTTGATGAGATTGTGGAGAATGTAACTGCGGAGAATGAGGCCTGTGAAGCGGATATGAAGCAGACGATACATGTTATGCAGATAATCTCAGGCATCTGCTTTGTTCTGGTGCTGGCATGCCTTGCAAGTCTGGTTCAGTATGTGCTTTCACGTATTATCAAGCCGATTATACAGATTACGGAAAAGACCAAGCCTCTTCAGGATGGACAGCTGGAGCTTGAGCTGGAGCGGAAAGAGAATAATGAGCTGGGAGATCTGGCAGAAACGGTAAAAGATTCCCTGCATCTGATCCATAAGTATGTGATGGATATTAACCGAATCATGTCGCAGCTGTCATCAGGAAACTTTGATGTGCATACTTCGGAGGCATATATTGGTGATTTCAAATCCATTGAAGAATCAATAGACAGCTTCACACGGACTATATCGGGAGCGTTCGGCAATATTAATCAGGCGGAACGCCAGGTATCCGGCCATGCAGAACAGCTTTCAAGCAGTGCACAGTCACTGGCTCAGGGCGCTACCCAGCAGGCAAGCGCAGTAGAAGAGTTGTATGCAACTTTAGATGAGCTGTCTAAGAATGCGGCAAAGAATGTCAAGGATGCGACAGAAGCGCAGGAGAATGCACGCCTGACAGGCGAACAGGTGACGGTGAGCAGCGAACAGATGAAGAATATGGTGGAGGCTATGAACGATATCACTCAGGCTTCCCAGCAGATCGGCAAGATTATTGCAACCATCGAAGATATCGCCTTCCAGACCAATATATTAGCGCTGAATGCGGCAGTAGAGGCGGCCCGCGCAGGTACAGCGGGAAAGGGATTTGCTGTTGTTTCCAGTGAAGTGCGCAGTCTTGCATCCCGTTCAGATCAGGCGGCTAAGGCAACAAAAGAGTTGATTGAGAATTCTGTTCAAGCAGCAGAGAGGGGAAGCCATATTGTGGATGAAGTGTCTGAGACATTAACGAAGACGCTGGAGCTGGTTATGAAATCGAACAGTACGATTGGCACGATTGCAGAAGCCGTGCGCGGCGAGGCTGTATCGATTGCGCAGGTAACAGAAGGAATCGGCCAGATATCGGATGTAGTACAGACAAACTCTGCAAGCAGTGAGGAATCGGCGGCAGTCAGTTCAGAACTGTTCAGTCAGGTACGCTTGCTGCAGGAACAGACCAATAAGTTTAAATTAAGATAACGTAAATGCAGTGAATAAAAATTGAGAGCCGGTTGAGGCTCTCAATTTTTATAGGATTAAAATATAAAAAATTAATGTCTTGGATTTTCTTTTACGATCATACATGCCTTGGTAGCCTCAACCGTTACATCAGAAATCAGCCTATTCGTGTAATAACTTAGAAGCGGGTCAACAGCTGCCGGTGTAGTTACAATATACTTTGGCAGAACTCCGTTCAGAACAAGAGCAATCGTGTCATTTACGCACCGGTCACAGGTGCATACATCAAACTGACGCATAAAATAGATGATCTTATCCTTTACGATTTCCTCCATTATATTTAATCTGACAAAATCCGGTTCCGGTTCCGGCTGAGGCGTGTCCTCTACCGTGACAGATGGTTCCTGTTGAGGAGCATGCTCCGGCACCGTAGTATGGTCTGGCAGAGGAGTTGCTTTTGCCGCGGGGGCGGCTTCCGGTTCTGAAGCGGGAGCCTCCTCTGCGGCAGGAGTGGATTCCGATACAGGAGTATCCTCTACAGTGGGAGCGGCCTCCGGCTTAGAAGCCGATTCTGATCGAGGAGCTGTCTCTGGAGCGGTCCCTGCTTCTTCGGGTTTCTGTTGTTCATCCTGTGCTTGAAATTCATTGGACAACTTCTGCTGGATTAAATCTGCAACGGGATCATCCTCTGTCGTATCAATTACGGAAATACCCTGTGCCGCGGCGCTTGCGGCGGTCTGCGCGGCATCTGCCGTCTTTTCCGTTTCCGAAGAAACATTCGCATTTGGTGACTCTGTATTATCTGTAGCTTCTGTAGTATCCTTTGCAGCATCATGTCCAGCTATGAGATTCAATACATGAGCTGTTTTGTTGCTTTTTCTGGCCATTACTGTTACCTCCCTGCTGATTTGTTTAAGGTCATATTTATTACTTCTTTCACAAAATTCTTATAGTCCTCGGTAGGTTTGCCGGAAGGAGAATGATCAAAAATACTGAGACCGTGAGCAGGCGCTTCGGCAACAGTAACGCTTGTCCGGATCTGCGTATTAAATACACGGGTTCCGGTCTGTGAAGCAACATTCTCTGCCAGTTCCTTCACCTCTCTTGCAAGCAGAGTACGCTTGTTGAATTTGGTGAGGATGATCCCCAGGACATTCAGGTTGGGGTTCACGCTTTCGCGGACAGAGCTGATGGTATCCATGAGCTGTGTTACGCCCAAAAGGCTCAAAATCTCAGGTGCCATAGGAATAATAAGATGATCAGCTGCCGCATATGCGTTTACCGTAAGAATGTTCAGCGCGGGCGGAGTGTCAATAATAATATAATCATAATTGTCCATAACAGGTGTTAGTGCGTTCTTTAATAGAAGCTGCCGGTCAGAGGATGTGAAATCAAGTTCTGCGCTGCTCAGCAGAATATTGGAAGTGATGACATCACAATAATCTGTCATCTGAATTGCCGACTGAATCGGAACCTGTCCGGTCATTACATCATGGATGGTCTTGCAGTCCTCAATATCAAGTCCAAGACTGAACCCCAGGCTGCCCTGGGGATCTAAATCAATTGCTAATACCTTTTTATTATAAAATGAGACCAGTCCGGCCGCCAGGGCGCTGGATGTAGTGGTCTTGCCTACGCCGCCTTTCTGGTTGGTAAGCGCGATAATAGTAGCCAAAATAATTCCTCCATTCATAATTAAAACTCGATTTAACTATTATTTAAAGTATACTATATGCCGATAAATAAGTACAGGATAAATTTTAATTTGTAAAAACGCGGCGAAACAGCACCCGAAGTGTGTAGTACATAAGGTGCAGGAGGGGATTATAATAGCTGGGCCGCAGAATACTAATAAAAAAGGAGAGATTGATATGTCAACAACAATAGGCAGTTTGAGCACCTCGACAACCAGCAATATCAGAGGCTACGGCGGATTAGCCAGCGGACTGGACAGAGATTCCCTGATTGAAGGCATGACCTATGGGACCACCAGTAAGATTACTGCACAGCAGCAGAAGAAACAGCAGTTGGAATGGAAGCAGACCGCAGTTCGGAGTATTACGGACATGATGGTTAAATTTGCAAATAAGTATACATCATCCTGGGGTTCAAGCACGAACTTGTTCAGCTCTGTGTTATGGGGAAGATCCAACATTACGACAACAGGTGCAAATAGCAAATTTGTTTCTGTTTCAGGAACGGCAAGTTCTTCTAATTCCATTCAGATCATGGGCGTAAAGCAGCTTGCAAAGCAGGCGCAGTACAGTTCTCAGGCAGGGGTATCTACCAAGGCTTTGGAGACTGGCTCAATTGATACCAGCGATACGACGGTTGAGAATCTGGTAGGAAAGAAGATATCCGTCCAGTATGGCAATACCTCTGCGTCCATTATTTTATCTTCGACCATTAAGAATGAAGATGGGGAAATTGAAAAGCTGAGTTATAATTCGGCAGAAGAGATTGCAAAGTCTATCAACAAGCTTCTGGCAAAAGAGGAGCTTGGCAGCGGAAAAACATTTGCTGACGTCATCAAAGTAAGCGCTGAAGGAATGGATGCAGATGGAAAAGGTGGAAAGATCACTTTTACTAACACGGATAATGATGGAAATAAATGCCAGATAACCGGAGGCAATGCATTAAGCTATTTAGGCTTCAAAGAACCGGAATCATCAGATGATGAAGCTGCGATCAAAATCACAAAGGACGGTGTAACGGGCGACAATCAGGTCAATGATTTGGAGCGGCAGGTTTCCTTTGCAGAAAAGATTGCCGGGAAAGAGCTGACTTTTAATTATAATGGGAAAGCTGTAAGCATAAAGGTACCGAGTCAGGCTGAACTGAACAAAGCAGATGAGAGCGGCAATGTTAATGTGCTGGAAAATCTGAGAAGTTCTCTTCAGACAGAACTGAACAAAGCATTTGGAAGAGACCGGATCGAAGTAAAACTTACAGGTGATAATAATGATAAGCTCAGTTTTAAGACGATGGATCCGACTACTGGCAGTGAAGATCCGACCTCAACGCTTACGCTTACAACAGGAAGCGCTGATCTTGTGGGTAAGAACGGCGCGCTGAATATAGCGTATGGGGAGTCAAACCGTTTGAATTTGAATGAGGTTCTTGCAGAGTCCGGATTGAGCGGTATCAATTTGGATGCGAGGGGGACAACGATCAAGATTAACGGCGTAGATATAGAGGTTACGAATAAGGATACGGTCTATACGCTGATGGATAAGATCAATGATTCTGATGCAGGCGTGAAGGTCAGCTATCAGCAGGCGGCAGATAAGTTTGTCTTTACTGCTACAGACGAGGGAGCCAGCGGCAGGATTGATTTTAGCGGGAATACAGGCGATAGCGCCAATTTATTGGATGCTATTTTCGGAGCAGGTACATCAACCGCGGAAGTAGCAAAAGGACAGGATGCCATCGTTACGGTAAAATATGCAGGATCAGATGAGGCGGTTACATTGAAGAGGGGTTCCAATTCCTTTGAATTGGACGGTCTTACAATTAGTGTAAAGGGTGAATTTGGTTACTTAAAGGATGCGGACGGCAATGTGACCGATGAACTTGATCCAACAGCCGAGGCAGTTGGAATCAATGCGCAGGTAAATACAGATTCCATCGTGGACGCAGTGAAAACTATGGTGGAGGAGTATAATGCAATCATCGAACTTGTTAACAAGGAGCTGACAACAAAGCCGGATCGTGATTATACACCGCTTACCAGCGAGCAGAAGAAGGAACTGTCAGAGGATGAGATTAAGCTGTATGAGGAGAAGGCGAAGGCAGGCCTGCTCTTTGGAGACAGCGATTTAAGAACGCTGAGTACCGACCTTCGGTTTATCATCAGCGCAGGCTATTCTCAGGCATTGGAGAATGCTGGAATCAGCACTTCGAGTTCATACTCAGATGGCGGAAAGCTTGTATTTGATGAGAGCAAGTTCCGTGCGGCGCTTGAGAGCGATCCGGAAGCAGTAGAGAAGCTGTTTACAGACAAAGGATCTGTAGATGAAAGAGGGAATACTAATTACGGTCTTGCGACAACTCTTCAGAATGTAATGGATAAGTATGCTAAGACTATGGGTTCGTGGGAAACAAAGGGTATCCTTGTCCGCAAGGCAGGAACAGAGAGTTCGGCGCTCAGTCTTACAGAGAACTTTATGTATAAAGAGATTGCTGAGATTGACAAGATAATTACGAAGCTGCAGGCAAGGTTAGAGTCAGAAAGAGACCGCTATATTAAGCAGTTTACAAGCCTTGAGACATTAATTTCACAGATGAATAGTCAGAGTAATTATTTGTCTCAGATTGGCGGAAGCTACTAAACTGGAGAAGGGAAGAGATATGTATCAAAATGGATATGAACAGTATAAAATGCAGTCTGTAAACACAATGACTCATGGAGAGATGCTTCTGCTTCTCTATGACGAGCTGATCAAACGCCTTACCAGGGCACAGCTGGCACTGAACGACGAGAATTATGAGTCCTTTGATAAGTCGGTTCAAAGATCTAAGGATATCGTACATTATCTGGATCAGACCTTGAATATGGAATATGAGATTAGCTATGAACTTCGGAGAATGTATGAATTTTTTCTTTATGAGCTTAGCAGGCTGCAGGCTGGAAGGAACAGCGCTGTAATCCAGGAATTAAAGCCGCTTGTAGCGGAACTGAGAGACGCGTTCAGGGAAGCAAGCAAGACGGCGTCTGTATAGACAGGAGGGGTGTATGGATAGTAGAAAAGAGGAACTTCTGTCGGAGATATTAAGACGTGTCCAAAGAAATTATGTCAGAATGGTTGAGATTGAACGTCTGACAAAAGATTTGGGAGATGCATTGTCCCGAAATGATCAGGAATCGGCGCAGCTGCTTATAAAGATGCGTCAGGATGAGATGGAGCGTACCATTGAAACGAAGACGGAGATTCGTATGCTTCTTCAATCGGCGGAACCTGGAGAGCAGGCGGAGCTTAGAGGATGGCTTGCAGGAGAGAACAAATATCAGCCGGATTGCTTTGAAGCCAAAAAGATTCTGGAACTCAGCAGTCAGACGGTGCAGCTGCTGAACCGGACAATTGACATAGATAAGGCTATTAATCAGAAGCTTGCAGGCAAGGACTCCTATTATCAGACGGCGAAATAAAAAGAAATAAAGAAGGATTTGCGGTCTTGCGGCTGTAAATCCTTCTTTTAAATTTGGGCCATTATACAGTAATTATATATGGTTTATTTCGGCGAGATGCTCCAAAGCGGCCCGCCGCCATTTGCTCCATATGCAAGTTCATTGATAAGAGTCTGGACATCCCATGGAATCTGAGTGCGTTCCAGACTGGCCGGGTCGGCGATGCTGACCTGAGTGCCGGACCAATAATTATATATTATAATAAAATGACCGACGGAGGTAAACTGCCCCGGTCCCATCAAGGCAACCAGTACATGCCCGCTTTTTAATTCGGAAATGATTCCCTCGGCAGTAAAATTCTGGAAGGAAACAGCTTGAAAACCAAAGGCAGAAGCGCCTTCCAGAAAGAAATTATGTCTGGTTCCGGAACCGGCGGACCAGTAATTATTAGAAGCCGCCCATTCGGCCATATCAGCCGGAGTGTAGTTTTGGTTCGTGAAGCTGGTGACCAGCATGGCAAGGGCTGTGGGACCGCAGCCGTAGCTTGCAATGGGATCCCGTCCGCCGTAGAGGGCATCTGCCCACCGGATATCATTTTGATTATAATAAGTAAGAAGACCTACACTGCTCGTGAGGGTAAGCGTATACATCCCATCCGAAAAAACGGGAGCTTCCACAGGATCAGGGGCGGCTTCTGGCAGCGCCAGAGGTACTTTTGGAACACCGGAAGCAAGGTCCAGACGGCAGAAAGGAGTGCATAGCAGAAGTGCAAGAGCTATGACTCCGCCTAATAGTTTCTTCTTCATTTTTTCTCCCTGTTTTAAGAATCTGTATTGACTGCTTTGATTTAAAACAGTATAGTATGCTTATTGGATTACTGATCGTCCAATAAAATATATAATAAAACGTTAATTTTTGATAAACGTATAATATGAATATCGGAAGTATTTGAGAAAAATTAAGGAAGGAAATTATGGCACAGATTATTTTAGAACATGTGACAAAGAAATTCCGGAAAAAAGCAGTATTACACGACATTTCGTTTGAGATTGAAAAGGGCGAATTTGTTTTTATAATAGGAAAGAGCGGTGCGGGAAAGAGTACGCTTCTTGACTTGATCATGAAGCAGGAGGAAGTGACTTCAGGCATGATCACAGTTGAGGGAAGGCGGGTTGATACGATGAAGCGGAGCAGGATTTCGGCTCACCGCCGGAGACTGGGAATCGTATCTTCCAATGTAGGCCTTCTAAATGACCGTTCCGTATATGATAATATTGAATTTGCCATGCTGGCAACAGGAAATGCGGATAAGCATATGAATGCCAGGATCATGAGGCTTTTAGGACTTGTCGGACTTACGGATAAATATGAGGCGTATCCGCTGGAGCTCTCTGGCGGAGAACAGGCAAGGATACTTCTGGCGAGGGCATTATCGGTACGGCCGGAGATCCTGATCGCGGACGAGCCTACAGCGAATCTGGATCCGGATTCGGCGTGGGATTTGATGCAGCTGCTTGCAGAATTGAATTATCAGGGTATGACAATCGTGGTGGCAAGCCATGCCAGAGAATTGGTTACGATTATGAAGCGCAGATGTATTACGCTGGTCGCAGGAAGGCTGGTTGCAGATGATAAACATTCAATATATAATTCAAAAGCGATAGATATATTCGAAGAAAGAAGAATTCTGCAGGAAGGTAAAAGAAATCGATAAAAAATGTTATTTTTTCTGCGAAATATCCGATAATATATTAAAGGTATGATTTACAGATAGGTGGAGGGAGGGACTGCTATTAATTATGAAATAAGGTATATGTTGATATTGCTTGCGGCTGTAGTGAATCAGAATCCGGTCCAGAAAGCAAGAAGGGCCGTGAGATGGGAAAACATTTTAAAACTATCCGACTTTCATAATATTACCAATATAATCTATCTGGGCTCTTTGGGAATAGAAAAGGATATTTCTGAGGACTGCAGATTACAATTCTATCAGAGCTATAAGCGAGAGCTTCTTCTGCGCGAATCATACCATAAGGCAGAGGAGGTTATCCGGTGGCAGCTTGAACGGTACAGAATTGATGCATTGGTTTTGACCAGTGCAGGTACGGCAGAAATGTATGATAAGCCGGAGATGGCTCATACGGAACAGATAGAGTTTCTCGTGGAGAGTAAACATCTGCCTCAGATACACAGGTTCATGCGTGACATGAATTATGAGCAGCAGGAGGACCGGCTGGGAAAAGGAACTGTGTACATAAGGGTGCCGGGAATCCGTGTTGTATTCTATAATACGGTACCGGTGGAGAATCGTGTAGTGAAGCGGTATTTTTCCGGGTCTGTCAGGAAATATCAGCATATGGACGATTACAGATATATACATACCCTGTCAAGGGAAGAGGAGTATTTGTACCGTGCCGGCAGACTGGTTGAGTCTTACGTCACGGGAGTGTTAAAGATAAGGGAGATTCTGGATTTTTGGCAGTTTCAGAGAATTCTTAATGAAACCTTTCGTCAGAAGATTCCCGCGGAAGTTGCAGCGAAGGCAGGATGGGAGGAATTTATTCATCAGACAGGCGTGCTGGCTGCACTTTGGTTTGAAGACGGTGTGAGGCAGGAATATGGACTTGCACTGGAATTAGAGGAATATATAGTTGTCCGTGGTCAGGAGAATAAGCGGCTGGATGAAGCGTTACTGCCGCAAGAGAGAGCGAGGCTGGATTTTTACTGGCGTGACCGTGAAGGAGAGTGGGAGGCCAAGAAGAGGGAGTGGTTGTTCCCGCCCAGAGAATATATGTTCCGATTCTTTCCGATATTAGGGAAATATCCCTTTTTACTTGTTTTCTGCTGGCTTATCAGATATCTTCGAATTGTGAAGACTGTCTGCCTGAACAAGTGCAGACGGGCATGGGTTTCTGTTCGTGTCAGACTGCTGGACGCGGAAGAAAGATTCATGAACTTCCTGCGGAGAAAAGAGAAAGAAGACACAGAGGACAACATACATATTATAAATAATGAAGAAACAGAAGGAGAGAAAGATGTTAAAGAAGTTGAAAATCAGAAGTAAATTACTGGTATCTTTTGGGGTTGTATTGCTGTTGACGGTTATCATATCTATTTACTCAATCCTACAGCTTCAGAAGGCAAGTGACAATTTGGATGAATTTGTGGAGGGTGCGGTTGCGGCAGATGATGCGGTAAAGACCTGTCGTATTAATACGTTTATGGCGGCAAAGGATGTCCGTGACATGGTAATTCAGGGTTCATCTAATGCAGGGACAAAGCAGACAATTGATGAAAACATTGCTACCATTCGGGAAAATGTTCAGTATCTTCAGGATGCAAAGATTCTGGATGAAGAAAAAATAACTAATCTGAGCAATTCGCTGGAAAGCTGGTTTACGATTGCAGATGAGATTATTGCCGATCTGGATAATCAGGATCAGCAGGCGGCCGGAAGTAAAGTTATTTCAGAGTGCGGGCCTGCATTAGATAAGGTGATTGAGAACATCAATGTACTGATTGAACAGTCGGTTTCTATCCGTGGAACAACAGAGGCGGAGAGCGTTAAAACAACGAACCAGAGCATAATTATTCTGCTGGTGATCGTGGTAGTTGCGATTGTGTTTGCGATGATCATCTGTGCAAGAGTAACAAGGACAATCGTTAAGCCCGTACAGCAGATAGAGACGGCAATGGAAGGGCTTGCAAATGGAGATATGAAGCAGGTTCTGGATTATGAGTCGTCAGATGAATTCGGTGCTTTGGTAAAAAGCGTGCAGGCGACTTGTAAAGGCTTAGAGGCGGTTGTACGTGATCTGTCTTATCTGTTGGACGAGATGGCGGGCGGTAACTTTAATCTTTATGCGAAAGAAGAAGTCTATATAGGTGATTTCGCACCGCTTCTTAAGGCTATCCGGCATATGAATGCGAATCTGAGTGATACTATGAGGCAGATCAACGATGCTTCTGATCAGGTGGCAAGCGGTGCGGATCAGGTATCTTCTGGTGCGCAGGCATTGTCACAGGGCGCAACAGAGCAGGCAAGTTCCGTGGAAGAGCTGGCGGCTACTGTAAATGAAATCTCAAGAGAAGTAACTACTACTGCAAGTAATGCAAAAGAGGCAAGCGGTAGGGTAGAGGAAGCACAGGAGAAGCTGTCCGTATCAAATGAGCAGATGCAGGATATGATAGTTGCGATGGGAGATATCAGTCAGAAGTCAGGCGATATCGGCAAGATTATTAAGACGATTGAGGACATTGCATTCCAGACAAATATTCTGGCATTGAATGCGGCAGTAGAGGCGGCCCGCGCCGGTGAAGCAGGAAAGGGATTTGCGGTTGTAGCTGATGAGGTGCGCAACCTTGCATCTAAGAGTGCAGAGGCGGCAAGCAATACGACGATACTTATTGAGGGCACGATCCAGGCAGTTGAGAATGGAACGGAGATTGCAGGAAGAACTGCAGAGGCAATTCAGGCTACTGTTGAAAGTACTCAGAGTGCAGTTACATATGTGGATGAGATTACAGTTGCGGCAGACAGGCAGGCAGAAGAAATTTCACAGGTAACAACAGGTATGGATCAGATTTCCAGTGTTGTACAGACGAATTCTGCAACGGCTGAAGAGAGTGCGGCTGCGAGCGAGGAGCTGTCCAGTCAGGCACAGATTCTGAAATCTCTGGTTTCACGTTTTAAATTAAGAGATAAGAATAGAGTATAAGCAGAAAGTATTAATATTTGTGTCCAAAATGTCGATAGAATAAATGTAAAACATAATAGAACTACAAGAAAGGAGGGAAAGACATGGCAATTAATGGAGTGAATTCCTACATGGGATATTACAACTATCAGGCGTCCATCAATAATTTCCGCCTGTCGCAGGCGCTTGCAAATAATCAGAGATTTACGCAGGCAATGTCATCTGTATCAGGATCATCCTCAAATTCATACCGGAATACGTCTCTGACATCTAGTATGGCATTTGTTAAGAACTATAGCAGCAGCATGTCTGATTTGATGGGTTCGGCGAATGCGCTGAGGAGTGCAAATCAGAGCGGCGTTATGAATGACTATGTTGTGAGCAGTTCTGATGCTTCTGTAGCAAAAGCTACTGAGAAGCTGACAGTGAGAAACGCACAGCAGATGGACTTTGATGTTCAGCAGCTTGCGGCGGCTCAGGTAAATGTCAGCGAAGGTGTGAAAGCATCGGATAAGGCATCATCCGATATGGATTTTACAGTCGGTAATGCTTTAAACTCAGTGAATGTTAAAGTAAGTGCTGTCAATAGCGACGGTTCTGCTAAGACAAACGCGGATATGCTGAAGGAAGCGGCAGACCAGATTAACCGGGGGACATCGAATGTGAAGGCCAGTGTAGTGCAGAAGGATGGAGTGGCATCACTGCAGCTGGAAGGCAAATACACAGGCGTTGCTAATTCATTTGAAGTAACTGGTAATCTTGGCGCGGCAGCCGGAGCAGATACAGTTAAGACTGAGGCGGCTAATTCTAAATATTCCGTAACAGTAGGCGGTAAGACTACACAGCATGAGTCGTACAGCAATGATGTATATGCTGATTCTTATAGGATCGGCGTAGAACTGAAGGGTGTTGGAAAGACAACGATTAAGGCTGATGTGGATTCCGATAAGATTGCTACTGCGCTTAGTGACCTTGTTGGTTCCTATAATTCTTCGTTGAAGCTGCTCAATGATAATTATGATAGGGGAACAGGCGTGGATAAACAGCTTCGTAATCTTGTTGCAGGCCTGGGTTCTGAGCAGTCTTTAAAGCAGCTTGGAATAACTGTGAACAAAGACGCGACCCTGAGCTTTGACAAAGATGCATTTGCAAAGAACATGAAGGAGAATCCGTCCTTGACTAGGAGTCTGATTTCTGGACCGGGCGGAATCGCAGACAGAGCATTTAGTAAAGGAAGTACTGGAATGAATGTAAGTTCCAGCTCTCTGATCAATGGTGATCTGGCAAGCGCTCAGGAGGCGTCTATTACGAATCCGATGAATGCATTTAGTTCTTATTCGAGAAGCGGAGCTTATGCAATGAACAATTATGCTGCAGTCGGTATGATGCTGAATTATTTGATTTAAGCTGATGGCTGATTATGCGAAGGAGCTGCTGCACTAATAATAAGTGTGGCAGCCCCTTTTATTTTATGTAAGAATAAATAATTCTTTTAAAACAGACGGCAGGATGATAAAATGTGGTTATGGTAACGGCCGGAGAGATTCCTGAGTTGTTATGGGAAAAGCGTTTTCTGGAGGATTGCATGACAAATGGAGGGACAAGAAGATGTATCACAGCAGGGAAAGTAAGATAAAAGAGCAGTTGAATGATCTGATAGAAGAAGAAAATTACGCAGAGGCAGACCAAGTGCTTGGGGAATATCTAACCAGAGGCGGAAGGTATGATGACGTATTGGCAATCTATGACGGAGATATCGGACAGAATCTGGGTGATAGTGAGCGCGCCTGGGCGGCAATCTGTCAGGGGCTTCGTGTCAATCCGGAAAATTATGAGTTATATGTTATGCTGGGGAATTATTATCTGGATGTGAATCAGGAGCAATCCTGGCTCTGTTATGAACATGCTCTGGCCTGTTGTCAGGATCGGGAGGACCGGTTTCAGATTCAGGAGATGCTGCGGCAGCTGAAGGACAACTATGGAAGTATGCCGGGACGGACGGCGGCTGTAATCTGGTGTCATGGCGGGAACGGTTTTGTAAGACAGTGTGTGGAGAGTGTACGCAGGACATTAGACGGAAGCCGGGGACAGATTGTGGCTGTGGCGGATCGGTGTGGAGAACAAGAACAGAAGTGGCTCAGACAGCAGGAGGATTTAGTCTTGGTAGAACTGGAGGGACCGGATATGTCCCGGATCTGGGAGAAAGGAATCGCTGCGGCATGGACGGATGCGGACTGCCTTTTGATGGACAGCGATACGATTCTGCCGGAACATGCGCTGTTCTGGCTGCAAATGGCGTTGTACGGCTCAAGAGAGGCGGGAACGGCAGGGAGCATGTCCGGCCGTGTTGTCAATTCTCGTTTATCCAGCATGTTGAAGGAGGCAGGGCCGGAATGTGTGGAGCGGCTAGCAAGGCAGATTAATGTTCCTATGCGGTATCCCTGCGAAGCGGTTCCGTGGACAAAGGGAGCTGCAGTGCTTATCCGGCGGCAGGTGCTTGAACAGGCAGGGGCGCCGAAAGAGAATTTCGCAGAAGCTGTGTTCATGGACCGGGATTACGGAAAGAAGGTAGAAACGGCGGGTTTTCGGAATCTTCTTTGTGAGAATAGTTTCTTTTTATATCAAGGGAAGAAAGGGAGCGGCTCAGATAACAAGAACATTCTGCATGTGTCTGGTGAAGAGGCTGATGCATGGAACGTAGGCGGCCATTCATCTGATGAAAAGATCGGGGATGAGCCGCAGAGATTTCTTTTATTCTATGCAGGAAATGAGAAGGGATATTATCAGGATACCAAATATTTTACCAGCGAGATATCTGAGGAACTGCGCCGAAGGGGACATCAGACTTTTATCTGTGACCTGGCCAGAGGAACACATGACGCGGATGCACTGGATGCTTATTTGGAGGGAGGAGTGGATGCTGTGCTGACCTTTAACGGGGAGGCGGTTCAAGAGGAAGGGCTGTGGCAGCTTTGGAATCAGCTGGGAGCTTTGGTGGTCAATATTCTTATGGATCCGCCATTTCACATGGATCTCCGGCCTTATATGGAAAGTCCCTGTATGGAGCAGTATCTGCTTCTCTGCCCGGACGGAAACCATGTGGAATATGTGAAGCAGTATTTTCCCCAAGTGAAGCATGTAGAATTTATGCCCCACGGAGGAACCCCGGTGGAAGGGAAACCGATTCCCTGGAAGGAGAAACGGCTGGATCTGCTTTTTTCCGGTACCTACACAAGACCGGAAGCATTTTTGGATGCAATGAGGCAGACTATGAAGCCGGAGGAGTTTAAACTATATACTGATATGGGAATAGGGCTTTTACAGAATAGCGGACAGTCTGTAGAACAGGCGGCGTCGGAGGTGCTGTTCTCAAATAGTATTCCGCTGACGCCGGGCAGGATTGATCAAACAATAGCCGGGATGAGCCTTCTGGACGGCTGGGTACGGATGGTGATGCGTGAACGCGTGGTAACGGCTCTTGTGGAAGGCGGTGTGGATATTCATGTTCTGGGTGACGGATGGCAGAACTGCCCCTGCGCAGAAAGTCCGCGGCTGCATATCCTTTCTAAGGAGCGGATTCCTCTGGCGGATACACTTGCATGGATGGAGAATGCTAGAATCAATCTCAATGTAATGCCCTGGTTTAAGGAGGGGAGCCATGACAGAGTCTTTAATTCCATGCTCCGGGGATCTGTGGCTTTGACAGATCCTAGCGGCTTTTTCCGGAAGTATTTCAAAGACCGGGAGTCTATTGTTTATTATTCTTTGGACAATTTGGAAGAGCTGCCGGGGATTGTCCGCGGGCTCCTGGCACACCCGGAAAAAGCGGAAGGCATTGTTAGAAGCGGATATGAAAAGGCGGCGGCTTTTGCCTGGGAGAACTACGTAGAGAACTTATTGATGAAGATCAGGAAATGCAAGGAATAGATAAAAAGTGATTGACAAGAGTTGGAGGGTCTAGTATAATAAACTCTGCTGGAGAAATACTCAAGAGGCTGAAGAGGCGCCCCTGCTAAGGGTGTAGGTCGGGTAACCGGCGCGAGGGTTCAAATCCCTCTTTCTCCGTTGAAGCAGGAAGCTGTTCGGAAGAAGAATGCGGACAGCTTTTATACTTCAAAAAGATGTCGAATTTTTTTGAAAAAAATTTAAAAAAAGTGTTGACATCTAAGATGATAGGTGGTATTATTATCAAGCTGACTCGTTGAGAGACAGCAAAGAACCTTGATAACTAAACAATAGACAACGACCCTGAAGATTCTAA
>CAJTZE010000009.1 GCA_910584265.1 uncultured Dorea sp. | reverse complement strand
ACAAGGGATACAGCGATTTTTTAATCTACTAACTGTCAAAGACAGGACTATATATGATTATATGAGAATAAGCAATTCTAAAGTGTGCGGCAGAGGGTTGAATTTTGGAGTTACCTGTTGTCTTTTCGCATGGTTCTGGTTATAATGCAGCTATTATAGCATGAAGAACAGTTACGGAGGAGAAGAATATGCCGGCAGAGAAGAAGGGGCGTTTCAGTTTAATATTGCGGTTTTCCAAAAACACAAAACGGTACTTTGCGATTGTTCTGGCATCGTCCCTTGTATCTACTGTTTTAGGGGCGCTGATCCCGAGGATATTCAGCTTCACGATCGATCGGGTGCTGGTTCCGGGAGGCATTCCTTATCTGAAGGAGCATCTGTGGATCTTGTCTCTGCTTGTGGCCGGGATTGCGTTTGGGAACGGCATTGCCATTTATCTGTACCGGAGTAATACGGCGAAGGCAGGGGAGACCTTTGCAAAAAATATGAGGGATATTCTATTTTACCATGTGCAGCGCCTGCCGATGAAATGGCATAGTGAGAACCAGACCGGTGATATTATCCAGCGGTGTACGACGGATGTGGAGACGATAAGAAATTTTGTGGTAACGCAGGTGCTGGAGGTGTTTCGGACCTTGTTCCTGCTGGTAGTTTCGCTTATGATGATGTGCTCCATGGACCGGAAGCTGACGCTGGCGGCAATGGTATTTATTCCAATTGTGCTGCTCTATTCGGGTGTGTTTTACCACTTGATCGCCAGAAATTTTACCAAAGCGGATGAAGCGGAGGGCGAGCTTTCTACAGTCGTACAGGAGAATGCCTCCGGTGTCCGGGTGGTGCGGGCGTTCGGCAGGGAGAAGTTTGAGACCAGCCGGTTTGACGAGAAGAATCAAAAATTTGCAGGACTCTGGATCAGGCTTGGGACGCTTTCGGGGCTTTACTGGGGTGTAGGAGAGCTGATCACGGGGGTTCAGGTAATATGTATCATTACTTTGGGAGCAATCGAAGCGGTACACGGTAATATTACCGCAGGGGAATTTATCGCATTTGCATCCTATAATACGACGCTTGTGTGGCCGGTCAGAAGCTTAGGCCGTATCTTGTCTGAGATGAGCAAGGCGGGGGTATCCTTTGACCGTGTGAATTATATATTGGAGTCTGCTGAGGAGAATATGTCTGAGGAGGGGAAACGTCCGGAACAGAACGATATCGCCTTTGAGCGCGTGACCTTTGGGTACGGGGACGGCGCGAAGGTATTGGAGGACGTGAGCTTCCATATTCAGGAGGGGGCAGTTTACGGAATCCTGGGAGGAACCGGGAGCGGGAAATCGACGCTGATGCATCTTTTGGACCGGCTGTATGAGCTGGAAGAAGGCACGATCCGGATCGGCGGGATCGATATCCGTGATATTTCCAGAAAATGGATGCGGGAACATATCGGCATCGTGCTTCAGGAGCCGTTTCTGTTTTCAAGGACCATCCGGGAAAATATCGCGGCAGTCAATCCTTCGGCATCCATGGAAGAGATCCGGGATGCTGCCAGGACCGCCTGCGTGGATGATGCCATTATGGGATTCCCGGACGGCTATGAGACGATGGTGGGAGAGCGGGGCGTTACCTTATCCGGAGGCCAGCGCCAGAGGATAGCCATTGCCAGAATGCTGCTTGCGAAAACACCGATCATGGTATTTGATGATTCGCTGTCCGCGGTGGATGCAGAGACGGATCTGCGGATCCGCAGGGCTCTCAGGGAGAAGATGAAGGATGCCGTAGTGATCCTCATTTCCCACCGTATCACGACGCTGATGGATGCAGATCAGATTTTGGTGCTGAACCACGGAAGGGCAGAGGAACTGGGAACCCATCAGGAATTGATCCGAAACGGGAAAATCTATCAGAAAATATACGAAATACAGATGAATCAGGATGATAGAAGACTTCTGGAGGAAGGAGGGACAGCTGATGAAAGAGAACGGAATGGAAAATAAGAATTTCAGCCTGTCTGTCTGGAAAAAGATGCTGCCCTTCTTCCGTCCCTATTATAAATACTTTGCAGTTACGGTGAGCCTGAATGTAGTGCTGGTATTGATGGATGCGGCGGTGCCGTTGTTCCAGAGTTATGCCATTGACCAGTTTATTATACCGGATACGCTGGATGGGATAGAGTGGTTCGTAGTTATGTATGGGCTTGCAATTATCGTACAGACGGTTAGTTTGTTTTTTAGTGTGCGTGCGGCAATTCATATTGAGATGCATGTAGGAAAGGATTTGAAGAGGGCGCAGTTTGTACATCTGCAGAAGCTGTCCTTTTCTTATTACAATACCACGCCGGTGGGGTATATCCATGCCAGAGTGATGAGCGATACCTTAAAGATTGCTTCGGTGCTTGCCTGGGGCCTGGTGGATATGTTCTGGGCATTTACCTATGTTATCGGGGTGTTCGGGATTATGTTTGTGCTGAACTGGAGGCTGGCGCTGATCGTTCTTCTGGTGGTTCCCTTTATTGCGCTTCTTACGGCGTTTTTCCAGAAACGGATGCTGCTTTGGAACCGGAGGATCCGGGAAATAAATTCGGAGATTACAGGAGCCTTCAATGAAGGGATTACCGGAGTCCAAACCAGTAAGACGCTGGTAATGGAAGAATTGAATGATCAGTCCTTTCAGGATATCACAGGGCGGATGAAGGGCGGCTCTATGATGCTTGCCAGGCTGACGGCGGTGTATATGCCGCTGATTCTGTTTTTCAGTTCTATGGTCACGGCATTTGTTCTGGCCAGAGGCGGGTATTTTGTGCAGAATCAGCTGATCGAGCTGGGAACGCTTTCCGTGTTCCTGACCTATGCTGTGGGAATATTCGAGCCGGTTCAGCAGCTTGCAAGGCTTCTGTCGGACCTAATATCCTGTCAGGCAAATATAGAGCGGGTGACAGGGCTCTTGGAGCAGGAACCGAATATTACCGACCCGCTGGAGGTGCAGGAAAAATATGGGGATGCCATACATCCGAAAAAGGAAAACTGGGAGCCGATCAAAGGGGATATCGAATTTCGGGATGTAACCTTCTGCTATCCGGACGGAAAGGAAAATGTACTGGAGCATTTTAACTTAAAGATTCCGGCAGGAACTACAGTGGCCGTTGTGGGAGAGACAGGAGCCGGCAAATCTACGATCGTTAATCTGGCGTGCCGGTTCTTTGAGCCGACGGAAGGGCAGATATTGATTGACGGCAGGGATTACAGAGAGCGTTCCCAGCTGTGGCTCCACAGCCAGATCGGCTATGTGCTGCAGAATCCGCACCTGTTTTCCGGCACGATCCGGGAAAATATCCGTTACGGCAGGCTGGACGCGGCGGATGCCGAGGTGGAAGAGGCAGCCAGACAGGTATCGGCGGATCAGGTGATCTCCCGGCTTGAGAAGGGATATGATACAGATGTAGGCGAGGGCGGCAGCCGGTTGTCAACCGGAGAAAAGCAATTGATATCATTTGCCAGGGCAATTCTTGCGAGGCCTGCGGTCTTTGTGCTGGATGAAGCCTCGTCCTCCATTGATACGTGGACGGAACAGCTGATTCAGAAGGCGGCGGATATGCTGTTAAAAGACCATACGTCATTTATGATCGCCCACCGGCTGTCAACGGTGCGGAACGCGGATATTATTCTGGTCATGAAGGACGGGAAGATTATTGAGCACGGAAATCATCGGGAATTGATTAAGAAAAAAGGACAGTACTATCAGTTGTATTCCAGTCAGTTTGAGGAAGAGAGGATGCTGGAGGTGTTTCAATGACAGGTAATCCGGAAAAGTTAAGAGCAAGACAGGCGGCATTGGGAAGAAAAAGTAGGAAAATAATCGTGCAAAGAGCTGAAAATTATTGTGCAAAGGTTTGACAAGTGTAACTGAAAAGGGTATACTTAATAGCAACAATGTGTATAGTTATGACTGGGACCTTACACAGAATATTAAGCAAATATAACAATAAGGGAGGAAGATATCATGGTATCTCAGAAAGTAACAATCTCAAATCCTACAGGAATTCACGCTAGACCGGCAGCAACACTGGCTAAGACAGCAGCTCCGTTCAAATCAAACGTTGTTTTGGTTGTTGGAGAGAAGAGGCTTCAGGCTAAGAGCGTTTTGAATCTTATGTCAGCAGCTATCAAATGCGGTACAGAGATCACAGTTGAGTGTGACGGCGAAGATGAGGCAGAAGCACTCAAGACAGTAATTGATGCAATTGAGAGTGGATTAGGAGAGTAAGATGGAACAGATTCATGTTGAGAAGACGGCGTCAAGAGGTATTGCCGTTGAGAAGATTTATTTGTATCTTGAGCCGGATTTGACACCTGATACTGCTTCTATTACAGAGGATCAGGCGCAGGCTGAGATTGATAAGTTTGCCGCTTCTAAGGCTGCAGTTATCGCAGAGCTTAACAAGCTGGCAGAGAAGAATGAAATCTTTGCTGCACATCTGGAGATTGCAGATGATTTTATGCTGCAGGACGGAGTAGAGGGCAGAATTAAGAATGACAAGAAGAACGTTCAGCAGGCAGTCAGCGAGACCATAGATGAGTTTGCTATGATCTTTGCATCTATGGATGACGAATACATGAAGGAGAGGGCGGCGGACGTAAGAGATATCGGCAAGCGTCTGTTAGCCGGAGTTAAGGGAGTGAAGCTGCCGGATCTCGGCGGAATCACAGAGCCGGTTGTGGTTATGGCCCGCGATATGTATCCATCTGATACGGTTAAGATCGACCCTTCATTGGTAAAAGGTATTATTACAGAGGAAGGCGGCGTAACAAGCCACGTTTCCATTATTGCTAAGAGTCTTGGAATCCCGACTCTGGTAGGGGTTAAGGGAATCCTTTCTAAGGTTGAAGACGGAGAGATTATCTGCATGGATGCGGGAGAAGGCGTAATTGTTGTAAAGCCGGACGTAGCTGCAGAGAAGGAATATCTTGCAAAGAAAGAGGCTTATGAGAAGGAGAGAGTCCATCTCGAGAAATTAAGGGATACTCCGGCTGTAACCAAGGAAGGCAAGAGGATTTACCTGTGTGCAAACGTAGGCAACGTACAGGATATCCGGAACGCCCTGCCGATGAATATCGACGGCGTAGGTCTGTTCAGAAGCGAGTTCCTGTATATGCAGAATACACATTTCCCGACAGAGGAAGAGCAGTTTGCAGTATATAAGGAAGCGGCAGAGCTTGCTTCACAGGAATTGACAATCCGTACATTGGATATCGGCGGAGATAAAGAACTGTCTTATTATGAATTCGAGAAAGAGGAGAATCCGTTCCTTGGATGGAGGGCAATCCGTATTTCTCTGGATATGAAAGACATGTTTAAGGAGCAGCTCCGTGCAATTCTCCGTGCAAGTGCATTCGGTCATGTAAGGATTATGTTCCCGATGATCATTTCTATGGATGAGCTTATAGAGGCGAAGGCTGTTGTAGAGGAATGTAAGAAGGAGCTGGACGAGAGAGGCCAGAAATACGACAAGGATATCGAGACGGGTATGATGATCGAGACCCCGGCAAGTGTTATGCTTGCAGAAGAGTTCGCGAAGGAAGCAGATTTCTTCAGTATCGGAACCAACGATTTGACACAGTATATTCTGGTAGTTGACAGAGGCAATAAGAAGATTGCTCAGAAGTATAACTACTTTAGTCCGGCAGTTCTTAAGGCAATCGGACAGGTAATTGAGGCAGGACATAAAGAAGGCATCAAAGTCGGCATGTGCGGCGAGATGGCAGGAGATCAGAAGGCAGTTGAGACACTTCTGGATCTTGGGCTGGATGAGTTCAGTATGTCAGCCGGAAGCATTGACTATGTAAGAGAGCAGATCCTTAATAGAAAGTAATATTGATTAAGACGCAGCAAGCGGCGCAGGGATGAGATTTCCTGCGCCGCTTATTTTTGGTTATTTACTTATTGGGCAGACCTAAGACAGAAGCAGCACAGTTCTTATAATATTTAAGCAGTGATACTTCCAGAAGACTGGTGAACAATTCGTCATTTACAGCCCGCAGTGCGGAAAGAAGTTCCGGTTCTTCTAACAGGGCGCCGACAATTTCGCTGGCGAGCGGTGCGGTGATTTCGTTATTTTCTCCTTCAGGTATAAATGAGACGATTGTACCTAATATGATTCTTCCGTTTTCATAAATCGGAGGTTCCAGATGTATGTATCCGAAGCATGGATGGCTGATATCTGGGCTCCGGCCATGGAGAAAAAGGGAGTGGAAGGGCTTCATATAGGTGTCTGCAAGCCGGTCTCTTTTTTTTATGATTTCATAGAAATGCTGTTCCATTTCCGGTGTGTCAGCAAACAGGGAAGCCGCACAGACAATGATATCTTCGCGGTTCTGGAGCACCGGTGCGCGCCCGAATCTTATATTCCCCAGCAGATGGTAGATCTCACTTCCAAGGGCGGCGAGATAATCCACATCTTTTTTGGACAGAGGAGCGGCTGGAATGGCTTTAACATGCTTGTCCTGATTTTGCTTCTGTGAAAGAATCAGCTTGATTTTAGAATCCAGCAGCATCTTGTCCTGCTTCGCCAGAATTGGATTCACTCTTATCCAGCGGTAGGAGGTATCAAGCTTTACGGTTGAGATGATCAGGTCAATGCTCTGTGCGGTAAGCTTTTCTGCATCGACGTCAAATGCAGACATGGTTCCGCGTATGTCCAGATCATGGTATTCCTTTTTTAGATTTTCAGCTAGAAGCCTGGAGCTTCCGATTCCGGTAGGACAGACAATGATAACCGATATGCGCCGGTTAAGCTTCGCTTTGCGGTCCAGAGCCATGACAAAATAAATGGTAATGAACCCAATCTCAGACGCAGGAAAAACGGGAAGCTCATACATTTCTGAAAGAGAGGCACATCCGGTTTCGCAGGCGTGGTAAATATCTTTATAATTTGTCTGAAAATCCTTCAAAAGAGGATTCTCAATAGGTATTCCTGCCCGGAGCCGTCCGATGGCAGGCTGTAGGTGTGAACCAAGCTCTGCCGGGAGATTGGAATCATCGCTAAAATCAATCTTAAGATTATCCCCAACATTTTTAATGACAGAAAGCGTAAGCTGATGAATATCAAAATCACGCTTTGTGGTCAAATCCCGGCGGCTGGCGGGCCAGATCCTCACACCGGTCAGAAATACGGTCAGGTATTCTGTTTCGCTTTCAATGATTGGAAGCGTGAAACGATGACGGAGCTGTTTCATCAAATATTCTGCTACGGCGAACTCCGGCTCTATTGATAGATCGGAGGCAGAAATATCAGCATCCTCAATAATGAATCCCTGCTGTATCCGATGTACAGAGTAAGAGATATATGCCAGCAGCTGCAGGTAACCGTTATCGGACAGATGCAGCTGAAGCTGCTGTTCACCGTCGGTAAGAATCTGCGTGACAGAGGCCGTAATCTGCATGGGAATCTCACTGATGCAGATGCTCTGCCTTGAGGAATCCAGACTCCGCATGGAAGAGGAATTTTTCCGCTGGCTCAGCTGGCTCCCGATGTGGGAAGTGACGGCCTGTCTGCGGGAAATTTCAGAACCCTCCAGAAAGATTCCGAGTCCCTGCCTGCGGATTAAGTTTAAGTGGTATTTCTCAAACCAGCCGTCCAGCTGATTTAGATCATTTGTCAGGGTTCCGTCGGATATCCCAAGCTTTTCTGTGAAATAATAAGACTTAACAGGCTCAGGGGCAAAGAGTATTTCGTGACGGAGTATAAGCTGGCGGTCTCTTCGGTCATCAACGGTTACGGCAGTGGACTTACTGAGATTAAGGAGCGCGAGCAGCTCCTGTTTTCTGGAATCCGGCTCGTCCAGGATAAGCCCTACACTGCGCTTGCGGACAAACTGATAGCCTTCGGCGGCAAGCCATTGCTCTACACCCGGCAGCTCGCGCTGGACAGAACGGCTGCTGATATTTAACTCCTCAGATATAATTGCGGTGGTAACAGGATTGTCCTGCGGGAATCGGATCAATATACGGATAATGTCTTCGGCGCGCCCTGTAAGCAGCATAGAAACCTCCTCTTTCGTCTAACTTGATATGGATTTATTATACAGGATAATCGTCAAATTGACAAATAAAAGCAGCGTTTGGCGCAAAGCGTTTGTGACAAAGATGCAATATCATTTGTTTGTAAATGACAGAAAAGTCCTTTACAATAAAACCATAGCAAAAAGGTTATGAGAGACAAGGGAAATGAAAGGAGAACGTAACATGAAAAATGCAGTACAACGTTTTGGAAAATTCCTTAGCGCAATGGTAATGCCGAATATCGGAGCATTCATTGCATGGGGATTTATCACAGCACTGTTTATTGAAGCGGGATGGCGTCCGAATGAGAAGCTTGCCGGACTGAATGGACCGATGCTGAACTACCTGCTTCCGATTCTGGTAGCTTACCAGGGCGGTAAATTAGTAGGCGGAGACCGCGGGGCGGTTATGGGCGGTATCGCCGTTATCGGTGTTATCGTAGGAGCGCCGGATTATCCGATGCTGATGGGCGCAATGCTGATGGGACCGATCGGCGGATTTGTGATCAAGAAGTTTGACAAGGCTATGGAAGGACATATGCCGGCAGGCTTTGAGATGCTGATCAACAACTTCTCGGTTGGAATCCTGGGTATGATCCTTGCAATCATCGGCTCTTACCTGATCGGGCCTCTGATGGCGGCGATACTGGTTGTTCTGTCATCCGGTGTTGACGTATTGGTTAATCACGGACTTCTTCCGCTGGCGGCAATCTTTATTGAGCCTGCAAAGGTATTGTTCCTGAACAATGCGATCAACCACGGTATCTTTACACCGATTGCCACACTTCAGGCGCAGGAGATGGGAAGATCCATTATGTATATGCTGGAGCCTAATCCGGGACCGGGACTCGGTGTCCTGATCGCATACTGGATGTTCAGCAAGGATAAGGTTACAAAGGCATCCGCTCCAGGAGCCATCATCATTCACTTCCTGGGCGGTATCCATGAGATCTATTTCCCATATATATTGATGAATCCGATTGTTATCATTGCACCTATCGTTGGTAATGTATGTGCTATTTTCTTCTATAGCATTATGGGGGCAGGACTTGTCGGACCGGCTTCACCGGGATCCATCATCGCATTCATGTCCATGTCGCCAAGGGGAAGCGGTATGCTGATCACACTTCTCGGCGTAGTGATTGCTACAGGAGTTTCCTTTCTGGTTGCAACACCGATCATTAAGATGTCCGGTGAGAAGAGCCTTGAGGAAGCACAGGCAAAGAAGGACAGCATGAAGGCTGAGGCAAAGGGCGGCGCTCCGGTACAGGCGCTTACAGGAGCAGATGTGAAGGCTGCAGATATTAAGAAGATTATCTTCGCATGTGACGCTGGTATGGGTTCTTCTGCTATGGGTGCGACAAAGTTCAGAAACCGAATCAAGCCTCTGAATCTGGGAATCGTTGTAACGAATACATCCGTTGACAATGTTCCTTCCGATGCAAATGTTGTAGTATGCCAGACTATTTTACAGGATCGTGCGGCTAAGAGCGCGCCTCAGGCAAGACTGGTAACCTTAAATAACTTCCTTGCAGATCCAAGTCTGGATGCACTGTATGACGAGCTGGCAGCACTTTCTTCCGGAGAAGCGGCTCCGGCGGCAGAGGAACCGGCAGCGGAAGAACCGAAGAAAGAGGCAAAGAAGGGCGTTCTAATTGAGGAAGGTATTAAGACGGGACTTCCAAGCGTAGACAAAGAGACAGCAATCCGTGCGGCAGGAAAGCTTCTGTGCGAGCTGGGATTCGTAAATGAAGATTATATTGACGCGATGGTAGAGCGTGAAAAGCTTGTTACCACATATATGGGAATGGGCGTTGCAATCCCTCACGGAACCTCCAATGCGAAGGAGACTGTTAAGAAGTCAGGTATCGTAGTAATGCAGTATCCGGAAGGCGTTGATTTCGGTGATGAGAAGGCAAACCTCGTAATTGGTATTGCAGGCGTTGGCGACGAGCATCTTGAGATTCTTGCAAACATTGCAGGAAGCTTAGAGGATGAGGAGCTTCTTGAGAACCTGAAGAAGAACGCAGACGTTGATACAATTATGAAGACATTCGGCTAGATTGGTATGACAGGAAGGGGGGGAACTCCCTTCCGATTTAAGATTGGAAATGAAAATCACAAATAGTAAAGGAGAAATCATCATGAAAAAAGCGGTTCAGTTTGGTGCAGGTAACATTGGTCGTGGATTTATCGGGGCATTGCTCAGTCAGTCAGGCTATCAGGTGGTATTTGCCGATGTGGTAGATGCGGTAATCGATAAGATCAATGAGGACAAGACGTACACGGTTCATATTATGGACGTGGAGTGCGAGGATCAGAAGCTCGAAAATATCTGCGGCGTGAATTCCACAAAGCCGGAGGCGGTAGATGAAATTGCAACAGCAGATATCGTAACAACGGCGGTAGGCCTTGTAATCCTGCCAAGGGTCGCTCCGACTATTGCAAAGGCGATTGAGAAGCGTATGGAGATGGGCATAAAAGAGACTATGAATATGATCGCATGTGAGAATGCAATCCGTGGAACCTCCCAGCTTAAGAAGGCTGTATATGAGAACCTAAGCGATGCGGGAAGGGCGTTTGCGGATGAATACGTAGGCTTCCCGGATTGTGCGGTAGACAGAATCGTACCGCCGGTTAAGAGTGAGAATTTCATAGACGTCGTAGTAGAACGCTACTATGAGTGGGATGTAGAGAAGTCTGGTTTCAAGGGCGAGATTCCAGAGATCACAGGCATGACGCTGGTGGATGATCTGATGGCTTATATTGAGCGCAAATTATTTACATTGAATACCGGACACTGCATTACCGCATATCTGGGTACACTCCGTAAAATCCCGACCATTGACAAGGCGATTGCAGACGAGGAGATTTATGGAATCGTGTCTGAGGCAATGAAGGAAAGCGGAGACGGGCTGATCAAGAAGTACGGCTTTGATCCAGAGAAGCATGCGGCTTACATTAAGAAGATCATCAGCCGCTTCAAGAATCCATATCTGCAGGATGATGTGACCCGCGTAGGCCGTGAGCCGCTCCGCAAACTGAGCCCTACAGACCGCCTGATTAAGCCTCTTATGACGGCGGCGGGCTATGGACTTCCGGTAGAGCATCTGCTGACGGGTGTTGGCGCGGCGCTGCATTATAATAACCCGGAGGATAAGCAGAGTGCAGAGCTGCAGGAGAAGATTGCGGCACAGGGTATCCGGGCGGCGGCGGCTGAGATCACAGGTCTTACAGATGAGGCTCTGTTGGATAAGATTGTTGCTGAGTACGAGAAGCTCGGCTAGTGTGCTGAGCATACTAGTCCTTACAATGCTCCTTGGTATAATAAAATAATAATTTATGGGAAAATGGTCTGGCTGTGGATGCACCGGCCATTTTTCATTTTGTAACAAGACTGTCAATATAATATTCTATTTTGGGTTCTGAAAACAGTTATTTAGTAAATCATCAGAACTTACTTGAAAGTAATTGGCAAGTGCCTGGACTTCATAATCAGCAACAAAACGCGTTCCCTGCTCTATGCGGAGAATAGTTAAATCATTGAAATCGTAACCCTGAAGCTGAAGCTGTTCAGCCAGAGCTTTTTGTGTAAGATGATGTCGTTTGCGCAATACTTTTACAGAAGGCCCGATGATATTCTTCGATTTTCCATACCATTAATGTGTGCAGCGGTAAGCCTGTAAATTTGGCAGAGCAGGTGGAGCTGTATATCAAGGATAATGAGTTTGATATCAAACTTCATTACGGCGCATATCACGACAGGCCGTATGATTCGCCTGCTACAATACCATTCTCCCATCGTTAAGAGAAAAAGTTTTTTTGCTAACCGCACAATTTCTATATGAGAGGGAGCGGAGCATTAGAAGCACAACAGCCATTCCGCTATCTGAAAGAAAATACAGATTACGACACAAACATGATTGTGGAAAATATGATTGCGGAAGAAATCTCCAAAAATCTAAATGTTTGTAGGATTGAACCGGTGGAAGAGGGAGCCAGGGGCTTTACTGTCGAAAAATTGCTTGCTCTTGCAGAAGAGACAGATTACATCTGCGTTCTTAATATGCCGATTTCGTATCCCGCGGGGTATGACTTTGGATTTATTGAGTACAGGGATGAACTTTGTAAGGAATTTTTAGCCGATGGAGTACAGAATTTGGCGCATCTTTTTAATGTTTTTTCAAAGGATCCAATGTTGGGCCTAGTGGTTGCTGCAAGGCTGGTTACGCTGGATTATGCTGTTATTTCTGCTTCATTTGGACTTGTTGAAAACAGGCTGCGTTGATTTAATTGTGTCTTTGTTGGTGCAGCAGGGGGGTATCTGACAAAATCGGTGTTGCTCGATTCGGTGTATATGGCCAATGTAACATTGCAAACCGGTTATTATACTGGGTGGAAAGAAATGGAACGGGCCGCACAGGACGAAATTTTGCATAGGAGCAAGACCTGGGGGATGCGTCAAAAGCGGAAATAAAGGAAGAGTCCCTAGATGTCTTTGACAAGTATATTGAATCTTCGGCTTTAATAGGGTTTTATATTGCAATTGAAAGGCAAAAATGGTACGGTAATAGTGCTATCGTAAACAATAGATTAGATAAAGAGGTGTGAAGAGATGAGTGTACAGGAAATGAAACCAGTCAAAGAAGGCAAGGTCAGGGAAATCTATGATAACGGCGACAGCTTGATCATGACTGCTACAGACCGCATCAGCTGTTTTGATGTGATTTTAAAAAATGAAGTGACAAAGAAGGGAACGGTTCTGACCCAGATGTCCAAATTCTGGTTCGATATGACGGAGGATATCCTGCCGAATCATATGATTTCTGTGGATGTTCAGGATATGCCGGAATATTTCAGGCAGGATAAGTTTGACGGGAACAGTATGCTGTGTAAGAAGCTTGAGATGCTGCCGGTAGAGTGTATTGTCCGCGGTTATATCACGGGGAGCGGCTGGGCGAGCTACCAGATGACCGGGGAGGTATGCGGGATTAAGCTTCCAGAGGGCTTAAGGGAATCTGACAAGCTGCCGGAGCCGATTTATACGCCGTCTACCAAAGCAGAGATCGGTGACCATGATGAGAACATTTCATACGAAGAGAGTGCGGCGTATCTGGAGAAACGTTTTCCGGGAAAAGGAGAAGAATATGCTTCCAAACTCCGGGATTATACGCTTGCACTGTATAAGAAATGTGCAGAATATGCACTGAGCCGGGGAATTATCATTGCAGATACCAAGTTTGAGTTTGGCCTGGATGAGGAGGGCAATATCGTGATCGGCGATGAGATGCTGACACCGGACAGTTCGCGTTTCTGGCCGGCAGAAGGTTATGAGCCTGGACATGGCCAGCCTTCTTTTGATAAGCAGTTTGCCCGTGACTGGCTGAAGGCGAATACAGATCACGACTGGATGCTTCCGCAGGATATTGTTGACAAGACCATTGCTAAGTATCTGCAGGCATATCAGCTTCTGACCGGAAAAGAGCTTGCATAAAATATTTTCTGCGGGATTGGGATTTAGCTTGCTATCTCTTTAGGCCAAATCCCAGCCATGCGGGCAGAATTCTCTAGGGAAGGAGCGGCCGTCTGGATTCAGTCCGCTGATTTATCAGGAGCTTTAATAGTAGTTCGGTTTTCTCCTTGGTTTCAGGATGAAGCAGATTCAGCTGTCTGAGCATGGCAGGCATGTTCCGTATGCCCTGGCTTTGAAGCTCGGATACTGTTTCGGCGCCGGAGGCATCCAGAACAGAGAACATATCGTCTATGAAGACCTGGCGCTCGGAAAGGCTCATCTGTTCCAGCCAGGTTTTCATGGATTCACTGAATCCTTTTGCAGAAGGATTCAAAGAGGAGCCGCGCAGAAAATGCGTTCCCTCCAGCTGCCAGTGAAAGGCATTGTGCTGATATATGCCGGAATCGGAACTCTGCACGATAATCGGAACCGCGTTGTGGTTCATCAGCATTCCGACTATGGAAAATTCTGGAATAAACCGCTGGATTCTTGGCTGTATTTTTTTGAAATCCTCATCCTTGGATAAATTTTGAATAAATCCCGGACCATCATTATTATAAATTCTTAGAATGCGTCTCTGTACATCTTTGTTACATTTGGCGGCGGCGTATAATGCCAGATGTCCGCCTTTGGAGTGTCCGCCCACACGAAGCATATGGCGGTTAATGCTTCCGGTATGGGACAGATATTCCGCGGCGATATGCTCGGAAGGGACGCTTCCAATACTCATATTAAAGTCTTCGCGCCAGCCGACGATTGTGTCATCGGTTCCCCGGTATGCAATGTAGGAGGTTCCGTCGTCAAGTACTATTTCTAATGCTGAAAATTGAAGCTCCCTTTTACTGCTGATTTTGTTCACATAGTGCATAAGCTCTGCCCGGCCAAAGCGCCTGGTCTTAGCCATTGCTTTTAAGAGAAGAGGGGCGGAACGGATAAACGGCCGGTAATTATTGATCTCCTGTTCGGAATGCCTGTCAAAGAAGGCGGCAGAAGCTTCTGCTACTGTGACAGAGCCTTGATGCTCCGGCACGATATCATCCAGAGCCGTGTAGGATAAACAGGATAGAATCAGATTATCGGCTTCGTTAAAGGGTGACTGGGCGAAGGTCAGGTCGCCGCGCCAGATCAGATAATCCATAATTGATGCCATAAGAGTATCCTCCTAAAATTGGAATATAAGGACGGCTGTCTGCGGACAGCCTATAAAAGGAGAACCGCTGTTCCTGCAGAGGTGCTCTCTTGCGGGACAGCGGTTCTTTGTGTTCTGGGACGCAGGAAGACGCGCCGGTCTGATACATGTAGAATGACTGGGTCTACAGGGCATCGCCGCGTTTGACATATCCCGGGTTCTCAGGAGTTCCTTTTACTTCTTTCACCTTTGTGATCCTTGCGTGTTTGTCTACGACCACATTTTCAAGAACGGTATTTTCACCGATTATAACATCAGGAAGAATCACACAGTTTTTAACAATAGCGCCTTTTTTGATCACACAGCCTCGTCCGAGGACGGAGTTTTCAATAGTTCCTTCGATCAGGCATCCGTTGGATACGATAGAAGCCTTTGCGCTGGCACCTTCGAAATACTGAGTCGGACAGGAATCGTTGGTTCTGGTGTAAATCGGCCAGTCCTCATCGAACAGAGAATTGGCGGTTTTGGGATCGATCAGTTCCAGATTCGCATCGTAGTAGCTCTTGAAATCTGTGATGGAAGCAAAGAAACCGCGGTGTGCCACCGCCCTTACGTCCATATCCTGACACGCAAGATTTACACAGTCTGTCAGGGCATACAAAGCAGAGGACTTGTGAGTATTCTTGATCAGGTCAATAAAGAGGTCTCTCTTCATTACATAAGTATCCATAAATATATACTGGTTCTTCTTATTGCCCCTGTTCGGAGAAATGCCGGTAACACCCTTCTGCTTGTTCAGCTCCAGGGTCTGGCAGGTTAAATATTTCTCTTTTGCTTCCTCGGTAGAATGATAAAGGAGTGTGATGTTGGCTCCGGATTCAATATGCTGGTTTAGGAGTGCATCAAAGTCCTGCTTGAATACCATGCAGCTAGGTGCAATAATAACATATTCGCTGGAGGAGTTTTCAATAACCTCTATATTGTCAATATAAGCAGAAATATCGTTGCTGTAAAGGCTTTCCATGCCGTCCTCTGCAAACAGAAGGTGAAGTCTTCCACGCTTGGAGTTGATGTTATAGTGGCGTCCTGTTCCAAGATGCTCAGCCAGAGAGCGGGGCTTCCTGCGGACATATACATGGATATTCTCAATACCGCTGTTGCTGAAATTTGAAATCGGGAAATCGATTACGCGGTATCTTCCAAGGAAGGAAATAGCTCCAACCGGGCGGTAAAACTGAAGGCCGCGAACATTAATATGATTTCCGGCGAAATTAATAATACCAAGTGCTTTGCTCATATTATTCCTCCCCCTTTACGCGTTTTGCGACTAATGCAATGTTTTCGCTGTCTGCGGAACCGACCACTGCGCCTGCGCCGATCTTGATTCCGTCCGCAACCAGTGCACGTGTTACAACAGCGCTCTCTTCTACGACAGCACCCGGCATCAATACAGAATCAACAACCTTAGCGCCTGTGGCAACCTTAGCGCCCGTAAAGAGAACAGAATTCTTAACCTGTCCGTCGATCACGCAGCCCTGAGTGATGAAGGCACGGCTGATCTCTGCGTCTGCGCCGATGTACTGCGGAAGTGAATTGGTATCTTCGGTATAAATCTTCCAGGAAGAATCGCCCAGATCCAGAGCGCTGTTCTTGTCAAGAAGATCCATATTGGCCTCCCAGAGGGAATCGATTGTTCCGACATCCTTCCAATAGCCTTTGAACTTGTAAGCCATAAGCTTTCGTCCGTCATTCAGCAGTGCCGGAATAATATCCTTGCCGAAATCATGGCTGGATTCGGCATTCTTCATATCAGCAACCAGTATCTTGCGGAGCAGCTTCCAGCTGAAAATATAAATACCCATGGAAGCCAGATTGCTCTTTGGCTGAGGGGGCTTCTCCTCAAATTCCACGATCTCTCCGCTTCCGTTGGTATTCATGATACCGAAGCGGCTTGCTTCCTTCATAGGAACCTCGATAACGGCAATTGTAGCATCTGCACCGTTCTCTTTGTGGAAATCAAGCATCTTGTCGTAATCCATCTTATAAATGTGGTCGCCAGAGAGTACCAGAAGGTATTCCGGACTGAACGTATCGATAAAATCGATATTCTGTGAAATTGCATCTGCTGTACCCCGGTAAACATCCAGATTGGCATCTGCTTTCTCGCGGGGCGGCAGTACGTATACGCCGCTGTCCTTTGCGTCAAGGCCCCAGCGTCCTCCTGCGGCTACATAGCTGTTCAAAATAACTGACTCATATTGCGTCAGAACACCAACAACATCAATGCCGCTGTTTGCGCAGTTACTAATAGGAAAATCGATTATCTTATATTTTCCGCCATATGATACAGCCGGTTTGGCAACTTTGTTGGTCAGATCATGCAGACGGGAACCGCGTCCGCCGGCAAGAATCATTGCTAACATATCATTGTGCTTCATAATGAACTCCCTTCTTAAATGTTATATGGTTATATTGTACAACTTTTCTGGCAATTTTTCCATATCTTTGTGTAAGAAATCCATGTTTTTATTCCATAAAATTGTTTGGCTTTTTTAATAGATTTGAAAAATAATAGTAGTGCTTTTGATTAAAGAAAAAATTTATAAAAATTAAACTATAAGGATATAACTATCTATACACTTAATGGCCATATAAAAATGCTTTTATTAAAATGGCTGTAAGAGTGTTGGAGGTAGGGTGATGGATTATAAGAAGCTGGGAGAACGGATCAGGCAGGCACGGAAGGCAATGCATTATTCACAGGAACAGCTTGCCGGTGAGATTGAATATTCAGTTCCTCATATCAGTCATGTGGAGAATGCCAAAACTACACTCAGCATAGATTTTCTGGTAAAAGCTTCCAATGCGCTGCACGTTTCGGCTGATAATCTCCTCTGCGATAGTCTGGATTTCGCATCGGAAATTTATCAGGGGGAGATTATGGAGTCTTTGAGGGACTGCAGTACAGGAGAACTGAAGATTATCAGCCGGGCCGTGATGGATCTTAAGAAAAATCTGAGGGAGAATATGGAAGGTCCGCATGAAGACAAAAGAGGAGAAAAGAGGAATCATCGGAAGAAATATTAAACGTTTTAGAGAAGAAAGGAATCTGTCACAGACACAGCTTGCAAAAAAGCTGTGGATACATCGTACCTCTCTTGCCGGCTATGAGATTGGAAAAAGGCTTCCGGATATATTTATGCTGTGCAGGATGGCAGATATCTTTGATGTATCACTAGATGTGCTTGTGGGCAGGGAAGAGCCCCGGGGGGATGCCGGCTGATCTGCATTTGCGGCGGAACCGGCCGCACAGTATAATTGAATAATGAATAGAAAACAGGCGGGATTTCTGCCTGTTTTCTAATGGGTTTCCGGCAGGCGGAAAATATTTTTATAGTATATTTGAGGGAAATGGATTATAATAGTAAAGATTATAACGAATGAGGGAGGCGGAAAGCTATGGCGTGTTTGCATACAGCAGATATCCTGCTCCCGGCAGAGGGAATTGACAGAAAAAGATGGCCGGTCATTGCCTGCGATCAGTTTACCAGCCAGCCGGAGTACTGGAAGCAGGTGGAGGAATATGTAGGAGATGCACCGTCAACGCTGCGTATCATATATCCGGAGGCGTATTTGGGGAATGATGATGAAGCTGCTTATGCCAGAAGGCTTGATGCAGTCCAGAAGAATATGGAGCACTATTTGTCAGACGGCATACTGACAGAGGAAGTGCGTCAGGGGTATGTGCTGACAGTGCGGGAGACGGAAGCGGGCATCCGGTGCGGATTGGTTGCCGCACTTGACCTGGAAGCCTATGATTATACAAAGGACTCCGAGAGTCTGGTGCGCGCCACGGAGGAGACGGTGCAGGAGCGGATTCCGGTGCGGGTAGGGATCAGGAAACATGCGCTGGTTGAAAGCCCCCATGTGATGATGCTGCTGGATGACGCAGAATGCCGGCTTTTAGAGCCGCTATATCAGAATAGAGAAAAACTCCGCCGTCTGTATGATACAGAATTAATGCTTGGCGGAGGAAAGGTATGCGGCTATGCCGTTGAAGGTATAGAAGCAGAGATATTGACGGATAAGCTTGCGGAGCTTGAACAAAAGGGGGCGGAGATATTTCTTGCCGTAGGAGACGGCAACCATTCTCTTGCTGCGGCGAAGGCCTGCTGGGAAAGACTGAAAGAAAGCCTGCCGGAGAAAGAACTGGAGAGCCATCCGGCCAGATATGCACTTGTGGAGGTTATAAATCTTCACAGCCCTTCACTGGAGTTTGAAGCGATCCACAGAGTGCTCTACGGAGGCAGGATCGATGCGGTGATGGAAGAATTCCGAAGGTATTTGGAGCTTTGGAGCGGGTGTGGGACGGAAGCTGCCTGTAATGAAGGAGAAGCGGATGTTGTATTTGTTCAGGGAGAATGCCGGGCGGGAATCCGGCTGTCTCATACAGAAGGGCATCTGGCAGTAGAGCTGCTGCAGCATTTTCTGGACGGCTATCTCGGGAAACATCCGGCATTAGAACTTGACTATGTACATAGCCCGGAAGCGGCGGCGGAGCTGTCGAGAGAAGGAAAAGCCTGCAGCATGCTGCTCCGTTCGATAGACAAGAGCTCATTGTTTCCTGCAATCCAGGCAGGAGGCGTACTGCCGAGAAAAACATTTTCCATAGGAACCGAGGCGCAAAAACGGTATTATATGGAATGCAGAAGGCTGTAAGCGGTAAAGCACATGAAAAAGGCTTGACTTCAATGCTGATACTATGATATAGTATTGTAGCGATGGAAGTAGGTCTTTTTTTTATGCCTAATTTTAGGCAGCCCGCAAGCTGCCAGCGTAACACGTAAAATATGTATATACGAAGCGAGGTGGAAGTTGTGCGTACAAGAATTACTTTAGAATGTACAGAATGCAAGCAGCGGAATTACAACATGACGAAGGATAAGAAAGCTCATCCTGAGCGTATGCAGACAAAGAAGTACTGCAGGTTCTGTAAATCACACACAATGCACAAAGAGACGAAGTAATCTGTTCTTTTAGAAGGAGTGTGTAGATTATGGCGAAAAAGGAAGCTCAGAAGAAGAGCTGGTTCAAGGGTCTGAAGGCAGAGTTCCGTAAGATTATCTGGCCGGACAAAGAGACACTTGCAAAACAGACAGCGGCAGTCGTTTCTGTATCCGTGGCACTGGGGATTATCATAGCAATTGTTGATTTCCTGGTACAGAACGGGGTGGATTTATTAGTAAGATAACTGATAAACTGCATGCAAGAAAGGTGATTTGTGATTTATGTCAGAGGCAAAATGGTATGTTGTTCATACCTATTCCGGGTATGAGAACAAGGTAAAGGCTAACATTGACAAAACCATTGAGAACAGACATCTGGAGGATCAGATTCTGGAGGTTCAGGTTCCGATGCAGGACGTAGTTGAACTGAAGAACGGAGTCCAGAAGGCTTCTCAGAAGAAGATGTTTCCCGGCTATGTATTGATTCATATGATCATGAATGACGATACATGGTATGTGGTCCGCAATACCAGAGGCGTGACAGGCTTTGTCGGTCCGGGTTCCAAGCCGGTTCCGCTTACGGACATTGAGATGGCAGGGTTGGGAATCAAGCGTAACAATATCGTAGTTGACTACGAAATCGGCGATACCATTCAGGTTATCGCGGGAGCGTGGGCTGATACGGTCGGCATCGTCCGCGCCATGAATCCGCAGAAACAGAGCCTTACAATCAATGTTGAGCTGTTTGGCCGCGAGACGCCAGTAGAATTAAGTTTCGCAGAAGTTAAGAAAATGTAAATCAGATTAAGTGGGAGGGGATTTTCTTAATAATTCCCGGCATTACCACAAGGAGGTAATTAACATGGCAAAAAAAGTACAAGGTTATATCAAGTTACAGATTCCTGCAGGTAAGGCAACACCGGCTCCTCCGGTAGGACCTGCACTTGGACAGCACGGCGTAAATATCGTAGAGTTTACAAAGCAGTTCAATGCCAGAACAGCCGATCAGGGAGACCTGATTATTCCTGTAGTCATCACAGTTTACAGTGACAGGAGCTTCAGTTTCATTACAAAGACTCCTCCGGCACCGGTTCTGATCAAGAAGGCATGTAACATTAAGTCCGGTTCAGGTACACCGAATAAGAAGAAGGTTGCAAAGATTACCAAGGCTCAGGTCCGCGAGATTGCAGAGATGAAGATGCCGGATCTTAATGCGGCAAGCATTGAGAGCGCTATGAGCATGATCGAAGGAACCTGCCGCTCCATGGGCGTAACCGTCACAGAGTAGGCCGAAAGCAACTTAGTGAAATCAAGCGTAAGCGCAGATTGAACTTAGTGCGAGGCCGTTCTTTGAGATTAGCAAGGGCGAGCCGGAGGGCGAAGACCGAGCTTAGCGAAAAGAACTTCCTTAAGTAAGCAACTTAGTGAAATCAGGCGTAAGCGCAGACGAAACTTAGTGATTACAATGATATAACACAGTGGGAGGGTTATCCCGACATTACCACAAGGAGGTATTTTTTAATGAAACGAGGAAAGAAATATATTGAGGCTGCTAAGAATATTGAAAGAGGAAATCTTTACGACAAGGAAGAGGCGATTTCCCTTGTTAAGAAGACCGCGGCAGCTAAGTTTGACGAAACTGTTGAAGCTCATATCAGAACCGGATGTGATGGACGTCATGCAGATCAGCAGATCCGAGGTGCAGTTGTACTTCCGCATGGAACAGGTAAGAAGGTTCGTATCTTAGTATTTGCGAAGGATGCAAAGGCTGCAGAGGCAGAGGCGGCCGGAGCAGATTACGTTGGCGGAATGGAACTGATCGAGAAGATCCAGAAAGAAAACTGGTTTGAATTTGACGTAGTTGTTGCAACACCGGACATGATGGGTATCGTAGGCCGTATCGGACGTGTGCTTGGACCAAAGGGACTTATGCCGAATCCAAAGGCCGGTACCGTAACGATGGATGTTACAAAGGCTGTTAACGATATCAAAGCAGGTAAGATTGAATACAGACTTGACAAGACAAATATTATCCATGTTCCGATCGGAAAGGTATCTTTCTCTGAGGAACAACTTGCAGACAACTTCCAGACGCTTATTGATGCAATTATCAAGGCCAGACCGGCGGCAGTTAAGGGGCAGTTCTTAAAGAGCGTGACGCTTACATCTACCATGGGACCTGGCGTGAAGATTAATCCGGCAAAGCTGGTTTAATCGTTAATTGGCAGGAGATAAAAGCCCTCTCAGGTTTTGGCCTGAGGGGGCTCTTTTTCTTTTGCAATATGCAGATTCTTAATAGATGCCGTAGGTGTCAAGTTCCATTTGGTACAGCTTCCAGACACCTCCGTCTTTTATGTAATATAATGTATGCGAGCAGGTGCCGTCCCCGTCATTTGTATAGGTGCTTCCGCCCCATGAAATGGAGGAACTTTCGTAGGAATAATTTCCTTTGATAATTACTTCTATTAGGGTATTATTATCTCCGCCGCTGGTTACTCTGCCGTTCATCTCGCCGTTAGAAAGCTGATACTTTGTAAGAGAATAGTTTGAACTGGCACAGCCGAAGGTATTGTCCCGGAGATATTCATAAGCATTGATCATGTCTTCCTTGTAGGTATCGAAGGTATCTTCAAATGCTTTGACATCACTGAACTTCTTGTTTGACGCGGCGGATTCCAGGATTTCCTTCAGGTCTGTCCCGCCCTGTTTCATAACCGTTTCGATGGTTTCTTTGTTATACTGTGCGGTTATAACGGAAGCCTGTAGATTGGATTCGGAATCGCCGCTGTCATAGTATGAGAACAGCTGGCTGGAATCCGCTAGCTCGCCGCCGCTTAATTCCACAAAATGCGCCGCGCCGAATACCTGCGGGATCACGTAGGTGTCAAAGCCCTTAATTTTTTCAGAAGGCTTCAGACTGCCGGAAACTGCAATGGTGTCTAAGGAGACAGATGCTCCTGCGGGAACGGTTATCATATAATTTGGGGATAAGTATGGATTTTCTGATACCTTCCATGCAAGTCCTTTCCGTTTCAATTCAATCGTCATTGAATCCGGCTGGTTCTCTAAACGGTAAGATACACGGTATGCTTTGTTGGAGAAACCACCGGATAATTTTTTTACATCTAAAATACTGATATACTGCTTTTCTGCCTGTGCGTTAAGGCTCTGCGCAGTAACAAAGGCTTCTTTTGTTGTGAAATCGTCAGAATCTTCTATGTATAGCGTGTCATACAGTGTGTTCCAGTCTGCCTTAAAAACTGCTTCCGCATATTTTGCGGCAGTGCTTTTGGCGCTGAAGTGCAGGTTATACATGAAAATAAATAAAACAATAGAAAGCAGCGCGATGAATAACTCAATCAAGAGAATCTTGTCGTTAGACGACAGGCCTGCTTTTTTCGCTGAAGAAGAAGCCTGCGCTGTGGTTTCTGTGTTCTGAAGGCTGGTTCCGCAATTGCGGCAGAAGACAGCGTTATCATCATTTTTGCTTCCGCATTCCGGACAAAACATCGATATCAGCTCCTTTACTCATATTTTTTGATTAGATCAATGTTAGCAAATTCTACAGCACTGAGATAGGAATTAATATTAGCGTCAAAGGTATCGGGATCAACCGTTCCATGATACCAGCTTTTGCTTTCAAAATATTCTTTTATATCCTGGCTGTCAAATTTTCTTCCATGACGGGCTATAATTTCATTTCTTGCTAGTTTGAGCTCCTGTTCGGATAAGCCGGATACATCTGCGTCGGTCAGATATTTTGTGCCGCTGTCCGGAAGAATGTAATCTCCGTCAGAGGATGTGTCTGCCTTTGCGGATGGCTGAGCGGATACACCGTTTGGGGTAACGGTGATATCTTCGTCAAGGGCAAGAATGGTGATGCTGTCTTCGGAACTGCCGGAATTCATCTGAAGATCAGCCTCCTCAATGTCTTTGTCTGAGACAAGGCTTTTCTTATCTCCTGCAATGCCGCTTCCTGTAAGTCCGATGAACACACTGCCGCCCAGAAAGAGGACGATCAGAATTGCGGCTATAACTGTGGCAATCCTATCTTTGTCTGCTTTTTTTGGACGGTCTGTTTTGGTATTAGTCTTCATTCTTGATTCTCCTCATTAATCTCGTTTTGTGCCGCATTCTGTGCAGAATAAGGAGTCTTTGCCCAGCTCGGCGCCACAGTTTTTGCAGATATCTGCCGTTGTTGGTTTTTCTAAATGTACTCCGGCGGCCTCATCCGGCTGCGGTCCGGGAGCTTCTGAAGGAGCCGGTGCTTCTTCGGGAACTGACGGAGCTTCTGAAGCCTGAGGCACAGGCGGTATAGGTGGTGCGGACGGTACTTCCGGAGCCTTTAGTATCGGGGCGCCGCATTCCACACAGAAGGATGCGTCTTCTGTATTCATGAATCCACATTTGGGGCAGGGTTTTACGCCTGCTGGAGCGGACAGAAGAGGAGCGCCGCAGCTGATGCAGAATTTTGCCGCCATATTATTTCCAAATCCACATTGCGGGCATGTGTTCTGAGCTGTGATATGCTGAAGCTCTGTCTGGTATCTCTGATTTTCCTGTTTCAGCCGGAGAATCTCGGCAAATAAATCTGCATATTCTGAATTGGAGTCATTCAGATGTATGGAGACGCACTGTACGCCTACCTGATAGGTGAGTTTTTCGATCATCCGGTCGTTTGCTTTTATCTGGTTCCCAATCCTAATACTTTCAGTCGTTGTTTTTGCTTTTTGAGAGACTTCCTGTCCTGCAAGCGAGATGGAATCTTTCATTTTGTCAAATAAAGCCATTTGTTTTCCTCCTGTAATAAATAATATATATAGTTAGTTTTTATCTAAAATATATCTGGTGATATATCTTTGGATACATGTTAGTTCTGAAAAAGCTTATAGTGCAGTATCCGGTAAACAGATTCGTCGATCCGTTCTACGGTAAGAGTTCCGTCTTGTACGGCGTTTAGGATACCCTGATATGCCTGTTCAAAATTCTCCGGCATCAGGATGATGTCGGCTCCGGCTGCAATTGACTTCACGGCGGCATCCTCCGGCGTGTAATAATTCGTAATTGCGCCCATCTGCATGGAATCGGTGATGATGATTCCGTCAAAGCCGAGGGATCCCCTTAGTAAATCGGTCATAATTTCCCGTGAAAGTGTGGCGGGAAGGGGCTCTGCCGTTACTGAGGGAAGGGAAATGTGTCCGGCCATTACGCAGCCGGCGCCTGCGTGAATGCCGGAGGCAAATGGGAGAAATTCCGTGCTCTGCAGCTGGTCTAAGGTTCGGTCATTTGCCACGGCGTTTTCATGGCTGTCGCCGTCGGTTCCGCCGTGGCCTGGGAAATGCTTCAGCACGGCGCATACTCCCTGCTCCTGCAGTCCCTTTACCACATTCGCAGTCATTTGTGCATCGACCTCGGGATCCGGCCCAAAGGATCTTACCCCGATCACGGTATTGGAAGGATTGGTCAATACATCTGCAACAGGTGCGAAATCCATGTTAAAGCCCAGCTCATGGAGATAGCTTCCGATGGTCTGTCCGGCGCGGCAGGCCTCGCTGTAATCCTGTGAATCACCGATTACGCGCATGTCGGGAAATTTCTCTACCGAAAATCCATCGCTGTTGGCAATTCTTGCGACCAGAGAACCGCCCTCCTCGTCTACCCCGATGAAAAGAGGATATTTGGAATAGGACTGAGTGTCCGTGATCATATCCTTTAGCTGCTGTTCGTCTACAATATTCTGCTGAAAATAAATCAGCCCGCCTACCGGGTACTGCTGTAAAGCGGCCTTTGTGGTTTCGCCCGCCTGCACAACGGTTCCCACATGGGTTAGCTGCTCCGGTGTTATCATGAACAGTTGGCACACCTTTTCCTCCAGTGTCATTTCGGATAATATGCTGCGGAGCTGCAGCTCTTCTGGCTCTATGGTTTCTTCGGGTGCTCCGCCGTCATCCTGCGGAATATCCTCTCCGGCGGAGTCCGAAATTGCGTCGGCGGTATGCTCCGGTTCTTCCGGCTCCGGAGTCCTGCGGCTGCAGCTGCTTAAGCTTATGGAGGCGAGGATAATGCCTGTTAGAAATAGTGTTGTGATTTTTGTCTTCATAGTTATTGTGCAATATCCTTTTCCATGATAAAGCCGACCTTTGAAGAGCTGTAATAGGCGCTTATATCGTTCGGCATATCATACATGCTCCAGTTTCCGTTTACCTTCATTAAGCCCAGGCAGTTTTCGGATCCGCCGTCGTTGTTCGGCTCGCCGGCCGCCCATGCGCTGAATGCAAATTCTTCGCCGGTTACCCACCCGAAGGAGCCGTCCTGCAGGCGCTGGCCGCCAATCCACAGTACTACGCATCCGTTTTCATTGGCTTTGGCTAATATTTGATTGTATTCATCTTGGCTGACGGCAGTTGCCAGATGTCCGCCCTGTGCTTCGCAGTAGGTTTTGGCATCTGACCAGGTACGCATGCCCTGCACAACGGTGTATTCATGGATATATGTAACCTCCTTCGGTGCGGGCGTTTCCTCTTCGGTGCTTTTCTCATCTGCCTTTCCGTCATCGGTGTCAGCTTCTTTTGTGCTTGCCGTTTCATCCTTGCCGCTCTTGTCAGAGTTCTGGCTGGAGGAAGCGTCTTTTCCGGCGGCTGTTTCTGCTTTTCCAGGGCTTGGGGAAGACATTTTCTGGTATAAAAGAAAGCCTCCGGCTCCTAATGCGATTCCAAGGATAACGATGAGAATAATGACAATCAAAAACCGCCGGCTGCTGCCTTCTGAGACGGTGTCTTTGCTTTCGAGGAGCCTGCTGGATGACGGTTCGTCCTGCAGGCCGCCGTGCACATGATCCGGCGCCGGTTCATCGAACTGCGGGGTGCCGCATTCGGGGCAGAACGCGCTTCCTTCTTCTAATTCTGTTCCACAATTATGACAAAACATGTTTTTCCTCCCGATTGGTTCTCTAATATAGTACAATTTTTCTGCTGAAATCTGTAAAACAATCAGCTTTAGACATTATACCACATCTTCCATGTCTCGACAAATAATATCAAAATATGGAGGAATTTATAAAATGACGCTATGATACTGTCTTTTTTTGTCTTATGATGTTACAATAAAAATGATGGGGAATAAAAGTCATATTTTATACAAAGGAGGAGAGCGTTATGTTCTGTAAATACTGTGGGACTTCTATGCCGGACAGTGTCAAATTCTGCCCATCCTGCGGAAAGCCGTCAGGTGTTCAGGCCGGGAGTCCGGGAGGGACTCCAAAAAAACCGGGGGGACCGATGGTCCATCCATCTGGTGTGAAACCATATGCTCCGGCGCAAACAGGCACTGCTGGTTTGGGAATGGGGGGAAAGTCATATAATATTGGAAATTATATCTTTTGGGCAGGCTGTGTGATGACGCTGGTATCGGTATTTCTGCCCTACCTGTCAGCTTCGGCGCTGGGAATCGGCGGAAGCATGAGCCTAATGGATTCAATGAAGCTGGTAAAGCAGTTTTCGCCAGAGAGCGCGGGGTATATCATGATTTTTATTATAATCTGCGTTGTTGCAGCCATAGGGCTGGCTGCCGCCAATATTTTCAGGCTTAATATGGTGTCTGTGGCAGGCTCGGCATTTTTTATGGTTTTTGTACTCTGTGTAAATAAAGCTGTTTCAGAGAATCTCTCGCAGGTTTCAAGCTATACAAGTGCGGCAAACCATCTCTTGAGCGCTTTTGATGTGAATGTAGATGTGGGCGTGAAGTATGAAATCGGCCATACACTGCTTTTGCTTGGAAGCACCGTGATGCTGATTTCATCGATTGCGGCTTTCATAATATGTATCGTAAGAAAAAGAACCGCCTAGGAGGCGGTTCTTTTTCTTAATACCTATATTACGAAACCCTCCGGGAGTGTGCAAGGCGCACTCTTGCTTTAATCTTCTAATATCCGCAGAAAGCGTCGATTCCATTAGCGGTGCCCTGTACGATCTTCTGCTGATATTCAGGGGTCTGCAGGAGCTCGTCTTCCTGCGGATTGCTCATATAGCCCATTTCTAAGATGGTAACCGGAACCCGGCTCCAGTTATTGCCGCTCATAGAATCTGTTTCCCAGACGGCGCTCTGCGTACAGCCGGTTGAGGCGCAGAATGCTTCGAGAATACAGTCGGAGAGATGCCTGCTTGCGGTGTATAATTCCGGGACATAGGGACTCTGCGGGGTAGTACAGATCGTCATTGCACCGGTTGCGGAAGGGTCTTCGGAGCCGTTCGCGTGGATCCGGACATAGGCATCTGCCCCGGCATTATTCGCTACGTCGGCCCGCTGGATGCAGCTGATGGGAACGTCATTGGATTCTCTGGTCATCAGGACCGTGTAGCCGCGGGCGGTGAGTTCCTGCCTGAGCTGCAGGGCGATGCTTAAGGTCAGCTCATATTCCGGGATTCCGGTGCTGACTCCGGCAGTGCCGCTGGCATCTGCACTCTTGTATTCGCTTGAGCCGGGTCCGAGAGGTTCGGTTCCTTCGGCAACAACGGCGGAATGTCCCGGGTCAAGTACGATGATCCGCCCATTTGTCAGAGGTTCTGTCTCTGTGCTGTCAGGGGATTTTGGTGTGGGAGATGCCGGGGACTCGGTTCCCTTATTCTCATCCTGTCCGGCAGAGGCTTCTGGTTCTTCCTGCGTTTTCTGGACAGCTTCCGGGCGGGAAGTTGAACATCCGGCTGTAAGCAGGGCGGCGCATAATAATATGACAAGTAATTTTTTCATGTGTCCGTTCCTTTCCTGTTTCTGAAATATGATTACATTTTGATGTCTTTTCTGCGCGGTGTCAATAGTGCTTGGGAAAATGAGCCGTAAAAATACGCGGAAAGGTGTTGACATGTTTCGGCAGCTGTGCTATTTTTATAAAAGACTGCCGAAGACAGCAGGTGCTTATGAAAGCGTAAGGACAAGTGACGCCTGCCGAGGAAGAATAGATTTGATACGGATGTATGAATTTACGAGCCTCTATGTCTTCTGATATAGAGGCTTTACTATATCTATCGGCGGTGTATAAACCAAAATCTATAAGGAGGTGCACCATTCGTGGCAAAAGTTGAATTGAAACAACCTATCGTACAGGCCATCGTGAATGATGTGGAAGGCGCGCAGTCAATCGTGCTGGTTGATTACCGCGGACTGACGGTTGCTCAGGATACAGCTCTTCGTAAAGAGTTGAGAGAAGCCGGCGTTGTTTACAAGGTTTGTAAGAATACTATGATGAAGAGAGCTTTTGAAGGTACAGATTTTGCTCAGTTAGACGAGTATCTGGAAGGCCCGAGCGCTATCGCGATTTCTAAAGATGATGCGACGGCACCGGCAAGAATCCTTGCTAAGTTTGCAAAGGATGCGAAAGCTCTTGAATTAAAAGCAGGCGTGGTGGAAGGCGAGAAGTATGACGCGGCAGGTCTTGCAGAGCTGGCGAAGATTCCTTCAAGAGAAGAGCTTATTTCCAGATTGCTTGGAAGCATGCAGTCACCGATCACCAATCTTGCACGCGTTCTTAATCAGATCGCAGAGCAGGGCGGAGCAGAAAACTGCACACCTGCAGAGGCGGCAGCTGAAGAGGCTCCGGCCGCAGAAGCTGAAGCATAGCGTACCGGGCAGAAGGCCTGTGGTATACAAGTAAACAAAGAAAATATAAAAATGGAGGAAAATATAATGGCAAAGTTGACAACAGCTGAATTTATTGATGCTATCAAAGAGTTATCAGTATTAGAGTTAAATGAATTAGTAAAAGCATGCGAAGAAGAGTTTGGTGTTTCTGCGGCGGCAGGCGTAGTGGTTGCAGCGGCAGGCGGAGACGCTCCGGCAGCAGAAGAGAAGGATGAGTTTGATGTAGAGTTAGTATCTGCAGGCGCATCTAAGGTTAAGGTTATCAAGGTTGTCCGCGAGATCACAGGCCTTGGACTGAAGGAAGCAAAGGCTCTTGTAGACGGCGCTCCGAAGGTAGTAAAAGAGGCTGTATCTAAGGCAGAGGCTGAGGAGATCAAGGCTAAACTGGAAGGCGAGGGCGCAGAGGTTAACTTGAAATAGTCTGAAGCATCAGATTGAAAGCAGTATAGAATGACGCCGTGCAGGAATTTTGTTGCGGCGTCTTTTTTTCTGCCATGCATCTGGGGGATCGCCGCGGGCATATCGGGAAAAATATTATAAAAACGGTAGTAATTTCTGTGATTTCTTGATAAAATCTGCAGGAAGGGCATGTTGGTTTTTGTGATGTTTTGCGGGTGAATAACTATGAATATTTTTAATGTGATAGCTCTTTTGGGCGGACTTGCCATGTTCCTATACGGAATGCGCCTGATGGGTGACGGACTAAAGGCCGGCTCTTCCGGTACTCTTAAGAAAGCCATGGAAAAGGCAACGAATACTCCGGTGAAAGCATTTATCCTGGGGCTGGTGATGACTGCAGTTATCCAGTCGTCAACTGCAACCATTGTTATTACTTCGGGGCTGGTGGGGGCGGGAATTATTTCTCTGAGACAGTCTCTGGGCGTTGTGATCGGTGCGAATGTGGGGACGACCGTGACGGGGCAGATCATCCGGCTTCTGGACTTGAATTCTGCCAGTACGTCTATTCTGCAGTTTTTTAATCCGTCTACGCTCGCACCGCTTGCGATGATCATCGGCATCATTATAATCATGGGAGTAAAGTTTAAGGATTCGGAGAATATTGGAAAGATCATTATCGGGTTCGGTATTCTGTTTTCCGGGCTTTTGAACATGACGGACGCGGTAAGTACGCTGACAGAGGGCGGAATTGTTGAAAAGCTGTTTTCCGGTCTGGGAAATAATCCGTTTCTGGCCTATACGATCGGGGCAGGAGTGGCCTTTGTGCTGCAGAGCTCTTCGGCAACGATCGGTATCCTGCAGGCGTTTTCTACTTCCGGGCAGCTGACCTTTAGAGCTATCTATGCTGTTCTGGTCGGTATTTACCTTGGCGACTGTGTGACGACGGCGATCGTCTGTAATATAGGGGCAAAGCCGGACGCGAAGCGTGTCGGCATGGTCAATATTTTATTTAATCTGTGCAAATCTGTTTTGATCCTGACCGTGGTGATGGTGATACATAAGATGGGTCTGCTGGATGGGATCTGGGACGAAACGATTTATTCCGGAGGGATTGCGAATACGAATACCGTCTTTAATCTGGCGTGTGCTGTCCTGCTGCTGCCCCTTGTGGGTGCATTTGAAAAATTCAGCTGCAGGATCGTCAGGGACGAGCCTGTTCCAGCCGGCAAATACGATGAGATGCTGGATGCGTTGAATCCGGTGTTTATTGATACGCCGGCGCTGGCGTTCGGACGCTGTTATGAACTGCTTCTGGAAATGTGCCGCCTGGCGCGGACGAATATTAACCGGGTCTTTGAATTGTTTACTGTTTATGACGAAAAGACCATGAGGCGGGTGGAAGAGGATGAGGACTATATTGATACCATGGCAGACAGGATCAGCAATTACCTGGTTCAGATTTCTGCAAAGATTACGCTGCCTTATCATGTGGAGATCATGAATTATTATTTCTCTGTCATAACGGAGTTTGAACGGCTGGGAGACCATGCGATCAATATTGCTGAGATTGCAGAGGAGATGAAGGAGAGAGGCAATGCATTCTCCAGGGATGCGCTTGCAGAGATGTCTGTGCTGAGGGAACTGCTTGACAGGATACTGGATTATACGACAGAGGCATTTCGGAAGCAGAATCAGACGGCGGCACATCACATTGAACCTTTGGAGGAAGTTGTGGATGATCTTGTAAATACGCTGAAGGATAATCATTTGGGACGGCTCCGCAACAGGGAGTGCGACGTGTTTAACGGCACGGAATTTTTTAATCTGCTTTCTGAGGCGGAACGTATATCGGATGTCTGCTCCAATGTGGGGGTAGCGACGGTTGCAAGGGCGAATCCTGAGATTGAGCATCAGGTGCATAACTATGTTTCAATGCTTCATTCCGGGAGGGACGAAGAGTTCAACCGAAATTATAAAGAAGCGCATGAATTGTATTTCAATCTTCTGCAGAAAAAGAATAACGTACATTATGATCTGTAAAGGAAAAGCCTGCCGCAGGGGATGATATGCGGCAGGCTTTTCCTTTGCATAGTTTTCAGCACTATGCGGCGGTTATGTATTTTCTGGAAACGTATACGGATCGTGTATCACAAAAATAATAAAAACTTGGTAAAAATTTGAAAAATTTGGTTGACAATATGTGAATTGCCGTGATATAGTAAAAAATGCGCTACTGTGGAAAGTTGTGCCACTGGATTGCGCCCAAAATTAGCGTGACAAGCTAATCTTTCGTTGAAACTGTAAGATTTTGGGCACTTTGCTGCCTGCCAAAAAATAAACGAGGAGAGTGTGTCAATGGAGAAGAACAGAATTCGCCTTATCAAAAGTGGAAAAAGTTCACGCATGAGCTATTCCAGACAAAAGGAAGTGCTTCAGATGCCGAATCTAATCGAAGTCCAGAAGGATTCTTATCAGTGGTTTCTGGATGAGGGTTTGAATGAAGTGTTTGATGATATTTCTCCGATCACGGATTACAGTGGTCATCTGAGTCTGGAATTTGTGGATTATACGTTATGCGAGAACGACGTGAAGTATACCATCGAAGAATGCAAAGAGCGCGATGCAACTTATGCGGCACCTTTGAAAGTGAAAGTACGGCTTCACAACAAAGAAACAGATGAAATCAATGAACATGAGATTTTTATGGGAGATCTGCCACTTATGACTGCGACTGGAACGTTCGTGATTAACGGCGCAGAGCGGGTTATTGTAAGCCAGCTGGTTCGTTCTCCCGGCATTTATTATGCAATTGCACACGATAAAGTAGGTAAGAGGCTGTTCTCTTCCACGGTGATCCCGAACCGCGGCGCATGGCTGGAGTATGAGACGGATTCCAACGATGTGTTTTATGTACGGGTAGACAGAACGAGGAAGGTACCGATTACTGTGCTGGTGCGCGCCCTTGGCATTGGAACCAATCCGGAGATCGTGGAGCTGTTCGGCGAGGAGCCGAAGATTTTGGCAAGCTTTGAGAAGGATGCGGCCTCTAACTATCAGGAAGGCCTGCTCGAATTATATAAGAAGATCCGTCCGGGCGAGCCTTTGGCAGTGGACAGTGCAGAGAGCTTGATCACAAGTATGTTCTTTGATCCGAGACGCTATGATCTGGCGAAGGTTGGACGCTATAAATTTAATAAGAAGCTGGCGCTTAAGAACCGTATCACCGGACAGATTCTTGCAGAGGAAGCGGTAAGCCCGCTGACCGGCGAGGTGATCGCAGAGCGGGGAACAAAGATTACAAGAGAGCTTGCAGACCAGATTCAGAATTCGGCTGTTCCGGCTGTGTGGATTGAACGGCCGGATGAGGAGAGGCCGATCAAGGTTCTTTCCAATATGATGGTGGATCTGGATGCAGTTGTAGATATTGACCCGAAGGAAGCCGGTGTGACAGAGCAGGTGTATTATCCGGTTCTGGCCGGGATCTTGGAGGAGACAGCAGGGGATATCGATGAGCTGAAGGACGCTGTCCGCAGGGATATCCACGACCTGATACCGAAGCATATTACGAAGGAAGACATTTTGGCTTCCATTAATTATAACATTCATTTGGAGTACGGCCTTGGCAATGACGACGATATTGACCATTTGGGTAACAGGCGTATCCGTTCTGTAGGTGAGCTTTTGCAGAACCAGTACAGGATCGGTCTGTCAAGACTGGAAAGGGTGGTCCGCGAGCGTATGACGACGCAGGATCTGGAGGGAATTTCGCCTCAGTCTCTGATCAATATTAAGCCGGTGACTGCGGCAGTGAAGGAGTTCTTCGGTTCTTCGCAGCTGTCACAGTTTATGGATCAGAATAATCCGCTTGGCGAGCTGACCCATAAGAGACGTTTATCAGCCTTAGGTCCCGGCGGTCTGTCAAGAGACCGTGCCGGATTTGAGGTTCGTGACGTGCACTATTCCCATTATGGAAGGATGTGCCCGATCGAGACGCCTGAGGGGCCGAATATCGGTCTGATCAACTCCCTTGCCTGCTATGCAAGGATTAATCAGTATGGATTTATTGAGGCGCCTTACCGTAAGATCAGCCATGAGGATCCGAAGAATCCGAGAGTTACCGAAGAGGTTGTGTATATGACGGCCGACGAAGAGGATAATTACCATGTGGCCCAGGCGAATGAGCCTTTGGATGATGAGGGACATTTTAAACGGAAGAATGTATCCGGCCGTTACCGTGAAGAGACGCAGGAGTATGAGCGGAGCAGGTTTGATTATATGGACGTATCTCCGAAGATGGTGTTCTCTGTTGCGACGGCACTGATTCCATTCCTGGAAAATGATGATGCGAACCGCGCGCTGATGGGTTCTAACATGCAGCGTCAGGCGGTACCGCTTCTTATGACCGAAGCTCCGGTTGTGGGAACAGGTATGGAGGAAAAGGCGGCAGTTGACTCAGGCGTCTGCATCATTGCAGAGGCGGGGGGCGTTGTAGAGCGTTCTACCTCCACTGAGATTACGGTACGTCAGGATGATAAATCCCTGAAGAGATATAAGTTGACGAAGTTCCTCCGCAGCAATCAGAGCAACTGCTATAACCAGAGACCGATCGTCTTTAAGGGCGACAGGGTTGAAGCAGGACAGGTGATCGCAGACGGCCCGTCTACTTCCAATGGAGAGATGGCGCTCGGAAAGAATCCGCTGATCGGATTTATGACCTGGGAGGGTTATAACTATGAGGATGCGGTACTTTTGAGCGAGAGGCTGGTGCAGGATGATGTATATACATCCGTGCATATTGAGGAGTATGAGGCGGAAGCCAGAGATACCAAGCTTGGGCCGGAGGAGATCACAAGAGATATTCCGGGCGTGGGCGATGATGCGCTGAAGGATCTGGATGAGAGGGGGATCATCCGTATTGGTGCAGAGGTGCGTGCCGGGGATATTCTGGTTGGAAAGGTAACTCCGAAGGGAGAGACAGAGCTTACCGCAGAGGAGCGGCTGCTCCGCGCGATTTTCGGAGAGAAGGCACGAGAGGTAAGAGATACCTCCCTGAAGGTGCCGCACGGCGAATATGGTATTGTAGTGGATGCCAAGGTATTTACAAGGGAGAACGGCGATGAACTGTCTCCGGGCGTAAATCAGGCTGTCCGTATCTATATTGCCCAGAAGAGAAAGATTTCCGTAGGTGATAAGATGGCAGGCCGTCACGGAAACAAGGGTGTTGTTTCCCGTGTCCTTCCGGTGGAGGATATGCCGTTTCTTCCAAACGGGCGTCCGCTGGATATCGTGCTGAACCCGCTGGGCGTGCCTTCCCGTATGAATATCGGACAGGTATTGGAGATCCATCTGTCTCTGGCGGCAAAGGCTCTTGGATTTAACATTGCAACACCGGTATTTGATGGTGCTGATGAGAATGATATTATGGATACTCTGGATCTGGCAAATGACTACGTGAATCTGGAGTGGGAGGAATTTGAGAAGCTGCATAAGGCAGAGCTGCTTCCGGAGGTTATGGATTACCTCTATGAGAACAGAGACCACAGGGAGCTGTGGAAGGGAGTTCCGCTTTCAAGGGACGGTAAGGTCCGTCTTCGTGACGGACGTACCGGGGAATTCTTTGACAGTCCGGTAACCATCGGACACATGCATTATCTGAAACTGCACCATCTGGTAGACGATAAGATCCATGCCCGCTCTACCGGTCCTTACTCGCTGGTAACCCAGCAGCCGCTGGGTGGAAAAGCTCAGTTCGGCGGACAGCGTTTCGGTGAGATGGAGGTATGGGCGTTGGAGGCCTATGGCGCTTCTTATACGCTGCAGGAAATTCTGACGGTGAAATCTGACGATGTGATTGGCCGTGTGAAGACCTATGAAGCAATCATTAAGGGTGAGAATATTCCAGAGCCGGGTATACCGGAGTCCTTCAAGGTGCTTCTTAAGGAATTTCAGTCTCTTGGCCTGGATGTCCGCGTACTTCGCGATGACAATACCGAGGTTGAGATCATGGAGACGGTTGATATGGGTGAGACCGATTTCCATTCTCTGATAGAGGGTGACAGGAAGTTCGGCGGAGAGGATGACAATCTGGGTGAGCATGGATATACGGCTCAGGAATTCCAGGGAGAAGAACTCGTGGATATCGAGGAGGAGTCTGAGGATGACGACGAGTTTGACGATGATTTTGAGATTGAATTTGATGAGATGTCAGATGAAGAATAGGAAGGGGTGCCAGTATGCCAGCAAATAACAATGAACAAACATACCAGCCAATGACGTTTGATGCGATCAAAATCGGGTTGGCATCACCTGAGAAAGTATTAGAGTGGTCAAGAGGCGAGGTCACTAAGCCGGAGACCATAAATTACAGAACGCTGAAACCGGAGAAAGACGGCTTGTTCTGCGAACGCATTTTCGGGCCGAGCAAGGACTGGGAATGCCATTGCGGTAAGTATAAGAAGATCCGTTACAAAGGCGTAGTCTGCGACCGCTGCGGCGTAGAGGTTACTAAGTCCAGCGTCCGCCGTGAGCGAATGGGGCATATTGCTCTGGCGGCGCCGGTTTCCCATATCTGGTATTTTAAGGGGATCCCCAGCCGTATGGGTCTGATCCTGGATCTGTCTCCAAGAACACTGGAGAAGGTATTGTATTTTGCGTCTTATATTGTGCTGGATCCGGGCGAGACGAATCTAATGTACAAACAGATTCTGTCTGAGGCTGAGTATCAGGAGGCCAGAGAGACCTGGGGAAGCGCCTTCCGTGTAGGAATGGGCGCGGAATCCATTCAGGAGCTTCTGGAAGCCATTGATCTTGAGAAGGAGTGCGAGGAGCTGCAGGGCGGTCTGGAAGGGGCTACCGGACAGAAGCGTGCAAGAATCGTGAAGCGTCTTGAGGTGGTCGAGGCATTCCGCGAGTCCGGTAATAAGCCGGAGTGGATGATCATGACTAATATTCCGGTGATTCCGCCGGATCTGCGCCCAATGGTACAGCTGGACGGAGGACGTTTTGCTACCTCTGACTTAAATGATCTATACAGAAGAATTATCAATAGAAATAACCGGTTAAAGAGGCTTTTGGAGCTGGGAGCGCCGGATATCATTGTAAGAAATGAAAAGAGAATGCTTCAGGAGGCAGTGGATGCGCTGATTGATAACGGCCGCCGCGGCCGTCCGGTAACCGGACCGGGAAACCGTGCCCTGAAGTCTCTGTCTGATATGCTGAAGGGTAAATCCGGACGTTTCCGCCAGAATCTTCTTGGAAAACGTGTGGATTATTCCGGACGTTCTGTTATCGTGGTTGGGCCGGAGCTTAAAATTTATCAGTGCGGTCTGCCAAAGGAGATGGCAATTGAGCTGTTCAAACCATTTGTTATGAAGGAACTGGTTCAGAACGGAACGGCTCACAATATTAAAAATGCAAAGAAGATGGTTGAGAGGCTGCAGCCGGAGGTATGGGATGTGCTTGAGGATGTTATCAAAGAGCATCCGGTTATGCTGAACCGCGCCCCTACGCTTCACAGACTTGGAATCCAGGCATTTGAGCCGGTACTTGTAGAGGGTAAGGCGATCAAGCTTCATCCGCTGGTATGTACCGCTTACAATGCGGACTTTGACGGAGACCAGATGGCGGTTCATCTTCCGCTTTCCGTTGAGGCGCAGGCAGAGTGCCGTTTCCTTCTGCTGTCGCCGAACAATCTGCTGAAGCCGTCGGACGGCGGTCCGGTTGCCGTCCCGTCACAGGATATGGTGCTTGGCATATACTACCTGACTCAGGAGAGGCCGGGGGCGCTGGGCGAGGGCAAGTCCTTCAAGAATGTCAATGAAGCAATTCTTGCATATGAGAATGAGGCCTTAACCCTGCATTCGCGGATTAAGGTGCGCATCACCAGGATCATGCCGGACGGAACCGTAAAGAGCGGTATTGTGGAGTCCACACTGGGACGGTTCATCTTCAATGAGATCATCCCGCAGGATCTGGGCTTTGTAGACCGTGAGATAGATGGAAATGAACTGCTTCCCGAGATTGATTTCCATGTGGGAAAGAAACAGCTGAAGCAGATTTTGGAGAAGGTAATTAATACCCATGGAGCAACTGCAACGGCGGAGGTTCTGGATGCGATCAAGTCTACCGGATATAAGTATTCCACCAGAGCGGCTATGACCGTATCAATTTCCGATATGACCGTGCCTCCACAGAAGCCGGAAATGATTGCGGATGCGCAGGATACGGTGGATAAGATTACCAAGAATTATAAGCGCGGACTGATTACAGAAGAAGAGCGTTACAAAGAGGTTGTCGAGACCTGGAAGGCTACCGATGAAGCTTTGACAGAAGCGCTGCTTTCTGGTCTGGATGCTTATAATAACATTTTCATGATGGCTGACTCCGGAGCCCGTGGTTCCGATAAGCAGATTAAGCAGCTTGCGGGCATGCGCGGATTGATGGCAGATACTACAGGCCGTACGATCGAGCTCCCGATCAAGTCAAATTTCCGTGAAGGACTGGATGTATTGGAGTACTTTATGTCTGCTCACGGTGCGCGTAAGGGATTGTCCGATACGGCTCTGCGTACCGCCGATTCCGGTTACCTGACCAGACGTCTGGTAGATGTATCTCAGGAGCTGATCATCCATGAGGTGGACTGCCAGAGAGAAGGAAAAGAGATTCCGGGCATGTACGTGAAGGAATTTGTGGACGGCAATGAGGAGATTGAGAGCCTGCAGGAACGTATCACAGGGCGTTACCTCTGCGAGGATATTCTTGATAAAGACGGCAATCTTATTGTGAAGGCAAACCACATGGTTACGCCGAGACGTGCAGAAAAGATTATGAAATATGGCGTGGATGAGAAGGGTGAATCTCTGAAGAAGATCAAGATCCGTAATATCCTTACCTGCAAATCCCACAAGGGTGTATGCGCGAAGTGCTATGGCGCCAATATGGCGACCGGCGAGCCGGTTCAGGTCGGCGAAGCAGTAGGAATTATCGCGGCACAATCTATTGGCGAGCCGGGTACACAGCTTACTATGCGTACCTTCCATACCGGCGGTGTTGCAGGCGATGATATCACCCAGGGTCTTCCGCGTGTAGAGGAGCTTTTTGAGGCGAGAAAGCCGAAGGGTCTTGCAATTATCACAGAATTCGGCGGCGTTGCGACGATTAATGATACAAAGAAGAAACGTGAGGTTATTGTTACGAATGACGAGACAGGGGAATCCAAGGCTTATCTGATTCCTTATGGCTCCAGAATTAAAATTATGGACGGTGCGGTGCTGGAAGCGGGCGATGAGCTTACAGAAGGAAGCGTCAATCCGCATGATATCCTGAAGATCAAAGGACTCCGTGCCGTACAGGATTATATGCTTCAGGAGGTTCAAAGAGTATACCGTCTGCAGGGTGTTGATATTAATGATAAACACATTGAGGTTATCGTCCGTCAGATGCTGAAGAAAATCCGCATCGAGCAGGATGGGGATTCCGGTTTCCTTCCGGGAACTATGGTAGATATCTTAGAATTTGAAGATAAGAATGAAGAACTGGAGGCACAGGGACTGACACCGGCAACCGGCGAACAGATTATGCTTGGTATTACAAAGGCATCTCTTGCAACCAATTCATTCCTGTCAGCCGCCTCCTTCCAGGAGACCACGAAGGTTCTTACAGAGGCGGCCATTAAAGGGAAGGTCGATCATCTGGCCGGCTTAAAGGAGAACGTTATTATCGGAAAGCCGATTCCGGCAGGTACAGGTATGAGAAAATACCGGGATGTTAAGCTGGATACGGAGCTTGAACTGGATGACGAGATACTGGCGGAGCAGGATGAATTTGAAGAACCGGATGAGGCCGTAGAGGCTGAGGCTGCCACAGTGACAGAGGAAAACATAGAGGCAGAAGAGGCAGAGCTTGCGTCGGTTGGAGAAGCGGATGATATACAATAGGAGTGTTTAGAGATGAGCAGAAAAAATGTTGAGCCAGAGAGAGTAAGAAAGGGTCCTATGACCGTTGAAGAAATCAAAGCCATGAGAGCGGCAGAGGGTATGATCGTCGATCTTGAGGATGAAGGAACCAATGTGTATGTGATCAAGGCTTATCAGGAGAAGATGAGTGTTGCTGTAGGCAGGATGTATAAGCAGGCCAGAAGAGAGATGGGCCTGACGCAGCAGGAGGTTGCAGATGTTTCGGGAGTAAAGAGGCCGAATATCGCCCGTCTGGAAAGCGGTAAGCACAGCCCGACTGTTGATATGCTGAACCGTATTGCAGACAGTATGGGGATGGATATGGAGATTCATTTGATTGAGAGGGAGCAGTAATGGAAGACCGGATTACAAGGGAACGTGCTCATGAGATTTTAATGAAATACATGAAGGGCGTAAACTATATTCAGCATTCCTATGCGGTAGAGGCAATCATGAAGGGCCTTGCTAAGAGGCTGGCACCGGATGACGTTGAATACTGGGGATGCGTAGGTCTTCTGCATGATTTGGATGAAGAGCAGTGCGACTGGCAGCATGATATGAGTGTTCACGGTCCCGCGTCTGTTGAAATCTTGAAAAAAGAGGGAATCGACGATAAAGAACTGGGTGATGCCATCAAAGCCCACAATCCGAAGTGCGGAATGAAGGCAAAGACCAAGCTTCAGTATTCCATTCTGGCGGCAGATCCAATGAGCGGATTTGTAAAGGCGGTTGCGCAGATTTATCCGGATAAGAAGATTGCAAGCGTGAAGCACAAGTCTGTTATGAAACGGTTCAACGAGCTTCGGTTTGCTTCTGGTGCGAATCGTGATTATATGGAGATGATTGAATTTACGGGATTGAGCCTGGATGATCTGATTGACATTGCACTGGAGGAGATGAGCGCAATTGCCGGAGAACTCGGATTATAAGAGAATTATCATTCCGGCTTTTACAGTATTGTGGATGGCTGTTATATTCTGGTTTTCTTCTGCCCCGGCAAAGGAGTCAACCCATATGAGCCTGTCTGCAGGACGGATGGCGGCCAGAATTTTCGTGCCGGCTTTTGATGAGTGGGCACCAGAGAAGCAGGATGCATTTGCAGAGAAGATTGACTATCCGGTGCGGAAGACGGCACACGCGGGAGAATACGCAGTGCTCGGTGTATGGATGTACGGCACAGTAAACTCATTTTCGGGGCGGAAACGTGTCTGCCGGGGTGTTACGGCATGGGCGGCGGCGTCTGTCTATGCCGCTACGGATGAGTTTCATCAGCTTTTTGTTCCGGGAAGAAGCGGCCAGATTAGTGATGTGCTGCTTGACAGCACAGGCGCGGCGGCTGGAATCCTGCTTTGTATGGCGGCCGCGTCCTTGATAAAACGCCAAACAAGATATAGTGGAGAGACCTCTTAAAAATAATAAATCATCCGATATTTAGTAGGAAAATAAAATCAATGCTTTCTATTCTATATGAGATGTGTTATAATACTCTTCGTGAGAATGATGGGAGTATTTATTATATTATCATTCCAGGAGTATAAATAATTTGAGCTGTGTAAGAACAAGTGATGTTGTTACACAGCTCTTTTTTCGCACAGAGTCCTATGCTGTATTAGTTACCTGTCGGAATATATGGACGGATCGCTCCGGCAACATTGCTGATCGGCATGGTCTGAAGCCAGATTCTTCCGGGACCGGTAATAACAGTATTAAACAGGCCTTCGCCGCCGAACAGGATATTCTTCATGCCTGGAACAGACTGGATATCCATATTGCAGGTTGCCTCCATGGCGGCCAGATGTCCGGTATCAATAATAATCTGCTGGCCCGGCTGCAGATTGTATTCGATTACATGTCCGTCAAATTCTGCAAAGACGATGCCCTGCCCGCTGATCCGCTGCATGATAAATCCCTCTCCTCCAAACAGGCCCGCACCTACTTTCTTGCGGAAATGTACGGAGAGCGTAACCCCTGCTTCGCTGGCAAGGAAGGATTTCTTCTGGAAGATCATGTCATTGCCGGGGGTGATATGGAATGCCCGGATGGAGCCGGGGAAGCTGGAGGCAAATGCGATCATTCCGGAACCGTTTTCGGCAGTGTAAATATTCTGGAACATTTTTTCGCCGGAAAATGCACGGCCCATTGCTTTGCCAAGACCGCCGTTACTGGTGGTCTCCATCTTCATATTCGGGGACATCCAGGACATAGCTCCGCCCTCAGTGATCATTTTCTCGCCGGATTCCAGGTCGCAGATTACGACTGGTAAAGTTTCTCCCATTATCTGATATTTCATAAGAACACCTCTTTCTTTTTTTTTCATTATAGTATATTTAAAGCTTGGAGTAAATGCTGAAATAGAATTAGGCCGCCCAATTTGTCTGTGAACCAGCAGAGAGGACTGCGGCATAGAGCTGGAATGGGATATAGAAAAAGTCAATATGTCCTATACAAAAAAACGATTAGACAATTATAAGGGGAAGGGGTAGAATTAACTGGGAAATGTAATAATATGTTTTTAAAAGTGCAGGATATGATGTGTTGAGTAAACAAAGTAATGCTGTAAAAACTTGTGAAATGTACCGCAGGCAGGGGTTTGCGTGTTCGGAGTCAGTAGTCCGGGCGTTGGCAGATGAATGGAACCTTGCCCTGCCGGAAGAATTTCTGAAAGAAATGAGTGTTTTTGCCGGTGGAGCTGTGGAGGATGGAAGATGCGGCGTGCTGGAGGCCGGGTTAGCTATTATGGCAGAGTTGTATGTTTCTGGTCTTTTCGGAAAGGATGTAAGTCTTCTGGAATTGTCTAAATTGTTACACCGTGAGTTTGAAAGGAAATATCAGGGGTATCTATGTTCAGATATATTCTATCCATTGTATGGACAACACCAAAAAAGTAATTTAAAAGAGGAAGAATTTTTCTGTGCATTTCATGACGGAATACTTATTATTATGAACTTCTTGTGTAAAAAGGCAATCAGGGAGGAGAAACACAATTATGAAAAAGAAGTTAATTAGTATGCTGCTGTGTCTTGCTATGGCAGGTGTAATGGCAACAGGATGCGGAAACGGAGAAAAGAGCGGTACGGAGGAAAACAAAGCAGAGGGAGCGGAAACGTCTGAAGCGGAAAAAGGCACTATCGTAATGGGCGGAAAGAATTTTACAGAGGCATTTCTGTTAAGCGAGTTATATTCTCTTGCGCTGGAAGATAACGGATATGAAGTTGAAAGAGTATTTAACATGTCAACCGATACACTGACCCCGGCAATTCAAGGGGACGAAGTTGATCTGTATCCGGAGTATACAGGGACAGCTCTGACGGATATTCTCGGACAGGAGTTAGAGACAGATTTAGATACTATTTATGAGACAATTTCTTCTGAGTTTGAGTCTCAGTGGGATATCAAATGGCTGGAGCTGACCAGCATGGAAGATAAGGTTGCCGTTGTAATGCTGAAAGAGAAAGCAGATGAATTAAATGTTACTAATCTAACAGAGCTCCAGAAGAAATCAGAGGGACTGGTGCTTGGAGATGGCGTAAATTTTGCAGAAAGAGAAGATGATCTGCTTAGACTGAACAAGATCTACGGTGAGTTTGCATTTGAAGTGGAAAATGTTGATTATTCCTTAGCATATAGCTGTCTGGATGACGGAACAGTTGATGTTATACCTGGATTAACAACAGATCCTCAGCTTCTGGATGAAAAATATGTGGTTATTGAAGAAGATATTCCGGTTTGGCCGCCACAGTATGTAGCACCAATTGTAAGAGGGGAAATTCTGGAACAGTACCCAGAGGTTGAAGAGATTCTGAACACTGTTTCAGAGAAGCTTTCGACTGAGGATATGATCAAGATGCTGGATGAAGTTGTAAATGGCGGCGAGGAATATGAAGATGTTGCGGCAGAATTTTATGAAGCAAACTGCAAATAGCGGGCAGCCGCAATACAAAGAAAAAGCAAGAAAATATATGAAAGAATATATGGACAAGGGGTATCTATGCGGACGGGCAGCGATGGAAGCGCTGGCAGGGGCGTATGAGATACCCCTTTGTCAGGAAATAATCCATCAGAGCCTTGCGTTTACCGAAGGGGGCGGAGTGGGAGACCGCTGTGCGGTATTTCAGGCTTCATTAGTGCTTATTGGTATACAGTATGGAAGAATCCATCCGGATAAAGGACGGGAAGTCATGCGGCAGGCGGCCGTAAAACTGGCGGAAGGTTTTAGAAAAGCGGAGGGGAGCTATGTATGCCGCGAGCTATATAACGGAAATAGGGAATCATGCATTCAATATGCCGGGGAAGCGGCAGATCTATTATCTGAGATATTTGAGGAGAAGAAGAATGAACGAACGATTAAAACGGTTTAAGGTACATGAACGAATGATTCCGTATGTGTCATATTTTATGGACGAGGAAGATTGGAACTTGGTGGATTTGGCACAGGAAAACGGTGAAATCTTACAGGAAGGCTGTTCGGAGAAGCTATTAGAGAAAGCCTATAAAAAAGGGGTACTGAATAAGAGAAAAGAGGAAGACGGCATTCGTTATTATCTGGGAACATTCCATAAAAGAATTGACTGCTGTCTGCGCGGTGAGAGAAGCTATTTTGAGAATCTGCCGTCAGAGGTAAGAACTGCGGTTGTGGAATACGAGCAGGATATTCATTTGTGGGTGATTCCATATCGTGAGGAAGGGGTTAATAAGAAAATTGTAAATCCAATTCCGATTGAAGAAGCATTGGACATTGTTGAGAAAAGTAATTGCAGATATTACGTTCAGGAGTGCGACTGCAAGCTGTATCGTCATGAGAAGAAACATATGAAAGAAACCTGCATTCATTTCTTTGATGAGGATAAGCTGTTGAATTCTAATTTTGACCGGGGATACGGAAAGGAACTGACAAAAGAGGAAGTAAAGCGGCTTTTGATAGAGATCGATCGGGACGGCCTGATCCACAATTTTGAAGGAGATGCCTTTTGTAATTGCTGCTCCTGCTGCTGCTGGGCAGTACGCGGAATAAAGACATATGAGGAAGAGGGATATGATGTATTTGGGGAATATATAAATGCAGAATACATCATTGCGCTTGATAAAGACAAGTGTGCAGGATGCGGTGCGTGCAGAGAGATATGTCCGATGAATGCTATGGAACTTATCGGAGGTAAAATATCAGTCTCGACGGATCGGTGTATCGGATGCGGGGTCTGCCGCACAAGATGCCAGTGCGGGGCACTGTCTATACAAAGAAAAGAAGGAGGCACAGAGTGATTTTTGAAATGATAGCATATATACAGAAGGATTATGAACGGTACCTTACGTTAATTGAGCAGCATGTGGTTCTGGATTTGATCGCATTTGTAATATGTGTCGGGGCGGCAGTACCGTTGGGTTATCTATGTGCAAAAAAGGAGAAAGCCGCAATTCCGATCATGGCGGCCGCTAACTTAATTATGGTGATCCCAAGCCTTGCGTTGTTCGCCTTATTGCAGCCAATTTTGGGGATAGGGAATGCCCCGGCTCTGACAGCGCTGGTTTTTTTGAGCATACCTACAATGCTGATTAGTACAAGAGCCGGAATTCAGGGTGTTGATCCCAGTATATTGGAAAATGCCAGTGGAATGGGCATGCCCCAATGGAAAGTGTGCCTGCAGGTGGAAATTCCGCTGGCTATGCCGGCAATTTTGAATGGATTTAGGGTTACCGCAGTATCTTTGATTGCAGGAACTACGATAGCGGCTTATGTGGGTGCCGGGGGGCTTGGATTTTATATTAAGCTGGGGCTGACGGCAAGGCAGCATGAAGTAATGTATATTGGTGCGCTTACAGTTGCGGCAATGGCCATTCTGGTGGATTGCATTCTGGCACATATACAGAAAAAGCAGATAGAAAAAATAGCATAGGCGGAGGGCAATATGTCAGAAATAGCGATAGAATTAAAAAATGTATATAAACGTTTTAAGGGAAATGATTATGATTCCGTGTCTGATGTCAGCCTGAAAATAGAAAGAGGTAATTTTGTAACTATTTTAGGAACATCCGGGTCAGGAAAGACCACACTGCTCAAAATGGTTAACCGGATATATGAGCTGACATCTGGAGAAATATTATATTTTGGAGAAGACATTACTAGGCTTCCAGTGAATGATTACCGCCGGCAGATTGGGTATGTGATTCAACAAGGCGGATTGTTTCCACACAAAACGGTGGAGGAGAATATAGCGGTTATTCCCAGACTTTTGAAATGGGATAAAGAGAAGACTGGGCGCCGGATAAAAGAGCTGATGGGACTTGTCAGACTGGAGTATGATACATATAGGAACAGGTATCCCAGAAGCCTGTCCGGCGGAGAGCAGCAGAGAGTTGGAATTGCAAGGGCACTTGCGGCGGATCCCTCCGTAATGCTGATGGATGAGCCTTTTGGTGCGATTGATGCGATTACAAGAGGCGTTCTTCAGCAGGAAGTGAAAAATCTTCAGCATAAATTAGGAAATACGATATTGTTCGTTACGCATGATGTATTTGAAGCATTTCTGCTTGGACAGAAAATTATTGTTATGGATAGAGGCAGGGTCCAGCAATTTGATACGCCGTATAATATCATGCTGCATCCTGCAAATGAATTTGTAAAAAGACTGATTACTACAGGGGATGTCTATGACAAATTAAGAGTTTTATCAGTTGAGAGTCATTTGGAGGAGGCAAGTGAAGAGGAAATCCAAAAAGGGGTTAGGATTGACAGCTCTAAATACTTGAATGATGCATTGACAATGTTTGTGAAGGAGGAATGCAGCTATCTGATCGTAGCAGAGGGGAACCGGGTAAAAGGAAAACTTCCGATCGAATATTTAAAACAGATGATGAAAGAGTAGGGATATGAATGATAGAGTATATAAGTAAACATTATGATAAGATTCTGATATGTCTGCTGGAGCACATACAGATAACTGTAATTGCTGTGGCAGTATCATTTATCATTGCACTGCCATTTGGAATCTTGATCTCAAAATATAAACGGTTGTCAGGAATTGTCAATGGGGTGTGCAATTTGATATTTTCCATTCCGACACTGGCTATGCTGGTTATTCTTCTGCCGTTTACCGGACTTGGAAATACCACGGCAATTGTTACGCTGGTACTTTACAATCAGTATGTTCTAATAAAAAATATTGCAGAAGGGTTTGATGAAATCAATCCTGCGATCCGTGAAATAGGATTGGGAATGGGATACAGTAAAATACAGTTTTTCTTTTCGGTAGAATGGCCGCTGGCGCTGCCGATGATCATAAACGGAATCAAACTTGCGGCAATAGGGACTGTTACTATGGGAACGCTGGGGGCAACGATAGGAGCGGGCGGCCTTGGAGAATTGATTCTGATGGGGCTTGTTATGCGTCATTGGAATAAGGTGATTGCCGGTTCTGCTTTGTGTGCGGTTTTAGCTTTTTTGCTGTCTGCTATTCTGCAGCTATGGGAAGACAAGGCCAGAAGAAAAACGCAGGGTATAAAAAAATGAAGAGGATGGAAAACAGAAATGTTTTGCTTTTGATTGTTATTTTGTCGTGTGCAAATACCGCAGTATATGGACTGCCGTATATGAAAGGACAGTTTTATGATATAATGCTGGAGGCGTTGCGGCTTAATCATACACAGCTAAGCACGTTGTTTAGTATATATGGCTTTGTAAGTCTGGGGGCGTATTTGCTTGGTGGAATACTGGCAGACATGGCATCCTTGAAAAAGATTATGTGTGCCGCACTCATGGTATCCGGAGCCATGCATATGTATGCAGTTACAATTCCCGGATATTATAGCTTGTGTGTGATTTTTGCACTACTGGCGTTTACATCTGTGATGGCATTTTACCCCGCATCTATGAAGATCCTGTCCGGGTTAAGACTGCACAATGGAAACGGAATGGTATTTGGAATCTATGTTGCGCTGATCAATGTGGTTGGAATACTTGTCGTCTCAGGAGGACTACTGGTTCTGAGAAATGTAAATGACAGCATATTTGTATTTCAGACGGTTTCCGGGCTCTATGGAATGATGCATTTTGTTGTCCTGCTTTTGCTTATATTGTTTTTCAAAGAGGAGAATACAGAGCACAGAGAGAAAAGCGGGTTTATAAATATGGAAATGCTGACATACGTGTTAAGAGATTTCAGGGTATGGGGAATTGTCGGCATAGTTTTTTTTAATTATATGCTGCAATCGATTTTAACCTATGTGATTCCTTATTTTTCTCAGGTGTATCGGATGAATGAAGAAACGATATTGGTTATTTCTATATTCCGGGTTAATATAATTACGATTTTGGCATCTCCACTGGCAGGAAAAATTGCTGATAAGTGTGGTTCGGCGGTGAGTCTGATAGAATATACGTTTATTTTGACGGTGATATTTGGTATTGTATTATTAGGAAGTCTTTTTTTTGCAATACCTATAGGGGCGGCAGTTGCAGTGGTTTTGATTATTACGGTGGCGGCAACAGCCGGAAAAAGTATGAACATGGTAACAATATCAGAAATGGGGATTCCGGAAGAATTAAAAGGAACGGTAATAGGAGTGGTAGCTTTTCTTGGTTATTCGCCGGATGCGTTTTTTTATTCGATTGCCGGCGGGCTTTTGGATCAGTGTCAATTGACAGGCTACAAAATTATTTTTGGGATTTTTTTACTATGTGCGGTAATGGGAACTTTTATCTGCAGGCGGTTAAGAGCCGGTACAATGCGGAGCAAGATGCTGTAGAGGATGTGCATGTGGAATATGCAGCCTTTGCAGCATCTTTTTCTGCTTTGGCCGTGCTTTTGAAAGGAGATGCTATTTTTCTGAGCGGAAGGGGGTACATGAAAGAACTATTCTGTGCTATACTAAGTAGACGAAGTTTTCGATGCAGATCTTGGATGGCAGGAAGACTTGTTGGAATATAATTATGATTATGATAAAAGGAGTTATAGGTATGGACTTGATGACGATTAGGGAACTGTACAAGAATCAGGAGGAATATCTGGACAAGAAGATCACGATAGGAGGCTGGGTACGGAGCATCCGGGACTCCAAGACCTTTGGATTTATCGTTGTGAATGATGGAACCTATTTCCAGCCGCTGCAGGTGGTATACAGTGATAAATTAGAGAATTTTGCAGAGATTTCCAAATTGAATGTGGGAGCCGCGATTATTGTTACCGGGACGCTGGTTGCGACGCCGCAGGCGAAGCAGCCCTTTGAGATCCAGGCGGATGAAGTGGCAGTTGAGGGTGCATCTGCCCCGGACTATCCGCTGCAGAAGAAGCGCCATGGCTTTGAGTATCTCAGGACGATCACGCATTTGAGGCCGAGGACAAATACCTTTCAGGCAGTATTCCGGGTGCGTTCTCTGACAGCATATGCCATTCATAAGTTTTTCCAGGAGAGAGGCTTCGTGTATGTGCATACGCCGTTGATTACGGCAAGTGACTGTGAGGGCGCGGGAGAGATGTTCCGGGTAACTACACTGGATATGGATAATCTTCCGAAGAAGGGCGGCGGAAGCATTGACTATGCACAGGATTTCTTCGGGAAGGAGACCAGCCTTACGGTCAGCGGACAGCTGAACGGAGAGACCTATGCGCAGGCGTTCCGAAATATTTATACCTTTGGGCCTACCTTCCGTGCAGAGAACTCCAATACAACCCGCCATGCGGCAGAGTTCTGGATGATCGAGCCGGAGATGGCGTTTGCGGATTTGAATGATAATATGGAAATTGCAGAAGCGATGCTGAAGTATGTCATTAATTATGTGATGGAAGAGGCACCGGAGGAGATGAACTTCTTCAATTCCTTTGTGGACAAGGGGCTGATCGCAAGACTGCAGAATGTAGCGTCCTCTGAATTTGCAAGAATTACCTATACAGAGGCCGTAGAGCTTTTGGAGAAGAACAATGATAAATTTGAATACAAGGTATCCTGGGGGGCAGATCTGCAGACGGAACATGAACGCTATCTGACAGAAGAGGTATTCAAGCGTCCGGTATTTGTGACGGATTATCCGAAGAAAATTAAAGCATTTTATATGAAGATGAATGATGATAATAAGACTGTTGCGGCAGTGGACTGTCTGGTACCCGGAATCGGCGAGATCATCGGGGGAAGCCAGAGAGAGGACGATTATCAGAAGCTGGAGAGCCGCATGAAGGAGCTGGGCCTGAAGCTGGAGGACTACCAGTTCTATATGGATCTCCGTAAGTATGGCTCCACAAGACATTCCGGCTTCGGCCTGGGATTCGAGCGGTGCATCATGTACCTGACCGGAATGGGTAACATCCGGGATGTAATCCCATTCCCTAGAACGGTAAAGAACTGCGATCTGTAAACAGAGGGGGCGGACATTCAGATAAGGAGGAGACAGCATGAATATATTGGTAGTAGATGATGAGAAGGAAATTGCAGATGTTATCGAGCTGTATCTTCAGAACGATCAATATTCGGTGTTTAAGTATTATACAGGTGAAGAAGCACTTCACTGTTTATCGGGCAAGAAGATTGATCTTGCAATTCTGGACGTGATGCTTCCAGATATTGACGGTTTCCAGATCCTGAAAAAGATACGGGAGAAATATACCTTCCCGGTGATTATGCTGACGGCAAAGACGGAGTATATGGATAAGATCACAGGACTTACCATGGGTGCAGATGATTACATTCCGAAGCCCTTTAACCCGCTGGAGCTGGTGGCCAGGGTGAAGGCCCAGCTCAGGCGCTATACCCAGTATAATGACGGCGGTAAGGATGCAGGAGATGTGATTGATTTCGGCGGACTGTTTCTGAACCGTACCTCCCATGAGTGTGTCTATAACGAGGTTTCGCTGACTTTAACGCCTATTGAGTTTGATATCCTGTGGCTTTTGTGTGAGAACCGGGGCAAGGTGATCAGCTCGGAGGAGTTATTTGAAAAGGTATGGAATGAGAAATATTACAAAAACAGCAATAACACGGTTATGGTGCACATCCGGCATCTCAGGGAGAAGCTGAGTGCGCCTACCGGAAACTCGGATTTTATTAAGACCGTGTGGGGAGTAGGATATAAGGTTGAAGAATAGTTATCGTAAGCTGAAATTCAGCATATTACTGCAGACAGTGCTGATTACGGCTCTGACTGTACTGGTTGGCGGTTTTCTTTTGAACTATGTTATAGACGGGATATACAATGATTCATTTGCAACAGCATTTGTAGAATTTCTGGTTTCCCTTCACATGGAAGAAAAAACCGCCATTGATTTATATTGGAAACTGATCGGGAATAACAAGATATTTTTTATGATTGTGGGATTCCTGCTTCTATTTGCGCTGTTTTTTTATATTGCTCTGTCCCAGATGACCAGATATCTGGACCAGGTGGGGGACGGGATTGAGAATATCCTGTCGGAATCCTCGGAGCCCATCCATCTGATCACGGAGCTGAAGCCCATTGAGATCCGGCTGAATGAGATCAAGGCTACGCTGAAGCGGCAGGATCTGGAGGCGGTTGAGAGCGATAAGCGCAAAAATGATATGGTCTTGTTTCTGGCTCATGATCTGAAGACACCGCTGACATCGGTGGTTGCATATCTGACGATGCTTGAGAGCCATCCGGATATGCCGGCAGCAGAGCGTGCCAAATACACCCGCATTTCTCTTGAGAAAGCAGTACGTCTGGGGGAATTGATTAACGAGTTTTTTGATATTACGAAATTCAGCCTGCAGGAATTTGAATTAGAGCCGGTGGAGCTGAATCTTTCTATGATGCTGGAGCAGATTGCAGATGAGCTCTACGGAGTTTTACAGGAGAAGCATCTGACCTGTGAGGTAGAGGCGGATGAGAATCTGGAGGTGGAAGGCGACCCGGATAAGCTTGCAAGAGTATTTGACAATCTGCTCAGAAATGCAATTGCCTATTGCTATGAGAATACGACGATCGGCATCGACGCCCATATGAAGCGGGGCGATGTGGAGATTATTTTCCGCAATGAGGGAAGGAAGATTCCGGGCGCCAAGCTTCAGACTATATTTGAGAAATTTTACAGATTGGACAATTCCCGTTCTACAGAGACGGGAGGCGCAGGGCTGGGACTGGCCATTGCAAGAGAGATCGTAGAGCTTCACGGAGGACGGATCATTGCGAAGAGTGATGATGAGAAGACTCAATTTGTAGTAACGCTGCCGTCAAAGAATAAGCAGGAAGAAGGAACGGAACATGAAGTTCATACACATCGCAGACGTACACTTAGGGGTAAGACCGGACGCCGGAAGAGCGTACAGCGCAAAGAGAGAAAGTGAGATCTGGGACAGCTTCCGCAGAGTGATAGGACTGTGTGAGGAGGAACAGACGGAACTGCTTTTGATCGCAGGAGATTTATTTCACAGGCAGCCTCTGTTAAGAGAGCTGAAGGAAGTGGATTATCTTTTTCGGACGCTGACAAAGACGCAGGTTGTGCTTGTGGCGGGAAATCATGATTATATTAAGAAGGATTCCTATTATCGGACATTTACATGGAGCTCTAATGTACATATGATATTGAGCAGGGATATCAGCTATGTAGAGATAAAAGAATTGGATACGGCGGTTTACGGGCTCAGCTATTATACGAAGGAGATGGAAGAACCGCTGTATGAGCAGATCCGTCTTAAGGATGACCGCAGATTCCGCATACTGCTTGCCCATGGCGGGGATGAAAGGCATCTTCCTTTCCGCAGGACAGTGGTGGATAAGATTGGGTTTGACTATGCGGCACTTGGACACATCCATAAGCCGCAGGAATTGATCCCGGACCGGATGGCCTATGCGGGAGCATTGGAGCCGACAGATAAGAATGACACAGGAAAGCATGGATTTATAAAGGGCACGTTGGATGAGAACGGCTGCAGCACTGTGTTTGTGCTTTCAGCTTCCAGAGAGTACATCCATATGGAGGTGGAAGTGGAAGAAGATATGACGGGTTTCGGACTGCGGTCGCTGCTTGAGCAGGAGATCCGCGCCCTCGGCATGCAGAATATGTATAAGGTTACCCTGAAGGGCTTTAAGGATCCGGAGGTGCAGTTTGACTTGAATAATATGGACACCTTTGGAAATGTACTTGAAATTGTGGATGATACAAGGCCGGCATTTGATTTCTTAAGGCTTTTGGCGGCAAACAGGAATAACCTGCTGGGAAAGTATATCGAGGGATTTGGAGATGCAGAGCCTGACAGCATAGAATATGAAGCGCTGTGTGCAGGAGTTCAGGCGCTTTTGGAGACGAAAAGAGGTTAAGGTATGCGGCTGCTTGAGTTGGATATAAAGAATTTTGGCAAATTTCATAATAGAAGTATTGAGTTTCAGGACGGCCTGCAGCTGGTCTGCGGGGAGAATGAAGCAGGAAAGTCAACACTGCATACATTTATCAGAGCGATGCTGTTTGGACTGGAGCGCAGGAGAGGAAGAGGCGCCGCGAATGATACCTTCTCCAGATATGAGCCGTGGGAAAACGGAACCTACTATGCAGGCGGCTTAAGGTTTGAGTGCGGAGGCCGGCAGTTCTGGCTGCAGCGGAACTTTGACAAGTATTCTAAAAAAGCGCTGCTGGTCTGTGAGACGGACGGAGAAGAGCTGTCTGTGGAAGAAGGAGATCTGGACATGCTTCTTGACGGACTTACAGAGACCTCCTATGAGAACACATTGTACATCGGACAGCTTCATGCTCCGGCGGGGCAGGCGCTGGCGGCGGAGCTTAAGAATTACGCCGCCGGTTATTATGCGGCAGGAGACAGCAGCCTTAATCTGGCGGCGGCTTTAGAGAGTCTCTCCGCGGAGAAAAAGACAGTTGATAAAGAGGCAAAGCAGGTTCTTCTTGATAAGCAGAAGAAACGGGAGACTGTCGAACAGGAGGCGGCATATATATGGAGGGAGCTTCATCACATCGACGATAAAATTGAAGAAGTCAGTGAGGAATTGGAATTTAGAAAACAGGAGGAAGCGCAAGAGCAGGATAAGCTGGAAAATGAATGGGTAAAAAAACGGTTTACCGATGTGCTGCGCCCTGCGAAATGGCGGGTACATCCGGTTGAAATTCTTGTGATTCTCGGAGTGATCGTACTCGCTTTTCTGCTGCTTCCCAATCCGCTCAATTCTTTTGTGACAGTGGTGGCGGCTCTGCTCGGCGCAATCTATACCTGGAACCGTATGAAGATCGGCAGGCGGGGACAGGGTGAGGCAGGGATTGAGGAGCTTCTGGAAGGGATCGTGCCGGAGGAAGAGCTTGCATCAACGGATAAGCTTATCTGGGAACTGGAGCATCTGACCGAAGAGAGGAAAGAAAAGCAGGTGGAGTATGATAACCTTCAGGAACAGCTTCAGGAGCAGGATGAGCTGGGCGGCGAGTATCAGAAGCTTGACAGAAGAAGGGAGGCGCTTCTTCTTGCGGCAAAGCGTCTGGAGGATGCCTCTGGCAGCATGCAGAAGGATCTGACGCTGCGTCTGAACCAGAGAGCCTCTGAAATTATAGAAGCGGTCACCGGAGGCAGATATAAGAAGCTTGCGGCAGATGAGGAGCTGCATATGGGTCTTCTTTTTCAGGGAAGGTATGCGGCTGTGGAACAGGTCAGCCGGGGGACGCTGGAACAGGTTTATTTTGCTCTGCGTATGGCGGCTGCAGAGATCCTCTATGATGAGGATTTTCCGGTGGTGCTGGATGATACCTTTGCGTTTTATGACGATGTCCGTCTGGAGCGGACTTTGAGATGGCTTGCAGGATGCGGACATCAGGTGATTCTTTTTTCGTGTCAGAACAGAGAGGAAGAGATTATGAAGAGGAATGGGATACGTTATGCAAAGACAATTTTATAGCCAGATATGGAAATTAATTATTCCCATAGTGATTCAGAATCTGCTCAGCGCGGCAGTAAATTCGGCGGATGTGGTGATGCTCAACTATGTGGGGCAGTCGGCAATTTCTGCTGTTTCCCTTGCGGCGCAGTATGCGCAGATATTATTTATGTTTTTCTACGGGCTGGGCACAGGGGCGAGTATCCTTTGTGCACAGTATTACGGCAAGGGAGAATGGGAGCCGGTCCGCGCGATCGAGGGAATTGCAATGCGGATTTCCCTGACGGCTTCTGTGGTGTTTGCCATTGCTGCAGTCACGGTTCCCGAACCGATGATGAAGATATTTACCAATGACGGGGAGCTTATCCGGCTGGGAGCAGAGTATCTTAGGATTGTGAGCATTGCCTACCTGTGCTGGGGAATTATAGAGGTATATCTTTCCATTTTAAGAAGCGTTGGGAAGGCAGTGATTACAATGTCGCTGAATGTGCTGGCCTTTTCCCTGAATATCATTTTGAACGCAGTATTTATTTTCGGATTGTTTGGCGCGCCGAAGCTGGGCGCCGCGGGCGTTGCAATCGCCACATCGGTTTCCCGTGTTGTGGAGCTTGCGGCATGTATTATCGTGTCAGGCAGGACAGAAGAGATTAAACTGAATCCCGCGTACATGTTTATCCGGAGCAGGCTGCTCTTTCAGGATTTCGTGAAGCTTGCGGTCCCGGCGCTCTTTAATGATATTTTGTGGGGTGTAGCCTTCTCCATGTATTCTGTAATTATCGGGCATCTGGGGACGGATGCGGTGGCGGCGAACTCTCTGGTTACAGTAGTTCGTAACTTTGGAACGGTATTCTGCTTTGGGGTAGCAAGTGCGGGCGGTATTTTGGTCGGAAATGTACTGGGTGAGAACAAGATTGAGAAGGCAAGGGATTATACATCCCGGGTGATGAGGCTGACGATTGCGACAGGTATCGCCGGCGGGCTGGTAGTACTGGCGATTACTCCGCTGGTGCTGCGGTTTGCGGACTTATCTGATACGGCTATGGGTTATTTGAAGGTGATGCTGATGATCAACAGCTATTATGTAATTGGGATTGCGGTAAATACGACCTTGATAGCAGGAATTTTCCGGGCGGGAGGAGACAGCCGCTTTGGCTGTATCTGTGACGGGATTACAATGTGGTGTTATGCAGTGCCGCTGGGATTTTTTGCGGCATTTGTGTTAAAGCTCCCGGTACTGTGGGTGTATTTCCTGCTGTGTACCGATGAATTTGCGAAATGGCCGGCAGTGATCAGGAGATACCGGAGCGGAAAATGGCTGAATAATATTACAAGGGATAATTTATTTGAAGAGACATAGAAAGAGCCGCTGCATCAAGGTTTGTTGGTGCAGCGGCTTAAGCTTTTTCATCCCGGTCATTATTCTGCTTCTATAGCATAAGCTTATTCATCCTTTGATTCCTGCATAGCTTCTTCAAACTTATCGAGAATTATGCCCTGAATCCGGTCTCTTGTTTTGGAGTTGATAGGATGTGCGACATCCCTGTATTCTCCGGAAGCAGTCTTTTTGCTCGGCATGGCGATAAAAAGCCCCTTCTCACCTTCAATAACTTTGATGTCATGTACTACGAATTCATCATCCATAGTAATCGAAACAACTGCCTTTAATTTCCCCTCTTTTGCTACTTTGCGTACACGTACATCTGTAATCTGCATCGCGTATCCAGCTCCTTTCCCAAGACCAGTACATCATCGCGTGTATCTGTCTTCCTTTTGTGCTACTATCTTCACACCATTTTCACCTACGTGACGCGTATTTGCACGGATAGTATCTCTGCTCTCCACAATACAGTTTTCAATATACGTATTGTCCCCCAAATAAACATCATTCAGAATGATTGAGTTTTTGATAACACAATTATTACCTACAAATACTTTCTTAAATAAGACAGAATTTTCCACGGTGCCGTTAATGATGCATCCGCTTGCTACAAGGCTGTTCTTTACTGCTGACCCGGGATTATATTTTGCCGGCGGTAAGTCGCTTACCTTGGAATAAATGCTTGGAAATTCCTTAAAGAAATACTGTCTCACGTCTGGTTTCAAAAAATCCATGTTTGTCCGGTAATACGCATCAACGGTTGCGATGTTGCTCCAATAGCTGTTTATCTTATAACCATATATCTTCTTCAGATTCTTGTACCTGATCAAAATATCGGTTACAAAATCATATCTTCCTTCCTCCGCGCATCGTTCAAGTAAATCAATGAGGTCAAGCCTCTTGATCACGTATATGCCGGTGGAAATCGTGCTGGAGGCTGCAATCATCGGTTTTTCCTCAAATTCATGCACCCTCATCTCTTCATCCATCTTCAGGGTTCCGAATCGGCTGGCATCCTCGAAAGGATTCAGCTCTGTGCACACTACGGTGATGTCAGCACCCTTTGCAATGTGGTAGTCCAGCACTTGGTGATAATCCAGCTTATATACCGCATCTGCTGAGGTAATAATTATGTATGTCTCGTTGCACTTTTTTAAGAAATCCATATTCTGGTAAATGGCGTCTGCGGTTCCCCGGTACCAGTCGCCGTTTTCCTTGGTGATGGTCGGCGTAAATAGATAGAGTCCGCCGTTCTTTCTTCCAAAATCCCACCATTTGGAAGAATTCAGATGTTCATTCAGGGAACGGGAATTGTACTGGGTCAGCACAGCAACCTGCCGGATGTGAGAGTTGGACATGTTGCTGAGCGCGAAGTCAATCGCCCTGTAGCTCCCCGCGATAGGCATTGCCGCCACAGCGCGTTTGTTTGTGAGATCCTTCATTCGATGATTGTTGCCCCCTGCCAGAATAATTCCTGCTGCTTTCATATCCGTTCACCTGCCTTTATCAAAGTCTCTCCGCTTACTAATCTTCCATCGGGATAATCCTCTCTGCGGGTAATGCCGCAGACGGCTGTGTTTTTGCCGATCTGAACATCCGGCGGAATGATGGAATTCTCGCCAATGGACACCAGGCCAAAGGTGTAGATATCTGGTTTCATCCGGTTAGGTGTCTCGGCGCCGATGCCGAGAGTCACACCGTTTCCGATCTTTACGCCTTCTGCAATGATTGCCTTGTCGATAACACAGCCTTCTCCGATGACCGTGTCTTTCATAATAATAGAATCCCGCACTACGGTACCCTTTTCGATGATAACGCCAGAGCTGATAACGCAGTTGTAAACCTGTCCGTAAATCTCGGATCCGTTGCAGATAATGCTTCGGTTGATTACTGCCTCGTCTGCAATGTATTGAGGCGGAAGCAGGCTGCTGTTGGTATAGATCTTCCAATATTCCTCATACAGGTTGAATTCAGGAACGATGTCGATGAGCTCCATGTTAGCCTGCCAGTAAGAGCTTAAGGTTCCCACATCCTTCCAGTATCCATTATATTCATAGGCAAATAAGCGTTTTCCCTGTTCGTGGCAGTGTGGGATGATATGTTTTCCAAAATCACAGCCCGGTACGGTTTTCAGGTCCAAGAGAGCATCCCGGAGTACCGGCCAGCTGAAAATATAGATTCCCATGGATGCCAGATTACTCTTGGGAACAAGAGGCTTCTCCTGAAATTCCAGGATCCGGCCCCCTTCCTGCGTTACCACGATTCCAAAACGGCTGGCCTCCTCCATAGGCACCGGCATGGCGGCTATTGTGACATCCGCCTGATTTGCCTTGTGGAAATCCAGCATAAGCTCATAATCCATCTTATAAATATGGTCTCCGGAGAGGATCAGTACAAATTCTGGATGATAGTTCTCTATATATTCCAGATTCTGATAAATGGCATTGGCAGTTCCCGTATACCATTCGCTGTTCCTGATCTTTTCATATGGAGGAAGAATGGATACGCCGCCGATGTTGCGGTCCAGATCCCATGGGATACCGATGCCGATATGCGTATTCAGCCTGAGGGGCTGGTATTGTGTTAATACGCCGACCGTATCTACGCCTGAATTAATACAGTTACTGAGCGGAAAATCAATTATCCGGTATTTGCCTCCGAAAGCAACAGCCGGTTTGGCGGATCTGTCAGTCAGCACGCCTAAACGGCTGCCCTGTCCTCCAGCCAGCAGCATTGCTATCATTTCTTTCTTAATCATGATGCGGCCTCCTTTTCTGCTGTCAGTGTGCTGCAGACGCAAATCCGTAAGTTTTCGGAAATCGTAGTGTCAGTACACTGGTGTACTGCATTTATTATATATGTAAAGTATAGCACACCTCTTTTTTGATGTGAATATTTTTCATAAAAAAAACAATAAAATTATTAAAAATTTGTTAAAAATATACAAACTTATGATGCGGGTGCAATTTGTAAATATAAAAATATGGCTTGGATTTTATTTCATATATGTTTATAATAATATAGACAGGTAATGGATAATATGACGGCTTTTATAATAATTGAGAAAGGTATTGTCTTATGTATAAAATTAATTTTGACCAACCAATTCATGTTCACTTTATCGGCATCGGCGGCATCAGTATGAGCGGGCTTGCCGAGATTCTTCTGAAAGAGAGTTTTACGGTGTCTGGTTCTGATTCAAAGGAGTCGGCGCTTACAAAGCATCTGGAGAAGCTGGGAGCTTCTGTATTTTATGGACAGAAGGCATCTAATATTATAGAAGGAATTGACGCTGTAGTATATACGGCGGCAATCCATGAGGATAATGAGGAGTATCAGGAGGCTGTAAGACGAGGACTTCCGATGCTGAGCAGGGCGGAATTTCTGGGACAGATGATGACGAACTATGACATGCCCGTTGCAGTGTCTGGTACTCATGGAAAGACGACCACCACATCGATGCTTTCCCATATTCTTCTGGCAGATGAACAGGATCCGACGATATCTGTGGGCGGAATTTTGAAGGCGATCGGAGGAAATATACGAGCGGGCGGTTCGGAGATATTTTTGACGGAAGCCTGTGAGTATACCAACAGCTTTCTGCATTTCTTTCCTAAATTAGCAGTTATTTTAAATATTGATGCAGACCATTTGGACTTTTTCAAGGATCTGGAGGATATCCGCAGGTCTTTCCGCAGATTTGCAGAGCTTCTTCCTGAGGACGGGACGCTTGTGATCAGCGACGGGATCGGGAAGCTTTCTGAGATTACAGAGGGACTGGCCTGCAGGGTGGTTACCTTTGGAATGAAGCCTTCTTCGGATTACCGGGCAGAGAACCTTTCTCATGATGAGAAGGGGGATGCCTCCTTTGATGTGGTGAAGGACGGCCGGAGCCTGGGACGGATCAGGCTGTCAGTGACCGGAGACCACAATATGCTGAATGCACTTTCGGCGGTTGCGGCTGCGGATATTATGGGAATTCCTTTTGCGTCCATGCAGAAGGGTCTTGCTGAATTTGAAGGAACAGACCGGCGGTTTGAGTACAAGGGCGAGCGGAACGGATTTACGATCATTGACGACTATGCACATCATCCGACAGAGATTGAAGCGACCCTGACTGCTGTGAAAAACTATCCCCATAGAGAAGTCTGGTGCGTATTTCAGCCCCATACCTATACGAGGACGAAGGCATTGTTTGATGAATTTGTGGATGCGCTCTCTGATACGGATCATATTGTGCTTGCAGACATCTATGCCGCAAGGGAGACTGACACGCTGGGGCTTTCCTCGGAACAGATCGCAGAGGCGCTGAAGCGGCGGGGGCGTGATGCATATTATCTGTCCTCCTTTGAGGCAATTGAAAAATTCCTGCTTGACAGATGTCAAAAAGGGGATGTGTTGATAACTATGGGGGCCGGAGATGTTGTAAATATTGGGGAAAGTCTTTTGGAAGGATAGTTATCCACATTTTCAACAGAGTTTTATCCACAAAAAACCTTGGTTTCTGAGAAAAAAAATCTTTTTTGCGTCCTGCCTCGATGCTATAATGTTCTATGCTAACAATCAAAAGGCAAGGATGGATGGGACATGACTAAATTGACTTTAACAAATTATGTTCGGGGAAATACAACCCTGCTGGAGAATGAATTTATAGATGAATATATGCTGAAGGCAAACGGGGAGTATGTGAAGGTCTATCTGCTGCTCCTGCGTTATATGGGGGAACCGTCCGTAGAGCTTACGATTTCCGGACTTGCCGATCTTCTGGAATGCACGGAGAAGGATGTGGCCCGTGCGCTGAACTATTGGAAGAAGCAGGGGCTTGTTGATTATGAAGCCGGGATGCAGGAGATTCAGGACATCCGCCGGGAACCTGAGACTGCCGGAATTGTTTCTGACAGAAAGAACGCGGCGGGGAAGGCGGAAGAGGAGATGCCTCCCAGCCGGAAGAACCGCCGGGAATTTAAGGAAATCGTTCATGTGACAGAGCAGTATCTGGGGAAGACATTGACTAAGACAGAGTCTGAGGCAATTGTTTATTTTTATGATGAGCTGGGGATGTCTGCTGACTTAATTGAATATTTGATAGAGTATTGTGTGGAGAACGGGCATAAGAGTATCCACTATATAAAGAAGGTTGCCCTTTCCTGGGCAGATCAGAAGGTGGGGACCACAGAGGAGGCAAAAGCGGTTTCCGGCCAGTACAGCAAGAACAGCTATGCAGTGCTGAATGCCTACGGAATTAAGGGACGTGCTCCGGCGGCGGCAGAGCTTGTATTTATCCGCCGGTGGAATGAAGAATATGGATTTTCTTCCGATTTGATCGTGGAAGCATGTGACCGTACTATGAAGACGATCCATCAGCCGAGCTTTGAATATACAGAGTCCATTCTTAAGAACTGGGCGGACAAGGGTGTGAAGACGCCGGCTGATGTGAAGGCGTTAGATCTGCTTTATCTGCAGGAAAAAGGAGCAAAGAAGGCGGCTGCGGTGGGAGCGGCAAGGACGGCACGGAATAAGTTTAATAATTTTGAAGGCCGTAAGTATCAGGATATGGATGAATTGACGCGAAGATTGATTGAAACACAGTAGAAAAGGAGATTTCCGTGGCACTTACCAATTCCCAGTATGATTATTTCATGCGTACATATGAGAAAAGGCAATTGAATAATGAGAACCGCCTGCGCGGACGTTATGAGGAGATTTATAAGAGGATTCCAAGGCTTCGGACCCTGGATCATTCTATCTCTGAACTCAGTGTCCGCCAGGCCCGCAAACTATTGGATGGAGATGACGCTGCTTTGACTGTATTGAGGAACGACCTCCATCTTCTTTTTGAGGAAAAAAGGCTTCTTCTTGAACAGGAGGGGTATCCTCAGGATTATCTGGAACTTTCCTATACCTGCCCGGACTGTCAGGATACTGGATATATTGGAGATGAGAAGTGCCATTGCTTCAAAAAAGCAATGATTGACTTTCTTTATACCCAGTCTAATTTACAGGAGGTGTTGGAGAAGGAGAATTTCAGTACGCTTTCTATGGAATATTACTCGGAAAATCATAAGGATCCGCTTACCGGCAGGACATCCAGAGAAGCGATGGAGACGGCGGTAAAGGCAAGCAGGGATTTTGTTATGAATTTTCAGAGAGAGTTTCGGAATCTTCTGTTTTACGGAGATACAGGGGTGGGGAAGACCTTTCTGACCCACTGCATTGCGGGAGAACTTCTGGAACGGACCTTTTCTGTTATATATTTTACAGCATCCCAGTTATTTGATATATTTGCGAAAAAGCAATTTGATAAAGACGAGGCGGCGATGCTGGATTACGAGCATGTGTATGACTGTGATTTGTTGATCATTGATGATCTGGGGACGGAGTTTTCCAATACATTTACCACATCCCAGCTGTTTGTCTGCCTCAATGAGAGGCTTCTGCGGAAGAAATCAACGATCATTTCCACGAATCTTTCGCTGGATGATTTGAATATGCTGTACTCGGAACGGGTATTTTCCCGCATTACCAGTGCATATACCGTCCTTCGTATGACGGGTGATGATATAAGAATTCAAAAGAAACTGATGGGCAGATTATAATTTTAGTAGGAGGTATAATTATTATGCTGCGTCGTAACGAACGTAACCTTGATAACATTCCGGTAGGTTCTCTGGGAATCATTGCACTTGACGGCTGTCAGGAGTTGGGAAATCTGATCAACGATTATCTTGTGAAGTGGCGGCATGAAGACGGCCCTGAATATAAAGAACATATTGCGTTAAGCGGCTATGAAAAAGACTCTTATCTGGTCAATGCAGATGTCCCGCGGTTTGGCTCAGGTGAAGCGAAAGGCATTATCAATGAGTCTGTAAGAGGGAAGGATATTTATCTGCTGGTGGATGTGTGCAATTACAGTCTGACCTATTCCCTGACAGGGCATGTGAATCATATGTCGCCGGATGACCATTTCCAAAATCTGAAACGGATTATCGCGGCAATCGGAGGCAAGGCAAGACGCATCAATGTTATTATGCCGTTTTTATACGAGAGCCGTCAGCATAACCGCAGGGGCAGGGAATCTCTGGACTGTGCGATTGCGCTTCAGGAGCTGGTGCGCATGGGCGTGGATAATATCATTACATTTGACGCGCATGATCCGCGGGTGCAGAATGCGATTCCGCTGCGTGGTTTTGAGACAGTGCGGCCGGCTTATCAGTTTGTGAAGGGACTTCTCAGCACAGTGAAGGATCTTCAGATTGACAGTGATCATATGATGGCGATCAGTCCGGATGAAGGCGCGACAGAGCGGGCGATCTATCTGGCCAGCGTATTGAATCTTGATATGGGCATGTTCTATAAGAGAAGGGATTACAGCCGCATTGTAAATGGGCGCAATCCGATTATTGCGCATGAGTTTTTAGGCTCTTCTGTGGAGGGAAAAGACGTTATTATCCTGGATGATATGATTTCCTCCGGCGACAGCATTCTGGACGTGGCCGGACAGTTAAAACGGCGGAAGGCAAAGAGGATTTATGCGGCGGCTACCTTCGGATTATTTACGAGCGGCATGGACAAATTTGACAAAGCCTATGAGGATGGCCTGATCAACGGCATTCTTACGACAAATTTAATCTACCAGACACCGGAGCTTTTGTCTAAGCCATACTATATTAACTGTGACATGAGCAAATACGTGGCGCTTATGATCGATACACTGAATCACGACAGCTCGATCAACAGTATCCTGAATCCGGCAGACCGTATTCAGAATATTGTGGAGATGTATAAGCGGGGAGAAGAGATTGCTCCATAGAACAAAAAGCCATAGCAGCTTCGAGAAAGAGATGCGGATCGGTGTAATAAAGGATAGAATCGGCTTTGGGCTTAAGCCGTATTATTCATGTTTGATAATTTAAAATGCATCCGTTTTCCGGTGGCGGGATGGCGGAAGGTGAGTTTGTATGCGCACAGCCTGAGTATCTGCCAGTTATGAGTGGCATCCGCATTTGGATTGTATTTGGTATCGCCCACAATGGGGCAGCCCATATGCGCAAGCTGAACGCGGATCTGATGATGCCGCCCGGTATCCAGAGACACCTCCAGAATGGTATGCGGTGAAGAGCCGCTGGTGTTTTCGCAGGTGATGTCCTGGGAAAAAATGTGATAGGCGGCTCTGCTGTCAGATAACACTCGATAGCTGAGTCTTGCTTCTTTAGCACCTGCCGTATCTTTTTCGCAGATACGGGAGGTGTTTGTGCGGCCATCTTTTATCATGTAATTGACGAGCGTCCCCTGTGTTTCGGCAGGAGTTCCGTCAACCAATGCCAGATAATGCTTGCCAAAGCAGTTTGAGGTGAGCTGTTTGTTGAGGTTTTGTGCGGCCTTCGATGTTTTTGCGAAGACCAGAATACCGGATACAGGCTGGTCTAACCTGTGGATTACCCCAAGATAGGGTTTGGTATATTTCCCGGAATGTGATCCGGACATGGATGCGGTTATATGATTCAAAAGCATATGTTCCATATCGAGCTGGCCGGGCCTGCGGCTCTGGACAGCAATTCCGTTGGGCTTAAAGCATACGATGATATGTGAATCTTCATATAAAATCTTTAATTCTTGTTTCATAAGATCTCCTATCGTTGTCATACTTATAGTATTATTGTTAATACCTCCGGGAAAACAGGTATATTATATTTTAACGTATATGTTTGAAAAAGGCTATGAAAATAAATGACAAAATGTTTTTGGGCAGAACAGGATTCTGAAAAAATCTCCTTGACAAATATAAGCGATTCCAGTAGAATAATTTTCAACGAAAAATCCGCTGGTAATGATAGTTACAAAAAGCGGAACCGGCGATGAAGAGAATAGTAGTCGGGAGGAAGTTCCACAGAGAGGGAGTCGCAGGCTGAGAGATTCCTGAGCGGAAACCGGACGAACCTGCCTTGGAGCCGCTGCATGAAAGTGCGGCGTAGAATCGGCGTTAACGATTATTTGAGTGAACTGCAGGAATCTGCGGTTAATTAGGGTGGTACCGCCGAGCGTTTCGGTCCCTTTGGGAGCAGGAATGAACGGCGTTTTTTCATTTACAGGGGAATCCGCCGGAACAGAAATCTGTATTTCCCGATAAGAAGATGTGGGGCAAGGGTCCTGCGGAAAAGGAAAGGAAAAGGAGAAGAAGACATGGCAAAGGAAAAATTGGTAAAAAATATCACATCACGCGATGAGAATTTTGCTCAGTGGTATACTGATGTGGTACGTGAAGCGGAATTATGTGACTATTCAAGCGTAAAGGGCTGCTTAAATTATCTTCCGAACGGATATGCGATCTGGGAGTTGATTCAGGCGGACCTTGACAGAAGATTTAAAGAGACCGGGGTAGAGAATGTATCTCTTCCGCTGCTGATTCCGGAATCACTTCTGGAGAAGGAAGCAGATCATGTGGATGGATTTGCGCCGGAGGTTGCGTGGGTTACCCACGGCGGTATGGAGAGGCTTCAAGAGAGGCTCTGTATCCGTCCTACATCAGAGACCTTGTTCTGTGATCTGTGGGCGAGAACGGTAAAGTCCTACAGAGATCTGCCGAAGGTATGGAATCAGTGGAATTCTGTTCTCCGCTGGGAGAAGACCACCAGACCGTTCCTGCGTTCCAGAGAGTTCTTATGGCAGGAGGGACACACTATCCATGCGACTTATGAGGAAGCGGAAGAGCGTACAGTCCAGATGCTGCATGTATATGAGGACTGCTACAAAGAAACGCTGGCGATTCCGTTCGTATCAGGAAGAAAGGCAGAGCATGAGAAATTTGCCGGAGCACAGGATACCTATACGATTGAGGCGCTGATGCATGACGGTAAAGCACTGCAGTCAGCAACCAGCCATTTCTTCGGAAGCGGCTTCCCTGATGCATTTGATATTAAATATGTAGATAAGAACAACGAGCTCCAGAGCGTATATGAGACCTCATGGGGATGGTCTACAAGAAGTATCGGAGCGCTGATCATGGTTCACGGTGATGACGACGGACTGGTTCTGCCGCCGCACGTAGCGCCGGTGGAGTGCCGGGTAATTCCGGTTGCACAGCATAAGGAGGGCGTTCTTGACAGGGCTTATGCGCTGCTTGATGAATTGAAGAAGGCCGGTTACAGAGTGAAGATTGACGATTCTGAGAAGAGTCCGGGATGGAAATTCTCCGAGCAGGAGATGCTTGGTATTCCGACCCGTATTGAGATCGGACCGAAGGATATTGAAAAGAATCAGGTGGTTGTGGTACGTCGCGATACCCGTGAGAAGATGATTGTTTCTCTGGATGAGATCGCAGGAAAGCTTCGTGACATCTTAGAGAGCATCCAGCAGGATATGTATAACAGGGCAGAGGAATTCCTGAACAGTCATATCTATACCGCATCAACACTGGATGAGATGAAGGAGAAGTTCACGGCCAGCAGAGGATTTGTGAAGGCATGCTGGTGCGGAGACCCGGAGTGTGAGGGTGAAGTGAAGTACGTGACCGGCGGCGCGGCAACCCGATGCCTGATTGAGGATGAAGAATTTGTTTCAGACAAATGTATCTGGTGCGGCAAGCCTGCAAAGCATATGGCATACTGGGGAAAATCTTACTAAGATTTTATAAAAACTTAATATAGATTTTTGATTAGCTTTTCATATCTTCTTAAATGTCCGCAAAGCCTTATTTTATCAGCTTTACGGGCATTTCTCTTTTCGGTTGATACTTCCAAACCGCCACGTTTTATCACTTTTTTTCACGGTCAAACGTGGTAAATATCGTGGTAAAACTTTAGGCTATCATGCTTCTTAATTCTGCCTTGACGTTCTCCATTGACGCATGGGCGTACAGGTTCGGCGTGATACTGATGTTCGCGTGTCCCATGATGTACTGTAAGCTCTTAGGGTTCATGTTCCTGTCCGCAAGTCTTGTGCAGAGCGTATGTCGCAGGATAAGGGGCGTTATTTTTGGTAAGTTGTCCTCATGGTACTTGTTATACTTCTTTACCAGTCGGGCAAATGTAGAAGTATAATAAGCGTTTGTCATGGGAAAGCCTTTCCCGTTCAGAAAGAGGAAACTGCTGTACCCGTCTATCTCTGTAGGCTCTTGACAAGGCTTTTTCTTTTCTGTTAGAAGTGAACAAGAAAGGATAAAACCATGGAAAGTTTGCTTGACATTCTTTGCTCACAGGAGTATCATAAGATTAGAAAAGGAAAGCGAGCTTTCCATACGTTCAAGAAAGGAGTATGTTGTGAAAAATCGTTTAGAAGAATTACGAAAACAAAGAGGTATTAAACAAGAAGATTTAGCTGCTGCTCTTGAAGTATCTCGTCAAACAATAGGCTCTTTAGAAAATGGACGCTACAATCCCTCAATCATGTTAGCCTTTAAAATTGCAAGGTACTTTCAAATGAGTATTGAGGAAATTTTTATTTATGAGGAGGAAAGTAAATGAAGCATAAGATACAAAAAGCCGAATTATTCTTCGGTGTAATAATTCTTTTAGGCGGTTTACTAACTTATGGTTTAGGAGTACATCAACTATTACCTGTACCTCGTCCAGATTTGGTTGTCTATGGTACAACACTTATTGGGATAATGTTGATTTTAATGGGGTGTGATATGTTCAGTAAGCCGACAAAAGAATTGCAAATATTAGAGAATGATGAAAGAAATATTGCAATTACTAATGCTTCTCTTGCGAATGCTTACAAGGTAACACTTACATTATTGGTTCTTGTATTATTTGCTCTTATCTTTATGGGATATATGAGTAATGTTGTATTTTTTTCGATAGCAGGAGTTATTGCTATCGGACAAATTACATGGGTTATAACTGCTCGTTATTTAGAAAAGAAAATGTAGTTGTGTGAAAGGTGGAATTAACAATGAAGAAAAATTAATCACTAATTTTTTCATTTATAGGTATTGTTTCTATTGCAGGAGGAATTTTGCTAATTAAGACTTTAGAAAATCCAAATGGATATTTTTACACTTATGGGTGTAGATTTAATTCCTTTATTATTGCTTGTATTTATATATCTTCTTATTCAAATATACGCCATATATTATAGAATAAAATTCGACAAAGAAATGTGATATTAAAAAAGCATTAAAAATGATGAACGCGATCTTAAAATTTGAAATAAGAGTGAATAATCATATTGCGTGAATGAAAAATAGCAGATACACAGATGCTTTGTATGATTTCCTGTTTTGTTTTTTCTTGTAGAGTATGGAGAGAAGTATTAAAATATACATATCTAAAAATATAATAAACATCAAGGAATCAACACCGCAGGGTATCTAGACAGGAGGCAAAAGGATGAGGATCGAACTGCCGGATAATGTGAATTCCATTATCCATACATTAGAGTCCCATGGATATGAGGCATATGCAGTGGGAGGCTGCGTCCGCGACTCCATTCTTGGAAGAACGCCAGAGGACTGGGACATTACCACATCTGCCATGCCGGAGGAGACAAAGAAGCTGTTTTCCCATACTGTTGACACAGGAATTGCGCACGGTACGATTACGGTGCTGCTTGGCGGGGAGGGGTTTGAAGTGACAACTTACCGTGTGGACGGCAAATACGAAGACAGCCGCCATCCGTCAGAGGTAACCTTTGTGCGCAATTTGAAGGAGGATCTGCTCCGGCGGGATTTTACCATAAACGCTATGGCATACAATGAAAAAGACGGGCTGGTGGATATTTTCGGGGGGCTTCGGGATATAGAGACAGGAATTATCCGGTGTGTGGGAGATGCACACGCAAGATTTTCTGAGGATGCACTGCGCATATTAAGAGGCGTCCGTTTTGCCGCACAGCTTGGATTTGAGATTGACGGAGTGACCAGGGAAGGAATGCGTCTGTTGGCTCCTTCGCTGCAGAAAATCAGTGCGGAACGGATTCAGACGGAACTGATGAAGATGCTCCTGTCTCCCAGGCCGGATATGCTAAGAGAAGCGTGGAGGCTGGGGATTACAAAGGAGTTTTTTCCGGAGTTTGACCGGGCTATGGCGGCAGAGCAGGAGACTCCGCATCATATGTATACAGTGGGAGAACATATCCTTCATACCCTGCAGAATATCCGCAACGACAGAGTGCTCCGGCTGGTGATGCTGTTCCACGATTTGGGGAAACCGGAGGTAAAGACCGTGGATGAACAGGGAACCGCACATTTTAAAGGACATGCAGAGAAAAGCAGAGAAATTGTGCGGAGGGTGTTAAAACGGCTGAAGTTTGACAATGCCACAATGCAGAGTGTAGAGAAGCTGGTGCTTTATCATGATTACCGTATGCCGGTAACAAAAAAGAATGTAAGACGAGCCATGAATAAGATAGGAGAAGAGTTGTTCACTCTATATCTGGAGGTACGCAGAGCAGACGTGCTGGCTCAGAGCATGTATCAGCGGGAAGAAAAGCTAGCCGATATCGACGAAGTGGAAACTCTGTACCGGGAGATCACGGAGGCAGGACAATGCGTAGCCCTGAAAGATTTGGCTGTGACAGGCAGAGACCTGATAGAAGCAGGCATGGAGCCCGGCAGAGAAATCGGCATGACCTTAAGCCGCCTTCTGGACCTGGTAATCGAAACCCCGGAATCAAATACAAAAGAAGAGCTTCTCAAGCATATCTGGATGGAATAATCCGCCCCCTTCCTTCATACATTGAAAAGAACGGATGAATGAAGGTGCAGGGGTTTTGGTTATGCAAGAGTATGAACTGAAAGTACTGGAACAGTATGATGTCAATGTGAAGGGCACCCGAAAGACCAGAGGTGCATTTTTTTGTGATACGGAACAGGGATTGTTTCTGTTGAAGGAAGCGGGGATTTCCGAAAAACGGGTGCCTGCATTATATAAAATAGGAGAAGTTTTGAAGGAAGCGGGCTGTACGGAGATAGACCAGATTCTGCCAAATGCAGAGGGGAAGTATATCAGTGTGTCGGAGGACGGCGGCAGATATATGCTGAAGCATTGGTATTATGGAAGGGAATGCGATATCCGCAGGAGCCGGGAGTTATCCCAGACAGTAAAAAATCTGGCGAAGCTGCATCTGATCATGGTAATGCCGATGGAAGAATATGTATTTCAGGAATCCCATTTGAAGGATGTATATGAGAGCCATAACAGAGAACTCAGGAAGGTACGCAAATTTGTCCGGAGCAGGACGGCCAAAGGAGATTTTGAATTGCAGTTCTTGAAGGAGTATGAGTCTTTGTACGAATGGGCGGATGCGGCGGTATGCGAGCTTGCCGCATCGGCTTATCATGAACTGTATTCGGATAGTATAGAAGACGGCTGTCTGGTGCATGGAGAATATAATTATCACAATGTTTTGATGACTGCGGATGGGATTGCGACAACGAACTTTGAAAAGTTCCGGCAGAATGTACAGGTGGAGGACCTGTACTATTTTCTTCGGAAAGCCATGGAAAAACACGGCTGGAATGTCCATCTGTGCGATTGTATGCTGAATGCATACAGTGCGATACGGCCGATTACCGGGCGTGAAATGGAATATTTGAAGATTAGATTTATCTATCCGGAGAAGTTTTGGAAGATTACCGGTTCCTATTACCGGTCAAATAAAGCGTGGATTTCGGTCAAGAATGTAGAAAAATTCCAGACGGCGGTTACCCAGACAGAGGAAAAAAGACAGCTTCTAAAGGAAATATTTTCCTTCCAGTTATAGTGAAAATGCCGGGAAGCCTATAAAATAGCGGTTTTCGGTATATTTCCTTGACAAACAAATGGAAAAGATGTATAACAGGAATGAGGCATAATGTTGCAAAGAAACAAGAGGAGGAAATTATACATGAATAAAACAGAATTGGTAGCAGCAATCGCTGAGAAAGCAGAGTTATCTAAGAAGGATTCAGAGAAAGCTTTGACAGCGTTTGTAGAGGCTGTTACGGAAGAACTCCAGAAGGGTGAGAAGGTTCAGTTAGTCGGATTCGGTACTTTTGAAGTAAGTAAGAGAGCTGCTAGAGAGGGAAGAAATCCTCAGACCGGCGCTACAATGAAGATTGAAGCCTGCACAGCACCTAAGTTTAAAGCTGGTAAGGCTTTAAAGGATGCTGTGAATAAGTAGGAAGCAGGTTTGATTTAAGCATGTATACAGAGGCATCGGGACGCCCCCGGTGCCATTTTTCATTTTGTTTAGGAGAGAAGGGAAAGAGATGCGGTTAGATAAATTTTTGAAGGTTTCCAGGCTGATCAAGAGAAGAACGGTGGCGAATGAGGCTTGTGATGCGGGAAGAGTAATGGTGAATGGAACTGCCGCTAAGGCATCTGTTAAAGTGAAGCCGGGCGATGTGATCGAGATCCAGTTTGGCACAAAGAGCGTTAAAGTGGAGGTTCTGGAAATCCGGGATACCACGAAAAAAGAGGAAGCGAAGGAGCTGTTCAAATATTTGTAATAATTCGTCACAGCCGGGCATAATTTTGTTTAGAAAGGTTGTGATGGCAAGTGGAAGAGAAGCAGGTGGGCGGAGCGCACAAATTAGTGGTAAATAATCGGAAGACCAGTCTGGTAACCGGGGTGCTGGATGTGCTGTCTTTTGATCTGAATGAGATACTGCTGGAAACAGAGCAGGGTATGCTGATGGTTAAGGGGACGGATATGCATGTGAACCGTTTGAATCTGGAAAAGGGCGAGGTAGATCTGTCGGGGAATATTGACAGCTTTGCTTACTCTGAGGTTCATCAGCAGGCAAAGAATGGAGATTCTTTTCTTGGCAGGCTGTTCCGCTAAGCCGGAGAGTGTGAAGCTATGCAGGGCTTGAGAACAGAGATGATTGCTTTTCTGACGGCTTTTTTGACAGGGATGATCGCGGCCTGTGCGTACCTGTGCGTCAGGAAGCTGCGCAGGGTAATCCGGCACTCACTGACAGCGGTTGCGGTAGAGGACGGCCTGTACTGGACCGGCACGTCGGTCTATATATTCGTACAGATTTATTCTACAAGCAGCGGAAGCATCCGCTGGTATTTTGTGATAGGGGCAGGGCTGGGACTCATCGTATTTCTGCTGTTTGTAAGGTTTTTTCGGAAAATCGGAGCCGGATTGTATAAAAAAAGAAATGAGAAATCAGCAAAAAAGTGTTGAAATTCCTCTCAAAACAAGATAAGGTAATAGTATCTATGAATAAGGGGTTTATCCGGCAGGGGTGCCGGATATGAGGAGTATATAAAATGGGAATTAAACAAAAGAGCCGTGTAAACAGGCGACGGAGCCGTCTGCAGAAGAATAAGGCGAGCGTGCTTGGTATATGCGGTGTTATTCTGCTGCTGGTCGCAGTTGTGTCAGTCAGCAGTGTGTCGCTCCGCGCGAAGAATGAGTCATATATAGAGCAGGAAGCAGAGTTGGAAGCGCAGATTCAGGAAGAGCAGGAGCGGACGAAGGAAATAGAACAGATGGAAGACTATGTGGGAACCAATGAGTATATTGAGCAGACCGCTAGGGATAAGCTGGGTCTCATCTATGAGAATGAGATTCTGTTTAAGAGAAAGTGATAAAGTACGAAAGAGAAGCATTAGGGAGATTCCCTGATGCTTTTTCTTGTTTAAGTGTGCCTGCGCTGCGTGCGTTTTGCTCTGCCGGCGAGGATCAGGC
>CAJTZE010000008.1 GCA_910584265.1 uncultured Dorea sp. | reverse complement strand
CCTGTTTCCTGTACCGAAGTTTTCAGAGCAGGCGTACAGGGCGGCACAGACAGCATGTGTAGGGAACTTCCCAGAATGTACTCATCCTAAGAGTTAGGTTCTCCTATGGAAGGGTCTTTTTATTCGTCTTCCCGGTATCCAAAATTTTTCACAAGGAAATCACTGTCTCTCCAGTCCTTCTTTACCTTAACCCAAAGCTTGAGATTTGCCTGTAAATCCAGCATTTTCTCAATCTCATACCTTGCTGTGCTGCCAATTTTTTTCAACATATTTCCTTGTTTTCCAATAATTATCCCCTTGTGGGAATCCCGTTCGCATATAATGACCGCATCGATGTGCATAATCTTCCCTTTTTTCTTCATGCTGTCAATAACAACCGCGATCCCATGGGGAATCTCCTCATTCAGACAGTGCAGAGCCTTCTCCCGGATCAGCTCCGCCACAATCTGACGCTCCGGCTGGTCTGTAACCGTGTCCTCATCATAGAACTGCGGTCCATAAGGCAGATAACGGAACACTTCTCTGATAAGCTCATCCGCATTATTCCCATTCCGCGCAGAAACCGGAATGATCTCTGCAAAATCATAGATATCCTTATAGGCAGAAATCGCAAGCAGCACCTCTTCCTTCTTAACCATATCCACCTTATTAATAACCAGAATTACCGGAGTTTTTACCTTCTTAAGCCGCGCGGCAATATGCTTTTCCCCGGCTCCGATAAATGTGGACGGCTCAACCAGCCACAGCACCACATCCACCTCATTCAACGTCCGCTCAGCCACATTTACCATGTAATTCCCAAGCTTATTCTTCGCCTTATGGATTCCCGGCGTGTCCACGAAAATAATCTGTCCTTCCTCTCTGGTAAGCACCGTCTGAATCCGGTTCCTCGTGGTCTGGGGTTTATTGGAAGTAATCGCAATCTTCTGTCCGATCAGATAATTCATCAGTGTAGACTTCCCCACATTCGGCCGCCCGATCAGCGTTACAAACCCTGACTTATAATTTTTTCCCATGTACTCTCCTTAAAATCCGGTTACCACACCGAACATATCCTTTGCTTCTTCCATCTTCTCCTCGCTTCCGATCACACAGATCTGATCCGCCTTCATCATGGCCTCCACAACAGCCGCAAGCCTGCGGATATCATTCTGGTCTGCCTCCAATACCTGCCTGCGTTCCTCCCGGAGCATATCCTCGCTCACATGGTTCATATACAGGTTCAGAGAGCGGTCGCCCTTTAAGGACGGCGTCATCGGCTGATCCAGATTGCTCATAGTGCCGATCACATATTTATTCATATCAAAATCACTGGCCGTAAAGTTACGGAGATACTCTGCCACGCCCTCATAGATTTCCATGGTGCGCTCCAGATTCGGATCCCGGTAGGATACAAAGAAGCCCTCTCCAATCCGGTTAAAGCTGCTCATACAGCCATAAGCGCCGCCCTTAACCCGGATATTCTGCCACAGGTATTCGTATCCCATAATTACCTTCAACACCTGCAAGACGCCGGTATAGGATGCGCCGCCGTCAATGAAATTACCGCATCTCGCCACATACTGTACCTTAGAAGCCGTTTTAAAGCCCTCGTTTAGCTTCTCACAGTGAATGATGCACCGGTCTGTTTCCCCAAGCTTTACATCCTCTGTAAATAAGCCTTCTGCAAAGCCCTTCACCTCTGCCTCAAGAGCAGGAAGCCCTTCCCGCTCTGCGGTATAGCTGATCATCATATTATCTGCCCTAAACAGAGCCCTTGCCAGCTTCTCAAGATTGGAAATCAGAAGCCCCTTCTCTTCCTCAAAATTCTTCTCTATCGCAGATACCTTCTGGTAATAGCCGATTCCATTTGTCATATCCTTCAGCTTCGCCGACGGGGAAGCATAGGCCTGCGCCCGGAGCGCCGCCGTCACATGCCCGTTGGACTGGAACCGCATCAGAAGCCTTGATGTGGTCATCGCCAGAATCTCCTTTAACCGCTTTTCATCCCCAAGCTTTGACCGGGTCAGGATTTCCTTCATCATTGCAAATGCCACCGAAAGCTTACCATACAGAGACTTGGATTTAATCTCAAAGGTCGCCTTAAATTCCTTCTCGCGGACCTTCGTCACATCCGGATACAACTCCATCGATGTGCCGATCCCGCCGGTATATAAATTGATCTCATTAAACAGCTCGCCGTATTCATAGTTCTCGGTATCAATGATGCCCAGTACGCCCTGCAGGATTCCCGCATAGGGAAGCAGCTCCTCCGGCACCTTAGACATATCAAACAGCAGGCTCACGTAACCAATCCCGTTGGTGTCGATCTCATGGAAGATCACCGGGATATCCGCTATCTTCATCTCTTCATTATAAACCGGCTGCGGCTCTCTGGAAATATCCTCCCTCCGGAGCACCGGGATCGTTGCTAAGGCCTCCTCATCCGACAGTTCAGACTGGTATTCCTCCAACGCCTTCGTCTGCTCTGCCAGAGCACATATTTCCTCTCTGCTTAAGCTGTTTTTATATGCCTGCAGCTTCTCATGAAGCTCCTTATCCATCCGCGCAGTACGTCCCTGCTCCGGTTCCACTACAATAACCGCCCCGTGCTGGTTGTCTAACAGATACTTACGGACCAAATCCTCAAAATACCCGGTGTTCATCCGGCTCTTTAAGAATTCAAAGGTATTTAACGCCTGTATATGCAGAAACGGCTCCTTCTCGTCATACAGCCAGCTGTCCATAATCTGAAGCCCATACATCAGCCCCTTTGGATACCGTCCATAATCCGCTTCCCGGTACTGGAACTCATGATAGTTGATGCCTGCCTCCAGCGCCTTCTTATCAATACCCTTCTCCGCCATTTCCGCAAGAAGTCCCTCAATCAGCTTTACAAAAGCCTCCTTCTGCTCCACATTGGCATTCTTTGCCACCACAGAAAAAATCGGCTGATAGATTCCATTGTCATAGGAGCCCATAATATCCTTGCCGATCCCTGCCTCCAAAAGCGCCTTCTTAAGCGGCGCCCCCGGCGCGGAAAGCAGCGCATAATCCAAGATCTCAAACGCCACATAAAGCTCCCTGTCGAGGCTTGTACCGATGACCTTATTGTAGGACAGATAGGTATTGTCCTCCACCGGCTCCTCGCTGGTGATCGAATACGGCAGCGTTACCTCCTTCATCTCCATAAACGGCTCCTGATACCGGATTCTGGAATCAATCTTAATCTGGTCAAATCTGCTCAAATATTCCTGATCCAGCCAGATCAGCCTCTCCTCCATATCCATATCCCCATACAGATAAATATAGCTGTTGGAAGGATGGTAATATTTCTTGTGGAAGGCCAAAAACTGCTCATAGCTTAAGTTCGGAATCTCCTCCGGGTCGCCGCCGGACTCATAGGCATAGGAGGTATCCGGGAACAGAGTATTTAACGTAACCCGGTCAAGCACTCCTTCCGGTGAGGAAAACGCTCCCTTCATCTCATTATAAACAACTCCGTTATACTCTAAATCCGCTTCCTCGCTCTCCAGCTTATAGCTCCACCCCTCCTGCCGGAAAATCTCCTCATGCTGATAAATATTCGGGTAGAACACCGCATCCAGATACACATGCATCAGATTCCGGAAATCCTTATCATTACAGCTCGCCACCGGATACACCGTCTTATCCGGATAGGTCATCGCATTCAGAAAGGTATTCATAGAACCCTTCACCAGCTCCACAAAGGGATCCTTCACCGGGAAATTCTTCGACCCGCAGAGCACCGAATGCTCCAGGATATGCGGCAGGCCGGTACTGTCCTCCGGCGGCGTACGGAAACCGATGGAAAAGACCTTATTGTCATCAGCCGCCTCCATGAGAACCACCCGGGCGCCGCTCTTCTTATGCCTCAGAAGATAGCCGCGGCACTTCACATCCTTCAGCTCCTGCTCTTTTATAATCTCGTATTGTGATACATCTTTAACACTCATTGACCAATCTCCAATTCTTAAAATTCTGCTTATATTCTCTTCGTTTCCCATACCTTGTGAAACGACCGGACAGCCATTAGGGATACCCGGAGAGTATGCCTAAGTACACTGTCTTAGTGTAACATATTTTTTCCTTTTTTACACCTATTGAATATATACTTCCAATGCCTAAAAATGACTCATTAATCCGTTAAATTTATCTTTGGTCTTTGCAGAAATTGTGCCGCTATCATAGCCTGCTGTATCTCAAATCCCTGGAACGAACCATTTAAAAAATTGTTGATTATTTCATTGTAACTATAAGTTTCTAAAGATGACCTGTTAACTATACAATTTTTATTCTTTGATTTACCAAAATCTTCTTCTAATTTCTCCATATCCGGTTCCAGAATATATGCAAGCACATTTCCCTGTTCATCAAACGCAAGCGTATATTTTTTTACCGGCGGATTAAAACCTGCCAGCATACTTTTCGTTTTTTTATAATCAGCTAATACCGTATATATCTTTTCTCTTAATGCAGCATCGCTATTCATCTGATATAATACGTCCCTGGGAATCGTACATTCCGTTTTGCTGTCAAATACGTTTACTTTAATGTTAAATTTATTGTAAATATCCGCTTTGACATTTTCAATTGCAGTTTCTTTATAAAAATCATTAAAACTATTATCTGCCGTAACTGATTCGGTTATAGTGTTTCCATCATTTACCATGTTATTAAATAGCAACGATAATATACCTGTTGTGCCAATATCCATATCTAATATTCCTCCCTCTTATGATCTCTGTAATATGTTTTCCGATTTCTTCTCCGTAATTATAGCACTCCTCCGCTACAATCACAACTTTCACAAATGAAATAGCCCATGGACTGATCTTATAAAAGTCCATAGGCTACCCAAAATTTCTATATTTTACTTTTCAGACGAAGCTTCTTTCCCTTCCCCGGATTTTCTCAAAATGATCAATGTCACAATCATCAAAACAATTCCTACCGGAAGCGCAACAAACGCCGTCTGTACAAAGCCCGCCACCAGATAGGTTACGAAGGATACTGCCGCTACCGTCAGCGCATAAGGAAGCTGTGTGGACACATGGTTCACATGGTTGCACTGCGCTCCCGCCGACGCCATAATGGTGGTATCGGAAATCGGCGAGCAGTGGTCGCCGCATACGGCGCCCGCCATACATGCAGAAATAGAAATGATCATCATCGTCTCATTGGTGCCTGCAAATACGGCAACCACGATAGGAATCAGAATACCAAAGGTTCCCCATGAGGTTCCTGTTGCGAAAGCTAAGAAACAGCCAACCAGGAAAATAATTGCCGGAAGGAAGTTCACCAGCCCGCCTGCCGCATTTTCCATAGCTCCCGCCACAAATTCTGCCGCGCCAAGGCTGTCTGTCATTGCCTTCAGCGTCCATGCCAGCGTCAAGATCAGGATTGCCGGTACCATTGCCTTAAATCCGTCCGGAATACAGGACATACACTCATGAAATCTCAGAACTCTGCGGAGCAGATAAAACACAATCGTAATGACAAATGCAAAGAAGCTTCCTACTGCCAGCCCGACCGATGCATCACTGTTCGAGAATGCAGTAACAAATCCTTCTCCTGCAAAGAAGCCGCCGCTCCAGATCATTCCGATCACACAGCAGATGATCAAACATGCAATCGGGAATACCAGATCGATAACGCTTCCCTTGCTGCTTGCCGTCTCTTCCTCCGCATTCGCATAAGGCCTGTCAGGCGTTGTATACAGATCGCCCTTTTCCTGCGCGTTTTTCTCATGGGTCTTCATCGGGCCGTAATCCACCTTCATAAGTACAAGCCCAAGCATCATAACAATCGTAAGCAGTGCATAGAAGTTATATGGAATCGCACGCACGAAAATGGACAGTCCGTCCTCTCCCTCTACAAAGCCTGTTACGGCGGCCGCCCAGGATGAAATCGGCGCAATGATGCAGACCGGAGCCGCTGTCGCATCGATCAGGTAAGACAGCTTTGCACGGGAGATATTGTGCTTGTCCGTCACCGGGCGCATAACGCTTCCCACCGTCAGACAGTTAAAATAATCATCAATGAAAATCAACACTCCCAGCAGAATAGTTGCAAGCTGCGCGCCTGCACGGCTCTTAATATGTACCTCTGCCCAGCGCCCAAAGGCCGCAGATCCGCCTGCCTTATTCATCAGGCATACCATAATGCCGAGAACGACCAGAAATACCAGAATACCTACATTATAGCTGTCAGACAGCACTCCGATGATACCGTCCTGGAACACATGGGTAATAGTCGTCTCAAAGGAAAAACCTGAATAGAACAGGCCTCCGATCAGCACTCCGATAAATAAAGAGCTATACACCTCTTTGGTAATCAAAGCCAGCACAATCGCCACAACTGGCGGAACCAATGCCCAGAAGCTTGCGTACATAGACGGTACATACTCTTCTGCTTCATCCGCGGCAAGAGCCATAACCGGACAGCATAAAACCATCAGCATAACTGTAGAAAATGCCCATACAGCTTTTCTCTTCATGTTTCTCATAAATTCCCTCTCTCCTTTTTTGATCTTTATATAGTATAAAAAAGCCATGAATAACGCTTTAAACGCCATTCATGACTCCAATCCCTGCATGAAAGAATACATTAAAATATTCCTGCACCTATCAGATAGCGCTCCACGTCATCGTGACAGTCCGCAGCATATTCTGCTGCGTCCCAGACAAGCCCTCCGGCCAAGGATCTGTCTTCGGCAGTTTCCCCTTTCCCATGCAGCAGTCTGCCGGACTATCACTGTATGGTACTGATAAAAACCGCGCCTCTATCAAGCTGTTATTCATATAGTACAGTTTTATCACTTTTACCCGTAAAAGTCAACATCAACTTTGAGAATCCTTATCTTATGACCCGGCCTTTCCGACCCTCTCTCCAAGCTTCACCTTCGTCTCGATCCCCCGTCTGGAATTTTCCAGAATATCCGGATCCGGCTGTACTTTTCCCTCTCCGGTAATCAGGATCACCGTAGAACCGCCAAAAGCAAAATTGCCCCGCTCCTGCCCTCGCTTCACGAAATCCACTTTCTTACGGTTCTCAATCCGGCCCACAAGCAGGGCTCCCACCTCCATCTGTATTATCCCGCCAAAATTCTCCGTCTTTATCACGGAATATTCTCTGGTATTTTCCTTGTAAATAGGAACCCGCTCTCCTGCCGCAGGATTCACTGTATGAAATACACCCGGAATCCTGCGCCGTATCAGCTCACTTCCATTATCCACATAGATGTAATGGTGATAATCCTCCACACAAAGACGGAATATCCAGACATATCCCCCGGCAAATTTGGCCGCCAGCTTCTTATCCCGCAGAAGGCTTTTTAACGTATATCCGGCATGCTTCACCCGAAACTCTTCCTGCCCGTTCAGCCTGTAAACGCTGAGCCTGCTGTCGCAGGGGCTGATGAAAACATCCGGGAACGCCGCAATATTTCTGGCGCCCGGCTTTAGCTCCCGCTTAAAAAAATCATTGTAGGAGCGGAAGCTTTCTGCCTTATACTCATCCATACGAATCGAATGGCTCCTGATAAAGGGCGGGATGATAAGTCTGGAAAATCGTGAGCCCAGAAGCCTTCCTCCCATCTTGGACACGGAAGGCCGGACGAGCAGCCAAAGCAGCACACGGCCTGATCCATGGGCATACAGCCATTCCAGAAGCCTGTCCTGCATGCTGTTTTCCTTCTCTATTCTCCCCACTCTGTCTGCAGTAAGATGCATCTTCTTCCCCCTACTATTTATAGAAATGCAGCAGCTTCCACCAGCTATGCCATACAAAAACAATAACCGCCACCGATGCCGCCACTGCCATAACCAGCAGTATCAGTTCCTTTACAGATAATTTACGCATTTTAAAATTTAGGATAAATAACGTTCCGATTCCAGCTACCAGAATGTGGAGTATCACAAGAAACGTCTGATAATCCGGCAGAAGCGGCGAAATCACAAACAAGAACGGCAGTGCAATTGCCATCGAGGTAATAGGCAGTCCCTGATAATACTTTCGGTTCTCATCTGTCTCCGCCTGCCGTTTTGCTTCCATAACATTGTAGTATGCCAGACGGATCAAACCAGCCAGCGCATACAGTGTCAGAAGCGCCCTGCTGAAAACAGATTTCATCCCCAGCCGGAAACAGATCGTTACAGGAAGTATGCCGAAACAGACCATATCACTGAGCGAGTCAATCTGGATTCCAAAGCTTTTCTCATCATCCGTCCGGTTCTTCTTCGTTCTGGCAATCTTCCCGTCGAACATGTCACAGAGTCCGGATAATGCAAGAAAAAACACTGCCAGCCTCACATGCTTCGCCGAAGCACAGAAGATTCCCGCCATGCCGGAGCAGAATCCAACATATGTAAGAATTACTGTATAATCATAAAAGCCAATCATCTTAAGTCCCCCAATTCTCATCATACCTTGTACCATATTTTACAATCTTAGTACTTTTGTATTTATTTTATCCATGCATTTCCCATATATATTTAAAGCCTGCTTCCCTTTCCCCAGATAAAAGCACAGCTCCGCCAGAGCGACACCGCCAATCACATCGATGATCACATGCTGCTTCGTAAGCAGTGTGGAAGCACAGATCAAAACTGCAGCCACACCGGAAAATACCTGAAGCCGCAGAGACGTTCCCCGCCTGTTCCGTATCCCTGCAAAGCAGAGCCAGCTCTCCAGACAGTGTATGGACGGAAAAAGATTGTCTGCCGCATCAGCAGAATACAAAAAGATCATCATTTGATTCCAAAAGCCCTCCAGCTCCACGGCCGGACGGGTATTTGTTGTGGGCAGCAGCAGAAAAAAAGCCATACAGACAATTTTCGACAATGCCAAGCTAAAGAAAAAATGATAAACTTCTTTCTTTTCCTGCCTTGCAAGCAGAATATAGCTGGCCGCCCAGAACAAATAGCTTCCAAAATAAACCGATACTGCCGGCGGCCAGAATGGAATACTAAGATCCAGTCTGGTCTCCAGATTATAGTGATGCCATTCTCCTGCAATGATCCTGCTTCCATAGTATGCTGTCTGATTCAATAGTATAGCCAGAGTGATAGGAAATAAACTATATCCCGGAATCACCCCAGCCGGTATTCTCTGCTTTTTATCCATATTTATTCCCTGCTGTCATCTTCAAGTAAGTTTTCCATGAAATAAAGTATAGCAGTATATTTACAGATTCTCAATAATCCTTCTCGATTCTTTAGAATTCTTCATGAAATCTTAAATTTTAGGCCCGCCCGGCGGGATTCCTCTTCACCTGGAGCACCAGACTTATCCCAAAAGGATTGATGATGATTCCGGATGCCTCCTTTACCATGATCTTCAAGAAATCCTTCTCTGATACGATCAGATTCTGAAGCTTCATGCCTGCATTCGCCCGCTGAAATTTTGAAAACTCCTGTATATCTGTAAATAAAGGCTGCATCCCCAGTCCCTCTTTCTTTTTCAGAACCGGTATCCCGCCGTCCTCAAGCCTTGCCGCAAGATAGTACCCTTTCCGGTAGTGGGCCATCATCTCCTCGTGAAGCTCACCGGCTTCTTTCTGATACCGCTCTGCCTTCCGGTTTCTTACCTTCTGGATATAATAAACCGCCGTCAAATGAAATTCCGGATTTTCCACCAGAAGTCCGGTACTTTTATTTGTTTTAAGCTGTCTTGCCGCCTCTGCAGAAAATCTCGGCACCTCAGGTCTGGTAATGAACTGCGTAAGCTCCAGGCCGCATTGTTTTTCCATCCCCTTATCCAGCATGACAGCATTTACCCCGATGGAAAACAGACTGGAGAAAAAGGCCAGCCGTTTGTCCACTGGAAGCATCATGCTCCGTACAAGGTATCCCTCTCCTGTCAGGGTATCCACAGTATTCTGCGCCGACTCCTGATTGTCAAATACCAGAATTTCATCATCATAGGTCTCTGCATCGCACACCACGAAGGGCAGTCTGGTACTGTCCGACATAATTACATACAAGCTTTCCGTTTCCCGGAGTATCCTTCCGGCCGTCTTCATTTCTTCTAATGGTTTTCTGCTCATTTTTCAAACCTTTCCTTCTATCTTTCTATATTTTACTCCTAAGCCCCGTTCTACAACACAACCCACGAGACGATCGGTATCGTGATCACAGACAGAATTGTCGTAATCGCCACGCCTTTGGATGCCAGCTCCACATTGCAGTCATACTGCCCTGCCAGCATAACTGTCATGCTTGCCGCCGGTGTTGCAAGCATGATCATGCACACAGCTGTCAGCAGCTCATTGGCAGCAAACTGCCGGATGATCAGTGTTCCGATGATAGGAATCACCAGAAGCTTCACCGCCGCATAGGACAATAGCTTCTTATCCAGAAACAGTTCCTTCAAACGGATGGAAGACAGGGATATTCCAATGACCATCATGCTCAAAGGGCCTGTCAGTCCGCTTAAGCCGCTGACTGCCGTTTTCACAGACTCAGGAACCGGCACAGATGACAGATATAACACAACCGCGGCCAAACAAGAAATCACTCCTATATTAAAGATGCTCTTCCACTGAAATCCCCCTGCATCCTTTCCCCTGACCATGGCAATGCCGTAAGTGTAGATCAGCACATTAAATGGAAGCGTAAAAATAGCGGCATACAGCAGGGCTCCGCTTCCATATACAGCCGCGATCACTGGAAATCCCATAAAACCTATATTATTAAAAGTTGTCATCAACTTATATATTCCTTTTTCATCTTCGGATGCCTGAAACACCATCGGCGCGGCCCAGGCCAGTATCAAAAGCACCGCAAACATCAGCACTGCTATGACCGCTGTACTGAGCAGCTCCCTTCCGGAAGCCTTTCCATCGCCGCCGATAGCCGAATTAAGCAGCAGCGCCGGATTGGCAAGATTGATCACGATCCACGACAGCACTTTTCCTGCTTTCGCATCCAGCGCGCCCCTCCTGCTTCCATAATATCCCAGCAGCATATAAATAAACAATACGATCATTTGTTGTAACAAAAGCATCTTATTTCCTCTTTAAAAGACCCGCCGGCTTTCGCCAGCGGGTCTGATTTTCATTTACTTCAAGACCTGATACCGCTATGTGTTCCTAGTCTTCTGCTCCGTACAGAGTTACAAGCTTCTTCAGATACTCATATCTCTCCTTAGCTTCCTTCTCGTTCTGAGCGAACATTACTTCTGCCTTCTCAGGATTGAATCTTGCAAGTGCATTGTAACGCACCTCTCCATTCAGGAAGTCTTTGTAGCCTTCCATCTTAGGCTCTTTGCTGTCAAGAGTGAACTTGCCGCCCTCTGCCGCAGGATTGTATCTGAAGTTGTTCCAGTAACCGCACTCTACTGCCAGCTGCTCCTCGGTCTGAGCCTTGCTCATGCCCTTCTTAATACCATGGTTGATACATGGAGCGTAAGCAATGATCAGTGATGGTCCCGGATAAGCTTCCGCCTCTGCAATTGCCTTAACGGTCTGGTTGAAGTCAGCGCCCATAGCAATCTGAGCAACATATACATAACCATAGCTCATAGCAATGCTTGCCAGGTCTTTCTTCTTGATCTCCTTACCGCCTGCCGCAAACTGAGCGATCGCACCGGTCTTGGTAGCCTTAGAAGACTGTCCGCCTGTGTTTGAATAAACCTCGGTATCAAATACCATTACATTAATGTCCTTACCGCTTGCCAGTACATGGTCAACACCACCAAAGCCGATATCGTAAGCCCATCCGTCGCCGCCGAATACCCACTGTGACTTCTTAGCAAGGAAATCCTTATTCTTCACGATATCCTGGCAGATCTCGCAATCGCAGCCCTCTAATGCCGCAACCAGCTTGTCTGTAGCAGTTCCGTTGGTAACGCCGCTTCCGTAGGTATCAAGCCACTCGCCGCATGCAGCCTTTACTTCCTCGGATGCTTCCTCAAATGCCGCTACCTGCTCAACCTTAGCCTTCAATCCTTCTCTCAGGGCATTCTGTGCTAACAGCATACCATAGCCGAACTCAGCATTATCCTCAAACAGTGAGTTACACCATGCCGGTCCCTTACCTTCCGGAGTTACCGTGTAAGGTGTAGACGGTGAAGAGTTGCCCCAGATAGAAGAGCATCCTGTTGCATTGGCAATGTACATTCTGTCTCCAAACAGCTGTGTGATCAGTTTCGCATAAGGTGTCTCGCCGCAGCCTGCACATGCGCCTGAGAACTCAAGGAGCGGCTGTTTGAACTGGCTTCCCTTAACGGTATTCTCTTTAAACTTCGCAACAACCTCTGGCTTAACCGGAATCTCTGTTCCAAAATCAAAGTAAACCTGTGAGCCTGCATTTTCTTCCATATTGCCCATAACAAGAGCCTTCTCGCCCTTCTTGCCAGGACACACATTTGCACAGGAACCGCAGCCTGTACAGTCATAAGCAGATACCGTCATGGTAAACTTCATGCCAGGCATACCGATCATATCAAGCGTCTTGATTCCCTCCGGAGCCTTAGCAGCCTCTTCTTCTGTAAGAGCTGCCGGGCGGATAACTGCATGAGGACATACATATGCACAGCGGTTACACTGGATACAGTTCTCTTCCTTCCATACCGGAATGTCAACCGCGATACCGCGCTTCTCGAATGCGGAAGAACCGGATGGAGTCGTACCATCTACATAATCTGTAAATGCAGATACCGGAAGTGAATTACCCTCCTGTGCATTTACCTTGGACTGAATATTCTTAACAAAAGCAACAACGTCTTCTCTGCCGCCCTTCACCTCTGGTGTGAACAGGCCTTCATCCTCGCAGTCCTTCCAGCTTGCCGGAACCTCTACTGCAACAACCTGCTTAGCGCCTGCGTCAATTGCGTCGTAGTTCATCTGTACGATTTTGTCACCCTTCTTGCCGTAGGTAGCCTTAGCGGCCTTCTTCATCAGATCGATCGCCTCTTCCTCCGGGATGATAGCGGCCAGCTTGAAGAATGCAGACTGAAGAACGGTGTTGATACGTCCGCCCAGTCCGATCTCTTTACCAATCTTAATACCGTCGATGGTATAAAGCTTAATGTCATGATTTGCGATAAATGCCTTTACCTGTCCCGGAAGATGTTTCTCAAGGCCTTCCATATCCCATGGGCAGTTCAGAAGGAAGGTTCCTCCGTCCACAAGCTCCTGAACCATGTTATACTTATTCACATAAGAAGGATTGTGGCATGCCACAAAGTTTGCCTTGTGGATCAGGTATGTAGACTTGATCGGGCTCTTTCCGAAACGCAGGTGGGACATCGTAACACCGCCGGACTTCTTAGAGTCATAATCAAAATATGCCTGTGCATACATGTCTGTGTTATCACCGATGATCTTGATGGAGTTCTTGTTTGCTCCAACGGTACCGTCTGCTCCGAGTCCCCAGAACTTACAGTTGATCGTTCCCTCCGGCGTGGTAATAAGCGGTTTGCCTGAATCAAGAGAAAGGTTCGTAACGTCATCCACAATGCCGAGCGTAAATACCTTCTTCTCTGTGTTCTTGAATACTGCCGCGATCTCTGCCGGAGTCGTATCCTTAGAACCTAAGCCGTAACGTCCGGAAAGAATCGGAACTGCATCGAACTTAGAACCCTTAAGTGCGGCAACAACATCCAGATATAACGGCTCGCCAAGTGCTCCCGGCTCTTTTGTTCTGTCTAATACGCTGATCGTCTTAACCGTATCCGGAATTGCATCGATCAATGCGGACGCGCTGAACGGTCTGTAAAGACGTACCTTAACAACACCAACCTTCTCGCCTGCTGCCATAAGATAATCGATCGTCTCGTCAATGGTGTCGCAGACAGAGCCCATAGCAACGATAACTCTCTCTGCATCAGCTGCGCCATAATAATTAAACAGCTTATAGTCTGTGCCGATCTTAGCGTTAACCTTGTCCATGTACTCCTGGACAATAGCCGGCAGTGCATCGTAATATGGATTACATGCCTCTCTTGCCTGGAAGAAGATGTCCGGATTCTGAGCAGAACCCCTCTGGCATGGATGATTCGGGTTCAATGCATGCTTTCTGAATGCATCGATCGCATCCATATCTACGATCTCCTTCAGATCATCATAATCCCAGGTCTCAATCTTCTGGATCTCATGAGAGGTACGGAAACCGTCAAAGAAGTTAATAAATGGAACACGTCCTTTAATTGCCGCACAATGAGCAACCGGTGTCAGGTCCATAACCTCCTGTACACTGGACTCGCAGAGCATAGCGCAGCCCGTCTGACGGCATGCATATACATCTGAGTGGTCGCCAAAAATAGATAATGCATGGCTCGCAAGAGCACGTGCAGATACGTTAAATACGCCCGGAAGCTGCTCGCCTGCAACCTTGTAAAGGTTTGGAATCATGAGAAGCAGACCCTGTGAAGCTGTGTATGTAGTAGTCAAAGCTCCTGCTGCCAGTGAGCCGTGAACAGTACCTGCCGCTCCTGCCTCTGACTGCATCTCCGTAACCTGTACTTCCCGGCCAAAGATATTCTTTCTTCCCTGGGTTGCCCACTCGTCTGTAGCCTCTGCCATAACAGATGATGGTGTAATCGGGTAAATCGCCGCAACATCCGTGTAAGCATATGAAGCATGAGCCGCCGCATGATTACCATCCATGGTCTTCATTTTTCTCGCCATTTTTCTTGTTCCTCCTTAAATTTGAAAATGTTATACTTTCCGGCGTGCCTGTCCCAAAAGACTCTGCACTCCGGTATACCCCCAAAAGGGTATATAGAATTTTCGACGTATGTAATTATTATAGTCCCTGACCTATAAAAAGTCCAGTCATTAACCTGCTATTTTTTGTTCCTTTTCCCGTACATTTCTGCCTGTCTGCGAAACAAAAAGACCGCGCGTTTACGCAGTCTTTTCTCACTTAATCTATGAAATCATCCAAATCAATATCCATCTCCTCCGGCTCTTCCGCTGTCCCGGATTGCTCCGACAGCCGTTCCCTCGGCTTTCTGCGTCTGTGCATCCTCCTTCTGCGCTCAATGCTCTTTCTTGTCTTCACAATTATGATAACAGAAAATACTACGAGCACGCCTGCCAGCACTCTGGATACCGCCAATCCGATTCCCGGCAGGAGAAGCTGGTCGGTCCTCAGTCCCTCGATCCAGAATCTTCCAAATCCATACCCTGCCAGATACACAAGGAACAGTTCTCCCTTAAACATCTGTCTCATGCTGTAAAACAGCATAAACACCAGCACCAGCAGACACCAGACAGACTCATACAGAAATGTGGGATGCACCTGGATATATCCCACTCCGTCAGTCATCTCCATATGATCCCGCATCAGCTGCGTCACATCCGAACTCCTCACCGCGTCCAGCGGCAATTTCATGGCAAATAATCCATTAGTATACTCTCCAAAGGCTTCCCGGTTAAAGAAATTCCCCCAGCGCCCGACTGCCTGTCCCAGCACAAGCCCGAAGCAGGCCGTATCCAAAAGCTGTCCTGCCGGAAGCTTCCTCCTCTTGGCAAACACGAATACGGTGATCACCGCGGCGATCACTCCTCCATAGATTGCCAGGCCTCCCTGCCGGATATTCAGAATACTGAGCAGATCATCCTTATACATGCTCCAGGAAAACACCACATAGTAAATCCTTGCACCCAGGATCCCAAAGATCACCGCATAGATCGCCAGATCAATATAAACCTCCGGGTTCTGCTTTGTCCGTTTTGCGCGCAGCATTGCCATAAAAATACCAGCCAGGATACCGATACCGATAATAATCCCGTAAAAAGCTATATCAAAACCAAAAACAGAGACCGCTTTCCCAACATTCTTAAGATGAATCCCAAGATTCGGAAAGTCAATTGTCTTATGCATGTTGTCTTCTTCCTTTCCGCGTCCTTTTCCTATACATTAAACCGGAAGAGCATGATATCACCGTCCTGAACCACATAATCCCTGCCCTCCAGACGTACAAGTCCTTTTTCTTTTGCCGCATTGTGGGAACCGCAGGCCGTCAGATCATCGTAGGCCACAACCTCTGCCCGGATAAATCCACGCTCAAAATCCGTGTGGATCTTTCCTGCCGCCTGAGGCGCTTTTGTTCCTCTGGTGATCGTCCATGCGCGTACCTCCGGCTCTCCGGCAGTCAGATAGCTGATCAGCCCGAGAAGGCTGTAGCTTGCCTTGATCAGCTTCTCAAGCCCCGACTCTGCAAGTCCCAGTTCCTCCAAGAACAGCTTCCGTTCATCGTCCTCAAGCTCCGCGATCTCCTGCTCGATCTGGGCGCATACTACAAAAACCTCACACTGCTCCGCCTCAGCATACTCCCGCACAGCCTGTACCCCTGTATTGGAAGCGCCGTCATCTGCAAGCTCATCCTCCGTAACATTTGCCGCAAAGATCACCGGCTTTCCAGTCAGAAGATTATAACTCTTAAACAGAAGCTCCTCTTCTTCATCTTCCCATTCATCAAAATTCTTCGCCAGCTTCCCATTCTCCAGATGAGCTTTGATCCTCTCTAAAAGCTTCAGCTCCTTCGCCGCCGCCTTATCATTCCTGGCCGTTTTTACCGTCTTTGCAATCCTTCTCTCCATCACCTCAAGGTCAGAGAATATCAATTCCAGATTAATGGTCTCCACATCCCGCATCGGATCAATGCTGCCGTCCACATGAACGATATTACCGTCCTCAAAGCACCGTACCACATGAACAATGGCATCCACCTCCCGGATATTGGCAAGAAACTGATTCCCCAGCCCTTCTCCTTTGGATGCCCCCTTTACCAAGCCTGCAATATCTACAAATTCAATTGCCGCCGGAATGATCCTCTTTGTGTGGTACATCTCTCCCAGAACATCCAGACGTTCATCCGGCACCGTAACCACGCCAACATTCGGGTCAATGGTACAAAACGGATAATTTGCAGACTCTGCTCCCGCCTTTGTCAGGGAATTAAACAACGTACTTTTGCCCACATTGGGCAGACCTACGATTCCAAGCTTCATCTATCCTACATTCCTTTCTCTCATTCTTCTTAAGCATACTGCGTGTCCCATTATAGCACTATGAAACACCCCTGTCACGTGTTTCCATCAGAATAACAGTCCCGCAGGAGAAATCAATGACAACCTCATCCTCCGCAAATTCATTACTTACACACAGGCTGTCACAGGGCACGAGTGTATGATTCCGCAGAGGGTACTTTGCCCCGCGGATATTAAAATTCCTGACGGTCTCAGCCAAGGGAAATACGCTGAAATAAGGCCCGTATGCCTGCTCCCTAAGCAGATGGGTCTCCCCCCCGATCAGACGGATCCGGTTCTGCGGATCTATTATCACCGCCTCCGCTCCCGCCTTAAAGGGAATCATCAAACTCTGTACATTTGCCCACATATGGTCGATCCTTCCTCCGGTAGCGCCGAGGATCGTCATCTGCTCACAGCCCAGGGTTACCCCGAGCCGGACCGCTATCTCTGTGTCAGAGGCATCCTTCACCGGATTATAGGCCCGGATAGGCACATCTCCTCTCTGCTTATAATACAGGACAATCTCCTCCGGAAGGCTGTCAAAATCACCTACCATGTAGCTTGGGCGGATACCATGCCTGTATAAAAACTCTACGCCCCTGTCTACCCCGATAATACACGGGTTGTCCAATCCATCCAGCACACTAAACGCCAGCTCCTCGTCCAGGGTTCCGCCGCTTATAATTACTGCATTCTTACTCATATTCTCCGAATATCTCCATACATTTTCTGACGTTTTCCCCAATGTCTCCGCCGAACACAGCGGAGCCTGCAACAAGCACATTTGCCCCTGCGTCTATAATTTCCCGCATATTATCCAGATTAACGCCGCCGTCCACCTGCAGGTCGATGTCCCGGTCCGCTTCCGTGATCATCCGCCGCACGTCCCGGAGCCTGTCTAAGGATTCCGGAATAAACTTCTGTCCTCCGGCTCCCGGATAGACCGACATGATCAGAATCATATCTACAATCTCCAGATACTCCCTCACTGCCTCCGCCGGCGTATCCGGACAGATAGAAAGCCCCGCCCTGATCCCCATATCCTTGATCTTAACCAGAGTCTTTCTCACATCCGGGCAGGCCTCATAATGCACCGTGATCAAATCCGCTCCCGCATCCTTAAATGCCTCCACATAGCGGATCGGATCCTGTACCATCAGATGCGCGTCCATGATCTGTCTGGTTGCTTTTCTTATGGACTTCATAACCGGGATCCCGAAAGAAATGTTAGGAACAAACATTCCGTCCATCACATCAAAATGCAGAAATGCCGCCCCGTTATCCTCTGTCTGCCTGATATCGCTGCCAAGCTGGGTAAAATCTGCCGAAAGAATCGAAGGTGCAATCACGTACTTCATGGTCAAAATCTCCTTTTTTCTTTTATTTCTTTATATAACTCCAGATAACTCTGGTATCTTACCTCATGGATCCTGCCCTCTGAAACTGCCTGCTTCACTGCACAGTCCGGCTCATGGACATGGCTGCATCCATGAAACTTACATTTCCCCTCACAGGGCGCAAATTCAGGAAAACAGTATTTCAGTTCTTCCTCCACAGAACCCTCCGTATAAAGAGAGCTAAAGCCCGGCGTATCCATAATATACGTATCTTCGTCAACTGTGATCAGTTCCGAATGTCTCGTGGTATGTCTTCCCCGGTCTATCTTCCTGCTGATGTCTCCCGTCTCCATCTCCACCTCTCCCTGAAGGCAGTTAATGAGAGAAGATTTCCCCACGCCGGAGGGTCCTGCAACGGTAGTAGTTTTTCCCTTTAGAAGCGCCCTGATCTCATCCATATGCTTCTTAAGACGGGCGCTGATAAATACCAGCTGATATCCGGCGGGCTGATAAATATCCCGCAGCCTGTCCAGATCTTCCTCTGCGGCAATATCCAGCTTATTAAAGCATAAAATAACCGGAATCTCCTTCCGCTCCATCATAATCAGAAACCGGTCCAGAAGATTCAAATGAGGCTTCGGCTTCTGCACCGCAAATACCACCAGAGCCTGATCCACATTCGAGACCGCCGGCCGGACAAGCTCATTCCTCCGCGGAAGAATTGCCTGGATGCTCCCCTCTTTCTCCTCTTCACTTAAAATAGCAATCTCTACATGATCCCCCACAAGGGGCTTCTTCCCCTCTTTTCGGAATATTCCCTTGGCCTTACATTCGTAAATACCGAATTCTGCTATGTGGACATAGTAGAATCCGGCAATACCCTTTACAATCTTTCCCTGCATATGCTATTGTTCGCCCCCCGGCCCTCCGGAAGAAGAAGATCCTGTACTGACTGTCAGGCTTACGGGCTCCCCCTTAGACAGCTCAGTTCCTACTCCCGGCTCACAGCTGATCACGCAGCCCGCAGGTACGCTGTCACTGGCAATATAGGTAACCGTATCCACTCTCAATCCAGCACTGCTAATCATCTGCCTTGCATTATCCTCAGAGGGGTGATTACTAACCACATCCGGAACCTTCGGCTTCTCCTCCGGCTTCTTTCCAAGACTAACCACCAGGCTTACGCTGGTTCCCCGATCGACCTTGCCTCCGGCAGGCTCCTGTCTGATCACGATCCCAGACGCATAGCTCTCGCTGTACTCCGTATCCACGCTGGAGACCTGAAGTCCTGCGCCGGTGATCTCATTCTTCGCATCGTTCTCTGACTTCCCTACCACATTCGGCACGCTAATCTTCTCAGAGCCCTTGCTGACCTTCATTACAATCTCCGTATCCTTCGCGGTCTTGGTTCCCGCCGCCGGGTCTGTTCCGATAACGGTTCCCTGTGGCTCCTCGCTGTACACCGCCTCGGTCGTGACCTTTGAAAATCCTTTATCGTTCAGCAGCTTCTGTGCCGCCGCTTCATCCATGCCGGCAACCTCCGGAACCGTCTCCTCGTCAGCAGTGCGCCCGGAGCTTACTACGATCTCGACCTCCGTGCCCTTCTTTACCTGTTTTCCTGCCTCCGGGCTCTGCTCGATCACGCAGCCCTCATCGTATTTCTTCGACTGTCTCCTCGCCTTCACCTTGCATTTCAATCCTGCTTCTTCCAGAATCTCCTTTGCCTCTCCCTCTTTCTTCCCCTCAACGGGCGGAACCTTTAAGCGCCCTTCCGAATCCAGGGCTTCCGTTCCCTGTCCGAACTTAAAAATGCCGCTGGCTCTTCCCACGACCACGCCGAGAACGATCAGGATCAGCAGTGCAACTACAATGGTCAGGATCTTCACGACCTTATTCATGCGTGGATTCATCTCATCACTATCCCGGCCGTACTCCTCACCATCATCATATCCGCTGTCATATTCATCATCGTACCCATCATCAGAATATCCGCCGTCATCGGAATCATAATCATCCGGCTCATCTTCTGTATAGGCTCCCCGGATATCATTCAGGTCGTCCTCCGTGATGATCACGGTATCCGCATTATTCAGCGGGATCATCTGCACAAAATCGCCCTCCGGGTCCACCAGAGAATGCTTCAGATCCTGGATCAGGCCGCTCATATTCTCATAGCGCCTCTCTGAATTCTTCTGGGTACACTTTAATATGATCTGCTCCAGGCTGTAAGGGATATCCGGAACAGACTCCGACGGCGGCGTGATCTCGTCCTGCAGATGCTTTACCGCAACCTCAACCGCAGTCTCCCCGTTAAACGGAACATGTCCGGTTACCATCTCATAGAGGGTAATGCCCACCGAATAAATATCACTCTTGATATCTACATATCCGCCCCTTGCCTGCTCCGGCGATGTATAATGCACAGAACCCATAGCCGAGGTGCTTACCGTCGTAGATGTGGTCGCCTTAGCAATGCCGAAATCCGTCACCTTCACCTTGCCGTCTTTGGAAATCATCACATTGTGCGGCTTGATATCCCGGTGGACGATCTGCCTCTCATGAGCCGCCTCGATACCGTTACACATCTGAATAGCAATGCTGATAACCTCATTTGCAGACAAACGCTCTTTTCTGTCAATATATTCCTTTAACGTAATGCCCTCCACCAGTTCCATGACCATATAGTACAGGCCGCGGTCCTCGCCTACATCGTATACATTCACAATGTTCGGATGGATCAATCCTGCCGCCGCCTGCGCCTCAGAACGGAACTTCTTCACAAAGGTAGAGTCCTCACGAAATTCTCTCTTTAATACCTTGACCGCTACATAACGCTGCAGCATATGATCCTTGCCCTTATAGACATCCGCCATGCCGCCTGCGCCGATCTTACACAATACCTCATATCTTTTTCCTAAAAAAATACCGTCTTTTACTTTATTTTCATTTAACTTATTCTCGCTCACCATATACTCTCCTCACTGGCAATAGGCTCAGCAAGCACAACACCGATATTATCTCTCCCGCCGTTGCTGTTAGCCCTGTCAATCAGCATCTGGACTGCTTCCACGATATCCCGCGACCCCTTGACCAGTCCAAACATATCCTCATCCTCCACCATATTGCTAAGGCCGTCGGTACACATCAAAATCACATCTCCCCGTTTGATGCGGAATTCATAAAAGTCAGCCTCTGCTTCAGCCTTTACGCCCATAGCCCTTGTGATAATATTCTTGTCCGGATGGTTTCTTGCATCCTCTGCTTTGATTCCGCCAAGTCTTACCATCTCCTCCACGAGGGAGTGATCCTTCGACAGCTGCCTAATATTATCATTGATCAAATACAAACGGCTGTCGCCGATATTGGCAAAATGCAGGGTATTGCCGATCACTGTTGCCGCAACCAATGTTGTCCCCATGCCCTCCAGCTTTACATCCTGGCTCGCGGCCTCGATCAATTCTCTGTTCGCTGTCTGCACGATCCGCTTTAAAATCGTCTCCGGCTTCCCCTTCCGGCTTGCCTCCAGCTCTCTCCTTACAACCTCTACTGTAAACTTAGATGCAAAATCGCCCGCCTTATGTCCGCCCATCCCGTCCGCAACCACAAGCAGATTGGGAAAAGGACCGACCGGCTGGTCCGTCGCATATACATAATCCTGATTCACTTCACGCCGTCTTCCTACATCAGTCATTGCATAATATTTCATCTAGTTCTCCTTTTGGGAGGCTGTATGACGCCGTCTCAATTGCCCGCACGCCCCGTCAATATCGGAACCTCTTTCCCTTCTTATTGTAACATTTATTTTATGATGTTCAAGTTTATTTTTGAATTCAAGGGTATTTTTGCGGCAGGGCTTCTGGAAATTCCTCTCTTTGATCTGGTTCACCGGAATCAGATTGATATGGCAGTTCCTGCCGCCAAGCATGCGGGCAAGCGCCGCCGCGTCCTCATCCGTGTCATTGATCCCCTGTACCAGACTGTATTCATAGGTCACCCTCCGGCCTGTTTTCTGAAAATAATACTCACACGCCGCAAGCACCTCTGACAGCTCATATTTCTCCGCCACAGGCATCAAAAGCCTCCGCTTTTCCTGACTGGAGCCGTGAAGGGAAAGAGCCAGCGTGATCTGAAGCCCTTCCTCAGCAAGCCTCCTCACAGCCGGCACAATGCCGCAGGTGGAAGCAGTGATATTCCTCTGGCTGATGTGGAGCCCGTGGTCATCACTGACCATGTGGATAAATTTCAGAAAATTATCATAATTATCCAACGGTTCTCCGGTTCCCATGACCACAATATTGGAAACCCTTTCCCCGATAAGCTTCTGGACCCGGTAGATCTGTCCGAGCATCTCCGAGGTGCTTAAGTTTCTTGCCAGACCGCCGATGGTGGAAGCACAGAACCTGCAGCCCATGCGGCACCCTGCCTGCGAGGATATACAGACCGAATTCCCGTAAGAATACCTCATCAGGACACTTTCCACCAGATTCCCGTCCTGCAGCTCAAAAAGATATTTTTCCGTAGGGTCCTTTTTTGAAATCTGCCGTTCTGCAAGAGTCAGCCTCCGTATCTCATATTCTTCCCCAAGCCTTCTCCTAAAGTCCTTGGAAAGATTTGTCATCTCATCAAAGTCCTCCGCAAGCTTTACATGAAGCCATTCATAAATCTGCCCTGCACGGAAGGGCTTCTCCCCGAGACTTTTCACCTCATCCTGCAATTCACTATATGTATATGAACAAATATCTTTTTTATCCATCTGTTACCTCTTTTACAAAAATGCGCATATCCGATGCCATTCACCGCGCTCGGTACTTTTTGCGGAACTGCGCAATATAAAATCCATCGCCCTCGTCGATTCCCGGAAGGAACTGTTTCTCCCGCACCTTTTCAAATTCAGGAAATGTATCCGTAAACCACCGGGCATTTTCCTCATTTTCCCGTCTGTCAATCGTACAGGTACTATAGAGCAGTTTCCCGCCGGGCTTCACATACGGATTCACTGCCGACAGGATCTCTCTTTGAAGCTTCACAAGGCTCTCCTGAGCCTTTGGCGTAAGCTTATACTTCAGATCTGTCTTTCTGCCCAGCACTCCCAATCCAGAGCAGGGCAGGTCTGCTATCAGGATATCCGCCTTCTCCTTTGAAGCCTCGTCATAGGCCGCGGCGTCCCGGCTCACCGCATTGATATTCGTCATCCTGCATCTTCTGATATTATCCCATATCAGCTCCGTCTTATACTCTGTCAGGTCTCTTGCCTCTACAAAGCCTGTGCCGTTTAACTTGTCCGCCATATGAAGCGCCTTGCCTCCCGGCGCCGCACAGACATCGATCACATAGTCCCCGGCTTCCGGCTCCGCCCATTCTGCCACCCTCATGGAACTGATATCCTGCACCATGAACAAGCCCTCCTGAAAGGCCTCAAGCGCTCCCAGGTGGTCAAATCCGCAGAGCTTTAGGCCGCAGGAAAGCTCTGGGTCCAGAGAAACCCGTACCCCCTCCTTTTCAAGCCGTTCTGCAAGCTCTTCCCTGCTGATCCTGCTCAAATTGCACCGGGCCGATACCGGCTTCTCCCGCAGAAAATCCCGAAGCATTGCTTCTACTGTCTCTTTGTCATACTCCGCAAGCCACCTGTCCAGTATCCATTCCGGCATGGAATAGGTTATGGAAAGCCATTTCCTGACGTCCTCCCTGTCCGGATAAACAATCTGTTCAAGATTCCTGCTGATGCTTCTTAAAACGCCGTTCACATATCCCCGCAGTCCTCCGAAGCCTCGTTTTACCGTCAGCTTTACCGCCTCATTACAGGCGGCGGAGGCCGGTACGCTGTCCATATATTTCAACTGATAAACGCCGCTCCGGATAATCCACCGGATTACCGGCTTCATCTTCGCCGTCTTCACCTTGGAAAACTGGTCGATCATATAGTCGAGCTCTATCCTATGCTCCAGCGTTCCTTCGGTAACCCTGGTTATAAATGCCCGTTCTGACTTATCCAGATACTGATGATTATCCAGCACATTCCGAAGAGCAATATGGCTGTATTCGCCGTCCCTGTCCACCGCAAGGAGAATCTCCAGTACCAGCTCTCTGTCATTTACCATACTTCCCATACAGCATCCCTCTTAATCATCGCGTCTTCCTCCGGCAAGGATCAGGATTCTCAGAAGCTGCAGGACTGCCGAAGCCGCACCTGCCACATAGGTAAGAGCCGCCGCACTCAGCACCTTCCTCACATCCCTCACCTCTGACTCGTACAGCATCCCGTTATTTTTTAACAGCTTTAACGCACGGCCGGACGCATTAAACTCTACCGGGAGCGTGACAATCTGAAACAAAACTGCCAGAGAAAACGCAAGGATGCCCAGATTCAAAAGCATTGCGGACATATCTCCACGTATAAACAAACCAAAAATGATCAGCGGCCATGCAATACTGCTTCCGAAATTCGCGATAGGGACAAGCGAACTGCGGACTGACAGCGGTGCATAGCCCTTTGCATGCTGAAGTGCATGTCCGCACTCATGTGCCGCCACTCCCACAGCGGCCACCGATGACGCATTATAAACCGCATCTGATAAGCGTAGCACCTTATTTCTGGGATCATAGTGATCCGTCAGGTTCCCCGGTATATGCTCCACTCTCACATCATAGATCCCCTGGCTTCTTAAGATCCGTTCCGCCGCCTCGCGCCCGGTCATCTGGTTATGGCTCTGAATGCGTGCATATTTCCGAAATGCCGCGTTCATCTTCGCCGATGCCGCCATGCAGATAACGACACCGATCAATACAAGTATATAGGTAGGATCAAACCCAAATCCGTAATACATATCCTGCACCTCCGCCGTGAATTGTTATTTCCTGTTTCATTCTATCCAAGGATCAGACCTTCCTCCAGATGGTATCCCCGCAGGAACGCATCCGCCTCCATCCGCTTCTTCCCCGGAAGCTGCAGGGCAAGAACCTGAAGCTCTCCCTTCCCGGTCTGTACACGGAATGTCTTCTTATCCACATGGACGATCGTTCCCGGCTCCCTGCCGGAATCCTCCTGTATCACCTCTGCCTCCCAGAGCTTCATCACCCTGCCGTCCCACATAGTATATGCACTGGGCCATGGATTCAAACCTCTGATCAGCCGCTCAATTTCTTCTGCAGGCCTGCTCCAGTCAATATTTCCCATTTTTTTATCCAGCATTCCCGCATAGACCGTGGGGCTCTCCCCCTGCCTGGTAAATACCGCCGTCCCGTTCTCTATCTTTTCCAGCGTCTCCACGCACAGCACCGCGCCTGCCTCCGCCAGCTTGTCATGAAGGCTTCCTCCGGTTTCCTTCTCATCCAGCACGATCTCCGTCTTCTGGATCATGTCCCCTGTATCCAGCCCTTCATCCATCTGCATGGTAGTTACGCCGCTGACCCGTTCTCCTTGGATCACTGCCCACTGGATCGGCGCCGCTCCCCGGTATTTGGGAAGCAGGGAGGCATGCACATTGATACAGCCGTATCTGGTCATAGTAAGAATCTCCTTTGGAAGAATCTGTCCAAAAGCAACCACAACCATCACATCCGCCTCATATTTTTGAAGCTCCGAAACCGCCTCCGGTTCTCTGATCCTGCGGGGCTGGAATACCGGAATCCCATGGGCAAGAGCCGCCTCCTTCACCGGAGAGCAGACAACCGCTTTCCCCCGGCCCTTCGGCTTATCCGGCTGCGTCACCACAAGGACTGCCTCATGCCCTGCACGAAGAAGCGCTTCCAGTGTCCCTACGGAAAATTCCGGCGTTCCCATGAAAATAATCTTCATCTATTCTTCCTCCTCATTCTCTGCGTCAAAGAGCGGTCCCTCGGCAAGCTCCACATACATGCGCCCTTCCAGATGGTCGATCTCATGGCACATAGCCCGCGCAAGAAGCTCCTCTCCCTCCAGAATGACCGGCTTCATATTCTGATCAAAGGCCTTCACTTTTACATACATGGGCCGGGTAACGGTGCCTGCCTTGCCCGGAAGGCTCAGACACCCTTCATTTCCGGTCTGTTCGCCGGAGCTCTCCAAAATCTCCGGGTTAACCATAACGATCGGTCCATCCCCTATGTCGATCACAACGATCCGTTTGAGTATCCCCACCTGGGGAGCCGCAAGCCCTACTCCCTGTGACTCATACATGGTATCCAGCATATCATTGATCAGGATCTTCGTGCGGATTGTCATCTTTGTTACTTCTTTACACGGTTTGGTAAGAATCTCATCTCCCATTAGCCGAATCTCTCTTAGTGCCATTATGCAAATTCTCCTCTCCTCATACAGTTAAAATATATTCATCGGGTTAAAATCAAACTGAATTTTCAGTGTCTGAAAACCCGGATTAATCTGGATATACTGCTCCAGATAATTTTTCACTTTTATCAGCATACCATATTTCGGGCATTTTAGGTAGAGAATCTTGCGGTAAACATCGCTTACCTTGCCTACATAGGGCGAAGCCGGGCCGATGATTCCCACCGTTTCACCTGCCATGCGCACTGCATAGGCCTTCAGATAGCCCGCCGCCATTTCCAGATACTCCTCTTCCTTTCCTGTCATAAGCACCGCCAGCAGGTTCTCCGCCGGCGGATATCCCATCAGCTTCCGGAAAGCAATCTCCTCGTTATAAAACGCCGTATAATCCTGTCTGGCCGCCGTCTGGATACTGTAATGCTCCGGGCTGTAGGTCTGGATGACCACCTCTCCGCCCTTCCTGCCGCGTCCGGCTCTTCCTGCCGCCTGTACAAGCAGCTGAAAGGTCCGTTCTCCCGCCCGGTAATCGCTGGAATACAGCGACATGTCCGCCGCCAGGATCCCTACTAACGTAACCCCGGGGAAATCATGTCCCTTCACGATCATCTGGGTTCCGATCAAAATATCTGCCTCCTCATGGGCAAATGCCGACAGGATCTTCTCGTATCCGTCCTTCTTTCTTGTGGTATCCAGATCCATCCTAAGCACCGCCGCCGATGGAAACTCCCGTTTTACCAGCTCCTCAATCTGCTGGGTTCCCGCTTTAAAGCCGCCGATATGCTTAGAGCCACAGGAAGGACAGACCTGTACGTTCCTCTCCTCATGGCCGCAGTAATGGCAGATCAGCTTCCCATTGTTATGGGCCGACAGAGACACATCACAATGGGGACACCTGACCACATAGCCGCAGGACCGGCAGGAGATAAATCCCGCATAACCCCTGCGGTTCAAGAACAACATACTCTGTTCCTTTCTCTCCAGCCGCTCCTTCAGCTTATCGTGAAGGATATCGCTGAAAATTGAGCGGTTCCCCCCCGCCAGCTCCTGCCGCATATCTGCAGTATACACGGCCGGAAGCGGCTGCCTGCCCGCCCGTCTGGTAAGCTCAAGCAAGCGGTATTCTCCTGTCTGACACCGGTAATAGCTTTCCAGAGAGGGAGTGGCGGATCCCAGCACCAGACTCGCATGCTCCAGCTCCGCTCGCACGGCCGCTGTCTCACGGGCATGGTATCTGGGCACCTGTTCACTCTTATAGCTGTTCTCATGCTCCTCGTCAATTACGATCAGTCCGAGATTCGGAAATGGCGTAAACAAGGCAGACCTGGGTCCTATCATCACATCAATCTCTCCGCCTGCCGCCCTCTGCATCTGATCATAGCGTTCCCCGGCAGACATTCTGGAATTCATGATCGAGACCCGGTCACCGAATTTCCGGTAAAACCGCATCACTGTCTGGTAGGTCAGGGCAATCTCCGGGATCAGCACGATAGCCTGCCTGCCCTTCGCGGCCACATTCCGTATCATTTCCATATACACCTCCGTCTTGCCGCTTCCGGTGATGCCATGGATCAGATAGGTCTGATACTGCTCCTGTCCATAGTCCTCAGCAAAAATCCGGATTGCTTCCTGCTGCTGGGGCGTATACGAAATCTCTCCTGAACGTTCCTCCTGAACGATGACCGGATTGCGGTAAACCCTTTCAGACTCCACTGCAAGCACGCCCTGTTCCTGCAGCGCCCGTACCACATCCGCCGTTATATGAAGCTTCTTTGTCACCAGGCCGTAATCCAGCTCTCTCTCATCCAGAAGCGCCGCCATCAGCCTTGCTCTTGCCTTCTGGTTCTTACTCAAATAAAACTCCAGACGCTCCCGGCCTTTGGTTTCCTCCAAAAGGCAGACCAGCTTCCTCTTCTGCTGTTCCCGCTCTCTGCGTTTGATGGGCAGGACTGTCTTCAGCGCCTGTATCATCGTCCCGCCGTAGGACTCCCGCATCCATGCGGCAAGCTTCACCAGCTTCGCCTCGATCGCCATGCCGTCCTCTGCCCGCCTGAAAATCTCCTTTATCTTATCCTCTGCATAGTCTGCCTGCTTTGAAAATCCAACCACATAGCCGCGGGTCTCTCTCGAACCTCTTCCAAAGGGTACGATCACTTCCATTCCAATCTCAAGCTCCCCTTCCAGAAATTCCGGGATCCGATATTGAAATATCTTATCTAATTTTTCATGTGTAATGTCTATGATTATATCTGCGTACATTTTCTCACCAGTTCTCTATCGTCCATCGGATACCGGACGCCCTGTATTTCCTGATAGGTCTCATGTCCCTTTCCTGCGATCAGGATCACATCTCCCGGTTCCCTCATCCTGACCGCGCAGCCTACCGCTTCCTGTCTGTCATCTATTATAATATATCTGCCGTCCGTCCGCCTGATTCCGCATTCAATATCAGCAATAATGTCCTGCGGCGGTTCAAATCTGGGATTATCCGTGGTTATGATCGTAAAATCCGCATACGTCCCGGCAGTTTCGCCCATCGCAAATCTCCGCTCTCTGGAACGGTTCCCGCCGCACCCAAAGATCACCACCAGACGCGCCGGATGATAATTCTTAAGGGTCTTTAAGCTCTGCGCAAGGCTCATGGCATTGTGGGCATAATCGATCAGGACACGGCAGTCCTTTGGGGACGGCACGGCCTCCATCCTGCCGGGCACCCGAACCTTTTCAAAAGCTTGAAACATCACACTTTCCGGTATTCCAAGGCTTCCAAGGACCGCCGCCGCGGCCAGTCCGTTATATATATTGAACAGCCCCGGCATACTAAGCCTCAGCTCTCCCGCCGCCAAGCCCCGTACACGGCAGCCGACTCCCAGCACATCCCCGTCATCCGTATATATAATCTCCGATGCCGCATAATCCGGCATACATCTGCCTGCCGGTCCGCGCCCTCCCCTCTGGTCTTTACTCTCCCATGGGACAATGCCGTAGGTAACCTTCCTGCAGGGCGTACCCTTCCATATTCTGGCCAGACAGGCATCATCCGCATTGCCGGCCGCGATCCCGCACTGGAAAAACAGCCTTCTCTTGCACTGCAGATATTCCTCCATATCTGCATGCTCGCCGGGTCCGATATGGTCTCTTCCCAGATTGGTAAATACGCCCGCCGCAAAAAATATCCCCGCCGTCCGCTGAAGTTTCAGCGCCTGGGACGACACCTCCATCACCACACTGTCGCAGCCGTTATCTGCCATTTCCCGCAGATACTCCTGAATATGCAGGGACTCCGGCGTCGTATTACCGCAGGATAAGACCCGCTTCCCGGTATCGATCTGTACCGTGCCGATCAGCCCTGTCCGGTGTCCAGCCGCCAAAAGGCCCTCCCGGATCAAATAAGCCGTCGTCGTCTTCCCCTTCGTCCCGGTAATTCCGATGATCCGAAGCTCCTCTGCCGGATATCCATAATAAGCCGCGGCCATCTTCGCAAGAGCCCTGCGGGTATCCGCCGTACTGATTACCGCGAGCCCTTCTATAGATGCACAGCGCCCAGAGCACGGCGTACACCCCCTGCATCTCGGACAGCTTTCCTGCACCACCACAGCCGATGCGCCCCTTTCGGAAGCCTCGGAGAGATGCCGGTGCCCGTCTGTCTCATATCCCTTGATGCAGACAAACACATCCCCCTTTTCCACCAGCCTTGAATCGCACCGGAGCGCCCGGATCTCGATATCCTTCGTACCTTTCACCACTCGGTAAGTAACCTGTCTCAGAAGATGTGAAAGCTTCATTTTGACAGCTCCTTAAGAATAAGCCTTATCTATTATTTTCACATAAACAGCGGAACCCGTCAACAGTTTCCATCTGCCAAAAAGCGCTCTGTTTTGCATATTGGTATGATTGATACTGTCCGTACGGGGCGGTCTGAGCCTGAGAATCATGGTATGGACAACATTCACTACATATTAAAAGCGGAGAAGAAATCCCTCTCCGCCTGGTGTTTCCGCTTACTGCTGATGGACCGCAATTGTGATCAAATCCGCCAGATCGCTCTCATTTGCTGAATAGACGCGGTTATTGCCATCCTCCGTGTAGGTGATATTTAACGTAACCGTCTCCTTCTCATAGACTGCGGCCTGCTCTATGCTTTCTTTGACCGCCTCATTAAATACTGTCATATACCCGCTCTCATCTACCACAGCTTCTCCCTGAAGCTTCTGAGCCAGTATCTCATTTACCGAATCCAGAAGCCCCACCGGTGTCACCTCCACATCCACCGTATAATTGCCGTTATCGTCCTTTACTGCTTCTTTTACCGTATACTCTATCTTCTTAAATCCGTCCTCGATCAAATCGACAAATTCCTGAAGCTCCTCCTCTGTCGGGGTAAGTCCGAGTACCGTCACCATATCCTCTATGTCCTGCCTGTTCTGTGCTTCGATCTCCTCTTTCACAGATTCCTCGCTCTCGCCTATATCCTCTGCATATGCCGTGTATTCTCCCCGAAGCTGGGCATCCAGTAATCCCTGCACATACCCGGAAGCGTCAAGATCCTCCGCCCCGCATGCCGCAGACAGCAGCATCACACCGGCCAAAACGGCCGCCAATATTTTCTTCATAGCCTGTCCCTCCTTAATTGAACATAATCTGCGCCGGCTTTCATGTCAAGTTCTAAAAAAAACTACTGTCTTTTGTTATATTCATCCAAATATCTCAACACGTACTCCACATCCGACGGACAGTCCAGATAATCGCTTCCATACTTCTGTCTGGTCTCTCCGCCCTTCCCGGTAATCAGGAGAAGAGTCTTTCCCTCCGCCGATTCAATTGCAGCCTTAATTGCATCTCCCCGGTCCTCGATCATCTCATAGGGGCACCCTTCAGCCTCTACGTACTGTGCAATATCTCTGGAAATATCCTCCACCGGCTCATATCCCGGATCCTCCGCCGCAAGATACACCTTCTTTGCATACTGCCCTGCCACGGTTCCCAGATCTCTTCTCCTCGTCAGCGCCTTCTTTCCCGGACAGCCGAAAACAGCCGTGATTCCGTAGTCCGGATACTCCTCTCTCATAGAGGAAAACAGCTTCTCAAAGCTCAGCTTATTATGGGCGTAGTCCACAATTGCAAGAATCTTCTTATCCTCACTTGCGTAGAGCTCCATCCTTCCATTGGAACGTGCCCTTAAAAGCCCCGAATGGATATATTCCTTCGGAATGCCCAGCTTCACTGCCGCCACGATTACGCCTAGTGCATTCTCCACATTAAAGAGCCCCGGCATTGTAAGCATAAATTCCTCATCAAACTCTGTACATCTCACCTTAAATCTAGTGTTCTGCCCATCCTTATGTATCTCATAAGCATAGAAGTCCGCCTTCTCATCCTGTGTACTGAATGTGATGACTTCCTCTGCGGCCTCTGCAGCCCCAAGGATCCGGTCAATATAATCCGCATCCAGATTGACCGCGGCCGTCTTTGTCTGGGCAAACATCCGCATCTTCGATGTGAAATAATCCTCAAAGTCCACATGCTCGATCGGACTGATGTGATCCTCTGAAATATTCAGAAAAACCGCCACATCAAACATCATACCATCTACCCTGTTGTATTTCAATGCCTGCGAAGAAATCTCCATCTGCACATACTCCATCCCGCAGTCCAGCGCATTGCGGAAATGCCTCTGCAGCTCCACCGCCTCCGGCGTGGTGATATGAGACTCCACCTTTGACTTGCCGTCATATATATCAATAGATGAAATCACAGCGCTGTCTATTTTGTTCTGTGCCTTCAGATAATCATCCACAATTGCCTTCATATAGTACACCGATGTGGATTTTCCTTTCGTGCCTCCTACACCGGTAACCTTCAAATCTTCCCATGGATTATTATAGAAAAAATTCGCAAGCACCGGCATTGCCTCCCGGATATCCTTCACCACAAGATACGGCACCTCTTCTTCCAGCTCATACTTCTTTCCGCTGACATAGCAGACTGCCCCCTGCTCCACAGAATTACGCAGATATACCGGCTTAAATGCCGCACCCTTACAGATAAACATCGTATCCGCTTCCACTTCCCTGGAATCATAGGTAAGAAGACGGATCACCGTCCCCTCCTTTCCATACAGCTCACATTCCGCCAGCATGCCCCGGCTTTTTAAAAGCTCCGCAAATTCTCCAATCGTATAATATCTCATCTCAGCCATCTTACGCTCTCCCTTATCCTTCTCAATTCCAGTTTCGCATTATGCCGCAATTTATTCCTTATATTCCGCATCCGAACGAAGGATGGATTCCTTCACCAGCACATCCATTGCATCCAAACAGATAGACGGTACATCATGTTTGCCCTTAAATACAGATAATTCTGTACATGCAAGTATAATTACATCGCAGCCTTTCCTCATAAACTCACTGACCACCCGGTCGAACTTCCGCCTGTCTCCTGGTTTTCCTGCCTTAACGTCATCATAGATCAGAGACATCACATCCCTCTGGCGCTCCTCAGATGGCTTCACCGGCGTTACTCCCGCCTTCCGGCAGGCCTTGTGGTAAATCTTGGAGTTAATCGTTCCGTCTGTCGCCATGATGCCCACACGCTTCACGTTCTCAAAATCCCGTACTGCATAAGCCACGCTTTCCTGTATCATATGGATAACCGGAATCTTTACCGCCTTCTGTATCTGGCCATAAAAATAATGGGAGGTATTACAGGTAACCGCAATATTGGACACTCCCAGTGATTCCAGTGTTCTTGCGTCATTACACAGCATATTGATCAAGTGCTCGCCGCTGCCGGTCATGATCGCTTCTGTACGGTCCGGCATAGCGGCATGGCTTAAGATCACCATATCAATGTGCTCCTGGTCGCAGGAGGCGGCCGTATGGGCAATCACATTTTCGTAGTAATAGCTGGTTGCCTCCGGACCCATCCCGCCGATAACCCCCAGAGACTTCCTCTTTCTCTTCTGTTCCATAGAATCCCCTTATTTGTAATACATATCGAAATATTTGTACTGTTTCAAATGCGTTTTTACCATGCGCAGGAAACGGTTCGGCTTCAGGTCTCCCCTCTTAAACACCGGATTCACCACCCTGCCCTCAGAGACCAGCCTTTTCATCTTCGCCACATACTCCGGATTCTTCACATGCTTATAGGCAACACCCTTTGGAACCGTCATCCAGAGATGCTCCTCCTTTGCCTCCTCGTAAGGCAGCGCCCGGTTGTAGATATAATCCTCCACAAAATACTTCGCCACATTAAAGCCTGAGCCCGTCACATAGTAATTACTGCGTCCCTGTCTGGTGTTGATCTCAAAAAACCGATAGGTATTATCCCTGCTGTCATACTTAATGTCAAAATTTGAAAAGCCCACATAATGAAGATCCTCCAGCAGATTCTTCACGCGCACCATCAGCTCTTTGTTTGGCTCTGTAATGATTACCGCATGGTTTCCAAGTCCGTGGGGAGTATGCTCTTCTAAAAGAACATGTCCCAGACACATCATCTTTACCCTGCCGTTCCGGTCGGAATAGGAGGTCAGCACACGCATGTATTCATCGTTGCCCGGAATCATATCCTGAATGATCAGATCATCATCGTATCCTGCGTCGTAAATCTCAGTAATTACCTTCTCCAGCTCTTTCCTGTCCTGAATCTTATAGATCTTATTCTGCGTCTCAAAGGGATGCTCCCAGTAGGCAATGCTGTTGGACGGCTTTAAAATCACCGGATAAGGGAATTCACAGGCAAAGTTAAGACCCATCTCCCGCTTATATACAATTGTCTTCGGATAGTCCACCCCGTGCTTTTCGCACAGCTCATAGAACCGTTCCTTCTGCTGCAGGCTGTCCATCAGATCAAAATCAATATACGGTGCAATGACATTTGTTGGAAGCTCTGCCTTATGCCTGCTGGCAAGCGCCACATAGCTGTCCCCGCAGCCGATCAGCAGAATCTTCTTATCCGCATGCTCCCCTGCAAACTTCGTGATCCGGTTCAGGAAATAATCATCCTGATCGATAGCAGGATTCCCTTCATATACCGTCAGCTCACTGTTATAGCTCGGCCCTGTCTGATACTTTCCAAATACATAGGACTTCACCTGATATTGCTCATAAAATGCCCGCGCCACACTGTAAGTATTGATATCTCCGCCAAGCAGCACAGGAATAAATTCTCTCTCTCTAAATTCCATAATGATCCAAATACTCCTTTATTGTACAATTTCCTTCCTATTGTATCATATCTTTTTAAGAAAAAAAGTAGTTTCCGGATTTTTTAGACAGATTCTTTGAATCCTTCTCCCACCACCTCATTCGACTCCATAATAATGGTAAAAGCCTTCGGATCGATTTCATGTACCATTTTCTTGATCGCATACATCTGCTTGTTATTGCAGGCACACATCACCACGTCCTTCTTTCTGCCGGAATAGCTTCCCCGTCCCTGAAGGATGGTAGAGCCGCGGCCCGAATACTCATCGATCCGTGCCGCCATCTTCTCCCCCTGTTCTGTCACGATCAAGGTCATCTTGCCCTCATAAATCCCATACATAATCCGGTCCATAACGATTGCCATCAGATAAGTCACGATAATGCCATAGATAAATCCGTCGATTTCCCGGAACACCAGCAGGCTTCCCATAACGATTGTCACCATATCCAGCGCAAAGGTAAGCGAACCCAGACTAAAATGTGGATAAATCTTCTTTATAGACATCGTAATAAAATCCTGGCCTCCGGTGGATGAGCTCCGCATAAAGACCATGGCAAAGCCGGTTCCGCAGAGCACTCCCATACAGAGCGCCGCCAGAAGCCTGTCCCCTTCATACACCGGAAACAGCGGAGCGGCATAATCCGTCAGAAGAGACGTAATAAGAACCGACTTCAGGGATTTTAAGAAAAACATCTTCCCAAGAAATTTATAACAAAAAACCGCCACCGGGATATTTAAAAGAATCGTCCCGATACCCACCGGAAGCCCGGTAAGGTGGTACAGGATAATGGCAATTCCCGAAAAGCCCGCTACCGGGAAATCCGCATACAGCGCAAAATTATACACCCCGGCGGCAATCAGCATCCCCGCCGCCAGATCCACCAGCACATCCACCGCAAATTCTTTGAACCCATAGCCTTTCATAATCCATCCTCCTCAAAAACAAAACAGCCGCAAACTATAAAATTATAATTCGCAGCTGCTCTTTCTGTTATTCATTATATTTCCTGAATTTTGCTTTGTCAATGCTTCTTCTGTTACAAATAATTCATATCCAGCTTCTTGTTGGTGATAAACAGGATATCTACATCCTCTTCATCTCCGGCGCCGTGGGTCATGACTGTCCCCTCGTCAAACCACACATAATCTCCCGGCTTGAAATTACCCTCGCTGGTCACCAGCGTTCCCCTCAGCACATAAATCCCATGTCCGCAGTGGTGCGTATGAGACGGGATCATGCACCCCTTCGGATACCGGATCATCTCGATCATCATCCCAGTCTCCGGCTCTGTAGTCAATTCCTTCTGATACAGAACCTTCCCCGTTCTCGAATTTACATGGGGATAATTCTCTATCTGCTCCAGCCCTTCTCTTCTATGTATTATAACCTTTTTACTGCTCATCCAGCGTCCTTTCCCAATCTGCTTTCCGGCGTCACCACAGCAGATTCTCATTGTCCATATTTTTCTCTTCTCTTTCCCGTACAGCACGATCCGCCTGATTTTCCCAGTCCATTTCCTGTGTTCCGGCCATATTTAAATTTTCGGTATCCTCCTGGTTATACGTAGTGATATCGTACCGTATTTTATAGATGTCGCCCCGGCTTACCGCATATTCCAGAAGTTTTCCAGCCTTATCATATACAAATGTCCCTGTCCGGCAGATGGGCGCTCCCTCCTGCAGTCCCAGATGAAATGCATCATACTCATTCGCTCTCTGTGCGGTAATACATCTCCTCGCCTTAAACGGCACATACCCATGTCCTGCCAGCGTATTATGGAGAGATCGTTCTGCATAATCATATTCCAGAAGCTCGGGACACAGCCCATAGTCGATATAAGAATCCGCAAGGGTCCACAATTTCCCATTGATATACCGCAGCCTCTCCAGATGGAATACCATACTGCCCTCCGGAATCCCAAGGATTTCTGCAACCGCAGGACTTACGATCTCCGCTTTCTGGGTAAGGACCTTGCTGCTGGTATAATCTCCCCGCAGTCTGACCTGATTGTAAAATGCAATGCGGGAAGAAGCGGCCTTCTTATTGCCCTGCTGTTTCTTCGTCCCGATAAAAAAGGCTCCCTTCCCCGCAAATCTCATAATGCAGCCTTCTTCCTCCAGTATCTCAAGCGCCCGCCTGACCGTGGGTCTGCTTACATTATATATATCGCATAGTTCCCGTTCTCCGGGCAGCGGAGAATAATAAGGCTTATTCTCATAATCTGCCAAAATATCTTCTTTTAACTGCATGTAAAGGAGCCGCTTTTTCTTTATAGCCATACTGCTTCCTGCCTTCCCTGATTTCCACTCATGCAATTAGTATAAACATAATCTGGCTTTATTTCAAATAATTTTTTAACAATCCTTAAAATCTGATCACTACCCTGAACTTATCTCCCTTCACTGCAGATTCAAATGCTTTCTGATAATCCTCCAGCTCATACACCTCTGAAATAAAAGGCTTCATATCCACGATTTTCTCTGATATCATCCTTGCAGCTTTTACAAAATCAACCGTATTGGAATTTGCCGTTCCAAGCAGCTTTGCCCCGCTCTTATGCAGCCAGTCCGGGCTGATAGTGATCGGAGTGTCCGGATAGAACGAGCTGTATAATACCAGCCGCCCGTTATTTGACACTACCTTGACCGCATCCTCTGCCACCTTTGAAATCGGCGTTGTGTCAAATACCACCTGAGCCTTCAGCCCTCCGGTAATCTCCTTTACGCGTTCCTCCAGATTCTCTTTTGCCGGGTTTACCGCATGAGATGCGCCAAGCTTCAGGGCAAGCGCTGTCCGTTCCTCGTTGGTGTCAGATACGATAACCGATGCGCCTCTTCGTACTGAAAGCATCACATGCAGAAGCCCCATAATTCCGCAGCCGATCACCACGACCGTATCGCCAAATTCAATCTGGCCGGTTTCCACACTGTGGAGCACGCAGGACAACGGCTCTGTAATGGCGGCTTCCTCCGGCGTTACATTGCCGATATGAAACAGGTTCGCCGGATCAACCAGGAGGTGCGAGCTGAGCCCTCCCATCCCCTTTTCCGGCAGTCCTTCCAGATGCCTGCTGTGATTAAAATGCTCGCAATTCTGCTCATTTCCGCTCTTACAACGATAGCAGTTCCTACAGGGAAGAGTTACTCCTGCAACTACCATATCCCCGACTGCCCACTGTCTGCGGTCCACATCCTTTCCCATGGCGATAATTCTTCCCGACATCTCATGGCCGCCGATAAATGGAAACTCCACTTTCTTTACTCCTGTATATACCCTCTGCTCCCACGTACAGATCGCGCTGGCATCCACCTTTATCAGAATTTTGTCACCGCTTACCTCTGGTATTGGATATTCGCGGATTTCTAACTGCCGCTCTCCGGTAAATACCAAAGATTTTGCCATTTCACTCATTTAACCCTACCTCCATATCAGCACATTCCTATTCTTCTATCCAAGGAATCCGATCACGCCGCCGGCTAAGCCGATCAGAATCAGGATTCCCATAACTGTTGTCGCTTTCATCTTTCGATTCTTCAATAGATAAAGCGTTAACATCGTTATTCCCAGCGGAAGAATGCCTTTGAATAATGCGTCAAACACGGTCTCCTGCACATTCATTTCCAGCGCACCGAATTTAATTACCGCCGCACAGTTCACTGTCACAAACTGGCTTGATAAGGCTCCCAGTACGATCGCGCCCATTGCCGAAGCCCCTGTTATCAGCATCTGAAGCTGATTGCCGCCAAGAATTTTTTCAATTCCGTCTTTACCTAATTCGTATCCCTTCATCCAGCAGATATATGCCACAGGAAACATAATTCCAAACATCAAAAGGGCATATACCAACGGCCCCATCAGGTTCCCCTGGGAGCCGAGGCTGATACCGAATGCAAGCAGGATCGGTGTCAGCGTTCCCTGCCACAAGGTATCGCCGATTCCTGCAAAGGGTCCCATCAAGCCTGTTTTTACGCCGTTGATCGCTTCATCCGTGATCGGCGCTCCGTTTGCCCGCTCTTCTTCCATTGCCAGCACAATTCCCGGAATAACGCCCCCGATATGCGGTTCTGTGTTAAAAAACTGCATATGCCTCTTTATACAGGCCTTGTACTCCTCCGGCTCGTCTCCATACAGCTTCTTGATCACATGCTTATAGGAATGGACCAGTCCCGTTGCCTCCAGACGCTCATAATTATAATTTGCATGCGAGAAAAAGGTCCATCTCCAAAATGCTTTTACCACATCTTTTTTACTTAATCTTTTTTCCTCTGCCATCCTAAAAATCCTCCTCATCATCGTCGATCATTGCCTGCGGGACTCCTCCTGCGGCCGCCGGCTGTACATTGTTATTATTCAATAAAACGGTGTAGAAGTATCCGATCACGCCGCCGAGCACAGCAACAGCAATCACCGGCAGTCCAAGATACTGTACCAGAATAAATCCTACCATATAGAATAACAGGGTTCCCGGTCTTGAAATCGCTCGGAGGTTCATCGCAATACCAAGCGCCGGCAGCAATCCACCGATTACCTGTAGTACCGTCAAAGGCTTTCCTGTAAGCTGTTCAATCAATCCCTGCACAGCCGTTGATCCATAATAAGCAGCAATTGCCGCCGGTATGACGCAGAGACAGAACATCAATATCTGCGGCGGGACCACATGATAGAAGCAGATCTTTTCAATATTTCCCTCATCGGCCGCCTTATCTGCCATATGTACAAAGGTTACATCCAGCGTCATGTGCGCTACCCAGATCATTGTTCCCAGAAGTCCCAATGGAAGCGCGATCGTCACTGCCGTAGCAGGGTCTACGCCTGCCGCCATAGCCCATGCAGTGCCAACCGTTCCTGCAAGGCCCGGATCCTGCGGCGCCGTTCCTCCGGCTGAAATAAACGCTACATACGGAAGATTGATCGCCGCACCGATGATGCAGCCCTGCACCGGATCTCCCAGAATAAATCCTACCAGCGTACCTGCTACCAACGGCTTATAAACAACCGAAATACTGCCAAGTAACGACAGCCACGGTGTTCCAATATTACCAAGGTAATATACAACACCTATCAAAATTGCCTGAAATAATGTAATATGCATTATCGTTCTCCTCTCTCTTCCACTCTATTTCCGTACTTTCTCATTCTCCATCCTCAGTTACAGCATTTTAGAAATGTCTGTTGCATTATCCTCAGCAATGATCCTGACACTGATTTTTGAACCGGCGCCGGCCAGCTCCCTAAGCATTGTTTTCTCTTCCTCCGAAGCTGAAATATTCCGGAAAAATTTCTTTCTTGTTCCGCTGACTCCCATACCTCCGATATTAATTTCATCAAATACAATTCCCGCTTTCATCAGGCGGTGCAGCGTCTCTGGATATTTCACCAAAATGATGCAGTGATCCCCCGCAAAGCCTTTTTGGAGACGCGGTACGGCCCGCTCGACTGTAAATGCGGCAATTTTCACATTCGCTGGTACACAGGTTTTCAAAACACTTTTCATGAAAGGATCACCTGCAACCCCGTCATCAATAATCATGATTTTATTTGCACTTGTGTAATTCAGCCACGATGTCATCACCTGTCCGTGAATTAACCGGTCATCAATCCGTACCAATACAATGCCTTCCATCTTCATGGATAATTCCTCCTTTCTACTCATCCAATATTTTGCCAGCAAACTATAACCAGTGGTTATATTAATAATACCACCGGCAATAAAAAAGTCAACATGTTTCCTTACTTTAACTATCTTTTTGTGAAAAATATATTAAATTTATTCTCTTTTTTTGTACGCTTTTTACAAATTTTGACTGTTTTTTTAGATTTCTTCTTTTAAAAATGTTTTTTTACAAAAAACAAAACGCTCAATCCTGCTTTTTCTATTGACACATTGATTACCAGTGGTTATAATTTTACCATCAAACACTTTATAATTTACGGAGGTAGAACTATGTTAGTTACCATGAAATCCATCTTGGAAGATGCAAAGAAAAGGCACTATGCCATAGGTGCTTTTAATGTACCGAATCTGGAATCCGTTCAGGCCGTTATTTCTGCCGCTGAGGAATTACAGGTCCCGGTCATTCTTCAACATGCGGAAGTACACGAGAACCTCATCTCCCTGGCAGAGATCGGTCCCATTATGCTGGATTACGCAAGGCGTGCTTCGGTACCGGTGTGCGTACACTTAGACCATGGCGCTTCCTTCGACCTATGCATTAAGGCAGTCCGCCTTGGATTTACTTCTATTATGTACGATGCATCTGCCAAGAGCTATGAGGAGAATTTTAAAGAAACAAAAGAAATTGTTAAAATCGCCCACGCGGCCGGCGTTTCTGTAGAAGCGGAGCTTGGACACATTTTCACCTCTGCTCTCGGCGGCGGTGAAGGACGGGGCGCCACAGGCGCTGAGGATTACGCCTCTCTGGATGACTGCTACACAGACCCCGCCACAGCCAGAAAATTTGTGAAAGGAACCGGTGTGGATGCTCTGGCAATCTCATTCGGCACGACCCACGGCGTCTACCTGACAGAGCCTAAGCTGGATCTGGACCGCATCACCCAGATCCGGAATGAAATAGACATCCCATTCGTTATGCACGGCGGTTCCGGTGTTTCTGACGAAGACTTCAAGACGGCCATCCGCAATGGGATCACCAAAATCAACTACTACACCTACGGCTCCATGGCCGGCGGAAATGCCGTCAGAGCTTTGATCGCAGAGGCCGGTGACGAAAAAGTATTCTACCATGATATTGCCGCCAAAGCGAAAGAAGCCATCAAAGCCGATGTGAAAGCGGCAATGACTGTATTTGCCAGCTCTATCCTATAGCATCGCTTTCCTTACATAGGAAATGCCCTCCTATAGACGACAAACATACCGCCTGCATAACTGACTGATCAGATATGCAGGCGGTATGCTCTTATGGACTATTTTCATATAGCGCTTTCTTCAATATACGGCTTTCTGCCGCCTTTTTAAATCTCGTCTTCCTCACCCTCTTCCATCATCTCCTGATACATGTCATGGAGAAGAAGCGGCGGCTTAGACGCCGTTTCCAGAACCGCCTCATATGTCTCCTCCGCGCTCATCACCTCGCGCATCGTCACCGCCTGAACCACCATCGGCATATTGACTCCGGCAAATGCCTTAAACTTCTTTTTCTGAAGGCATTTGAAGATGGTGTTGGAAGGCGTCCCCCCAAGAATATCTACGAACGCTATTACTCCGTCTCCCTCATCCAGCTTGTCAAGCGCCTTCTCTACCTTCTCTCCAAATTCCTCCAGTCCGTCTCCATGATGCAGCCCGATCGTCTCAACCTGTTCCTGTTTTCCAAGGATCAGTTCCACGGCGCTCAGAAGCCCGGCGGCAAAATCCCCATGTGCGACAATTAAAATCCCAACCATCAATCTTCCTCCTTGCACGGTCTTATTATTTGATGGTTTCATTATACTATACCGCCCAATACATTACAAGTGGTAATATTACCACTTGTAATGTATTTACAAATTAACAACGAACACGCTAAAAATTCTCTGGTTTTCCGAGCAATATACAGTGATATATTCGTAATGTTCTGCTCATTTATTTCATATCCAGTCATTCATATACCGGCTAAATTCCAAACGCTCCCTTCAATTTGTCCGTCATTTCCGGCAGGGAAATCAGATTCTTAAGTCCGATCGCTTTCCCTGTACTATTTAGATGGAAAAAAGCGTCCCCGCTTTATGGCATCCTCTCCATATTTTTTTCGGATCTCATCCAGCGCCCGGTCAAGCTTCCTTTGCTTATCCGCATCCGGCATACGATTTTCCCCTTGCGCTTCCTTCCCGGCAGATGTTTTGGATGTCTGTTTCCATCCGCCGGTTTCTGGCATCGGAATATCAAAGATACTAAGCTGCTCCGGCTCATCCTCCCTTACCAGCTTAGAGCTCCGGATCCCAAGAAGCCTTACCGGCCTCCCATCCCACAATTCCCGGAACAAAGAAACTGCTTCCCTGTAGATTTCCATATCGCTGTTTGAGGGTCTTTTTATCTGTCTCTGGTGGTATGTCACTTCAAAATTATAGTATTTAATCTCAACGCTCAGCATATTTGCCTTCTGTCCAGCTTTTCTAAGCCTTCCGGCCACACTTTCTGCAAGCCTTAGAAGAACCTCTCCCGCCTCCTCCTCTGTCGTAACATCCTTTGACAGAGTTGTGGAATTGCCGATTCCCTTCGCCGCGGATTTCTCTGTTACAACACAGGAATCCCCCTTTCCATTGGCAGATTCCCACAGCATGCGGCCATGGCTTTTCAGATGCAGGGTGAGGATCTCCGGATCCGTCTGCGCCAGATCTCCTATAGTGTAGATTTCCAGCTTCTTTAAAGTCTCCACGCTGGAACGCCCCGCCATATACAGCTCCGATACGGGAAGCTTCCACATCTTCTCCCTGATTTCCTCCGGGAACAGCGTATGGACCTTATTCGGCTTCTCAAAATCCGATGCCATCTTTGCCAGCAGCTTATTGGTGGAGATTCCAATATTTACCGTAAATCCAAACCTGTCATATATCCGGTTCTTGATCTCCAGCGCACCCTCCACCGGTGAGGAAAATAAATGTGCGATTCCGGTAAAATCCAGATAACACTCATCCACGCTTACCTGTTCGATATCCGGGGTATAGGTATAGAGAAATTCCATCAGCTTCCGGCTGTATTCCCGGTACAGCCGGTGATTCGGAGACTCCATCGTAAGCTTCGGGCACTTACGAAAGGCATTCACAACCGGTTCCCCGGTGCGAATGCCGTATTTCTTTGCGGAGATGGACTTGGCAAGCACCACGCCATGGCGCGACTGCTGGTCGCCGCCGATGATCGACGGTATCTCACGAAGATCCCGTTCTCCGCCGTTTTTTAATTCTTCTACTGCCGTCCAGCTTAAGAAGGCAGAATTTACATCAATATGAAATATAATGGACATTATCTGCTCCCTGCCGTTAATTTCCCATCTGATTCGTCAATCACGACCGTCTGTCCGGCGGACACATTTCCTTCCAGCATCAGCCTTGCCGCCAGAGTTTCCACATGCTTCTGCAGATAACGCTTCAACGGTCTCGCCCCGTACATCGGGTCATAGCCGCCTGTAACGATATGATTCTTGGCGGTCTCGGTCAGCTCGATCTGGAGCTCCCGATCCGCCAGACGCTTATTGACATCCTTTACTAATAAATCAATGATGTCATAAATATTCCCTTTCGTCAATGGCTTGAACAAAATTGTCTCATCCAGCCGATTTAAAAATTCCGGCCTGAAATGCGCCCTCAGCTCATTCATGACCATGCTCTGGCTCTCTTCACTGATATTTCCATTCTCGTCAATCCCCTCAAGAAGATAGGACGAGCCGATGTTGGAGGTCATAATAAGGATCGTATTCTTAAAGTCAACGGTACGTCCCTGTGAATCTGTAATGCGTCCATCGTCAAGTACCTGCAACAGCACGTTAAATACATCTGGATGAGCCTTCTCCACCTCGTCAAACAGAACCACCGAATAAGGCTTTCTTCTCACTGCCTCCGTAAGCTGTCCGCCTTCATCGTATCCAACGTATCCCGGAGGCGCTCCGATCAGGCGGGATACGGAATATTTCTCCATATATTCGCTCATATCGATCCGCACCATATTGCTCTCATCGTCAAACAGACTCTCTGCCAGCGCCTTGGCAAGCTCCGTCTTTCCCACTCCGGTAGGACCCAGGAACAGGAAGGAACCGATGGGCTTGGTAGGATCCTTGATCCCTGCCTTGGAACGAATAATTGCTTCCGTCACAAGCTCCACTCCTTCATCCTGCCCGATCACCCGCCTGTGGAGCACATCCCCCAGATGCAGGGTCTTGCTCCGCTCGCTCTCGTTCAGCTTGGCAACCGGAATCCCTGTCCAACGGGACACAATCTTAGCAATCTCTTCATCAGTCACGCTCTCATGTACCAGTGAGCGGTCCTCGTCCCTCGTCTCAGACTCCAGCTCGCTAAGCTGCTTTTGCAGCTCCGGGAGTTTTCCGTATTGCAGCTCCGCCGCCCGGTTCAGATCATAAGCCTGTTGAGCTTTCTGAATTTCTTTGCCGATATTCTCAATCTCTTCTCGTACCCTGCGCACACGTTCAATTCCGTTCTTCTCGTTGTCCCACTGTGCCTTTGCCCCGGCATACTCCTCCCGGAGCTCTGCAAGCTCCTGCTGCAGATGCTCTAACCGCTCTTTACTCAGCCGGTCCTCCTCTTTCTTAAGCGCCGCCTCTTCAATCTCCATCTGCATGATCCGGCGGTTTAGTTCATCCAGTTCCGTAGGCATGGAATCCAGCTCCGTCTTGATCAGCGCACAGGCCTCGTCCACCAGATCGATGGCCTTATCCGGCAGGAAACGGTCGGAAATATAACGGTTAGACAACGTAGCCGCCGCAACCAGCGCACCGTCTGTAATCTTCACTCCGTGGAATACCTCGTACCGCTCCTTCAGCCCCCGGAGGATAGAAACTGCATCCTCCACAGTCGGCTCATCCACCTGAACCGGCTGGAAACGGCGTTCCAGCGCCGCGTCCTTCTCAATATACTGCCGGTATTCGTCCAGAGTCGTTGCGCCGATACAATGAAGCTCGCCCCTTGCAAGCATCGGCTTTAACATGTTGCCTGCATCCATCGCGCCGTCGGTCTTGCCTGCTCCCACAATGGTATGCAGCTCGTCGATAAACAGAATGATCCGTCCGTCGCTGTTCTTCACCTCTTCCAGCACAGCCTTCAAACGCTCCTCAAATTCTCCCCGGTACTTAGCTCCCGCCACCAGCGCGCCCATATCCAGCGAGAAAATCGTCTTATCCTTTAAGCCCTCCGGCACGTCTCCCTTAACAATCCTCTGAGCAAGCCCCTCTGCTACGGCCGTCTTGCCGACGCCCGGCTCACCGATCAGAACCGGATTGTTCTTCGTCTTTCGGGAAAGAATCCGTACCACATTCCGGATCTCCATATCCCGCCCGATCACAGGATCCATCTTCTGCTCTCTGGCCCGCTCCACCAGATCCGTCCCATACTTATTCAGGGTATCGTAAGTGGCTTCCGGATTATCGCTGGTCACCCTCTGGTTGCCGCGTACGGTTGAGAGCGCCTGCAGGAAGCCTTCTCTGCTGATTCCCATCTCCCGAAACAGCTCTTTCATAACCCTGCTCGGATACTTAAGCAGCGCAAGAAACAAGTGCTCTACCGATACGTACTCATCCCCCATCTGCTTCGCTTCATCCTCTGCATGAACCAGAACATTGTTCAAATCCTGTCCCACATACTGCTTGCCTCCCTGCACCTTGGCCCGCTTTCCAATGGCTTGCTCTACCCGGTTTGTAACCAGATTCACATCTAAGCCCATCTTCTCCATCATCTTGGGAATCAGGCCGTCCTCCTGAGTAAGCAGCGCATACAACAGATGTTCCTGCTCAATCTCCTGATTGCCATATTCCATGGCAGTCTTCTCACAATCCTGAACTGCCTGAATCGATTTCTGGGTAAATTTATTAATATTCATAATCAATGCCTCCTCCTGACATCTCTGCCAGCCTGCCAAGGCGGGCCGGTATTTATGCTGTAGTTTTCTTTGTTCTACTCGGAGTATAACACTGATTATTAGCCAAGTCAAGTGTCGAGTGCTAAATTCTTTTTCTTTTATTCAAAATATTCTATTCTCTTTCAAATCAATATTTCATTTCCGCAAAATGCATTTACTACGGTCGTTCCAGCGTCGGAAATGGCCGTTTCATATTGCCTTCAATCACCACCTCTGCTCCGCCAAGCTCCTTTGAGCTTCCGAGAGTTAACCGTCCTCCCTGGCTTTTCACAAATGTTTCTGCTATATAAAGACCCATTCCGTAATGCCCCTTTCCCGAACGGCTTTTGTCCCCCTGATAGAACTGTTCCGTTCCATGAACAAGCGCCTCCTTGTCAAATCCCGGCCCGCTGTCGCTGACGCAGATCTGAAATGCTCCCCTCTCTTCTGCATCCTGTCCTCCTGCTTCCCCAGGCTCAGCGCACTGAAATTTTATATGGATCCTGCCCTGTCCCGGACAATACTCTGCCGCATTAGAAATAATATTCATAACCGCCCTGTACAGCTTTCTTTCATCAATCGCAAGCACTTCTGCACAATTTATATATTCGGAGGTAACCAGGATATTTTTTCCCGCAGCCAGTATCTCCGCCTGCCTTATAACACGTTTGCAAAACTTCCGCCAATCTGCCTCTTGCAGTTTTTTCTCATTGCCCCCTTCGCCGCTCACTTTAGGATGAAGCATTTCCTGCAGCGCTTCCAGATAGTCACCGATCTCCGCCGCGCCTTCTAAAATACACTGGTTATATTCCCGGATATCCCCGCCGCATTCCTCTGCCGCCAGCTCTGCATTACCCCGGATCACCGTAAGGGGCGTCTTAATATCGTGAGCCAGCGCGGCAATCTGCTCCTCTTTCCGTTTCTCTGTCTCCCACTGACATTCAAGAGAATGCTTCAGTTCCTCCTTCATCCGAAACAGGGAATTCAGAATTTCATCAATTTCCCGGATATTGGATGACTCTCTTTCAAAATCCAGATTTTCTGCCCGGATCATCTCCGTTACCCGGCCAAGCACCTCCAGATGTCTCTTCATGGCAGTTCCAAAGCGCCTTGCTATCCAGACAGCCTGCAGCAAAAACAGCAGCAAGAACAGATGTACAAATAAATGCTCCGCATTAGGGCTCACCTTTCTCAATACCGGATTTGCAAACTGTGCAAACATATTGTACCGTATAATGCATATCTCCCCATTATCCTTTTTTAAATAACGGTAATAGGCTGATCCGTCCGCCTGATTCTGTCCTTCCTCCATATACCGGAATGCTTTTTCTCTGTCTTCTTCTGAAAAATTTCCATATAGATACTCTCCGTTTCTGGAATATACCCCATAGCTGCTGCCCTCCGGCAGAAGATCTTCCGGCACAATATCTCCGCCTGTTATTTCCTCGGATATCCGGTCAATCTCTGCCTGCATCCAGTCGGCCCGGCACACCCAGCCCATATTTGCGCAGACAGAAAATGCAGCGATCCATATCCCGATCAAAAGCACAGTCCCAATGCTAAACCAGGCCAAATAACCGATAAATACCATATACAGGCCCTTTTTCTTATCTTTTTTCCCTCTGTTTTTCATTCCTATTTCCATCGGTATCCGATCCCCCAGACTGTCTCAATCGGCGCAAATCCAAGTCTCGCACATTTTGACCGTATATTCTTGATATGCTCTGTAACCGCAGAGCTGCCGCTTTCCTTATCATAGCCATATACCTGCTCATAGATCTGTTCTCTGGAAAATGTCTGTCCCCGATGCAGCGCCAGATATTCACAGATCGCATACTCGCCTCTGGTAAATGCCAGCTCCTTCCCATCGTAAAACACCTGCTTTGCCTGCAGCAAAAACTGCACGCCGTCAATAGAAACCACATATTTTCTTTCTCTGCGTTCTCTTCTTACATGTGCCCGTACTCTGGCCCGCAGCTCCCCGATTCCAAAGGGCTTCGTAATATAATCGTCTCCGCCCAGCCCTAGTCCCCGGATCACATCCTCCTCTGCCGTTTTTGCTGTCAGGAACAGAATCGGGCAGTCCGCCTGTCCCCGGATCCTCTCACAAAAGGTAAAGCCATCCATTCCAGGCATCATAACATCCAGCAGGATCAAATCATACTCTGCAAAGCTCTCCTGCACCGCTTTTTCCGGGTCTGACTCTGTATAAACCAGATATCCGTCCTTTTCCAAAGCAGTCTTAATCAATTTCAGGATATTCTTCTCATCATCCACCGCAAGGATTTTTACTGCCATCAGTCGCTGTATCTCCTTCCCTCATAAAAACTATACCATATAAATACTGCTGCCGCCGCAAGAACCGTTACTGCGGCGCTTAACAGGAACTCTCCTCTCAAGTCTGCCGCTTCCCTTAGATTCCTTTCATATAATAACAGATAACTGCTCCATCTGCCACTGAATGCACATGGAAGAAACATCCATCTTCCGTCTCCCAGTCCAGTCAGAAAAAGCGCTGCCAGCACGGCTTCCCCAACTCCGATTATGATAGAAACTCCCCGGCCAGACACGAGCCCAAGCATCAAATGCAACAGATAAATCGGAATCTGCCCTCCCCACAACGTCAATGCCAAAAGAACATACAGACCCATCTGAAACGGACTGTCACCCGTCAGCGGGCCGTATAGAAAACCAAATCCAGCCACGGCAGTCACGGCCGCCCCAAAAGAAAGAATCAGAAGCGCCGTCCATTTTCCTGCAAATGCTTTCCATTTTCTTTCCTGTCCGAGCAGCAAAAGCTGACAATGCCCCGGTTCTTCCAGTTCTACGGACAGCTGGCTGATAATGGCCGAAACAAGCGGATAAGCTATCCCCAGTACCTCCGCATAAGCGCAAACCTCCTGCTCCGGCTCCCACGGCGCATATCGAAAATATAGCAGAAAGACCGCCGGTGCAAGCAGCGGAATCCACAAATGCAGGTACAGAAGCGGTGTATGCTTCATTTTCTTCCATTCGCCTTTTATCATCCGAATCATGCTTTTCCCTCCTCTACTATTTCCGGCTTCCGGCAGTTTTGCCATACCATTTTCTGGTGAATCCCCACGCTGCCAAAAATACTCCCACACAGACAGCCATTCCGGGGATTACTGCCTGCATTTCCAGCAGCTCCGGCGAAAATGTCAGGCTGCCCTCTTCTGCCACAAGGCCGTTTGGCAGAACCCGGATTACCGCGCACATCAGCCTTGCCGGTACTGCATAAGGACAGAATATCCACCAGTCCGTCAGCGAAAGATACACCGCGCCTGCTGTATTGCACAAAAGATTCACAAGAAACGCCGGAAGGAATCCCACGCGGACTGCCGCCCACAGGCAGGCAGGAATCTGCCACAGATAACAGATACTAAGCAGGATGCAGGCTGACAGGATCCGTATAGGACTAATCTCTATCATCTGCCCCGCTCCAAACAGCAGCTTTGCCGGAATCCCTGCAAAAAAAGCAAAAACCCCCAATACCAGATTAGAAACCGCCAGCATTCCGGCACAGTACAGAATTTTAGCATCCCAGACCAGCGCGGGCTCCAAAGGGAGTGTAAGTACAATCTGATCCTTCATACGCTTATCTTTTCGGACCACCTGGCAGCACAGAAGCGTCAAATATCCTGGAAGCATTCCTATATACCACCAATTAAAGCTGTCAATCTGTACATAATCTCTTGCCAGCCACGAAGCGCCTGCCGCCAGAAGAATCGGAACACACCAACATAATTTTCCGGTGAGAGTGCGGCGGAATTTTAGTTTCTCCGCCATAAAATATGAATTAATTATTGTCATAGCCTTCCGCCTCCCTGCATTTTTCTGCCACCTGTAGAAACTTCTTCTCCAGATGCCCCTTTTCCGGCAGGCCGCCCTGATAACCCAGACGGCCGTTCACCATGATTCCGATATGATCGGCGATCTGCTCTACCTCCCCCAGAATATGGCTGGACAGGATTACGGTAACCCCTTCCCCCGGAAGCCTTCGGATCATTTCCCGAAGCTCCTGTATCCCAAAGGGGTCCAGGCCGTTGGCCGGTTCGTCAAGAATCAGGAGTTTTGGCTCCGAAATTAGCGCCGCCGCAATACCAAGCCTCTGCTTCATACCAAGGGAAAATTGTCCGGCACGTTTCCTCCCAGTTCCGGTAATCCCTGCTTTTTCCAGCGCTTCATCTATCCGTCTCTCCGGCAGCCCAAGAAGCGTTGTTCTGACCTGCAGATTTTCTCTCGCTGTCAGATTATCATAAATTGCCGGAACTTCAATCAATGCTCCGATCTTCCCCAGCGCTTTTCTGGTCCAGGGCTCTCCTTCAAATAAAATCTCCCCTGAATCCGGGCGCAGCATTCCGGTAGCCATCTTAAGAAGCGTGGATTTACCGGCTCCGTTGGGTCCTAAAAGTCCGTAGACATGATTTTCAGGAACCTGAAGGGATACCTGATTCACCGCCTTCTGGTTCCTGAAATTCTTACACAATGCTCTTGTTTCTAAAATTATTCGTTCCATTGCTTTTTCCTCCTTACAAAAAGCATTCTACAGAACAAATCTAAGGAAATTATAAGGAATACACTCACTTATTATATTTTATGCGCGGCCCGGTTTCGGAACTGCCGGAGTCTCAGACAGTTCCGAAGCCAGGCCGCACACAGGCCGTAACATTTATTTTCTCCGGCAGCGGAGGGCGATTCCCCAGGCTGTCAGGAGCACTCCCCCTATCACCAATACATATTTCTCCGTATAGCTTCCTGCAGCCATAGAAAATGGATAGAACAGCTTCAGGAATTTGCTGCCACTTCCCATGGCAATAATATAGTAGAAGATCGGTATCATATAGCCGATAATCAGATTGTCGCACAAGCCGTAGCAGAATACTCCCAACCCTCCCATAAACAGCATTTCTACGTACGTTCCGAGAAAATACCGGATTATGGGAAACTCACAGTGGTTATGCCGGAGCACAGCTATATAAAGAGCTAAAAAAACTGCCAGTATCAAACTGTTTCCAACAAGCCGGATCAGATATACGGTTGAGCTTTTCATATATTTGGAACCTGTCAGCTCACGGATTTCCCTTGGCTGCTCCGGCAGGAATATGGGCGTGAGCATGATAATTCCAATGAATGCCGTATACATTTCCAGTACCTTTGCGGTATCCTGCGCTTCCAGATTTGCTGTGCCCACAAGAAACGGCGATATCCCCAGAACTAAGGCGCATACCAGAACATGGAGCGGTACATTATGCTTTAAGTTTGTTTTTTCGATCTGCCAGTATCTTTCCACGGATCACAAACCTCCCTTTCCTTTTTTGTGAGTAAATAAATGCCGTAAATATTACCAGCGCAAGCGCAAGCACTGCATAGAAAATCCGGTTAGCGGCAAGCTGTGAGAACCCGTCGTGGTATCCCCTCCAGTTCAGCTCCGTATTATGTCTGGGTACCAGATTCCATCCATACATTCCGCCGCCCAGTGTATTTACCCCGGAGAATACGCTGATAAACCACCATGCGCCCTGTACAAGAACCGCGGCCGCCGTATCGGTAAGCTCTGTCAGGAACATGCCCACAGCCAGCACGATCATAATCGAAGGCACAAGCCATCCAAAGGTATATTTCACAAAAGCAAGCATATCAACCGAAACTCCGGCGGAGTTTCCAAACCTGACGCACTGCATCAGCGGGATCACAGAAAGCGCCAGCACCGGAATAACCAGCATAGCCAGCATGGCCAGATACCGGCTGGATACAATAATCAGCGACGAAGCCTTTCTTGTATAGATCAGCTCCTGCATCCCGGCCCTCCGGTCCCTGAGGCCTCTTACAGCTGCCAGAAATACAGGAAGAATGCCGAGAAAGATCACCATATAGTCAGAGAACAGCCTTGCATATCCCCCGGACAGCCTATCATTTTCTATCAGAAGCTGATATTCCTCCAGCGCCTCCTCGTACGTCATAGGCACCTGTGCATTGCTCTCCCGGTATCCGTCCCCATACTTAGAACCTCCGCCAAGAATATCATCCGCTTCCTCCATAAGCTCTATAAACCGTTCATAGGTCAGGCCTTCTGCCGGTTCAAGCCTGCAGCCGCCTGATGTCATTGGAGTCTCTCCCTGCTCCTGCTCTGCATACCAGTCATCCACCGTCTGTTCTACTTCCGCTCTTCCGTCCAGACCAGAGGCTTCCCTGATAATCTCCCCAATCCTGCGATCCTCCTCTTTGCTCAAGGTAACACTTTTATAAAATCCAATCGGATAAGTTGTATAATCCTTACGGCAGTATTCCTCTGCTAAGGCTCCCAGTGCGCTTTCTATGATGACATCCTCATCCGTGCTGGCATGGTACCCATACTCTTCCTGTCCCTCTACAGGCGCAGACATAATTTCCATTCCTCCAAGCTGTGTGGAAAAATCCAGAACCAGCCCAAGGACGATCAGCCAGAAAATCAGGCTTTTTGCAGTCTGACGGCATTCCTTTATAAATAATTGTCCGAACATGAAATCCCGCCTCCCTTCGTCTGCATCAGATACATATAGGCATCCTCCACGCCTGCCTCGCAGAGCTTTGCCGATGCAAAGGGCTGTTTATCAGCAAGAAAGCGGGCCATAACATTATTTCCCAGCGTCAGCATACTGGTAACTGCATATTCTTTTTTCAAATGCTCCAGCTCCCGTTTGCTGATCTCGGCGGAGTAAACCTTCCCTTCCGCCATACTGATCAGATCAGAAACCGTTCCCTTGTAAATCATCTCCCCTTCATCCAGCACCGCAATATTTTCACAGGCCGCCTCAATATCACCTACAATATGGGTGGAAAGGATTACGATCCTCTCCTCTGCAATCTCACATAAGAGGTTGCGGAACCGCACCCGCTCCTCCGGATCCAGTCCGGCCGTCGGCTCATCCACGATCAGTACCTTCGGGTCATGCAGGATAGCCTGCGCAATGCCAAGCCTCCTCTTCATACCGCCTGAAAGCGCCTTTACCTTCTTGCGGCTGTCATCCTGAAGATTCACCCTTTGCAGAAGCTCTGGAATCCGCTCCTTTCTCCGGCTCTTATTTAACCCCGATAAAACACCAAGATAATCCATCGCTTCATAGACGGTCATATTTGGATACATAGAAAAATCCTGTGGCAGATACCCTACAATCTTTCTTACACTCTGGGCACGCTCCACATTCCGCCCGCATACAGAGATCTCTCCCTCCGACTTCGGAAGAAGCGCCGCAAGCACCTTCATCAGCGTAGTCTTTCCGGCTCCATTCCTGCCAAGAAGACCGAACATTCCTGTTCTTATCGTGAGATTCACATCCTTTAACGCCTGCTTCTTCCCATAAAACTTGTTCAGACCTCGTATCTTAATCGCTGTTGACATCAGAAAATCCCTTCCTTCATTTGAACTACCTATAGCATATAACAGAAATCTCTACATTTACTCTACAAATAATTAAGAATTATTGAGGAATTTTCTATATATTTTCTTATCGGGCCTGGAGCGATGCAGTTACTGCAGCTCCGCCCCGCATACTATTTGCCACACTCAGGGTACCTCCATGCTTCCTGCACAGCTCCCGGCAGATATGCAGTCCGATACCGAAATGTTCCGTTTCTGTATCCGCACTGTATTCTTTATAATAAGGCTTCACCGCCTGCGTAAGCTGCTCCTCCGAGAATCCGGGACCATCGTCTCTTACAACGGCTGTCATCTCCCCGTCAGAGCTGCTATAATCCATCCAGACCTCAATCCGGCTCCCGGCATAACGGATTGCATTTGACAGCAGATTTTCCAGTACTTCCATAATGATCCCCTCATCGGCTGACACAGATAAATCTTCATCAAATCCCTGATATTCAATCTGGATCCCTCCGGTCTGGTTCAGAGCAAATATCACCTCCTGTATCCGGCTGTTAAGCTTATAAAGAGTCGTCGGATGAAGAGACAGCGGCACATCCTCGATACTGCGGATTCCCTTCATCGTATAGCTGTACTCCTCCAGACGCCGGATGTGCTCCGCCATAAGCCTTAAGGTATCCTGAACCTTTTCCCCGCTTAGCTTCCCCTCGGGAATATATCTTGCAAGAAAATCTGTATAGCCCCTGAGAACCGTAAGGGGTGTGCGCAGATCATGAGCAAATGCGGCATTTAACTCCTTCTGCCTCTCGATCAGGCGCCACAGCTCCTCCTTATTCTTCTCCAGCTCCAGACGCATGGCTTCTATCGAATCACACAAACAGCCAAATTCATCTCTGCTGTCATAGGACACGTGAAAATCCAGATTGCTGCGCCGGATACTGTCAACGCTCTCATTCAAAATAGAAAGCGGCTTTTTCAGCCGCTTATGATAGAACACAAATATCGTTATAATCATCCCTGCAAATGCATAAACATACCCGCACCACTCCTCTGCCAGCGGAATTTTCTGATATCTGCAAAAATTCTGCGTCACATAGGTCAGCACAGCAGTAATCCCCGCCAAAACAAGCACATATGCCAGCATTGCCTTCCGAAAAGAAAGATTTCTAATATAAAAGAACAGCTTATCCAATTTTTCATCTAACCAATCCATCTGTAACCAACTCCCCATACCGTTTCAATATATATCTGCTCCGTATATCTGCCTATTTTGCTCCGGATCCTCCGTATATGCTCCATCATAATGCTGCTGTCTGCATTCCCGTCATAGCCTCTTACCTTTTCATATAACAGATCCTTACTGAATATCTGTCCTGGGTTTAAGGACAACTGCTCTACAATCTGAAATTCGGTCTTTGTTAGGGAAATGGGCGTATCATCATAGTACACGCATTTCTCCTCATAATGAATCGCAAGACGGCCAAACATCTTCACTGCCTTATCCGTCTTACGGCGGTTTTCCCTCCTGAGGTGGGCCTCCACCCTCGCTCCAAGCTCGTCAATACTAAAAGGCTTCAGGATATAATCATCGCCTCCCGTCATAAAGCCCCGGATCCGGTCAGACTCCTCAATCTTCGCCGTCAGAAATAAAATAGGGCAGGATACATGGGAGCGGATCCGCTCACATACCTCAAAGCCGTCCATAAAAGGCATCCCTACATCCAGAAGTATCAAATCCGGCTCCATGGAAAGCTTAGAAAGCACTCCCGTCCCGTCCTCCGCCTCTATAACCTGATAGCCCTGCATTTCAAAATAATCTCTCAATAATTGAAGGATCCCCGGCTCATCATCCGCAATTAGAAGTTTTGCTTTTCCGCACATAAATACTCCTGCCTTTCACAGATAGATCTATTATCAAATCACAAGCATTGCATCCCCAAATGAAAAGAACCGATACCGGTTCCTGACCGCCTCTTCATAGGCCTCCAGTACATGTTCTCTCCCCGCCAGCGCCGATACCAGCATGATCAAAGTTGATTCCGGCAGATGGAAATTCGTGATCAGGCAGTCCAGCACCCGGAACCGATATCCCGGATAGATAAATATATCCGTCCATCCGCTGCATGCCCTTAGCCTTCCCTTTTCATCCGCCGCAGATTCTATGGTCCGGCAGCTGGTGGTTCCCACGCAGATCACCCGGTTTCCCTTCTCCTTTGCCCGGTTAATCTTCTCTGCGGCTTCCTCTTCAATCCGGTAATATTCCGAATGCATATGATGCTCCAGAATATCCTCCGTCTTTACCGGACGGAAGGTCCCCAGTCCCACATGAAGGGTTACCTCTGCGATATCCACGCCCTTCTCCTCTATGGCTTTTAGAAGTTCCGGCGTAAAATGAAGGCCTGCCGTCGGCGCCGCCGCAGACCCGGTATGCTTGGCATATACGGTCTGATAACGGTTCCTATCCTCCAGCTGATGGGTAATGTAAGGCGGCAGGGGCATCTGTCCCAGCCGGTCTAAGATTTCCTCGAAAATCCCTTCATATTCAAAACGGATCAAACGGTTACCCTCCTCGGTGATCCCCACAACTTCACCTGTAAGCATCCCGTCCCCAAAGCTGATCCTGGCACCGCATTTTGCCTTTCTTCCGGGCTTTACCAGCGTCTCCCATATATTATCCTCTCTTCTCTTCAGAAGAAGCACCTCTATTTTTCCTCCGGTATCCTCTTTTGCCCCGATCAATCTGGCCGGGATTACCTTGGTATCATTTAGAACCAGACAATCGCCTGGTTCCAAATAGTCTATAATCTCTTTAAAAATATGATGGGACACCTCTCCTGTTTCTTTATCCACTACCAGAAGCCTGGAGCCCGAACGATCCTCCAACGGATCCTGCGCGATCAACTCTTCCGGCAGTTCAAAATAAAAGTCCTGACGTTTCATCTTCTCTCCTGTCCTATTTACGAAGCTCAATTCCCATCTCTTCCAGCGCCTTCAGGATCTTCTCCATCGCCTTGGAAACATCCGCTTCCTCCAGCGTCTTATCCTTAGCGCGGAATACGATGGAATATGCAAGAGACTTAAAGCCCTTCTTAATCTGGCTTCCCTCATACAGATCAAACAGCGCATAGCTTTCCAGATAAGCGCCGCCTCGCTTTTCAATCACATCCTCAATCCGGCCCGCCATAATTTCCTTCGGAACGACCATACTGATGTCGCGGTTTACTGCCGGGAATCTTGCAATCCCCTCATACTTGCGGTCAAATGTGGCTCTCTCCATGATCTCCGGCATATCGATCACTGCAATATATGCCTTTTCCCCAATGCCGTAGGTATCCGCCACATCCGGGTGAACCTCTCCCAAAAAGCCCACAACTACGCCGCCGTAAATAATATTAGCCTGACGGCCCGGATGGAGATACGGCTTTCCTGCATCCGGATCATACACCGCTTTCTTATGAAGTCCTATTTTATCAAAAAATTCTTCCACAACACCCTTCATACTAAAGAAATCTCCGTCACCGTACATACCCAGTGTAAACTGCATCCGCTCCTCAGGAAGCTCCGTAAGCGGCAGAGTCTTCGGCAGATAAATATTGCCCAGCTCATACAGCCTGACATTTTTATTTCTTCTATTATAGTTCGATGCCAGCGAAGTCAGCATACCGTTCATAGACGTAGTCCTCATAATGCTGTAGTCTTCCCCCAGCGGATTCCTGATCTCCACTGCCCGGCGGAGGTCAGAATCCTCTGGAAGCATTAATTTATCAAATACCTTCGGACTCTCAAAGGAGTAATTCATTCCCTGGCTGAAGCCGCTAAATTCTGCAATATTTCTTGCAATTTCCTCAATGCGGAGCTTATTCGATAATTTACCTGTGGTCGCTTCTCCGCTTGGAAGCGTGGTCGGAATATTATCATAGCCATAGAACCTTGCCACTTCTTCTGCAATATCTGCAAGGCGCAGGATATCCTGACGGAAGGTCGGTACAATCACTTCGTTCGTCTCTTCATCATACGCAAGCTCTACCATCTTAAGGTAACCGATCATGTCCTCTTTCGATATATCCGTTCCCAAAAGTGCATTGATCTTAGCCGCATCAAACGGTACGCGTACCGGCATTCTCTTCTCGGCGTAAACATCAACCATTCCACCCACAACTTCTCCGGCGCCCATTTCCTCTACCAGCTGGCAGGCCCGGTCAATGGCTGCCTGTGCATTCTCCGGGTCAAGACCCTTCTCGAATTTACCGGATGCGTCAGTACGCAGGCCTACCTTCTTTGCAGACTTACGGATATTCGTCCCGTCAAAGCATGCCGCCTCAAAAAGCATGGTCTTAACGTCGTCCGTGATCATGGAATTTTCACCGCCCATGATACCTGCAAGACCGACTGCCTTCTCGCCGTCGCAGATCATCAGAACCGTATCGTCCACTTCCCGCTCCTGGCCGTCCAGAGTGACAAACTTCTCGCCGTTTTCCCCGCGGCGTACTATAATCTCATTTCCCACAATATGATCCAGATCATATGCATGCATAGGCTGACCGTACTCTTCCATTACATAGTTGGTAATATCAACCAAATTGTTGATCGGACGGATTCCCACCGAAGCCAGCCTTCTCTGCATCCACTCGGGCGACGGCCCAAGCTTAATATTCTTTACCACTCTGGCTGTATATCTTGGACAGAGATCCGCATCCTTTACGGTAACCTTGATATAGTCATTCACGTTCTCAGCATTTCCTGTGGGCGTCACCACAGGAGGATGAAATTCCCTGCGGAAGGTTGCGACCGCTTCCCTTGCAATTCCAATCACACTGTAGCAGTCCACGCGGTTCGAGGTAACCTCATATTCAAACACCACGTCATCAAGCCCCAGTGCCTCTATGGCGCTGTTTCCCACTTCCACGTCCTTCTGGAAAATATAAATTCCATACTCCGGCGCCTCTGGATACATATCCGTATTGGAGCCCAGCTCTTCGATGGAGCACATCATGCCGGCGCTTGGAACGCCGCGGAGTTTTCCCTTCTTAATCTTGATTCCGCCTGCCACGCGCTGTCCCGGCTCATGGCCTCCCGCCACGCGGCCGCCGTCTAGTACAACCGGAATCTTATCTCCCTCTTTTACATTCGGCGCACCGGTAACGATCTGGATCGTCTCCTCACCCACATTTACCTGGCATACGATCAGCTTATCCGCGTCCGGATGCTTCTCAATCTTCTCAATCTGCCCTACCACAATCTTTTCCAAATCTGCGTCCAGCTTCGTAAAGCCTTCCACTTTCGTACCGGAAAGGGTCATCGCATCGGTATATTCTTGCGCTGTCACATCCAGATCCGGCACATATGCCTTTATCCATGATAATGAAGTATTCACTATTACTCTCCTTTCTGTTATAAGCTCATGCTTTCTTCTGCTTAATGCCCGCTAGAACTGCTTTAAGAATCTAATATCATTCTCATACAGCAGCCGCATATCATCAATCTCATATTTTAACAATGCAATGCGCTCTAATCCTACGCCAAATGCAAAGCCTGTATATTCCTCCGGGTCAATACCGCACATTTCCAATACATGCGGATGTACCATGCCGCATCCGAGAATCTCAATCCAGCCGGAGCCTTTGCAGAAACGGCATCCCTTGCCTCCGCACTTAAAGCAGCTTACGTCCACCTCGGCACTTGGCTCTGTGAACGGGAAATGGTGCGGGCGGAATTTGGTCTTCGTATCCTCTCCAAACAGCTCCTTTGCAAATACCTCCAGCGTTCCCTTCAGGTCTGCAAAGGAAATATTCTTGTCTATCACCAGTCCCTCTATCTGATGGAAGGAAGGAGAATGTGTTGCGTCCACCTCATCAGAGCGGAATACACGTCCCGGCGCGATCATGCGGATCGGAAGCTTCCCCTGCTCCATCACACGGGCCTGGACCGGAGACGTCTGTGTCCGCAGTACAATATCCTTGTTGATATAGAAGGTATCCTGTTCATCCTTTGCCGGATGATCTGCCGGGATATTCAGCTTCTCAAAATTATACAGGTCATACTCCACTTCCGGGCCTTCCACAACCTCGTACCCCATGCCGATGAAAATCCGCTCTACCTCTTCTAATGCAATGGTATTCGGGTGGCGGTGGCCCATCCTGTTCTTTTTCGCAGGCAGGGTAACATCAATAACCTCCTGCTTCATCTTTTCCTCTCGGATTGCCCGCTCCATTTTCTTTTTGCTGTCCTCTAAGACCTTCTCTATCGCCGCACGGGTCTCATTCACCATCTGTCCCACCTTCGGACGCTCCTCCGGCGCAACATCCTTCATACCCTTAAGCACGGCTGTCAATTCACCCTTTTTGCCAAGAAATCTGACGCGGACATCGTTTAATTTTTCCGGCACATCAGCCGCCGAAATTGCATGTAATGCTTCCTCACGAATGTTTTCTAATCTCTCTTTCATGCTTTTCTCCCTTTCTATTCTTTTACTGCATAGGATGTCCAACGGACTTTCCTATAGGATAAAAAAACCCCGTCCCAAAAGGGACGAGGAAATCTCGCGGTACCACCCTAATTCCTGCCATAGGGCAGGCTCTCAAGCTCCGTGTAACGTACGGTTACGGCACACCCTACTAGTTCTATCAAAATAGACAAATTCAGATGTGCAGCTCACGCGGGAAATTCAATCACTGCCTGAACCTGAGGGAACTTTCAGCCCGGTGATCCCCTCTCTCTGACGGAAAACAGCTCTCTACTTACGCGGTCATCGCTTTTGTTGTTCTAAATTCTACAAGATATTGTATCATAAGAAATCTTATTGTCAAGCCAATCTTTTATCCTTTCCTAAGCTTTTCCATCTTTTCCGGTAAACAGCTTCCCGTAAAGCACGATGTTTACCTCCGCTCCCAGCAGAATACAATACATACAGAAATACAGCCAGAGCATGATAAGCACAATTGTCGTCAGGCTTCCATACATATCTGAAAATCCTTCAAAAATATCCAGATACATAGAAAATATCCATGACACAACCTGCCAGCCTATGGCTGAAAATAAGGCTCCGGGTATCTGCTTGCGCAGCCAGTCCTTCCGGTTCGGCAGAAACTTATACAAAAGCAGAAGAAATCCCATAAGAGCCGCCGGAGTAACGATAATCCGCAGCTCGATCAGCTTATCTGTCACCGGTTTCACAGCCGGTATATGCGATGTTACAAACAAATTAATTGAATTTCCGAATACAGAAAGAACCAAAAGCAGGATGATAACCCCCACAAAAAGAACGGTATACAGGGTAGCCCGGATGCGGAGGTAAATATAATTACGCGTCTCCGGACATCCCAGAATCGTATTCAGCCCTGTCGTAATCGAAAGAACACCCTTTCCGGCTGACCAGAGCGCAACTATGACCGTAATCGGAATCACCGTACTAGACTGATTATATACCTGATTCACTATGGATGTGATCAGAGAATCCACCGTTGACGGAAATACCTGCACTACCGCTGTCATCACATCCGCCTTCGTCACCGGCGTATATTGTACCATGGTGAGCAGCAGCAATATAATCGGAATCAATGACAGCATAAAGAAATATGCGGCCTGAGCAGCATACGCGCCGACATGATGCCCGGCAATATCATCCGATATCTTCATTGCCTTCCCGATCCATTTTCCAACCATACTATTCCTCCGTAGCTTTATGGCAATTTTACCACTTTCATCCTGTTTATTCAATCTTTAGCTGTCCGGCTTATTCTACAGTCACTCCCTGATAGAACAATCCCAGAATCTCCTTATAAGTTTTCCCGTTCTCTGCCATCTCATTCGCCCCGTTCTGGCTCATTCCAATTCCGTGCCCGTAGCCGCCGCCTTCAATTATGTAGGTATCTCCCTGCTTTGTGATCGTAAAAAACGCACTGGGCAGCAGCCTCTGGCTGTCCACCACCGAGCCGTCATTCTTGGCGATCGTATAGCCTGCGCCTCCAAGCGCTGTGCGGATCTTGTTCTCCGTTTCCACAATAACGGTATTTTCCGTTCCCGCCGCCGTAAGTTCAAGTGCCACATCTCCCGGTCCGCGTTTTGTCACCTCCACATTCTCCAGTGTGCCAAGACTTTTGTTCGCATACCCTCCTATCAATCCTGCAAGCGTTTCCGCTCCGATTTCAGCCCGCCAATGATACCACGGCAGGTCTTTCTCATAATCTCCCTCATTCCCGCAGACCTGAACACTTTGAAGATAAGCATTTCCATCGCTGGGGGCGCTGCCCCATGCCTCCATATTCGTTGTCCGTCCGCAGGAAGTAGAATAATAATAGGTTACCGCAATATTCTCCTGATAACGAACCACCTCTCCGGCAGTCTCCGCCACTGCCTGCGAACTGCTCTCTGCTGTATAGCTGTTATTGTATACCTGAAATTCCGTACTGTCATTTACATGAGCCTCATACTCGGGATATGCATAGTTTTCCATCTGCCTTGCCGCATAGCTTCTTGCGCACACTGCCTGTGCTTTCAGGGCTTCCATCTCGTAGGAGGAAGGCATCTCACTGGGTACCACCTTGCACAGGTACTGCTCCAACGGCAGTTCATTGATTACCGCCATTCCTTCCTCACCGGACCAAATCTCTATCACGCCGCTGTAGGATGGAATGCCGCATCCGCGTTCAATACTCTCAACACGAATCTCTTCCCCTCCATTTAACGGATATACCGCAACTCTGCCCGCGGCAAATCTTGCATCATCCGGCGCAAGCGTCAGAATACCGTTCGTCCACTCTTCCTCCTGCTCCCCATAAACCAGCAGCAGTCCGCCATCTGCCCCCAGACTGACCGTATCATGCAGAGAACTTCCGTACCCGGAGGTCATGATGAGGACCCGGATATTTCCGTCCGGGACAGAGCCCTGCCCTTTCTTCTTAGAAGATCCTCCCAAAAAACCCAATTCACTCTCTATATTTCCCTTTAGATTCCCAGTCCCGGCTCCTGTAAAGCGGATAATCCCCAGGATCACGCACAGCATAGCCATGACACCTAATATATACGCAATATTCCGATGCTTTTTTCTCACCTTCCGAACCTCTTGTCCTTCTTTTCTCTTAAGTGTATGTTTGATTTTTCTAAATGATACATCCAAAAATACTCACATACAAATATTCTATAACAGAAAAAGAACGGCCTTACGGCCGTTCCTTTATCTTTAGTACATCCCCAAAATGCCGGTTCCTGTATTTTGACTCCTAGCCACAGCTAGGTGGGTGTCCGCATCCGCTTTTCTGCCTTCCCCTGCGCAAATCGGAGGCCTGGCATATTACGGAGATATAAGAGTCCCGTTTAAAGTTTTGTAGGTTCAAAATAACAAGAGTTGTCGTACATTCCAGGTCGTTGGTCTTATTATAACCCAATATACTGCATTTTTCCACTATTTTAGTAAAAATTAGAATAAAAAATTTCCAAACTATCCAATTTTATTTATTTGACGAAAAATACTCCTGTACCAATTTCACCATAACTCCTGATAACAGGAAGAGCGCTACTAAGTTCGGGATTGCCATAAGTCCGTTACAGGTATCTGAAATCCCCCATACCAGGCCAAGATCAATCGTAGCGCCTACGATAGCTACCAATGCATATACCACATAGAATGGTTTTACGATCTTAGTTCCGAATACAAACTCTATGCAGCGTGCGCCGTACAAGCCCCAGCCAAGTATGGTAGAGAAAGCAAAGCAGCACATAGCAATTGCAGTAAAGATGGATACCCATCCGCCATAGGTAGAAATAAATCCGGAAATTGTCAGCTCTGCTCCGGCCGCTTCACCGTAGTTAATGCCTACTCCGCTGCAGAGGATAACCAGCGCGGTTAATGTGCAGACTACGATAGTATCTGCAAACACTTCAAAAATGCCATACAGACCCTGTTTTACCGGCTGATCTGTATCTGCACAGGAGTGCGCGATAGACCCGGTACCGATACCGGCCTCATTGGAGAAAATACCGCGGGATACGCCTCTTCTCATACTGACAAACATACTTCCTACCACACCGCCGGTGAATGCCGCCGGGTTAAATGCTCCGGCAAAGATAGACTGAAATACTGCCGGTACAGCACCTGCATGCAGAACTACTACGCCAAGCGCGAGCACGATGTAAAGTACTGCCATGACCGGAACCAATCTCTCCGTTACGCTTCCGATACGCTTCACTCCGCCCAGAAGGACGATCGCAACCAGGATTGCGATCACAATACCGATGCACAGGTTTACAAATCCAAGTCCTGACTCACCAGCAACACCATAGCTGATCAACGCAGAATCAATAGAGGCTACAATCGTATTTACCTGTGTGGCATTGCCGGTACCCAGAACGGTCAGCGCTCCAAGAATTGCATAAATACACGCCATCCAGTACCAGTTCTTTCCCAGTCCGTTCTTAATATAGTACATAGGACCGCCTACATAGTCGCCTACCGCATTCTTTTCACGGAAATGAACTGCCAGCGTTACCTCTGAAAACTTGGTACACATGCCGAGCAGGGCAGAAACCCACATCCAGAATACCGCTCCCGGACCGCCGATGGCGATAGCTCCGGCAACACCGGCAATATTACCGGTGCCAATGGTGGCCGCCAGAGCGGTACAGACTGCCTGGAACGGAGTGATCGCTCCCTCCTTCGCCTCCTGTTTATGGAAGATCTTGCCGATCGTGTGCTTCAGTGCGTATCCAAATTTACGGAATTGAATAAACCGCGTCCGAAATGTTAATACCAGTCCCACTCCAATGATACAGATCATTGCCGGAACGCCCCATACAAAATCATTTACAATCCCGTTAATATGTTCAATTGTTTGTATCATAGTTTTCCTCTCTTCCTTTTATTCCATATTCCTTCTAGTCCTTTTTATCCTTTTATTTCCTTTATTCATTTCAATCGGGCCATAGCCCCCCGAACACAGGCTGCGCCTTTCTACAGGGAATCCACTCCTGCAAAAAGCCGTTTCCTGTGCATTCCATCCCTTAATACAGGCATAATAAGAGAGAGCGAAAAGGACCCCATACTGTTCTTTGCCGCTCTCCCCTCATGAGTGAATGTTTAGATTAATGAGCGTGGATCTGTATATTCGTCGTTGTAGCTGTCTGCCACATTCTTACAGGTCAGTTTGCCATCGTAAGTATTGATTGCTGAGTAGATTACATCGTTATCCTTGCAGGCCTGCTCCAGTCCCTTATTTGCAATCTGAAGACCATAGCTTAATGTTGCATTGGTCAACGCGATCGTAGATGTTCTCGGAACTGCTCCCGGCATATTACCTACGCAGTAATGAACTACGCCGTCTACGATAAATACCGGATCGTCATGATAGGTAACCTTTGTGGTCTCTCCGCATCCGCCCTGGTCTACTGCTACGTCTACAAATACAGCGCCCGGTTTCATCTCCTTCAGATATTTCTTCTTAAAGATCTTCGGTGCAGATTTTCCAGGAATCAGAACGCTTCCGATAACCAGGTCCGCATCCTTAACCGCCTTCTCGATATTTGCATCGGTAGAAACCAATGTCTGGATCCTTGCTCCAAAGATATCATCCAGATAAGCCAGTCTCTGAAGATTAATATCCATGATCGTTACATTCGCGCCCATTCCTACTGCAATCTTACATGCGTTTGTTCCAACGGAACCGCCGCCTAAGATTACTACGTTTGCCTTTGGAGTTCCAGGTACGCCTGCCAGAAGAACGCCCTCGCCGCCATACAGCTTCTCCAGATACTTCGCACCTTCCTGAACACTCAAACGTCCTGCGATCTGGCTCATTGGTGCCAGAAGCGGAATGCTTCCGTTTCTCTCGATCAATGTCTCGTAAGCTACGCCCTTAACCCTGGCATTCAAGAGCGCATCTGTCTGAGGCCTGTCTGCCGCAAGGTGAAGATAAGTATAAAGAATCAATCCCTCATGGAACAGCGGATATTCCTCCGGAAGCGGCTCCTTTACCTTAACCATCATCTCTACGCTGTCCCAAACTTCCTTTGCGCTTCCGATCAGCTTTGCTCCGGCTGCTGCGTACTCTTCATCTGTAAATCCAGAGCCAAGTCCGGCGCCAGCCTCGATCAAAACCTCATGTCCGGCATTCACATAGCTCTTTGCATTATCCGGAGTCATACCTACGCGGAATTCATTGTTCTTGATTTCTTTTACACATCCGATTTTCATTTTCTTAAGTCCTCCTATAAAAAAAATGATTAAAATAGTTTCTTGAAGAATATCCTTCAAAATTAATCCGTTCTGAATAATATTCGTCTTTACCTTTAGTATATTTCAACAAAATTCATTTGTCAACAAAAGATATATTGTTAACCATCACGATATTTGTATAACAAGCCTGTTAAAATTAAATCGAAAAAAACCGGACGTGAATAATCACGACCGGTTCCGTATTTTCAGTATATAATGATATGTTTTTTATTCTTATAACTGCGGGCCTGCAGAAACAAGTGCCTTGCCGGCTTCATTTCCTTCATACTTCGCAAAGTTCTTAATGAATCTTCCAGCCAGGTCTTTTGCCTTAGTTTCCCACTCAGCAGCGTCTGCATAAGTATCACGCGGATCCAGAATGCCGGTGTCTACGCCCTTAAGCTCTGTTGGAACCTCAAAGTTGAAGTATGGAATCTTCTTAGTCGGTGCATCCTTGATATCTCCGTTTAAAATTGCATCAATGATTCCACGTGTATCCTTGATAGAGATACGCTTTCCGCTTCCGTTCCATCCGGTATTAACCAGATAAGCCTTTGCTCCGCTCTTCTCCATTCTCTTAACCAGCTCCTCTGCATATTTGGTCGGATGCAGCTCTAAGAATGCCTGGCCGAAGCATGCGGAGAATGTAGGTGTAGGCTCGGTAATTCCACGCTCTGTACCTGCAAGCTTAGCTGTAAAGCCTGACAGGAAATAGTACTTTGTCTGCTCTGGTGTCAGAACGGATACCGGCGGAAGTACGCCAAATGCATCTGCCGACAGGAAAATAACGTCCTTTGCGGCCGGTGCTGCAGATACCGGACGTACAATCTTCTCAATATGGTTGATCGGATAAGATACACGGGTATTCTCTGTTACGCTCTTATCAGCAAAATCGATCTTACCTTCCGCATCCAATGTTACGTTCTCAAGAAGAGCGTTGCGCTTGATCGCGTTGTAAATATCCGGCTCAGATTCCTTGTCAAGATTGATAACCTTCGCATAGCAGCCGCCCTCGAAGTTAAATACGCCATTGTCATCCCAGCCATGCTCGTCATCACCGATCAAAAGGCGCTTCGGATCTGTTGACAGTGTTGTCTTGCCTGTTCCGGACAGACCGAAGAAGATCGCTGTATTCTCACCGTTCATATCTGTATTGGCAGAGCAGTGCATAGATGCGATACCCTTCAGCGGCAGATAGTAGTTCATCATAGAGAACATACCCTTCTTCATCTCTCCGCCATACCATGTATTTGCAATAACCTGCTCGCGGCTTGAAATATTAAACATAGCAACTGTCTCCGAATGCAGTCCCAGCTCCTTGTAGTTCTCTACCTTAGCCTTAGAAGCGTTGTAAACCACGAAATCAGGTTCGAAATCCTCAAGCTCCTCCTCTGTCGGTGCAATAAACATATTCTTTACAAAGTGAGCCTGCCATGCAACTTCCATAATAAAACGGATTGCCATACGTGTGTCTGCATTGGTTCCGCAAAATGCATCTACAACAAACAGTCTCTTATTAGAAAGCTCTTTGAGTGCGATATCCTTTACTGCCGCCCATGTCTCCTCAGATGCCGGATGGTTGTCGTTCGCGTACTCCTCGGAAGTCCACCATACAGTATCCTTTGAATTCTCATCCATAACGATGAACTTGTCTTTTGGTGAACGTCCCGTATAAATACCGGTCATAACATTCACTGCACCCAGCTCACTTACCTGACCCTTTTCATAGCCCTCGAGCTCCGGTCTGGTCTCTTCTTCAAATAAGAATTCATAAGAAGGATTATAAACGATTTCTTTAGTTCCTGTAATTCCATACTTGCTTAAATCAATCTTTGCCATGTTCGTTTTGACCTCATTTCTTAGTATTAGTGTTAGTAACACATTATCGTGCTCCGATTCTATTATACATATCTCACGAAAAAAATCAACTTATTTTTTGTTATTTTTTTCACACATTGTCGTTTTTTCTGTATTCTACAGATTCAGCAACGCCTTTACCGTCTGTTCCATCTGGCCGGCATCGCATTCCAGCGTGTGGAGGATATCCGCATCCAAAATCTCTTTTACCGCATCGGGAAGCTCTGTCCCTGACAGACGCTTTAATTCTTCCAGAAGCTCAAATTCATCCTTAGAAGAATATTTCCCATCAATTGCAGTCATAACGCTCTTAACGAATTTGAATGGACTGGCTGTAGACACAGCCACACATTTCACTGTATCCCCTGTTCTCTCCTGATATTCCCTGCATACGCGGGCCGCCACAGCTGTGTGGGTATCCATCACATATCCTGTCTTCTCATACACCTCACGGATCGTTGCCGCGGTCTGTTCCTCTGTCGCATATCCGGCTTCAAAATCCTGAAGTCCTGCCTTCATATCTTCCGTAATCTGATAAACACCCTCATTCTTAAGCGCATTCATCAGTTCCGTATTCTTCCCGTCATCACATCCGGCAATCTGATAGATCAAACGCTCAAGGTTGCTGGAAATCAGAATATCCATAGATGGGGAGGAAGTCAGCACAAACTCCCGGTGCTTCTTATCATAAGTTCCTGTCTGAAAGAAATCAAACAGAACCTTATTCTCATTAGATGCACAGATCAGCTTCCGTATCGGGATCCCCATCTGCTTCGCATAGTATGCCGCCAGTATATTTCCGAAATTGCCGGTAGGTACTACTACATTAATCTCTTCCCCGGATTGGATCTGCTCATTCTCAAGAAGCTTTGCATAGGCATATACATAATAAACCACCTGCGGCACCAGACGGCCGATATTGATGGAATTTGCAGAAGAAAACTGGTATCCCTTCTTTGCAAGCTCTTCTGCAAGCTTCTTATTCTCAAACATTGCTTTTACGCCGCTCTGTGCCTGATCGAAGTTACCATGGATAGCCGCTACGTCAACATTCCTTCCCTTTTGGGTTAACATCTGCAGTTCCTGCACTCTGCTGACGCCGTTCTTCGGATAAAAAACTATGATCCGGGTTCCCTCCACATCCGCAAAGCCTGCCATCGCCGCCTTACCTGTGTCCCCAGAGGTTGCCGTCAGGATCACAATCTCATTCTGTACCTGATTCTTCTTCGCCGATGTAGTCAGAAGATGCGGCAGGATTGACAGCGCCATATCCTTAAAGGCAATCGTCGCTCCATGAAATAGCTCCAGATAATAGATGCCGTCCGCCTTTACAAGAGGCGCGATCTCTTCTGTATCAAACTTGGAATCATAAGCCTTTCGGATACAGTCCTTCAACTCTTCCTCTGTAAAATCCGCAAGAAATTCCTTCATAACTGTATACGCAGTCTCCTGATAAGACATGCCCTTCAGCTCATCCACAGATACAGGAAGCTTCGGAATCTGTTCCGGCACAAACAGCCCTCCATCATCTGCCAGACCTTTTAATATTGCCTGAGAGGCTGTCACTGCAGCGTCAGAATTTCTTGTACTTTTATATCGTATATTCATTGATCGCCTGTCCTTTCCCCATTGGTTACACTTCTTTTTTACTATTCGTATAGTTTACCAAACCTCCGGCCGCAATCAGCTCCTGCATAAACTCCGGGAAGGCCTGCCCCTGGAACTGGGTTCCCCTGGTAAGGTTATAGATCCTGCCGCTGTCAAAATCTATCTCTACCTCATCACCAGCCTCAATTCCCTTTGCCGCCTCCGGACACTCAATAATCGGAAGCCCGATATTAATTGCATTCCGGTAAAATATTCTCGCAAAGGTCTCTGCAATTACACAGCTTACTCCTGCAGTCTTAAGACACAAAGGCGCATGCTCTCTGGATGAGCCGCAGCCAAAGTTCTTATTGGCAACGATCATGTCTCCCGGCTGAACCTTTCCCGCAAATTCGGGATCAATATCTACCATGGCATGACTCGCCAGCTCTTTGGCATCAAAGGAATTCAGATACCTTGCCGGAATAATAACATCCGTATCTACATTATCTCCATATTTAAATACATGACCTAACGCTTTCATGCTCTGTCACCTCCAACTTTCTCCGGATTTGCAATACATCCTGCAATTGCGCTCGCCGCCGCAGTCTCCGGCGAAGCAAGGTAGATCAAAGATTCCACATGTCCCATTCTTCCTACAAAGTTACGGTTTGTGGTAGAAACACACCTTTCGCCCGCCGCCATTACTCCCATATGGCCTCCCATACAGGGGCCGCAGCTCGGCGTATTGACTGCACAGCCCGCATCTACAAAGATATCCAGCAAGCCTTCCGCAATACACTGCTTGTATATCTTCTGTGTTGCCGGAACCACCATAACACGCACATCCGGGTGCACCGTATGTCCCTTCAGAACCGCCGCCGCCTTCCTCAGATCAGACATACGGCCGTTGGTGCAGGAGCCGATCACAACCTGATCGATCTTAATCGGTTCCATAGCTTCTATCTCGTCAATGGTTTTCGCATTGCCCGGAAGGTGCGGAAATGCAACCGTCGGGCGTACCTCCGCCAGATCAATCTCAATCACATCGTCATACACCGCGTCCTCATCGGCTTCATATACCTTATATTCTTTCTTACAGTGCTCCTTTAAATATTCCTCTGTCTGCGCGTCAACCGGGAATATACCGTTCTTCGCACCTGCCTCGATCGCCATATTTGCAATGGTAAAACGGTCGTCCATAGAAAGCTCCGCAATACCCTCTCCTGTAAATTCCATTGATTTATAGAGAGCGCCGTCCACACCGATCCTGCCGATAATATGAATAATAATATCCTTACCGCTGACATACTTAGACGGTTTCCCCGTCAGAACGAACTTTATCGCGCCAGGCACCTTAAACCACAGCTCTCCGGTAGCCATTCCAGTGGAAATGTCTGTCGTACCCACGCCGGTAGAAAATGCCCCCAGCGCCCCGTATGTACAGGTATGTGAATCGGCGCCGATGATACATTCTCCTGCTGTCACAACTCCTGCCTCCGGAAGGATTGCATGCTCCACGCCGGATTTCCCCTGTTCAAAATACCAGCCGAGTCCCTGCTCCCTTGCAAATTCGCGGATAGCCTTAGAATTTTCCGCCGACTTAATATCCTTATTCGGCGTAAAGTGATCCGGCACAAAAACTACTTTATCTTTATCAAATACCTTATCTGCCATCTGTTTGAAAATCGGCAGCGCCATCGGCCCGGTGATATCATTAGCCATAACCACATCCAGCTCCGCCATGATCAGCTGCCCTGCTTCCACACTGTCAAGGCCCGCATGTGCCGCCAGAATCTTCTGTGTCATCGTCATTCCCATGATGAATGCGCCTCCTTTTACCTTTTTTTCATTCTATGTGCTATCATAACACAAGTAATCACAGCCGCGCAAGAAAGAATACAGGTAAATAGCCAAATGGATATATTCGCCGCATCTCCGGTCCTTACAGGCGCGGCTTTTTTGGATTCCACAGGTTTTTCCGGTATTTCCGGCTCCTCATACACTTCCTCCTCAGGCTCATTATCCGTCACCGTTCCCAGATGCACCGTAGTCTTATCTCTCGATATAGTCACAGTAAATGGCGGTACCAGTTCATAGGATTGATTGCTTTCACAGCGCAGCTCTTCCACGATATACGTATCAAATGGGAGCGCTCCTCTGGCATCCTCCGGTTCGACCGGAGTCCCGTCTCTTTTTACGCCGAACCATACGCCGTCTCTGGAGGATGCTCCTGCATTCGTATTTCCTGTATGCAGATTCCACTCAGCCTTTGTAGATATCTGTCCGTTCTCATCCGTAATCATGATATGACTCTCTCCGGTCGTATTGCTGGTAACCTGAAACGGCACGCCGGCAAGCCTTGCATGGGTTCTGTCTGCAATCTTCACAAGCTCCAGATCACCCCGGATCACATAGTCGTATGTCCTGCATACATTGCCGCCCTCCATTTCGGCTGTATTCTCATTCTGCCGGATTCTTGTAACATATTTCTCCTCAAATACCTCATCGCCATTATTCTGAAAGAAAACCCTTTCCAGCAGATATCCTCTCGGCGCGCCGGTTTCTTCTACCGTAATAGTTCCCAGCGGAAGTACCGGCTGGCCGCCTGCCTCATAAAAAGAATCGCCGCCTGTCCGATACGTTTCATCCAGCCTGCAGAGATACAGAGTCTCTCCGTCCTTCTCCTCTTCTTTTGTCTCCAATACCCATGTGCGTTCCGGCTGCTCAGGCAGATTATCAGCCGTATAATATCCCCCATAAAAACAAACCGTAAATTCTGCCCCTGCAAGAGATGCGGCTCCCAGAGGATGTCCTTCCATGCTTTCCGCATCCTGCTTCTCGATCAGCAGTCCCAGTGTATCCCAAACCGGCGCATCCGCCGTTTCCAGAATCCGGGTTTCCTCCTGAATAACAGCAGCCGGATAAACTTCCGGATCCAGCTGATACCCTTCCGGAGCTTTAATTTCCTTTACGTAATATGTTCCCGGCTCCAGCTCAGCAGTATTGCTGTTTCCTGCTTCATCTGTCACAAGAACCGCCCTCTGATTTATGCAGGACTCTTCTGTATATACCCCGTATTCCGCCCCTTTCAGCGTATAACAGCTGTTATACTCCACCAGTTCTGCATCTGTATTTTCCTTCTTCAGCTTCAGCCATCCCACAGGGTTGTAATCCCAGAATGCCAGATCCTGTGTCGTATTAATTCCATCTGATACTACATACACATCGAATCCCCTCGGTGCGCCGGGAAGCGGGGCAATACGGTCAATAAACGCCTGCCCGTAACCGTAAAAATTATCATCATGCCCGTTTGCCACTGAACCTGCCAGACATGTCTCCACAAAGGATGCTCCTACATCCCCCGGCCCTCTCCAGCCGTAATAATAAATCTTGCGCATCAGATCATTGCCGTGATTCTCAGCCGTATAAACCGCATTGGTAACAAGGGTCGTCCCTGCCTTGGTCGGAGAATCCAGCTCATGACAGACACACATAGCAGGGATCCCTCCGTCAATCTCAAAATACCCTACGCGAAGCTCGCCTTCGTTATATCTGGTATCATAATACGTCAGCTGATGGGTATCTTTCACGCTTCTCTCTCCTGATGCCGACGCGGCGAGCTTCATTCTCCCCGTCAGCAGTGCCAGCATCATCACAGCCGCAAGCACGATAAATACCAACTGTTCCCTGTTCAATTTTCTTCGTTTTTTCATACAATTCCTCCTTAAACAAAAATAAAGTTACCGCGATAAGGATTTGTCATTTCATATCTTTTTCGGAAAACAGGGTGAACCATCCCCAGGCGAACTGCCGTTAGAATTTCCTGAATAGAATGTAAAAACTGACTTATCGGTGAATATCGACATAATAATGCATTTTTTCAACATTGTCAAGACATAATTCGGATTTATTTCAACTAAAAATATTTATCATAAACGGGCGGAGTTCTGCTGTCTCCGCCCGCACAAAACGATTCTTTATTCACCTGTACAGACTTACTTCCGCACTGTTCTCATGCTCTTTTTAAGCTCCTGCAGCGCAGCCTTGTATTTTCTTGATTCCATGCCCGGAAATGCCTGAAGGAGACGTTCTCCCACCACTCCCTTTTCCTTGAGCAGCTTCTCGTAGCGGGCATGCAGCTCTTCCTTTTTCGCCAGCAGTTCCTCACGGCGGATGCGCCGTTCTGCATCGTATTCTGCTTTAAGCTCCCTGCCGGCTTCTTTTGCGTACCGGGCCTTCTCCTTAAGCTTCTCTTCCTTTTCCATGCCCTCTTTCACATTCTCGTAAATGTTCTCTCCCATCCTGTCAGACAGCTCATGGAGCTCTGACGCAATCTTATCCATTGCCTCCAGCTTCTTATTCAGCTTCAGCACTGCCGATGCCGTCACATACAAATCCGCAGACATTGCTATCGCACATACGATCAGAACGATCAATCCGATCATAAACGGAATATGTATCACCACGCCTTTGACCATAGGCTGGAAAACCTTCATAATAAAGACACAGAACACACCCCATATCAATGAGAATACCAGGCATACGTATCCGCCGATATTCAAGGGCTGATCCGTGTAATCCCACCATTTATGATGAAACAGCCTGTCCATTACAAATCCGGTAATTCCTTCAATTACCGTAACAAGCGCTACGGATGCCACATACAGCACCGCAAGATTTCCTTTTACCTCTCCAAGGCAGTAGATAACCGATACCACACCCACGCCGTAAATCGGACAGATCGGACCATTTAAAAATCCCCTGTTTACAAACTCTCCCTGCTTAGCCGCAGCATAGGCAACCTCCACACACCAGCCGAGCACTCCATATATAAAGAAAAATGCCGCTAAATGGTATAATTCCATAACATCACCCCGCAATTATATAACTTTCAGTCATTATATGCCAGATTGTAAATTTCGTCAAATAGTGCTATACTTCTTTCCGTAGTAAAAACTATTATACAGCGAGGTCTATTATGGTTTTAAAAGAAGGTAAGAATCATCACACCTATGAGGTGCTTTCCATTCACATAGAATTACAGCTTGAACGCCGCCTGCAGGCCCTCGGCCTTACAGAAGGAAGCCTGATCACGGTGCTCAACAATGACAAGCAGGGTTCTCTCACCGCCAAATTCAGAGGAACCCGCTTTGCACTGGGGAAAAGGATTGCTGATAATATTGAAGTCAGGGAGGCAGAGACAGATGAACAGAACAATTAATGTCGGATTTATCGGAAATCCAAACTGCGGAAAAACAACGCTGTTTAATGCCTATACCGGCGCCAATCTAAAGGTTGCCAACTGGCCGGGCGTTACCGTCGAGAAAAAGGAAGGACATACCTCCTACGAGGGACAGGATTATAAACTGATCGACCTTCCGGGCATTTACAGTCTCTCTTCCTATACTATGGAAGAAAAGGTTTCCAGAGAGTGTATCTTAAGCGGCGAGGTCGATGTGATCGTTGATGTAGCTGATGCCTCCAGTCTGGAGCGGAACCTCTATCTGACCCTCCAGCTGATCGAACTTGGAAAGCCTGTGATTCTGGCGCTGAACATGATGGATATCGTAGAAGAGCGGGGCATGGAGATTGATCTGCACCGCCTTCCGGAAATGCTCGGCATTCCGGTTATTCCGGTTTCTGCCAGAAAAAAGACCGGGCTCTCCATCCTGATGCATGCAGTTGCGCACCATCAGACCTTTGGAAGCCAGGGTCCCCTGATCCATCACCATCACACCGGCAGGGATATCCGCCACAAGCACAACCATCACGAAGAATACGCCATGGTTTATCAGGATTTGATCGAAGATAAGATCGACCTGCTGATCGAGCGCATTACCAATACATATCCTGACTTTACCAACAAGCGGTGGCTGGCTATTAAGTATCTGGGAAAGGATCAATCCGCTATAGAAGGATGGCCTCTTGATACAGCGGATATATTAGACCGCGTTTACGAAAAGGAAATCATCAATCAAAAATATGATTTTATAGAAGAAATCATTTCCGAAACACTGGTCAACAAATCCAGCAAGGAAGAACGGACCGACCGTATCGACCGCATTCTTACCGGCAGATACACCGGCCTTCCCATCTTCCTTGCCATCATGGCTCTGGTTTTCTTTCTGACCTTTTTCGTAGGAGATTTCCTGAAAGGGTATTTTGAGATTGCACTGGAAGCCTTTTCTGTATTTGTTTCCAACGGGATAGCCGCCATCCATGCCGGAGGAATGGTTACTTCGCTGGTCGTTGACGGCATCATCGCCGGAGTCGGCGGAATCCTCACCTTCCTGCCGAATATCTTCATTCTGTTTCTGGCGCTTGCCTTTCTGGAGGACAGCGGATATATGGCAAGAGTCGCCTTTGTCATGGATGACATCATGAGCGGCCTCGGCCTGTCCGGACGGGCATTTATCCCGCTGCTTCTGGGCTTCGGCTGCTCTGTTCCTGCCATTATGGCGTCCCGGGCATTGGAGCACCGCAGAGACCGGATGAAGACTATACTAATTACACCGTTTATGTCCTGCAGCGCCAGACTTCCGATTTATGTGCTGTTTTCTTCTATGTTTTTTGGAAAATACGCTATGGCAGTCTGTTACTCCATGTATCTGCTGGGGATTGCAGTCGCAATTCTTACGGCCTTCCTCCTGTCAAAGATTGACGGCAGCAAGTCCGAGCACGCACTGCTCATTGAACTTCCGGAATATAAAACGCCCAACGCCAGAACTATCGCCATCTATGTGTGGGAAAAGGTGAAGGATTATCTGACAAGGGCAGGTACCATTATTTTCCTTGCTTCTGTGGTAATGTGGGTACTGCTGAATTTCGGTCCGGCCGGATATGTAACCGATATCAGCACAAGCTTCGGCTCCTATATCGGTAAATTTATCGTACCCCTGTTCCGGCCTCTGGGTCTGGGATACTGGCAGATCATCGTAGCGCTGATTGCCGGGATCGCCGCCAAGGAAGTCGTGGTGTCCAGCTGCGGAGTCCTTTTCGGTATCCAGAATATTGCCGCATCCCAGGGAATGGCCGCGGCTCTCACTGTATTAAACAGCATGGGCTTTGGTATGGCAAATGCCTATGCCTTGATGGTTTTCTGTCTGCTTTATGTCCCCTGCACGGCAACAATCGCCACCATTTACCGGGAAACAGGCAGCAAAAGGACCACTGCGCTGTTCGTACTCTTTCAGCTTGCAGCCGCATGGATCGTAAGCTTCCTGTTTTATCAAGGCCTGTCGCTTATCCTGTAGCAAAACTATTCCGCCTATGCAGTCCGGTTTGATCCCGGAACGCATAGACGGAATAGTAAGTTCAGACTTTACTGTATCTTCTTTAACAGCGCCAGCTTATTTTTAAAAGGCGCATACCGGATCGGGACATCAATCAGTCCCGATTTTTTCATGATGCTCTTCCTGTGGGTAAAGGTATCAAAGCTGTCTCTGCCGTGGTAGCCTCCCATTCCACTGTTTCCTACCCCGCCAAAAGGCATGTAGGATGTAGCAAGATGCACCACCGTATCGTTAATACAGCCGCCGCCATAAGAAATATGTTTCAAAATACCGGCTTCCCTCTTTTTATCCCTTGTAAAATAGTAGAGCGCCAGCGGCTTCGGCGCCGCATTCACCATCTGGATTACTTCCTTCATATCGTAGAAGGTCAGTACCGGAAGCAGCGGCCCGAATATCTCCTCCTGCATTACCGGACTCTTCCAGTTCACCTGATCTAACACCGCCGGGGCAATCTTGAGGGATGTCCGGTCACTCTCCCCGCCGTAAATCACTCGTGCGCCTTCCATCAATCCCAGCACCCGGTCAAAATGCTTCTCATTGATCATCTTTGGATACTCTTTATTTGCCAGTACATCCCTGCCGTACATCTTCCGGATATACTTTTGAATCTGCTTGACCAGCTTATCCTTCACGCCTCTCTGCACAAGAATATAATCCGGTGCCACGCAGGTCTGTCCGCAGTTTAAGAATTTCCCCCAGACAATCCTCTTTGCGGCCAGCTTCAAATCCGCTGTCTCATCCACAATACACGGACTTTTGCCGCCAAGCTCCAGACTGACCGGCGTAAGGTGCGCCGAGGCTTTCTCCATCACGTATTTCCCCACATTCACACTGCCTGTAAAGAAAATATAATCAAACTTCTCATCCAGAAGAGCCTGATTGGCCTCTCTTCCCCCTTCTACTACAGAAATATACTCTGCCGGAAATAATTCTCTGATCATCTCCGCCATTACGCGGGTAGTATTCGGCGAATATGCTGACGGCTTTACTATCGCACAATTTCCTGCACAGATTGCTCCCACGAGGGGCGCGATTGTCAGCTGAAACGGATAATTCCAGGGAGACATAATGAGCACCACCCCATACGGCTCCGGATAGATAAAAGATCTCGACGGAAACTGGGTGATCGGTGTCTTAACCCGCTTCGGCGCGGCCCATTTCCGTATATGTTTTAAGGCATACCGTATCTCTTCCTTCACGATACCGATTTCCGCCGCATATGCCTCAAAAGGAGACTTGTTAAGATCCTGATACAGCGCATCCAGGATCTCCTGCTCATGTCCGCAAATCCACTGGTACAGATCCTTAAGCTGCCGGATCCTGAAATCCACATTCTTACATTCTCCCTGCCCGAAATACGCTCTCTGGGCATGCAGCATATCCTTATAGTCTGTCATCGTTTTTCACTCCTATCTGTTCTGCTTACGATTACAATAATGCATTTTTATTTTATCCACAAAATACGTACCGCTCCAGACGGCGGAACGCCTCCTGCACACGCGCAGACGGCAGCGCCAGATTCATGCGGATATGGCAGGATCCGTTAAATGCGCGGCCGTCCTGCCAGAATACCCCGGCCTCACACCCGGCCTTCTGTAGTTCATCAATGGTTTTTCCGTGCTTTTCGCACCATCCCATGCAGTCCAGAAACAGCATGTATGTTCCTTCCGGTTTCGATACCTCCACTCCTTTAAAGTGCTCCCGGATAAAATCACAGGCAAAATCCACATTCTCTGAGAGCACCTGTCTGAGCTCATCCACCCACTCGGCGCCCTTGGGCTGGTATGCCCCTATCAGGGCATGCATGGAAAGCACATTCATTTCGTTATAATGGGACAGGGAAGATTCCTTTTCCATCCTATCCTGCAGCGTCTTATTATAGATAATATGATAGCTTCCCACCAGGCCTGCCAGATTAAATGTCTTAGACGGCGCATACAAAGCGATAGTCCGGTTCCTTGCCTCCCCGCTGACAGACTGGGTCGGAATATGCTTATGGCCGTGCAGGATAATATCCGACCAGATCTCATCGGATACCACCATCACATCATGCTTCTCAAACAGTTCCATCATCTGTTCAAGCTCCCGGCGCTCCCACACGCGCCCGCAGGGATTGTGCGGCGAACAAAACACGGCCGCATGAATCTTCTCCTCAACAATCCTCCGTTCCATATCTGCAAAATCCATCCGCCATATGCCGTTTTCATCCCGGGTCAGAGGCGAATGTACCATGTGATACCCATTATTCGTCAAAGCATTCGTAAATCCTATATAAGTCGGCGTGTGGATCAGCACGCTGTCCCCTCTGGAGCAGAATACATTCAGCGCACTGACCACCCCGCCCAATACTCCGTTCTCGTAACCGATGCATTCACGGGCAAGACCCGTCACCCCATTTCTCTCTTCCTGCCACCGGATAATTGAATCATAATATTCCCCGGACGGCAGAAAATATCCAAACGCCGGATGCTCCAGCCGCCTGCGGACCGCCTCCTGAATAGACGGAAGCACAGGAAAATTCATATCTGCCACCCACATTGGTATCAGGTCAAGTCCATCCTTTATCTGCACCTGCTTCCCGATTGCTCCCTCCGGAGCATCCACCGCCAGAGCATCCTTTCCCTTCCGGTCCATTATTGTTGTAAAATCATAATTCATGATACTTTTTCTCCTTCATAAACAGAAGCCCCCAAACAGTTATTTGAGGGCATTTGCAAAATCTCCGGTTATTTATTTGCCTTCGTAGCAGATAACGCTGTCCACGTCATACTTAGTCAGCTTCTCTCTGCCCTTCAGGCCTGCAAGCTCCATAAGAAAGACAATCTTCACCACCTCGCCGCCGAGCCGCTCTACCAATTTAGCCGCAGCCTCAATGGTTCCTCCCGTGGCAATCAGATCGTCGATCAGGACAACCCTCTGCCCCGGCTTTATAGAGTCCTTATGCATCTCGATCACTGCACTTCCATATTCAAGCTCATATTCCATAGACACCGTTTCCCTTGGAAGCTTTCCTTTCTTGCGCACCAACACAAACGGCTTGTTCAGATTATAAGCCACCGGCATTCCAAATATAAATCCTCTGGACTCTGTGCCTGCGATCACATCAAATTCCACTCCCTCCAGCCGTTTCTGTATCTCATCAATGGCAAGATGAAGTCCCTCTGCATCCTGCAGAACACTTGTCACATCACGGAAAATGATCCCCTTCTCCGGAAAATCCGGAATACTAACTACATATTCTTCAATTTTTTTCATTGGTATCCGCTCCTTCATAAAATAATCTGTGCTCAGTATAGCACAACTTTCGGTAAATTTCTATGAAGCGCTGATAAAATCGCCGCTTCCTTAGAGCCTCCGGCAGATTCACACAGCACTCTCCGCAAGATATCTTGCCCGGGAGTTTGACAGTTGAATAATAGAAAAAACCTTCGCAGGCCGCATAA
>CAJTZE010000007.1 GCA_910584265.1 uncultured Dorea sp. | reverse complement strand
GGCCCGGTGCTGATAAGCGGGTATGATAATCCCCTGTATGCTGACCGGCTGGGGAACTGGCACAGGGAAGAAAGGATGCGCTGTACGCAGTCGGGGAACAGGAAGAAGGAAGTGCTCTGGATGAATTTTGAGCCGGGGATAGAGTAAGTGAGGAGGTAAAGGAGTTTGAAGGATGCTGAGGAAACAAAAAGGTGGAAGGCAAAACAATTACGGTATAAGAAGCCGATTGTTAAAGGCCTAAATCTGGAGGTTATTCGAGAAGAATTGTGGGATATACAGGAGGAATGCGAAAATGTCCACTGGTATTTCGATACAGATGAAGACACTCTTATTAACGCTTTGGACGGAGATGAAGATGAAGCATATGAGTTTAAAATGATGTTCTCTGATTTGTGTGCAGAATGCGACCAAATGAGTGAAGACCTGCGTGAAGAATGGGTGCCAGACTGCTTTGACAGATTTTTTGTAGCAATCGGAGCGGGTGAAAGTTGTGGCGGTTTACTTGGGTATGATTATCACGAATGTGATTACTTTGGGTTGTCGTACGAAGGAGAATGGGCCGAAAGCGAAAGCAAAAAAGTGTTGAAGCGGATGACAAAGGATGAATTGATTGAAGCATCCAGACAGTGTTTCAGGGTATATCAGTCATTTATAGCACTAAGGCATAGATATGACTGCCTGAAAGCCGCCATGGATATCTTGCGTGATCAGAACACTGGGTACCTGCAGATGGTAAAGCAGATAGAAGAGATATATGAAAAAGCGGAAGAAGAATCAGATGGATTCCATTATCAATTATCTGGCAAGAAAGGTATGGAACTGGATATGATTTTGAAAAATATGCCGCAGGAGGCTTGGATACAATGAAAAATAGATTATACAGCGCATTAGCAGTCCTCTGCATGTCCGGCCTCATCTTCGGATGTGCAGAACAAACAAAGGCGCCTGCCACAGAGCCGGAACCGCTGGTCATAGAATCGGCAGGCTGGACTCCGCACGGAGTCTTCGAGGGTACGGTTGTTATCAGCGGTGAGGGCATCGAAGAATCCGGCTATGAAGGGATTATGTACATAGAGCCGGACGGGAAGTATATTCGGATATCCTGCACAGAGGCGGTAAGGTCCCGGTATGGGGAATTGTTTTAGGAGGGATGTAGGAAATGTTAGAGCTAGTGCCAATAAGTCTAAAAGAGGCAAATGCGTTTGTCGAACGACACCATAGACATCACAAGCCAGTGACAGGTCATAAATTCAGTGTGGCAGCGTCAGTGAATGGAGAGATTGTTGGCAGGCCTGTTAGTAGATACCTTGATGATGGATGGACGTTAGAAGTCAATAGGCTGTGTACTGACGGAACTAAAAATGCTTGTAGTTTCCTTTATTCTGCCTGTTGGCGTTGTGCTAAGAATATGGGCTATAAAAGCTGATTACATATATTCTTGACACTGAAAATGGAGCAAGCCTTAAGGCAAGTGGCTGGAAATGCATAGGGGAAGCTGGTGGCAAGCGTTGGACAGGTATCCGAAGACCAGAGGTAGATCTCTATCCTGCTCAAATGAAGTTGAGATTCGAGATTAGTTAAACGAGACTGGAACAGCTAAGGTGCAGGTATTGAATATAGCTGATTTTTAGTGCTGTCGCTCTCCGGGCTCTCTGCATACCGCCTGCCGTGCAGAAATGACTTCCAGCATTTCACCGAGTGCCTTAAGATTGGCAGAAAGAAGTTCAAGTTCTTCTTCTGTAAGGCATTCGGAGAGCCTGCAGGCGATTGTAGATAGAAAATAAAGGTCAGCACAATTATTCATGCGGAAAGTACCTCATAGGGCTTTAATACATAATATGCAGACAAAAGCTATGTGACAGATTAAGGAGAAGAAGAAAAGTAGAAATATGAATATCAAGCAAATAACAAACTTTAGGAAGGTGGAACGATATGAATAAAACAAAATTGTTCGTTGAATGACACGACAAAATTAAGAAATCTTATCATAGAAAACCCTGACTTGCCATTGCTGATTTTTTGCGGAGAAGATGCATGGCATGACGAATATCCTTATGAGCAGGCAGACGTAGGCAGAGTCGGAATTAAAGAATTAACGCTCTACAATGACTATTGGTGGTTAGATAAGGATGATTATGTGGAAGAACTCGCAAATAATTTATTTGATGAAGAGGAATACAAGGATATATCAGATGAAGAATATGATCAGATGATTAGCCAAAAGGTATCGGAAACAGAATTTGTGAAAGCAATTGTGATATACGTGGGGTAATGAGCAATGATGACATTAGATGAAGCAATTAAGCATTGCGAAGAAAAATCGGATTGTACAGAGTGCGGTATGGAATACAGACAGCTTAGAAACTGGCTGAAAATGGCACAAAAATATATTTCCAGAGATACGCCAAAGATGGTAAAGAATGGTTGTTTAGTCGGTAATTATATATGTCCTTCATGCGGAGAACTGATGGCGTTAGCTGTAGAAAATTATTGTGACAAGTGTGGTCAGGCAATTAGGTTTAAGTGAAAATTTATGGAGGTTAAGGTATGGAGAGATTAACAGAACGCACAGGGGAGGGGCAGGCTATACCACGGATGGACTTAAGAAATAACGGCCATCAGCGCTGCAATGGAGAAGCTGGCAGAATACGAGGATACCGGGCTCACACCAGAAGAAATCATGTCTGGAGAGATATTTACAGGCTGGATTCCGGTAGAGGAACGCCTGCCGGAGCAAGATGGATTTTATCTTGCTGTATTGGATGGAGAGATTGCAGGAGAAAATAAGCCATTTGTTGGGATGGCAGAATTTGAAAAGGGAAAATGGATTGATGATGAAGAGGATTATCAATGTATTATTGCCTGGATGCCGTTACCGGAGCCGTACAGGTCAGAAGAATAAGATGGGAGGTTAAGGGAAAATGGGTAATGATTTGAAAAGTTATCAAATAAATGAATCGGGGGGGGGCAGTATGAAACAGGACAGGTGGATACTAGAAGAATATACAGAAAGAAGAGCAGAGCTAAAAGACCTGAGAAAGAGGATTGAAAGGCAGCAGGACAGTCTCATGAAGCTCAGGCAGACAGTTATGGCAGATACCGTGTCCTGTGGAAAGAAGGGACGCAAGCCGATAAGGACCGTAAGGATACAGGGAATACCAGCGGGACTGATTAAAAGGAAGGAAGATGCACTTGAGAAGAACCAGAAGATTATAGAACTGAAAGAGGTGGAGCTTCTGGAGATGCAGACAAGGGCAGAAGAGTACATAGAATCAATTCCGAAGAGCGAACTGAGGACGATATTCCGGTTTTACTTTATAGATGATTTGACCTATGCGGGGACGGCAATGCGGATGAATGCGCTGCATCCAGACAGAAGCTATACAGACGAAAACATTCGGAAAAAAATTCAAAGATTTTTTGAAAATGTCCCACAATGTCCGGTTTAAATGTGTTATAATGTAAAATAAAAAAAGTGTAATGATTTGCAACGCATATATATTTTTTTAAAAAGGGGCAGCAGGCAGTAGCTTGGCTGCTTCTTTGTTTAAAAAAAGATAGAATATTCCTCAAAACTCCTTGACATATGGTGTACCATACGATATAATATAATCAAGGAAGGAGGAAAAGCCAATGAAGAAAAAACAAAAGAAAAAAATTAAGAGCTTCATAGAGTTACTGATAAAAGCCTTAATCGCTGTGGCCTCAGTGATAGCGGCAATTGCAGAACTGATAGAAGCTCTTGATTAGTGGAAAGGGAGAAATAATCTCCCTTCCTAAAAAACATTATAACACATTGGCTATAAAAATATATGAAAAAAATAACAGTGTATGATATGTTTCTTGTCTTTGCTATTATCTTATATTTGGGAAGAGAAAGAAATATATGGACAGCAGTAATATTGCTATGTGCCGGGATACTGGAGGCGGTTGATGCCGTGCCGAAGATTGTGAGGTTATTTAGAGATGCCAGCGAGTAAGCAGACAATGAGAAGCAAAAGGTATCAGGATAAAGCAGGCTGGGTATCGAAGTCTTATAAGCTGAAGAAGGAGGTTGTAGAAGATTTTGCAAAAGCCTGCGAGAAGTCAGGAGTGAGTCAGGCAGGACAGTTAAGCAGTATGATGAAGGAGTATATAGAACAGGTTAACAGAGAGCATCCGGATTAATTCCGGGTGTTCTTTTATTGGAGAGAGGGAACATGTGGTGTACACAGAAGAACAGTCGGGTACAGGAGAGTGGGTAAGGAAGATATCGGCAGAGTCTTACAGGGGATGGAAAGCGTTCTACCATACAACAGCATGGAAGAAAAAACGTAAGGAGATATTAAAGCGAGACCACAATGCATGTAGGAGATGCAGACAGCATGGAAGCTACACAAGGGCAACGACAGTACATCACATTAAGCACCTGAAGGATGTTCCAGAGCTTGCTCTGACGAATGACAATCTAATCAGCCTGTGCAAAGACTGTCATGAAGCAGTGCATCCAGAGAAAAGGAAAAAGAAATCAGGATATATAAATCAAGAGAGATGGTAATACCCCCCGGGTCAGAAAAACGAAAAATTCCAGCCGGGAAGGAGACCGACGCCCACCCAATCCTAGCGGATTTTTTGATTGTTATGCGCGTGCGCGCGTATATGAGAATGAAAGAAGGTGATAAAATTGGGCGTACTAAAGAAAGAAACATTAAGGAAGAGAGTAAAAAAATCTTTAATAGAGCAGTTGGAAGCAAAGGGCGCGGATGTTGAAGTTTTTCTTGACCAGATAAACGACTACATGACTATGTGGGATTTAAAAGAAAGCTTAAAGGATGATATAAAGGAAAACGGGCTGAGGATGTATTACAGGGCATCAAACGGCGGAAGTACAGAAAAGGATAATCCTTCCGTGAAGCAGCTTCCCGTTGTAAACAAGCAGATGCTGATGCTGTTGAAACAGATGGATATTTCCACGGATAAGGCAGTGAAAGAGGGATGTGATATGGATGACGCACTATGAGCCGAATATTGATGAATGGATATACCTGATCAAGGGGAATCACATCGAACACTGCCGGGAACAGGAGCTTGCGATTGATAACAATATCATACCGGTTCTGGAGCGGCCGGATGTATATGTTGATGCGGAAAGAATCGAAAAAGGCCTAAGCCTGCAGAAATATTTTCCGTATAAATTACTGCCGTGGGAAAAATACCAGTTCGCGGTCATAGCAGGAGTGTTTTTAAGACAGAAGGGAGCGGAGGACGATATTTATTTCCATGAAATAAGAGATATTTTAGGTAGAGGCGCCGGAAAAAATGGATTTATTGATTTTCTGGCACTTTATTTTATATCTCCATATCATGGGGTAAAAGGGTACAATGTGGATTTGATCGCAAATGGAGAAGAGCAGGCGGCAACATCCATTGTTGATGTAGGTGATTTGATAAGATATCCGGTAGACAGCAGATATGAGAGGGTTCTGAATGCAAATTTTAAAGCTTACGGCGAGAAGGTTGTGGGGAAAAAGATGAATGCTGTGTTCAGGCTGAATACATCCAGTACAAAGAATAAGGATTCTAAGCGGACCGGGTGCGTAATTTACGATGAAAAACATCAATATCGGGATACAAGAAATATGAATACACTTCAATCCGGCCTTGGAAAAATGAAATGGTCAAGAGAAATTACGATTACAACAGACGGCCATGAACGGGGCGGAGTTCTGGACGATGAAAAAGGGCAGAATGAGGTGATTTTGAGGGAATATAACCCGGAAAACCGGATATTTATAAATTGGTTCCGGATTGAGGAAGAGGATGAGTGGAAAGATATTAATAAAATCGTGAAAGCGAACCCTTCTCTTGCCGACCCTACATTTTCGACCCTGCGTCAGAGAATTCAGCAGGAAATTGTAAAGATGCCGTATACACCGGAGTATTTTCCGGAATTTTTAGCAAAGAGATGCAATTACCCGATCTCTGATCCGCAGATGGCGGTTGCTGAATGGAAGGATATTATTGAATGCACAAAACGGCCGGAATTTGCATTGACAACAGGGATGAGCTGTGTTGGAGGCGTAGATTATACGAAAACGAATGACTTCTGCGGGTGCATTTTGACATTCCGGAAAGGCGGAAAATACGTGAACCTGCATCATACGTTTATCTGCGCAAAGTCAAAAGACCTGCCGAATATCCATGCACCGATTCAAAAATGGGTGAAAGAGGGGATTTGTACAATCATAGATGACGTGGAGATTTCGCCGGATGTTCCGGTACAGTGGTTTGCAGAGCAGGCATTAAAATACAATATCGTAATGATTGGAATTGATGGATACCGGTATACATGGCTGAATAAATCATTTAAAAAGATTGGATTTGATGCATTTGACAAGGATAACAAAAAAATCTATCTAGTGAGGCCGTCGGATATCATAAAAGCAAGCGCGGCAATCAACAGCGCATTTTTAAGACATGCTATATCCGGGTGGGACAGAATGATGTGCTGGTATACAAACAATAGTAAAAAGATTTTAGATCCAAAAGGGAATATCTATTATGGGAAGATTGAACCAAAACTAAGGAAGACGGATGGATTTATGGCATGGACCGCTTCAATGTGCTGCATAGATTTCCTTCCGGAAATGGAAGATTTTCCAGATATTAACTTAAATGTAGCAGTTTACTAATGGGGGTGCGGGATGTCGGTATTAACAGATTTTTGGAAATTCATACAGGGGAAAACACTGGGAGGAAAGACGGTTGAGGTATCGGAAAAGGATGTGCTGGAATACATAGATAAGAAAGAATGGAACAGGCTGGCGCTTTATGAATTTGCCCTGCATTCTGGAATTAATATTATAGCGAATGCGCTTTCAGCGTGTGAGGTGAGGACATTCAAGAAATGGGAGGAAATCAGGAAGGATCAATATTATAGATGGAACTATGAGCCAAACGTGAATATGAATGCTTCGCAATTCAAGCAGAAGCTGGTCTGGTCGCTGATCTATAAAAATGAATGTCTGGTTATACAGGGTGTAAATGGTGATTTCCTGATAGCAGATAGTTATACGCATGAAGAGTATGCAGCAGGGCAGGATTTGTTTAAAAATGTTACCGTATGCGGGTCAGATGGGAATGGATTGTCGCATGCGCATACCTTTACCAGGACATTCAGAATGGAGGATGTCCTTTTTTACCGTCTGTCGAACAGAAATATAACCGCGCTGCTGAATCAGCTGGTGATGGAGTATGAAGAACTGCTAAAGGCAGCAGTGCAGAAGTTTTATAAATCTGGAGGAGAACGGGGAATCATAACGATTGAAGCAAATGCATCAACGGCAAATTATGGCGTTAAGGAAGATGGAACGCCGAGAACATTCAATGATGTATATACAGAATTAATGAATAAGCAGTTTGCTAAGTATTTTAAGTCAACGAATGCTGTTCTGCCGCTGTTTAAAGGGTTCAGTTATGACACGAAAGGGGGAGAGGCATCTAAGAAGTCAACGTCTGAGATTAAGGATGTGACGGATCTGACAGATGAGATATACGCAAAAGTAGCAAATGCATTGCAGATACCGCCGACCCTTCTAAGGGGAGATGTAGCAAATGTATCTGATTTGACCAAAAATTTAATTACATTTGGCATAGATCCGTTTGCAAAAATGATTGAAACGGAAAATAACCGGAAATTGTATGGAAAAGAGGTATTGGACGGGAATTATCAGATGATTGATACATCAGCAATTATGCATATGTCAGCAGTAGAAATTGCGGGAGCATCGGATAAAATGATTGCCTGTGGCGGCTGGAATATAGACGACATCAGGAAGAAGGCGGGGGATGCTCCGCTTAATACAGAGTGGTCGAAAAGGCATTTTATTACGAAAAACTATTCTAACATTGAGGATATTGAAAACAATGCGCTGATTACCAGCGAAAAGAATAAAGGAGGAATAGATAAAGATGAGTAACCACGAAACGAAGTACAGGTTTGAACAGAAGGCGGAGGCAGACAGTCATAAGTTATATATTTATGATGCTGTCAGGGCGCAGGGAAAATTTAACTGGGATACCTGGAGCTATGAACAGTCCGAGACATCAGCAAAGTTCTTCAGGGACAAATTGGATGAGATTCCAGACGGTTCGACAATTGAGGTTCATGTAAACAGCAGGGGCGGAGAGGTTGGAGAGGGAGTTACTATTTACAATCTGCTCTGTCAGAAGAAAAATGCCGGATGCACATTGATTGGGTATGTTGACGGAATGGCATACAGCGTTGCAATGGACATTGTAATGGCGTGCAGTGAGATCCGCATGGGGTATGGTACATCTATGTTCCTGCATAATCCATGGGCGGAGGCAAGCGGGAATGCGGAGCAGCACAGGTCGGTAGCCAGCCAGCTGGATGCGCTTACAGACGCATCGGTACAGCTTTATATGTCAAGGGCAAAGAATCTGACAGAAGAGTCTCTGCGTGAAATGATGAACAAAGAAACCATGCTGCCGCCGGATGCCTGTCTGGAATATGGATTTTGTGATTATGTTGGAGAAAAGAAGAAAGAAGAGGAAGAGCTGGAGGGTAAACCGGAAGGTGAAAGTGGAGAAGGGGAAGAAAAAGACGATAATAAAAAAGATTTGCAGATGAAGCAGTTAAAGGAACAGCTGTTTCGGGAACGGCAGATCAATGAAATGCTGCGAGGACTTAACCAAGTATCGATGAAATCAACATTTACAGCTGCCTTACAGCAGTTGTCAAATAAATAAAAAGAAAAAGGAGAATCAAAAATGGGAATGAAAAACAATGATTTGATCAATCAGGAGTCACAGAAGTTTGCACAGAAGCTGACAACCGCATTACAGGAAGGAGATGCGGGCGGAGCGGCAGAAGCCATGCAGGAAATGCAGAACAACATTGCGCAGATTGTAGAAAAAGAGTTTGAGCAGTACAAAGGAATCGGCGATATGGATGTGCTGCAGAGCAGGGGGCTGAGAAGGCTGACATCGGAGGAGAGTGCATGGTATCAGAAATTCATTGGAGCTGTGAAAACTGGTGCCAAGCAGGAAATTACAAATCTGACTGCCGCCATGCCGGTTACTATTATCGACAGGGTTATCAGTGATATGAAGAAGAGGCATGAATTATTAGAGGCTATTGATATCACGGATGCGGCAGGCGCACAGAAGCTTGTCATGAATGGGGTACAGATGGCTTCAAAGCTTGGAGGCTGGGGAAAAGTCACAGGTGCTATTGCGGCCGAACTGAAAGGCGCCATTAAGATGATCGATGTGACAGTGGCGAAATATACAGCATATTTCATCATTCCGAAAGACTTTGTGAAGTTTAATTTTACGTTTGCGCCGATGTGGGTTGATCAGTATATCAGGATCATTCTTTCTGAATCGATTGCTTTCGGGCTTGAGAAGACAATGATATCCGGTGATGGATTGGATCAGTTTATCGGGATGACGATGGACGTCAGCACGGCTACGGACGGAAGGTATTCACAGAAGGCAGCAGTACCTATTAAGAATTTTGATGAGGATTATCTGAAAGTTATTGCCGGGCTGGCAAAAGACAGCAACGATGATGACCGGACGGTACCTGAGGTATTGATGGTGGTCAATCCGCAGGATTATATCAAAAAGATCCGCAGGATCCAGAATACCTTGATTTATGGGACTGGGTCTATAGATCTTATCAATAATACATATCCGACAAAGGTGGTACAGTCTTCAATGATTGGAGAGGGGAAAGCGGCTGTCGGAATTGCAGGGAATTATTTCGCGGCGATTAACGGCGGAGAGTCGGGGATTATTGAATTTGATGATTCCAATCAGTTTCTGGAGGATAATCGTGTATATACTACACGGGTATATGGAAATGGACGGCCTGTGGATAACACCAGCTTTGCATATCTGGATATTTCAGAGGTTGAGCCGCCGGCGCTTCCGGTATTGATCAAAGGCGGAAGCGTTATCACCAAGACGGAATAATCAAAGAATAGGAAGAAGGCGGGCTGAATGGGAGAAGTAACAGATAAGATTTACAAAATGATTATAGATAATCTGCACATTACTTATACACCAGACAGTTCTACAGAAAAAAGATTGAAGAATGAAATAGGCGCCGGGATTGCATATATAAAAAAATACTGTAGTCCCTGCGCGGATTTTTCTCCGGGAACCAGATTTGGCCAGATGCTTTGTGATTATGTTCTGCGGGCTGAGTCCGGAGCGCTGGAAACATTTGCAGAAGATTTTGCAGAAGAGATTACATCGGAAAGAGCAGAGTATGAAGTAGAACAGTATGCGGAGGCAATGGGATATGCTGAAACATAAAAGAGGGTATCAGACATATTGTGATGGTTGGGGAACTGTATGGAAAACTGTGGATAGAAGGCTTACAGAGGTAAGGCAGCAGGTGGTACATTTTCAGGAACAGACGGTAGGAGAACGAAGGTATTGGGATGCTTATGTCGCAGGAACAATCATAACACGGGCGGTGAGAGTGCCGTTAGAGACAGCTGTTGAACAAGGAGACATTTTTATTATTGAAGGAAAACAGTATGAAGTGGCGCAGAAGGACCTAAAGAATGACAGGCTTCCGGCATCGTGGCTTTTATCGCTGCAATCTGTGCAGATTGAATATAGGGATAAGTAATATGGCAAATGTACGTATATCAGCGGATGGGCTTCAGGATGCGGTCATGGAAGCCATGCGCGAAGCAAAGAAGATCACCGATGAGGCTCTGAAAGTAGCTGTTGATAAGACGGCAAAGGAAACGGTATCCAAAACAAAGGGCGGTGCGCCGGCAAAAAGCGGGAAATATAAAAGAGGCTGGTCCTCGCGTGTGACAACACAGACGGGGCGGGGAGCTTATGGCAGAACGGTATGTAACGGCCCGCGTTATATGCTGGCACATCTTCTTCAGAATGGTCATGGCGGTCCGCGGCCGGCTGGAGCACATCCGCATATTCCGTCAGACGAAGAAACAGAAGCATTGTTTATGAAAAACCTGGAAAATGAAATAGAGAAATAATAAATAAAAAATCATCTGCAATTAAACAGATGATTTTTGAACTTTTATCCGAGATGGAGCTGAGCCTTTAGGGCGTCCTGCAAGACTTGTGAAAAGTTAATATTCCGCTCTAGTGCGGCGGCATTGAGCCATGCAGGCAATGTTACAGTGCGGTTAACTGAACGGTTGACATGTGCTTGCCGGATAGAGGGCATATAGACATCAACCAATACAGCGCGTTCGTTGGGGTGCATCTCTACTTCGGCCAAAGGGGTGGGAGACGGGATTGTCTCACCGTCTTCTTCCAATCCATAGAGGACACAGCCGAGAAGTTCACGGGCAGATAAAAGAGCGTCATCGTCATTGACGCCGCTGGTGGCGCACTGCAAATCAGGAAAATCAACGGCAATTTCCTGGTCGGGTTCGTAAGTGAAAACAGCAGGATAAAAATAGCGTTCTACTTTTTTCATGGAAATAACCTCCTTAATATGGTATGCCGGGAGGGGATCGGGGCTACCTGAATGTTAGCCCCGATTGTTCTTCAATGCGTTTTAGCGTTTTAATAGGGATGTCTTTGTCAGGATGTTTTACAGTAGTACGTCCCTTTTTAGTTGGATGTTTGTATTGGTGGTGGCTTCCTACCACGTTTACTTCATACCATCCGTCCGCCTTTAGCATTTTGATAACTTCCCTTGATGAATAACTTTTCATTTGTAACCCTCCTGACAATATTATAATAACACATATAAAAATATTTGTCAACGAAAAAACAAATATTTTTATATTTGTTGGAGGGGAGCTAGTGTACAAGGAAAGAAAGAACCTGTTTTATGCGTCGGCGCATAATGTGCGGCGTTGCACAAAAGGAAGGAGAAGGAAATGACAAAAGAAGAAGTAAAGAAATTGTGTAAAAGAATGAAAATAATGTTTGATGAAGAGCATCCGGATCATATTACAGCAAGTAAAATGAATTCGTTGTCACCGCCGTTTATGGAGTATATATTGACAGATAAGACGGTATATGCAGATGGGAAGCGGTATCTAGATATTAAAGAGCTGACAATCAGGATATATTCTGATACGGAAGTATCAGAGGCGGAAGAGACTGTGCAGGAAGTGCTGGAAGCAGAGGATTTGCGGTGGAAGCGATCCTGTGAGTATATAGAAGAATTGTTATTATGGGCGATTATTTACAAATTGGAGGTATGAAGATGAAAAGTAAAAACAAATATCATTTTGATGTTAAGAACTGTCGCTATTGTCCGGGAGTTCTTAACGAGGACGGCAGTGTGACCTATGGAGATACGGTAAAACCGATATATGGGTTAATGTCTATGGATCTGGGGGCTGAAGGGGACACGGCAAAGACCAGAGCAGACGGGCATGATTATATTATAATTGTATCGAATAACGGATATAGCGGTACTCTGAATTTTGTAATGGTACCAGATGAGTTTAAAGTTGACTGTCTGGCGGAGAAGGTAGATGAAAAGACCGGAATGCAGTATGAAGATGCCGATGCCAGTCCCGCACCGTTCGCGTTGATGGGGGAGTTTAAAGGAGATAAAGAAGGGATTCGCTGGATTTTTTATAACTGCACTGCGTCAAGGCCGAAGGTGGCAGGCGATAACAAAGACAACCAGAAAGAACCGGATGCTGAGGAGCTGTCTGTTACAGTATCACCGATGCTTGCTGTCATTAATGGAGAAGAAATCAACATTGTGCGCGGCGGAATCACGAAGAGTATGAATGCAGATACATACAATGCATGGTTCAAGCAGGTGTGTATCCCTGGAATGAATATTGCAGGGGCTGAGGGTGCAGGAGCAGAAGGAACCGAAATAGAAAATGAAGAAGCGGTAGGGATTTAGAGCATGCAGAAAATAATTGAAATCGAGGAAGGCAGGAGCTTTAATTTTAAGGCTTCTGCTTTTTCTCCTATTATGTACAATAAGCTGTTTCCGGGAAGGGATTTCCTGAAGGATATGGAATGCCTGAAAGAAAAGAACGATGAAGAAGATGACTCATTTAACATGGAACACTATGAGCATTTTGTAAGAGTTGCTTATACGTTTGCGTATCAGGGACTGGCGCCGACTCCGAGAAAAACAAAAGAGCAGGAAGCATTCCGGGAAGAATATCCGGATCCATGGACGTGGATTGATTCATTTAGGACATTTTCAATCTATGAAATTCTGCCGGAAATTATTGATTTGTGGTATACGAACGAGAAGAAGGTTGCAGAATCAAAAAACCGGGCACCCGCACCACCCGCGAAATAAACAGCATGGTATATCTGCTTAGATGCAAACAGCTGGGGCTGACACTGGATGAACTGGATTGCCTCAGCTGTGGGATGGTGTGGGATATGCTGACGGAACAGTCAAATGATGGGTATGAATATCCAAGGCTTGCAGAACAGAAACAGTTCAATGAGTTCTTAGGAGGATGATGTGGCACCAAAGAGAATTAAAGGTATTACAATTGAAATTGATGGGAGTACGACGGGGGTGGATAAAGCCTTAAGCGGTATGAACTCAAACCTGTCAAAGGTGCAGAGTTCTCTTAAAGACGTGGACAGGCTGCTAAAGATAGATCCGAAGAATACGGAACTGCTTGCGCAGAAGCAGAAATTACTGTCTCAGGCAGTTGAGGAGACAAAGAGGAAGCTGGAGACGTTAAAAGCCGCCAATGAGCAGGCCGCGAAAAGTGCAGGGAATTATGATGCATGGAAAGAAGCTTATACTCCAATACAGGAAGAGATAAAAAAGACGCAGGATAAGGTTAAGACACTTAAAGAAAAGATGTCGGAGTTGGAAAAGGCCGGAAAGATAGATACAGATGAGTATAAAGCGCTGGGAGAAGAATTAAAAAATGAGCAGAATCATCTGAAAGAATTGAAACAGAAGGCGAAAGAGGTAAGTGATGAATTCGGCAATCCGATTTCCCATGAGCAGTATGATGCATTACAGAGGGAGATTATTGAAACAGAGCAGAGGCTGAATGATTTGGAAAAGCAGGCAAAAGAGTCTGCTTCGATATTAGGTACGCAAATGCAGGAAGCCGGAAAAAAGATGCAGGAAGTAGGGGACGGCATATCTTCAGCTGGAAAAAAACTAATGCCTGCAACGACAGCCATAGCGGGGATTGGAGTGGCTAGCATCAAGACGGCAGCAGATTTTGAAAGCAGCATGTCACAAGTAGCGGCAACGATGGGTATGACATCACAAGAAATAGAAAACGGTTCAAAGGATTATGAAAAACTGGAAAAGGCCGCAAGAGATATGGGTTCTGCGACACAGTATTCGGCGTCAGAGGCGGCAGAAGCTTTAAACTATTTAGCATTGGCAGGCTATGATGTGGATAGATCCGTAGAAACTCTGCCTATAGTTTTAAATTTAGCGGCAGCAGGCGGGATAGATTTAGCATCTGCTTCAGATATGGTTACAGATGCAATGTCTGCGTTAGGAGATACCGCGGGGACAGCAGAAAACTTTGTTGATAAAATGGCGAAAACTTCCCAGAAATCAAATACAAGCATAGCGCAACTTGGGGAAGCTATCTTAACGGTAGGAGGCACGGCAAAAACCTTAGCAGGCGGAACAACAGAGTTAAACACTGCTCTTGGTATATTGGCCGATAATGGTATAAAAGGAGCAGAAGGCGGAACTGCACTTAGAAATATGATATTATCTCTGTCAGCGCCGACAGATACGGCGGCAGAGAAAATGGAGGAGCTGGGACTGAAAGTATTTGATGCCAATGGAAATATGCGGCCGATGAATGACATATTCAATGATTTGAATGCAACTCTTTCTACAATGTCACAGGGAGAGCAGACACAGGTGTTAAATGAAATATTTAACAAGACGGATTTAAAGAGTGTTAATGCATTGCTGGCGAATTCTGGTGATCGGTTTAATGAATTGAGTGGATATTTAGGGGACTGTGATGGAGCCGCTGCTACGATGGCTGATACGATGAATAATAATTTGAATGGCCAGATCACACAGCTTAAAAGCGCGGTTTCCGAAGCGGCAATATCAATAGGGCAGACTTTAATGCCGATGATTAAAGATGTTGTAGCAAAGGTACAGGAATGGACGGATAAGTTTAACGGCCTGGATGATAAGCAGAAGAAAATTATTGTTGTAATCGGTCTTGTAGTAGCAGCGCTTGGCCCATTGCTTATAATCATAGGAACGCTGATATCATCTATCGGGGCAATTACTGGAGCGGCCGGAACGCTTATAACAGTTCTTGGAGGTATATCCGCACCATTACTTCCGATTGCAGCAGTAATAGCAGGCGTTGTGGCAGCAGGCGTACTTTTATATCAGAACTGGGATACGATCAAAGAAAAGGCAGGAGAGCTTAAGGATGATGTGGCAGAAAAATGGGATAATCTGAAGGAGAAAACGGAGGAAACGTGGACAAATATAAGAGAAGGCGCAAAAGAGAAATGGACGAATATGAAAGAAGAGATTCACGGATCCGTGACAGATGCAAAGAATAAAGTACTAGAAGGCTGGGAGTCGGTTAAGGAAAAGACTTCGGAAACATGGTCAAATGTGCAGGAAAAGATTGAGGAGAAAGGCGGAGGGATTAAAGGTATCTTAGGAATGGTAGCAGAAGATTGCAAAAGCAGGTGGGAAGTATCATTCAGCAAAATTGATCAATTGACTGACGGAAAGCTTGGGAATGCAAGGGAAACAGTAAGGTCAAAGATGGAATCAATACGGAGTGATTTTTCGGATAAAATGGACGCGGCAAGGGAAGGTGTGCGCAGTGCGATTGATAAGATCAAAGGATTCTTTAATTTTTCATGGAGCCTTCCGAAGCTGAAGCTTCCGCATTTTTCCATAGCAGGAAGTTTTTCGCTGGCTCCGCCTAAAGTACCGAAGATTGATGTTTCATGGTTTAAAGACGGAGGAATCTTGTCCGGCGCCCAGATATTCGGTCAGATGGACGGGAAACTGCTTGGAGGCGGAGAAGCGGGGAAAGAAGCGGTTCTTCCTCTGGATTCCTTTTATTCAAAATTAGGACAGATATTAAATGCAAGTGTTACCGGATTACAGGAGAGGCTGGTGGTAGAACTGCCTATCTACGTCAATGGGAATTACACCAAGACAGAGATTGCAGAGATTGCAATGAATGGGATCAGCAGGGCACAGAAATATAAAGCAAATGGCGCGAAGGTAAATGTAAGGCGGTAAAAGAGGTTTAATTGCAGGAAGGGAAAGAAATGCAGTACAGTGTATTATTTAAAGGGGAACGATGTGAAGATTATGGGATTCTGCCAATGGAACGGCCAAATATACCGGCTCCGACAAAAGACAGGGAAAAGATAGCCGTACCCGGAAACTCTGGAATTCTGATAATGGATAATAAAAGGTATGAGCCTATTAATATACCAGTAGAATTTAATTTTCTTGCAAAAGAGAATGAATGGAATGAAATATTCCGAAGAGCAAAACGCTGGCTGTCGGGAAGCGGAGAATTGGAATTTTCGGATGATGCGGAATATTTCTATAAGGTTTCCTATGTGGATGTTGATACTTGCGAAAGAGACAGCAGACGGGTTGGAAGATTTACAGCAGATTTCACATGTGATCCATTTACATACCTGAAGAGTGGAAAATTTGAGTATGACAGGTCGGAGGTGCTGTACAACCCATATTATGAAGCGCATCCCATGTATAAAATTACCGGAGAGGGTGTATGTACATTATCTGTAAACGGTCAGGAAATGAGAGCTAACATCGGTCAGAATCTTACGATTGATACGGAGCGGATGATTGCCTATCGAACCGATGGTATTATGAATAATACGGCAGTATCAGGGGATTATCAGGATTTATATCTTAGGGAAGGAAGTAACCAAATAGAAATAACAGCAGGATTTGATTTGAAAGTTATCCCAAACTGGAGGAGTATATGATACAGATTTATGCAAAAGGCAATACAGATTATACGTGGAATGGAGATATGGTATTATTTCCAGAATCATGTAAGCTGTCGGCGAAGCTTAACGATACGTGGATGATGGAATTAACCCATCCGAGGGATACGGAGGGAAGATGGAAGTCTATTGAAGAAGAGTGTGTGATATCTGCACCAACATTTATAGGAAAAAATCAATTGTTTCGTATCCGGGAAGTGGAAAAGACGGATACGGAAATCATAGCAACAGCGCTTCCTGTGTTTTTGGACGCAGAGGATGAATGCTTTCTTCTGGATGTACGGCCGACAGTAAAGAACGGCCAGCAGGCCTTAGATATTATGATGGAAGGTTCAAAGTATCATGGCGAGTCTGATATTACAAAAACCTCTACAGCATATTTTGAGATGAGAAATCTTGTAGATGCCATTAACGGAACGGATGAACCGACCTTTATTAAAAGATGGGGCGGCGAAATATTATATGACAATTATAAGATTATTATCAATGAAAGAGTCGGTGGAGATTATGGGGTAGAAGCCAGATATGGAAAAAATATGGAAGGCATTGAGTATCATCTGGATATGTCGGAAGTAATTACAAGAATTATTCCTGTAGCCTATAACGGATACAAAATATCCGGTCAGCATCCATGGGTAGATTCTGAGAATATAGATAAATATGAAAAAAAGTATGTCAGGAAGATTAAATTTGAAGATGTAAAGATGAGAGAAGATGCTCAGGCAGAGGACGAAGATAAAGGAGTTTTAATCTGTGATACACAGGATGATTTAGACAGGGCGCTGACTCAGCGGTGTAAAGAGGAATTTGAAAACGGAGCTGATCTTCCGGCTGTTTCGATAGATATTAATATGGTAGAACTATCAAGAACGGAAGAATACAAAGGCTTTGAGATTCTTGAAAAGGTTGGTCTGGGGGATGATATTAAATGCAGGCACAAGGAGCTGGATATCACGACAAAAGAAAGGGTTATTGAAATTACCTGGGACTGCATTAGAAATATTCCAGTTACAATTGTTTTGGGAGATTTTGAATATGATTATTTTCAGGAGCTTGCCTATTCATTAAATGCGGTAAATGAAATCCTTGGGCCGGGAAACACAGTTGTAGCAGAGAGGGTACAGGGAGTTTTGAATGCTATCAATACACAGCTTAGATATCAAAAAAATGTAGCGCAGCGACAAGATGTAAGGGCTATCCTGTTTGAAGATTTGGATCCAGAATCCGAACTATTTGGGGCGCTGGCAATCGGTACTCAAGGATTCCAGATTGCAGATAAAAGAACGGCAGACGGGAGGGATTGGGACTGGTCTACAGCGTTTACGGCAAGAGGAGGATATGCCGACGTACTTATTGCCGGGATATTATCAGATAAAACAGGTAAATCATTCTGGAATCTTGATACCGGGGAAATGCAGCTTACGGGAGTATTCCGGCAGTTTGCCGTGAATGGTTACAAATCCGTTGATATCCAGAATAATCAAATTCGGTTTTATGCATGGAATGATAACGGAAATCCTGTTGGAAAAATCACTTCTGTGAAAAAGACGGGAAGCGACCGTGTTGGAATTGGAATGTATTGTGATACCGGGGACAGACTGGTTTTAGGCTATGATGATGGTTCCGGGAGTGATGGAAACTTAAAACCTGTTTTTGAATTTGATAGTTCTAAGTTGGATGAAACTCCACGGATAATTAATACAGCGTCGGGAACATTTCCGGCAGGTGGACAGGTGATAGAAGTGGAACATGGATTAATAAAAAGGCTTCCGGGAAATGATATGAAAACATGTACAGGGAAATTGAGATTGATATCAGGACTTTCATGGAGTTCGGGAAAAATAACAAGCATAACAGGGACAACACTGGATATTCAAAGAGGATGCATAGCAGGGTGGGAGTCAAGCACAACAGAATTCTAGGAGGGGTAAGATGTGAATAACATAATAAGAGATGTACTTGTAAAAAGAAGAGGATTAACAAGAACAATCCCATATATAAGAAATACAAATGCACAGAATCTACAGTTTCAGTTTTGTGATTTTACAATACCAGAAAATGCAAAAGCACAAGTCTATGTCCAAAAGCCATCTGGAAAAGCTGTATATAATACTGCGGTTATTGATGAAAATTCCGTAATAGTAAATGTTGAGACACAGATGTTTTCCGAAATTGGGAACTGCATACTTCAACTGCGTATCTCACGGGGAGAAGATGTACTCGTCACTTTTGATCAGCTGGTAAAAGTATATCCCAATTTTACAGAAGGAGATGCGGAGCAGAGCAGGAATGAAAGCGGCTTTTTTGATGAGTACGAAATTAAGATAAAAGAAGCGGTTAAAAAGGTAGATGACCTTCAAGCCAAGGCGGATAACGGCGAATTTACCGGAAGCGTCCAAATAGGGAGAGTAAAGACGGGAGAAGCAGGCTCGGAAGCATCTGTGGAAAATACTGGATCGGAGAAAGACGCTGTATTAGATATTACGATTCCAAGAGGAGATAAAGGAACCTCTTTGCGTCTGCGTGGAAAATGGATACTTGGGGCAGAGTATTTTAACAACGCAGAACATATAGACATAGTAACATATGAGGGAAGTACGTATGGATGTGTGGAATCACACACAGCCTCAGAGGATATACAGCCGACAAATACCGATTATTGGATACACCTTGTTGCAAAAGGTGAAACAGGTAATATAGAAAATATCAGCACGGTGAAAATACCATTTAGTGAGGTGGCGGAAAGGGATGATATAAATCAAAATGATACGCTTTCTGCTATATTAGGAAAAATAAAAAAATGGTTTACAGATATTTCAAATGGAGCGGCAAGTACGCTTCTTGGGAAAAATCTGACGAAAAATCGTGTGCTAACATCTAATTCATCTGGGAAAGTGTCCGCATCAGAAATAACTGTTAAAACACTGGATTATTTATCTGATTTGACTGGAAATGTACAGAAACAGATAGACGAGAAAATAAATATATCTAAAATAGTGCGGAGTACGGAGATAAGTGAGTCAGGCTTCTTAATGGATGGAATGACGGCATCAGAGAAATTTGTTGAATTAACAGACGTGCTGAAAATTCTGAATGGTCAAAGCGGTGCAGAAGGGTCTGCGTTAACGTTTAGGACAATTCCAAGCGGTCAGAACCCTACTTATGGTGCGTATTCTACTGGGTTGTATGTATACGGCGGATATACAGTCGGAGCACCTGATGATTGGGCTGGTGTGATTCTTTCGTTGAATATTTCTGCTGGAGTAATGAAATATGCTTTTACTTTTGGCGGGCAAATATATTTTATGCGGCATAACTCGGATGGCACTGTATCGCTAAATTGGACGTTGGTATAAAGCACATATACTAATTTAGTACAGTAAAAGGTATAAAAAAATAACAGAGAACTTGGTAACCAGAGCTGAAAAGCTCTTATTTTTATGCGTGGCATCGTACAAGAAAGGAGAAGACAGTGAAAATTAAATTAGTTGACGGGTCTGTACATTCAGTAACCCGTGCAGAGGTAACTGACGGAAGGTTTGAGATTGACTTTAAAGAAGAATCCTGTGAGGATATTCAGGAGATTTTTCTTGATCCGGTTAATCTTGCAAGTATTGAGCTTCAGACTTTAGATGGAGAGAAGTTTGGAGAAGTACCAGGGTATACGGTATATAGCGGCATTATGTTTATGGGAGATACAAAAACCGTTATTCTTGCGCAGGAAACAGATAAGGTTCAGGAAAGAATCACTAATGCAGAAGCAAAGGCATTGTCGGCTTCGGTGGCGGCGGAGTCTGCAAAAGCATTATCAGAGGATACGGCATCACAGGTCACAGACCTGCAGATGGCCATGTGTGAGATGTATGAAGGAATGGGGGTGTAAGACATGAGTTACATAGCCAGAGTGTATGCGGATCTGATCCGCAAAGGGAAAAAGACAATCGAGGACGTCCGTGAGGAATTGAAGAATGAAGTCCGGCAGCTGCTTGATCAGGAGGAAAAGAAAGGTGATTAAGGGGCTGCTGTTTTTCATATTACAAAAAATATTCAGGAAGGAGGCGGAAACCATGGCAGTTATTTATGCAGCGCTTATCGTGAAGGGTAAGAAGTCTATTGCAGACGTTCCGGAGAAGATCAGGGAGCAGGTAAAGGACGTCCTGATCGATCTGGATGTGCCGGAGCTGGCAGAGTAACAGGAGAAATGAAAGGAGTAATGGGATATGCCTGATACAGTATTAGTAGCTGTCCTGTCCCTGATCGGTACTTTGGCCGGGAGCTTTGGGGGCACCCAGCTTACTAAGTACCGGATAGAACAGCTGGAGAAAAAGGTAGAAAAGCACAATTCTGTGGTGGAGCGCACATACTTATTAGAAGAGAAGGCGAAAGTTGCTAACCACAGGCTTGACGATTTGGAAAGGAAGGTAGAATAACATGGATCTAAAATACTTATTTGAATACGTGAACCTGATAACGCTGGGGATCTGCTTGTGTGCAGGCTTTGCCCTGAAAACGGCATTCAGCTGGTTCCCCAATAAGTACATTCCGCTGGCGGCGCTGTGCGGGGGCTGTCTGGTCAATATCCTGATCAACATGCAGGCGGGGATCAATGCCGAGGTAGTGTTAGGCGGAATGATTTCCGGTCTGGCCAGTACGGGGCTGTATGAGATGATGCGGAATCTGCTGGATAAAGACGGAAGCTTACCGGGTAATAGATAGGATTCAGAGGGCGGGTAACACCGTCCTCTTTTTATGTGCGGCGTCGCACAGGAAAGGAGTAAAGTATGTCAGTAATAGAATCGGCTATTAGCTGGATGGAATCAAAAGCGAATGACAACCGCCACGGATATGACCAGAGATATAGATGGGGCGAAAAAGGGGACTATGACTGCAGTTCCGCGGTGATCACAGCCTGGGAGCGGGCAGGCGTTCCGGTTAAGACCGGAGGCGCTACATATACCGGGAATATGTACGGCGTATTCCTGGCACTGGGATTTGTTGATGTAACGGCCAGCGTAAACCGATCTACGGGATCCGGCCTGAAGCGGGGCGATGTCCTGTTGAACAAGCAGAAGCATACCGCTATGTACTGCGGTAACGGCATGGAGGCAGAAGCCTCCATCAATGAAAAGGGCGGGATTACCGGAGGAACTCCGGGAGACCAGACCGGTAAGGAATTCCTGATCAGGGCCTACCGGAATTATCCATGGGACTGCGTACTGCGGTATGCCGGAGAGGATGCCGCGGGAGAAACAAACGCCGGGTCCGTACAAAATTATAATGAAGGAGGAAAGGTGATTGTGACAGCAAGCATGCCGATTTTAAAACTGGGGATGACCGGGACGGCGGTTGAAATCTGGCAGAGAATTCTCTGCACTGCGGGATATGAGGTTGCAGTAGACGGTTCCTTCGGACCGGATACAGAGGACAAGACCAGGCAGTTTGAATTGTCGAAGGGTATTGCCGATGATCCGCATGAGGCAGGGCCGGTGGCGTGGAAGGCAGGACTGGAACTACTGAAAGCTGAGAAAAATTTTTGATAAGATAAAGGTATATATTATAGGTTACTGCATTATAGTCCTCCAAACTGCGTGATGATCACCTGTGCAATCTGGGGATTTGTCTGTTTGATCTTTACCGGGTATTGTAACCTCTTTTCATAATTCCACATACACTAGCATCCCCCTTCCTGCCACGGCCATGGCTCATTAATCCAGTTCCAGCGGTCGCATTCATCGGCATCTACAGTATCGATGGTCAGAGGACCGTAATATCTGGCATATTCTTTCAGTGCAGATCTGCGGAGCTGCTGGAATTCATTAAAATATTCCAAAGCCTCTTCGTCGCACGGATGTGTGTCCAGAAACAGCTTCACATCATCCACTGCAAAGCTTACAGCATTGATTTTATTCATCAGATCTTTTCGGCAAGGCCTGTTATCGGACATCAGCAGACACCTCCTGTTCCCCGGAAAGGTTTATCTAATTCTTCAAATATCGTACCCTGGCACAATGCTTTTTCAGCTTCATAGATCTTACGCCACATCTGCCATGGTACATATGCCATTGCAAGAGGCATCCCGGCCAGAGCGTCGCAGCTTTCGCTTACTGCACAGGACATTTCTCCTGCATCGCGGCATTCCCTGTGGGGCACTTCGCAGGAATTTCTAACCGGTTCATGGGAATTTAACACAGAAGCACAGGATTCCCTGGCCGTGCTGTATTCCTGCGGGTGCTGCCTGCGCGGGACTGCATGCGGATGATTCCCGCAATTATTTCTCCGCTCATAATCCGGCATGTTATAGCGGTAATTCGGCATACTCAAGTACTCCTTTCAAAACATTTACAATACATAGTATGGAAAATCCGTGTAAAAGGTGCAGGATTTGATTTTTTTGAACTGTCTGGTTGTATTTATTGTTCTACCCGGATATAATAAGATGGATTGGAGAGTGTAATAATTATGGGTAATATCAGACAGATGCCGCGGACGCGCCGGGAGAGGGAGCGGGTGAGGTCCGGGGGAAAGAAAAAAAGGAAAGTGCAGTATTTTGACTACAGCCTGCTTGCGGTGATTATATTTTTAGTATGCTTTGGTTTGGCTATGCTGTACAGTACCAGCTCCTACAGCGCTCTGAGAGTGTATGAGGACGGCATGCATTTTTTTAAACGGCAGGCTTTCTTCTGTGCCGCAGGTTTTCTCGGCGCTTATATCATTTCTAATATTGATTATCATATTTTTGCAATCTATGCCAAGAAGCTTTACTGGCTGTCCATTTTTCTGATGGCACTTGTTATGACGCCGCTGGGGCAGGAGGTTAACGGCGCGAGACGCTGGATCAAGCTTCCTTTTGATCAGCAGTTTCAGCCATCGGAGGTGGCCAAGATTGCAATCATCCTATTTATCCCTCAGCTGCTCTGTAAACTGGGCAAGGAAGTGCATTCCCTGCAGGGGATCATACATATATTGATCTGGGGAGGTTTCTCGGCGGTCTGCGTATACTTTATGACGGAAAATATGAGTACGGCGATTATCGTAATGGGGATTTCCTGTTTTCTGGTTTTTGTCGTCCATCCAAAGACAGCCCCCTTTATTGTTATTGTAGCCGGAGGATTTGTATTTCTTCTGATCATGGTAACGATATTGAAGCTGGTTGTCCAGAATCCGGAGATGAGCGGGAATTTCCGTCTCCGCCGCGTACTGGTATGGCTGGAGCCGGAACGGTATGCATCAAACTGGGGCTATCAGGTTATGCAGGGACTGTATGCAGTGGGCTCCGGGGGATTTTTTGGGAAAGGCCTTGGCAACAGCGCTCAGAAGATGATCATTCCTGAGGTTCAGAATGACATGATCCTTTCGATTATCTGCGAGGAGCTGGGGGTATTTGGCGCGATTATTGTGCTGCTCATGTTCGGCCTGCTTTTGTACCGTTTGATGTTTATTGCGCAGAATGCACCGGATATGTATGGGGCGTTGATTGTGACCGGTATTTTTGCCCACATAGCGATCCAGGTTATTTTGAATGTGGCGGTTGTGATCAATATGATTCCAACCACGGGTATTACGCTGCCTTTTATCAGCTATGGCGGAACCTCGATTCTGTTTTTGATGGCGGAAATGGGTCTGGCATTGGGGATATCCGGTAAAATCCGGTTTGAAGAATAGAGAATCTTATCATTTGAGCCATGTATGCTCTTGCCAAGAACGGGTATTATATGCTATTATTTAAGTAGTTTTTAAAACTACATGTAATAGAAGCGGATAACGTACTTTGGCATCTGCGGGAGGGTTTGATATGAGTTATAAGATTATTGTTGACAGCTGCGGAGAGCTGTCTCGGGAAATGAAGGCATCCGGGCATTTTGTGACGGCGTCCCTGTCTATTGATGTGGACGACTATCATATTATAGATGATGAGACATTCGACCAGAAGGAATTTCTGGATAGGGTGGCAGCAAGTCCTAACGGGCCGAAGTCATCCTGCCCTTCACCGGAGACCTATAGGGAGGCGTACAGCTGTGAGGAGGAGCATGTATATGCCGTAACACTGTCGGCAGAGCTCAGCGGTTCCTACAACAGTGCGGTTCTTGGTAAAAACCTGTATCATGAGGAGTATGGAGAGAAGGATATCTACGTATTCAATTCCCGGTCTGCATCTATCGGCGAGACGCTGATCGCGTTAAAGATTGCTGAATGTGAGGAGCAGGGGATGGAATTTCAGCAGATTGTGGATACGGTGGAGGCCTATATTGAAGGCCAGAATACTTTTTTCCTTCTGGAGACATTAGAAACCCTCCGCAAGAACGGAAGATTGACGGGACTTAAGGCTGTTGTGGCAACAGCGCTTAATATTAAGCCGGTCATGGGTGCTACTCCGGAGGGGACGATCTGCCAGCTGGGCCAGGCGAGAGGCATGAAGAAGGCGCTTGTGAAGCTTGCGGACGAAGTGGCAAAGAAAACGGTACGGGCAGAGGAGAAGACTCTGGCAGTCAGCCATTGTAACTGTCCTGCAAGGGCACAGGAGCTGAAGAGGATGCTTGTGGAGCGGATGAATCCAAAGGATGTACTTGTGCTGGATACCGCAGGCATCAGCAGTATGTATGCGTCGGACGGCGGAGTAATTGTGGTGATTTAGAAGTTGTTTCCTGTATGAAAATGTGCTATGATAGGTATGCTGACAAATAATCCGGTCCGCAGAGGTCTGGCGTCAGTGCTTGATTATAGAAAAGGAGCCATAGAATATGAGTCAGGAAAAGGTTGATAAATATAAACAGGAAAAGGCGAACCGTAAGCAGAATATGAAGAAAGAGAAGGTGAAGCAGCTGTTTCGGAGAGCCGTTGTAGGAATTCTGGGATTAGCGCTGGTCGTTTGGCTTGGATACTCTGGATATAATCTTTATGATTCCAGCAGGCCGAAGCAGACGGCACAGGTGGATTACACGGCTATCACGGAGTATCAGTCGCATTTGGCGGCGCCTGCGGCGGAATAAGCAGAGTATAGATGAGAGAATTTAGCGGGACGGGTAAAGGTTAGCTTTGCCTGTCCTGCTTTGTTTTATGAGGAAAAAAAGGGTGATTCTAATATATTTGTACTAATAATCTCCGCCTGCATGGGAAGTCAGATAAGGCTGTCCATGCAGGCGGAGATTTTCATTTTTCTCAAAAAGGGGGTTGAAATCACCTATAAGATGGTTTACAATGGTTTCAAGTGGTAGAAAGTGGAGGGAAGTGGTATAAAGTGGTTCGAGAGTGGATGAGCCCTTTGTGCATTTCATGAAAGCTGCTGGGGAGCTGCTGGATGAAAGAGGGTGAGTTCAATGTTGAAAGGAGAGTACAGTCATAATATCGACCCTAAGGGAAGACTTATCATTCCTGCGAAGTTTCGTGACGATTTAGGGGAGCATTTCGTCATAACCAAGGGAATGGAGAATTGTCTGTACGTTTATCCTGAGACAGAATGGAACGCATTTGAGGAGAAGCTTAACGCCCTGCCAACCACCACGGACAAGAACGCAAGAAAGTTTGCTTATTTCTTTCAGGGATCAGCAACAGACGGCGATCTTGATAAGCAAGGAAGAACACTGGTGCCTTCTGTTTTAAGAGACTATGCAAAGCTTGAGAAGGAAGTTGTATTTATCGGTATGGGGAAGCGTGCCGAGATATGGGACAAGGCCAGATGGGATGCAAAGAATGCTGAAGTGGAGGCGGATATCGAAGATATTGCATCAGAGATGGAAGCCAGTGGATTCAGTATCTAGGGGAGAAGGATATGGAATTCAATCATACATCAGTATTACTTAAGGAGACAATTGACGGCTTAAACGTAAAGCCAGAGGGCATCTATGTGGACGGCACACTGGGCGGTGGAGGACACAGCTATGAAGTGTGCACCAGATTAGGTGAAAAGGGGAGTATTATAGGAATAGACCAGGACGAAGCCGCAATCGAGGCGGCAGGCGTCCGCTTAAAGGACTTCGGGGAGAAGGTTACAATAGTCCGGAGCAACTATTGTGATATGAAGTCCAGGCTCCATGAATTAGGCATTGACAAAGTCGATGGGATCATGCTCGATCTGGGCGTATCGTCTTATCAGCTGGATACGGCAGACCGGGGATTCTCCTACCGCGGGGATGCACCCTTGGACATGCGGATGGATAGACGTCAGGAGATGACGGCAAGGGACATCGTCAATGACTACAGTGAGATGGATCTCTACCGCGTGATCCGCGATTACGGGGAGGACAAGTTTGCGAAGAACATTGCCAGGCATATTGCAAAGGAGCGCGGCAGAAGACCCATCGAGACCACTGGGGAACTTACAGAGATAATCAGGCGCGCCATTCCGATGAAGTATCAGAAGAAGGGCGGACATCCGGCGAAACGGACGTTTCAGGCAATCCGCATTGAGCTGAACAGGGAACTGGAGGTTCTTTCTGAGTCGCTGGATGATATGATCGATATATTGAACTTTGGCGGAAGGTTATGTATTATAACCTTCCATTCATTAGAAGACAGAATTGTAAAGAGTGCTTTTAGAAAAAATGAGAACCCCTGCACATGTCCGAAGGATTTTCCGGTGTGTGTGTGCGGTAAGGTCTCAAAGGGGAGTATTATTACAAGAAAGCCTGTACTGCCAGGGGAAGCGGAGATTGCGGCAAACAGCCGCGCTAAGAGTGCGAAGCTGCGCATCTTTGAACGGTCATAGAGGGAGAATGGCCGGCAGGGCAGGCGGTCTGGTGTAAAGTAAGAAAGGGGAGAGAGGCATGGCGGCAAGAGTGTCAGCAGACAGGAGACGGCCATCATTACATAGAAGAAATTCGTCCGATCCACGCCAGATGTATGTTTATGGAAATGCAGCGCCGAAGCCGGTGTATGAGCCGGAGAGGCGTGTAGAAAGTCCGAAAAGGCGTAAGAAGACCAGCAGCCAGGTAAAGCAGAACCGCAGGCAGGCAATGGGAATCAATAAGGGCTATGTAGTGTTTCTCGCATTTGCCGCGGTGGTGATGCTGTTTGTGTGTGTGAATTATGTACAGCTCAGGTCGGAGATTACCAATCGTTCCAAGCATATTACAGCTCTTCAGGAAGAGATCGTAGCATTGCATGAAGAGAACACAACGAAGTATAATGCGGTCATGGATGCTGTGAATCTGGATGAAATCAGAGAGAAGGCCCTGAATGAGCTTGGAATGATATATGCATCGGACAGTCAGGTGATCGAATATGATAATCCTACCGGAGATTATATTAAACAGTATGATGAGATCCCGGAGGAGGGAGTACTGGCAGATCCGGCGGATTTACAGAAGTAGGGTGGAAATATGTCCAAGAAAACGAAGTATTATCTTATTAAAAAATTTCCCAAATTTATGCAGAAAAAACTGGTATTACTGTATGTAGGAGTGATACTGGTTTTTACTATTTTGGTGTTCAGAATTACATACATTAATGCGAGCAGGGGAGACCAGTACACAAGAGTCGTGTTGGAACAGCAGCAGTATGACAGCCGGGTCATTCCCTATAAGCGGGGGGATATTCTGGACTGTAACGGCACGAAGCTGGCGACCAGCGAACGTGTGTATAATGTGATTCTGGATGTGAAAGCGGCAGTCAGCGACAAGAAATACATTGATCCGACGATCCGGGTGCTGGAGGACTGCTTTGAACTGGACGGTGATGAGATCCGTGAACTGATGGAGGAGAATCCGGACAGCCGGTATGCAATCCTGAAAAAAGGAGTGGAGTATGCCAAGGCGAAGGAATTTAAAGAGATTGATGCGGATAAAGAGAATTATCCTAATGTATATGGTATCTGGCTGGAGGAGGATTATTTAAGAAAATATCCATATAATGCTCTTGCCTGTGATGTGATCGGATTTACTTCAGACGGTAATGTGGGAAATAATGGGATTGAAGGATATTATAATTCGGTTCTCAATGGAACAAACGGGCGGGAGTACGGCTATCTGAATACGGACGCTTCTGTGGAGCGGACAGTAAAAAAGCCGAACAACGGAGATGCGGTTGTAACTACCCTTGACCTGCAGGTGCAGAGCATTGTTGAGAAGCATATTATTGCGTTTAACGAAGACCGCAAAGACTATGCCTATCCGGGGGAAGGAAGCGCCAATACGGCAGTGATAGTAATGAATCCTCAAAATGGAGAGATTATTGCAGAAGCTTCTTATCCGAATTATGATCTGAACAGTCCCAGAGACCTGACAAAATATTATACCGAAGAACAGATTGAGGAAATGACGGAGGAAGAAAAGCTGGAGGCCATGAACCGGCTGTGGAGAAACTTCTGTATCAGCGATACCTATGAGCCTGGTTCTACTATAAAACCATTTACCGTGGCGGCAGGACTGGAAATCGGAGCGCTGAATGGAGATGAAAGCTTTACCTGCGGCGGTATGCTGCATATTGGAGACCATGATATCCACTGTGTGAATAAGGAAGGACATGGGAGCCAGACTTTGAAGGAATCCATAGAAAATTCCTGTAATGTTGCTCTGATGCAGATCGGCAGCATGATCGGCAGGGAAGAACTGTGCAAATACCAGCATATTTTCGGATTTGGAGAGCTGACAGGGATCGATCTTCCCGGAGATGCCTCTACGGAGGGACTTCTCTATACGCCGGAGACTATGGATGATGCCAGTCTTGCCACCAATGCATTCGGGCAGAATTTTAATGTAACCATGACACAGCTTGCGGCAGGCTTCTGTTCTCTGATAAACGGCGGAGATTATTATGAACCTCATATTGTAAAGCAGATTATAGATGAAAATGGAAATGTGGTTGACAATAGAAATCCGGTGCTCGTAAAACGTACTATTTCTGAGGAAACCAGCACAATTGTCAAGGATTATATGCGCGGCGTTGTGCTGAACGGAAGCGGAGACAAGGCGAATCTGGAGGGCTACGAAATTGGAGGAAAGACCGGGACGGCGGAGAAGCTTCCCCGTGATAACGGAAAATATCTGGTATCCTTCATCGGCTATGCCCCTCAGGAGAATCCGGAAGTAGTGGTTTATGTCGTGATTGATGAGGTAAATGATTACGATCAGGGACAGAGTGCCCTTGCAGTGCAGCTGGCCGCAGACATCATGAAAGAGATTTTCCCCTATCTGGGAGTTACCCCGGCTGCCGGTTATGATCCGGCAACTTTGGGAACGGTAAAGCAGGATGACGATGATATCACTGTTTATTCAGATGATTACGAAGATGATTACGAAGATGATTATGAAGATGATTATGAAGATGACTATGATTACGAAGAAGATCATGAGGAGTATTACGAAGACGGTTCAGAGGATGATTACACCAGTGAAGAGACAGAGGAATAGCGGATGTGGCAGATAATCCGGTGCAATACAGTTTCGTCTGTGCAGATACCGCGTCCCTTTTAGCCGCGGTTTTCCCAAAAAGAAAAATAAAGAATTTGGAATAACCTTGCATGACGTGCCGTAAACTATAGGGAATCGTTATGTGAGGTTTTCTGCTTGAAAAATAAAACATATAATAAGAGAAAAATCTGCATTGTATTTTTCTTTGCGCTGGCGGTTATCCTGTTCCTGATCGGCAGGCTGGTGTATCTGATGGTATTTGATGCAGAATATTATCAGGAGAAAGCAAAGGATCTGCATGAGAGGGAGCGGGACATCAAGGCCGCAAGAGGAGAAATCGTAGATGCCAATGGAACGGTGCTTGCTACAAACCGGACGGTTTGTACGATTTCGGTTATCCACAGCCAGATTACGGATCCGGAGGGCGTGATCCGGGCTTTGTCTGATATTCTGGAAATGGACGAGAATACGGTGCGGAGCCGGGTGGAAAAGATATCTTCTATAGAAAGGATCAAGACTAATGTGGATAAGGCGGTAGGAGATGAAATCCGGAATCTTGAGCTTGACGGCGTGAAGGTGGATGAAGATTTTAAACGCTATTATCCATACAATGAGCTGGCTTCTACTGTGCTTGGATTTACTGGAGGAGACAATCAGGGTATTATCGGGCTTGAGGTGAAATATGAAGATTATCTGAAGGGGAAGGACGGTAAGATCCTTACGACGACAGATGCCAGAGGCGTAGAACTGGAGGGAGTTGCAGAGGACCGGGTGGAGCCTGTAGCAGGCGATACCTTACAGCTCAGCTTAGATTACAATATTCAGATGTATGCCCAGCAGATGGCCGAGAAAGTGATGGAGGAGAAGCAGGCGGACGGGGTTTCTATTATTTTGATGAACCCGCAGAATGGAGAATTAATTGCTATGGTAAATGTACCGGAATTTAACCTGAACGACCCCTTTACCCTGCCGGGAAACACAGAAGGAATGTCTGAGGAGGAGAAGCAGAACGCTTTGAATCAAATGTGGCGGAACCGGAGTATTAACGATACCTACGAGCCGGGCTCCATTTTCAAAACGGTAACCGCGGCGGCCTGTCTGGAGGAAGGCGTGGTGTCTCTGGAGGATACCTTCAGCTGTCCGGGGTATTATGTGGTGGAGGACAGGAAGATCCGGTGCCACAAGGTAGGCGGCCATGGGGCGGAGAACTTTGTGCAGGGGATCCAGAATTCCTGCAACCCGGTATTTATCAATATCGGCCTCCGGCTGGGCGTGGATGCATTTTATAAATACTATCAGCAGTTCGGGCTCCTTGGAAATACCAGCGTGGATCTTCCCGGAGAAGCATCGACTATCATGCACAAGAAAGAAGATATCGGGCAGGTGGAACTTGCCACCATGTCATTCGGCCAGTCCTTCCAGATTACGCCGGTGCAGATGGCGGCAACAGTCAGCTCTATTATTAACGGAGGGCAGAGAGTGACGCCCCATTTCGGAGTGCGGGTGCTGGATAAGAACGGGGAAGTGGTAGAAACCTTTGACTACGGCAAGGGGGAGAGGATCCTTTCAGAAGAAACCTCGGCAACCATGAGAATGCTGTTAGAAAGCGTCGTGTCAGAGGGCGGCGGCAATAAGGCTGCCATTGAAGGCTACCGGATCGGAGGAAAAACCGCCACCTCACAGACGCTCCCAAGAAGCGCCAACAAATACATTTCCTCCTTTATCGGCTTTGCCCCGGCAGATGATCCTCAGGTTGTGGGAATGTGCATCATTTACAATCCACAGGGTGTATATTATGGAGGGACGATTGCGGCGCCGGTCATCGGAACGATTTTTGAAAATGTACTTCCCTATCTTGGCATTGAAAAAGAATAGGAAATGCAGTATACTATTGTAGATTGAGAGCAAATAACAAAAGAAATGATGAGGTGTAATATGGATTATAGGATATTTCTGCCGGTTCTTATCTCGTTTGCGATCAGCGCCGTTATGGGGCCGGTAATCATCCCTGTTCTGCGGAAGCTGAAAATGGGACAGACTGAACGGGAAGAGGGAGTGAAAGAACATTTGAAGAAAGCCGGGACCCCTACCATGGGCGGCGTGATCATTCTGCTGAGTATTGTAATTACATCTGTATTTTATATCAGGAGTAACCCGCAGATCATTCCGGTTCTTTTTGTGACGCTGGGATTTGGGCTGATCGGATTCTTAGACGATTACCTGAAGGTGGTTATGAAACGTTCAGACGGCTTATTTCCGAAGCAGAAAATGGCGCTGCAGATCGTGGTGACTGCCGTGTTTGCGTTTTATCTGGTGAAGGTGGCCGGTATTCCGCTGACGATGCTGATTCCCTTTACCGGAGGGGAATATTTGGATTTGGGCTGGTTTGCCATTCCGCTGTTATTTGTAGCAGTGATCGGAACAGTGAACGGCGTGAATTTTACGGATGGCCTGGACGGCCTTGCGTCCAGCGTTACCGTATTAGTAGCAACCTTTTTTACCGTGGTTGCCATTGGTACAAAGAGCGGGATTGAGCCTGCCACCTGTGCGGTGGTAGGAGCCCTGCTGGGCTTTCTGCTGTTCAATGTGTATCCGGCGAGTGTATTTATGGGGGATACCGGATCCCTGGCGCTGGGAGGGTTTGTCGCTTCCACGGCATATATGCTTCAGATGCCGCTGTTTATACTGATCGTGGGCCTGATTTATCTGGTGGAAGTGCTGTCTGTTATGATACAGGTAACTTATTTTAAAAGGACCGGCGGTAAGAGATTCTTTAAAATGGCGCCGATCCATCATCATTTTGAACTGTGCGGATGGTCAGAAACCAGGATCGTTGCGGTGTTTTCTATTATAACAACAATACTGTGCCTGATTGCGCTGATGGTTATGTAATATAGGAGGAAATTATGAAAGCAGCAGGAAAAAAGGTTCTTGTGTTCGGCTCCGGTATCAGCGGAACCAGTGCGGCAGGAATTTTGGAAGGACAGGGAGCTTTTGTTACGCTCTACGATGCCAATGAAAAACTGGAGGAAGAAGCGATCCGTGAAAAGATACGGGAAGGAAGCAGGACGAAGATCGTACTTGGAGAATTTCCGGAAAAGCTTATGGATGAACTGGATCTGGTAGTGATGAGCCCGGGCGTGCCTACAGACCTTCCGGTGGTAAATCGTATGAGAGAGAAGAAGATCCCGATTATCGGCGAGGTGGAGCTTGCCTATGAGCTTGGCAGAGGGGACGTGCTCGCCATTACGGGGACCAATGGAAAGACTACAACTACGGCGCTTCTGGGGCAGATCATGAAGGATGCAGGGAAAAATGTGTTTGTGGTAGGAAATATTGGAACTCCCTACACTAATGTGGCGGAAGAGACAAGAGAAGATTCTGTTGTCGTTGCGGAGATGAGCAGCTTTCAATTGGAGACGATCGTAGATTTCAGGGCGCGGGTGTCCGCGATTCTGAATATTACGCCGGATCATCTGAACCGTCATCATACCATGGAGGCCTACATAGAGGCGAAGAAGAATGTGGCAGTGAATCAGGGACCGGAGGATACCTGTGTGCTGAATTATGAGGACGAGGTCCTGCGGGAATTCGGAAAAACATTGACCGGGCAGGTTCTATATTTCAGCAGCCAGCGTAAACTAGAGAAAGGTATTTATCTGGATGAAGGAAATATTATTTATCGGAATCCCAAGGAATGTCTGCTATGTAATGTGAAAGAATTAAAGCTGCTTGGAACTCATAACTATGAGAATGTGATGGCGGCAGCGGCGATGGCGGCTGTTTACGGTGTTCCCATGGAGAGTATTAGGAAGTCTGTCCGGGATTTTGCCGGCGTGGAGCACAGGATTGAATTTGTGGCTGAGAAAAACGGAGTTGCATATTATAATGATTCAAAAGGCACGAATCCGGACGCCGCGATCAAGGGAATCCAGGCAATGATCCGGCCTGCCTATCTGATCGGGGGCGGTTACGATAAGCAGTCTTCCTACAAAGAGTGGATTGAAAGTTTTGAGGGCAGGGTGAAGAAGCTGTTATTGATCGGGCAGACAAAGGAGAAGATTGCAGAGGAAGCAGAACAGTGCGGATTTACAGATGTTATGCTTTTTGATACATTTGAGGAAGCGGTTCTTACAGCCGCAAGGCTGGCGGAACCCGGAGATGCGGTACTGCTCTCGCCGGCATGCGCAAGCTGGGGCATGTTTAAGAATTATGAGGAACGGGGCGATAAATTCAAAGAGATTGTAAATTCCTTATAAGGAGGCGGCAGACGAAGGTGCCGGATTCAAAAAAGAAAAAATATGATTATACGCTTCTTGCAGCGCTGTTTTTACTTATGATAATGGGGCTTGTGATTCTATACAGTACCAGTGCATACAACGGAGAGGTGAAGTTTCACGATTCCTTTTACTATTTGAAGAAGCAGCTGTTTGCCACACTGCTGGGTATTGCGGCCATGTTTGTGATGGCGGGTATGGACTATCATATCTGGAGGAAGTTTGCGGTTCTTGGATATGTGGCGGCAATTCTTTTGTCTGTTGCAGTCATGCTGTTCGGAGATGAATATAACGGGTCCAAAAGATGGCTGTCTTTGGGGCCTTTTTCATTTCAGCCCTCTGAGTTTGCCAAGGTGGCGGTGATATTGTTTCTGGCTTATCTGGTCACCAAGAATGTAAAAACAATGGGAAATATACGGACCATGTTTAAGATTATGGTCAGTATCCTTCCTATTGTGGGACTGGTGGGGGCAAGTAACTTGAGCACTGCGATCATTATTCTGGGAATCGGAGTAATATTGATTTTTGTGGCAAGCCCGAAATACGCGCAGTTTATCTGGATGGGAGTGCTTGGCTGCGGATTCATGGGAATCTTTCTGGCGCTGGAGAGTTACCGGCTGGAACGGCTTGAAATCTGGAGGGATCCGGAGAAATTTGAAAAGGGCTACCAGACCCTGCAGGGATTATATGCAATAGGCTCCGGCGGCCTGTTTGGAAGAGGGCTGGGGAAGAGTGTACAGAAGCTGGGCTTCGTGCCGGAGGCGCAGAATGATATGATTTTTTCCATTGTATGTGAGGAGCTGGGGCTGTTTGGAGCGGGGTTTATTCTGATATTATTTTTGATCCTGATCTGGCGTTTTTTCGTTATAGCAACCCATGCTGCGGATCTGTTCGGCGCGCTGATCGCATCGGGAGCTATGGCACATATGATGATACAGGTGATATTAAATATCGCAGTTGTTACAAATACAATACCGAATACAGGCATTACGCTGCCGTTTATCAGCTACGGGGGAACCTCGGTCGTGTTCCTGCTTTTGGAAATGGGGCTTGTACTCAGCGTGTCTTCTTTGGTAAAATAATAAAGATAAGGGTTGAAACTGTGCAGGCAGAGAGCCTGCTGAGGAGGAGTATAGATGGCAAGACGAAGGAAAAGGAGAAGGAAGAGCCACAGACTGTATGCGCTGATTGTAATTATACTAGGCATTGCAATTATTGCAGCAACGGTATTCCTTTTATTCTACGTACAGGGGATAGAGATTAAGGGCAATGATTATACGGAGGATAAGGTAATTCTTGAATCGGTGCAGAAGGATAAGTATTCAGTCAATTCACTGTACCTGCTCATCAAATACCGCTTCATGGAGCATGAGGTGCCGAAGAGCCTTACTTCCATAAGGATAGGACTTAAGAATCCGTGGACGGTAAGGGTTACGGTAAAGGAGAAGCCGATTATCGGCTATATCACGGAAGAAGAGAATTACACGTTTTTTGATAAAACGGGAACTGTGGTGTTTAAAAGCCGGGAGATGAGAGAGGGGATACCCGGTATTGAGGGAGTGTCTGCCGGAGAGACAAAGCTTTATAAGCGGCTGGCAATCAAGGATGAGGAGCTTCTGAAGGCGATCCTGGATGTGGCGCAGGAGGTGAAGAACTATAATCTGGCGCCGGATAGGATCTTGTGTGCGGAGGACGGGATCGAGCTTTATTTCGGCAGTGTCCGGGTGGTGCTGGGAATGGATGTTACTACCGAGAAGATGGCACAGATCACGCCGATCCTGGCAAAATTAGAAGGCAGGGCAGGGACGCTTAATCTGCGATACTTTGAGGATGAGTCCAATGCTATAGCATTTACTGCAGATCTGCCGGAGGATGACGGCGGGCAGGACGGATCGGATACCTCCGGTGACAGCGGGGATGATTCTTGGGATGACGATTACGGCTCCGAGGATGATTCAGGGGATGATGACTATTCTGACGAGGATGATTCGGGGGACGATGACTATTCCGGTGATGATTATGGCGGGGATTACTAAAAATGACAGTGAGAACTGCAAAGATGATGAACATTGAGATAAAAAATAAGAAAAGGTTACTAAAAACGCCAAATACCTATTGATATTTTGCGTAAAAGCTTATATTATAGTATATATATGGCAAAGTCTGTGTATGTTTCGTCTACCAAACATGGACGATAAGGGATGTATATTTATATTATAAGGATGACGAAGGAGGAGAAACCCTTGCTGGAAATTAAGACAAACGAATCGGAAGCGGCGGCAAAAATAATTGTTGTAGGTATCGGCGGAGGCGGTAATAACGCTGTAAACCGCATGATCGACGAACAGATTGCCGGTGTTGAATTTATAGCTATTAATACAGATAAACAGGCGCTTCAGCTCTGCAAGGCGCCGACACTAATGCAGATTGGGGATAAGATCACGAAGGGACTTGGGGCAGGAGCAAGGCCGGAGGTTGGAGAGAAAGCGGCTGAGGAGAGTGCAGAGGAGGTTTCCGCTGCTCTTAAGGGCGCTGATATGGTATTTGTTACATGCGGTATGGGAGGCGGAACCGGAACCGGCGCTACCCCTGTCGTGGCGCGTATTGCCAAGGAGCAGGGCGCCCTTACGGTAGGCGTTGTGACCAAGCCTTTCCGTTTTGAATCCAAGACCCGTATGAATAACGCGCTTGGCGGAATTGAGAAATTAAAAGAGAGTGTAGATACATTGATCGTCATTCCAAATGACAAGCTGCTTGAAGTGGTTGACAGAAGAACCACCATGCCGGAGGCTCTGAAGAAGGCCGATGAAGTATTACAGCAGGGTATTCAGGGCATCACAGATTTGATCAACGTGCCTTCGCTGATCAACCTTGACTTTGCGGATGTACAGACCGTTATGACGGATAAGGGCATTGCCCACATCGGTATCGGCCAGGGCCGGGGAGATGACAAGGCGCTGGAGGCTGTAAAGCAGGCAGTTGAGAGTCCGCTGCTTGAGACAACCATTGCAGGGGCTTCCCATGTAATTATCAACGTTTCCGGCGATATTACGCTGATGGATGCGTCTGATGCCGCTGAATTTGTACAGGATCTGGCAGGCGAAGATGCGAATATTATTTTCGGTGCTATGTATGACGACTCTAAAGCCGACGAGGCAACGATTACTGTGATCGCAACGGGACTACATAATGTGGGCGGCACATCCTCTAAACTGAAATCCAGATTAGAGGGAGTACAGCGCCAGACCATGGTTCCGCCTGCATCCTCCTATGAGAGGCCGGTATATTCGCCGAGAACAGACCTTGGCGGAGGATTAAAAGGGCAGACAGCAGCCCTTCCAAGAAGAAGCGTAGGCGGAACAGCTCCAACTCTGGATGCTCCGAAGGTGCCTGCTTCCAAGGTAAAGGAACAGTCCATCAAAATACCAGATTTCTTTAAAAAATAGATAATTTAAGCACAAGACACCGGGAATTTCCCGGTGTCTTTTATAATATAGGGAACAAAGTTCCCTATATTATATCCTCACAGTAATCAAATCCACATCAGAGATACCTACTGCGAGGCCTGTCGAAAGAATCTGCTTTTTTCTCCACATCATCTGACAAATTCTTTATTGGCCATCCCCTATAATATGTTTTGCCTGGATGACAGACCAGCGCTGCATACCCTGTGTGTGCTCTGGATCCGGCATCCGGAGGAAAATTGAAAAGAGGACGGAATGTGTATTATGAACTGTACATAGACGTATTGTTTCTTGTGAACTTCCTGATGGACTACATACTGCTCCTCGTTACAAAAAAGGTATTAAGGATTTCTTCCTCCTATGGGAGGATCTGTCTGGGGGCCCTTCTGGGGGCTTTTCTTACCTGTCTTGTGACGGCCGTCGGGATTCCTTTTACGTTTATCAAAGTCATACTGTTCTATGTGCTGATACCGTCGGCTATGCTGGCAGCAGGAATCCCCCTCAGGAGCCCTGATGGATTTTTACGGGCCCTGATCACTATTTATATCAGCGGTTTTCTTGTGGGAGGGATTTTTGAATACCTGAACCAGTATGTGCAGGCAGGGAGCCTGTTTTTTGCACTGGCTATGGCAAGCTACTATCTGGCTTCCGGCATACTGAAAATGCTGGCTCTGTTATTCCATTTTGGAGAGGTGCATTGTCTGGTGATTCTGCAGCTTGACGGAGAAAGCTGTGAGGCCAAGGCCATTATGGATACAGGAAATCATTTGAAGGATGAGGTCAGCGGAAAGGCAGTCAGCATTATCAGCAGAAGGCTCGCAGAGAAGCTCTTTGGGAGGGGGATGCCGGAGGGAATCCGTTATATTCCCTATCGGACAATCGGGAAGGGAAATGGACTGATCCCGGTGGCGCCGATAGACCGGATCTGTATAGCCGGCAGAGAAGAACAGCAGGTAGAGCAGCCGATGATTGCAATCAGTGAAGACTCCTCTTTTGGAAATGGATATGATGTGATATTAAACCCAGATATATGAGCAGGAGGACGAAAAGCATGATGAATTTAGCAGTACCTGGTAAATGGAGATGGAAGATGATTCCAAATGTCAGGACATTCTTATTTCCTGATACAAGGGATGTTTACTATATTGGAGGAGCAGATATCCTTCCTCCGCCTTTAAATGCCGACGAAGAAGCGGAGGCAATTGCCGGGATCGGCACTGAGGCAGATCAGAAAGCCAAGAAAATATTGATTGAGCACAATTTGAGGCTTGTGGTATACATAGCGAAAAAGTTTGATAATACAGGAATCGGAGTGGAGGATTTGATTTCCATAGGAACTATCGGACTGATCAAGGCGATCAATACCTTTAACCCGCAGAAAAAGATCAAGCTTGCCACCTATGCCTCCCGCTGTATTGAGAATGAAATCCTTATGTATCTGCGGAGAAATAATAAAACAAAGCTGGAGGTGTCCATTGATGAACCGCTGAATGTGGACTGGGACGGCAACGAGCTGCTGCTGTCGGATATTCTGGGAACAGATGAGGATACCATATACCGGGATCTGGAGAGCGAGGCGGAGAGAAAGGTACTGATCAAAGCGCTGGGAAGACTGTCCGGAAGGGAGCAGATGATTGTCCGCATGCGTTTTGGGATCGGGACGCAGGACGGGGAAGAGAAAACACAGAAGGAGGTGGCGGATATACTGGGGATTTCACAGTCGTATATTTCCCGTCTGGAGAAAAAAATTATGCAGAGATTAAAACGGGAAATGGTAAAATACGTCTGAATGTGATACACTAAAAGAAAAAGGGGATGAATTCATGAAGCTAACATTTATCGGGGCGGCCCATGAAGTTACCGGGAGCTGTCATCTGCTTCAGGCGTGCGGAAAGAATATCCTGGTGGACTGCGGACTTGAGCAGGGACCGGATCTGTATGAAAGTCAGGAGATTCCTGTTAATGCGGCAGGCATTGATTACATATTGCTGACTCATGCGCATATCGACCATTCAGGAAAGATTCCGTACCTGTGTAAACACGGATTTCAGGGAGAGATCGTCACTACATTTGCCACATCAGACTTGTGTAATATCATGCTTCGTGACAGTGCACACATTCAGGAATTTGAGGCAGAATGGAGGAACCGTAAAGGAAGAAGAAGCGGCGCTCCGGAATACGAGCCGCTCTATACCATGGAGGATGCGGAAGCGGCGATTAAGCTTCTGGCGCCCTGTGATTACGACCAGAGGATCACGCTCTGCGAGGGCATCGAAGTACGGTTTATGGATGTGGGGCATCTGCTTGGCTCTGCCAGTGTTGAGGTATGGATCACAGAGGACGGCATATCAAAGAAGATCGTATTCTCCGGTGATGTGGGGAATCCAAATCAGCCGATCATTAAGAGCCCGCAGTATGTGAAGGAGGCAGATTATATTGTCATCGAATCCACCTATGGAGACAGGACCCACGGCGATGTGGTTCCGGATTATATAGGGGAATTTACCAAGATCCTAACCGAGACCTTTGCAAGGGGCGGCAATGTGGTAATTCCATCTTTTGCGGTAGGACGTACACAGGAGATTCTTTATTTTATCAGGGAGATCAAGGAGAAGAACCTGATCGCGGATTATCCGGATTTTGAGGTTTATGTGGATAGTCCGCTTGCAGTGGAGGCAACCAAGGTATTTAATAAGAATGTAAGATCCTGCTTCGACGAAGAGGCCATGCAGCTGGTGAATAAGGGAATCAATCCGCTGTCATTTCCCGGACTTAAGAGATCGGTTACCAGCGATGACTCGAAGCTGATCAACTTCGATGAGAAGCCGAAGGTAATCATTTCTGCTTCCGGTATGTGTGATGCGGGACGTATCCGCCATCATTTGAAGCATAATCTGTGGAGAGAAGAATGTACCATCTGCTTCGTGGGATATCAGGCGGCAGGAACCCTTGGCCGGAAGCTGATCGAAGGGGCGGAGTATGTGAAGCTCTTCGGAGAGAATATCGAGGTAAATGCTCATATTGTAACGCTCAAGGGCATCAGCGGCCATGCAGATATGAACGGACTTCTGGCATGGCTGAAAGGCTTTGAGAAGAAGCCGGACCGGATCATGGTGGTGCATGGCGAGGATGCGGTCACAGACAGATTTGCAGAGCTTGCTTCCGAGCAGATAGGATGCCCGGCCTTTGCGCCGTATTCCGGAGGCTGTGTGGACCTGGCGGCCAACACGATTCTTACTGCAGGAGTCCCGGTACCGAAAAAGGCACCGGAGAAACCTGCCAGAGCACGTGCAAATGCGGCCTTCGAGCGTGTTATTGCGGCTGCTAAGAGGCTCCTTCAGGTGGTTCTTAAGTGCGAAGGGCTTGCGAATAAGGATCTTGCCAAATTCGAGACCCAGATCCAGAATCTTGCAGATAAGTGGGACAGATAATTTATATGTCAAGGTCTAAAAGTTTTTTTATTTTCCCTTAAGGGGGAATAACTAAAGTGCATATGGACAGAATTTCTACTAGATAGAATCACAGTCTGTGATGAATATACATCTGGCGGGAGGTCTGTTATGGCACAGGGAAAAGTTGAAATATGCGGAGTAAATACAGCAAAGCTTCCTATCCTGAACGAGCAGGAGAAGGAGGCTTTGTTTGCGCGTATCAAAGCAGGAGATGAAAAAGCCAAAGAGGAATATATTAAGGGAAACTTAAGATTAGTACTCAGTGTGATCAAGCGGTTTGGAAACAGTAATGAGAATCCGGATGATCTGTTTCAGATTGGTTGTATCGGACTGATCAAGGCAATCAATAATTTTAACACAGAACTGGATGTAAAATTCAGCACCTATGCCGTGCCGATGATCATTGGGGAGATCCGGCGCTATATGCGGGATAATAACAGCATCAGGGTAAGCCGTTCCCTGCGGGATACGGCATATAAGGCGATTTACGCTAAGGAAAACTACGTAAAACAGCACCAGAAAGAGCCTACCGTAGAAGAAATTGCGGAAGAAATCGGTATCTCCGGGGAGGATATTATCTTTGCGCTGGATGCCATCCAGGCTCCCATGAGCCTGCAGGAGCCGGTATACAATGACAGCGGGGACGCGCTTTATGTTATGGACCAGATCAGCGATAAAAAAAATAAAGAAGAAAAATGGGTAGAGGATCTGTCCTTAGAAGCGGCTATGAAGCATCTGGGGGAGCGGGAACGGTATATCATAGAGCTTCGCTTTTTCGAGGGGAAAACACAGATGGAGGTGGCTGAAATGATCCAGATCTCGCAGGCGCAGGTCAGCCGTCTGGAGAAAGGAGCTTTGAAGGTGATGAAGCAGTATCTGAGTTAAAAAACCATAAATGGCTACATGAATAAGTGATCAATATAATTACTGGAAATAACAGAGAAAGGCATTCCGCCTTTCAATGCAGGCTTCTTGTGGAGGAATTGGGAAGAACCTTTGGATAACCGCACCGTTTTTTGTTGATTATGGGAATAATATTTACCTCGGAGATAATTGCGAGATAAATATGAATTGCACATTTTTGGATGATAATATTATCCGCATTGGAAATAATGCTTTGATTGCTCCGAATGTGCAGATATATACGGCTTTCCATCCAACAAATGCCCATGACCGGTTTGGAGAACCAAAGGAGGATGGCTTGTTTGAATTTTGCAAAACGCAGACAGCACCGGTTACGATAGGAAATAATGTGTGGATTTCCGGCAGACGGTGTGGTTCTGAACAAAAAACCCACTGAAAAAAATCCTCTTTAGATTCCGGATTCCCGGTTGCATTTTCGTCTCTTTCATACTATGATGTATATAGAAGGGAGCAGATTATGAAGGCTTGTATTTTTGATCTGGACGGGACGCTTACGGATACGCTGGAGTCTATTTTATATTCGGTGAATAAGAGCCTGCAGGAGATGGATCTTCCGGCCATCAGTGACAAACAGTGTGAGAGATTTGTTGGAAACGGGGCAAGGTATCTGATGGAGCACGCACTGGATGCGGCGGGGGATAAAGGTGCATCAAGAATTGATGAGGCAATGCAGGTATATAGCAGGATATTTGGGGCAAACTGTACGTATCGAGTGACACCTTATGATGGAATAACCGAATTGTTGAAGTCGCTGAAGGAGATGGGCATTAAGCTGGCAGTTCTTTCTAACAAACCTCACGGGCAGACCGTGGATGTGGTGCAGACTATATTTGGAAGAGACATCTTTGACCAGATTCAGGGACAGACAGATTTGGTTCCCAGAAAGCCGGATCCAGCCGGAATCTATCATCTTCTTGAGAAGATGGGGGCTTCAAGAAAAGAGTGTCTGTATATCGGAGACTCAGAAGTTGACATTGCTACAGGTTTTGCGGCAGGTGTCAGGTGCATCGGCGTAGAATGGGGATTCCGCAGCAGGCAGGTGCTTGCGGATGCGGGGGCAAGATATATCATCAGTACGCCGGAGCAGATATTACAATTCATATCATAGGCATGAGGGAGGACATATGTTATGTATGAATACGATGAAGAATGTTTGCAGACTTTTCTGGAAAAACAGGGACAGCTTTTTGATGACCCGGTAGCCGGGACGATGGAGGAGGCAGAGGCCTTTCTGGAGGACTGTATGGCGGTTGTTGTGAACAACATCGAAGAGGCGAAGCGTTTCCTGGAGGAAGAGGGCATGGATGTGGAAGGTATGTCGATGGAAGAAATCGAGGAATCCGCAGAAGTATTTGTACTGCCCAGCGGACAGTATCTGATCGTAGAAGGTTAAGAAAGGCTATGCACTACAGAATATGAAAAGAGAAAGAAGAAGCCGCAGTTCAATTTGCTGCGGCTTTTTTCAATGCTTCTTCAATGGCATTCAGGATTACCTGTGATGTGTAGGGATTATCCTCGGAATAAGAAATATTTTCAAGCGACTGGGTATCAATCACCTGCTGGGCGATTTCTTCAATGGCCGGTTGAATGAGAGGGTACATGGCAGTGACATCCTCCTCCAGATTGGCGAACCGGATAGAGGAAATCTCAGATTCATTTACTGTAACCTCCACCGTAAGGGCAGTATTGCCAAGGGTCAGGTCGGAGGTGTAAACTCCCGCCTGATAGTTTACGGCTTTCCCACTGGTTTCCTTTGCTCTTGGCAGGAACATGACTAATAGCAGGAGAATCAGGATTATGGCAAATACAGCGAATACGGCTGTGTAAATGATTTCTTTCATATGTAATACGACGATTTTGGTCTTGGAACTCATAAGAACCCTCCACATTTGATAATCAAGCTTTGTTTCTATAATTGTATGCGGGGAGGCTTTCAAATATGCAGATGGAGTATTCTGAATCATTGGTTCTTATTGGATATTAAAAAAAATAACGATATGATTGACTGATGTGCGAGCCATATTTATAATAAAAGTACTAAAGAAGCAGATAAATATGTGACTGCGCGGTTAAATGACATTTCTGCCTGCCAGCATGTACTCCGCATTATCATGGATATTTCTGATTTGATAGTGAGGGAAGTAAGGCCGCAGCGAATGCAGAAATTAATGACGGAAGCGATATTGCAAGGTTGATGGATTATTTTAAGACATCCGATCCGGAAGATATGAGTCAGGGAGATTTGTCCGCAAGAATCCATTTTTTATAATGTGAAGAAGGAGGTTATCGGGAGATGTGTGAGGTTTCTGAGAAGATCTATAATGAAAGTAAGCTGGGAAGTAAAAAGGAGACGGCATTAATATGAAAAAAAGGGCTATTCGGATTCTGTGATCGCAGATGTCTTTGAGGCAGGATTAAATGTTATACAACAGCGGCTGTCTGAAATGAGTGCGGCCGGCATGACGAAGATGTGAGGTAGAGAGATGTTTATTATTGTCGGGCTTGGGAATCCTACGGCTCAGTATGCGGGGACAAGGCATAATGTGGGATTTGATGTGATAGATAAGATTGCAGATGAATATAATATTTCTGTGGAAGGACGAAAGAACAGAGCGTTTGTGGGAACGGGCATGATCGCCGGGAGGAAGGTCCTGCTTGCGAAGCCCCAGACCTTTATGAATTTAAGCGGGGAGAGTGTGCGGGGGCTGGCGGACTTCTATAAGATTGACGTGGAGACGGAGCTTTTGGTCATTTACGATGATGTGAGCCTGGATGTGGGGCAGCTCCGCATCCGGAAGAAGGGAAGCGCCGGAGGGCACAATGGAATAAAGAGCATCATTTCCCATCTGGGTACGGATGTGTTCCAGAGATTAAAGGTAGGCGTGGGAGAAAAGCCTGACCGGTATGATCTGGCAGATTATGTGCTGGGACATTTTTCAGGAGAAGACAGGGAGACGATGGAAGAGAGCTATAAAAGGGCCGTACATGCCGTGGAACTGCTCGCGGCAGGCGAGCTGGAGCAGGCGATGAACGAGTATAATAAAAAGGTGAAACGGGAGGAGTAATTGTAAGATGCAGGCACTGACCCAGCCGCTTTTGGGGCTGGCTGAATACGAGGAGATTCAGAAGAAAAAGAGGGAAGGGGCCGGAGTGCTTCAGATTTCCGGCTGTGTGAATTCCCAAAAATCCCATATGATGTATGCATTGAGCGATGGCTGTAACTATAAGGTCATCGCTTGTTCAAGTGAGTCAAAAGCCAGACAGGTGTATGAGGAATACCGTTTTCTGGATGAATCGGTTTACTTATATCCGGCGAAGGATTTTTTGTTTTATCAGGCGGATATCAGGAGCAAGGAGATTTTAAAGCAGAGGATGACGGTGGTACAGGCAATCCTGTCGGGAGAGCCGGTAACGGTGGTCACAAGCTTTGACGCATTTATGGACGGCCTTCCGGAAAAGCGGCTGATGGGAAAAGCGGTGATCCATATGGAAAATGGAGAGATGCTGGATTTTCAGGATATTGCCGAGCGTCTGACAGAGGCAGGCTATGAGCGGGAGGTTCAGGTAGACGGCCTGGGGCAGTTTGCCATCCGGGGAGGCATTCTGGACATTTATCCGCTGACGGAGGAGCAGCCGGTGCGCATCGAGCTGTGGGGGGATGAGATAGATTCGATCCGCAGCTTTGACGCAGAGAGCCAGCGCTCGGTGCAGAAGCTTGAGGAGATTAGTATCTTTCCGGCGGATGAGCTTCTGAATGCAGATATTAAGAGGGTGTCGTTTCTGGATTATTTTCCGGTAGAGGATACGCTTCTTTTTCTGGATGAGCCGGTAAGGCTCTTAGAGAAGGGAGAGGGCATTGAGCAGGAATTTGTGGAGGCTCAGGCGAAACGGATGGAGAGCGGCTATCAGGTTTCGGATGAAGAGATGATCCTCTATCCGGCGGCGGAGATCGTGAAGAAGATGAATGAGTATCCGGCTATCGGGCTGTCCTCTCTGGATACCAGATACGGAGATTTTAAGATACGGGAAAGGTGGAACCTCCATACCAAGAGCGTGAACTCCTATAACAGCAGCTTTGAGATGCTGACCAGAGATCTAAAACGGCTGAAGAGGACAGGATACCGGGTAATCCTGCTGTCCGGGTCCAGAACCAGGGCAAAGCGGCTGGCGGAGGATTTGAGGGACTATAATTTAAGCAGCTTTTACAGTGACGAGATGGACAGGGAGGTTCAGCCGGGAGAGATTATGGCGGCCTACGGCTATGTGGCGGAGGGCTATGAGTATCCTATGCTGAAATTTATGGTCATCTCGGAGACCGATATTTTCGGAAAGGTGAAGAAGAAACGGAAGAGAAAGAAATATGAAGGGCGCAGGATTCAGGATTTTGCGGAATTAAAGCCCGGCGACTATGTGGTCCATGAGAATCATGGACTGGGTATTTATCAGGGAATTGAGAAGATTGAGGTGGATAAGATTTCCAAGGATTATATGAAGATTTCCTATGCAAAGGGAGGGAATCTTTATATTCCGGCAACCCAGCTTGACCTGATACAGAAATATGCAAATGCAGATGCCAGAAAGCCGAAGCTGAACCGCTTGGGAACGCAGGAATGGGCGAAGACGAAGCGGAATGTAAAGAGCGCTGTCCAGCTTATAGCAAGGGATCTGGTGAAGCTCTATGCCGCCAGACAGGAGCAGGAGGGCTTTGTCTACGGCGAGGATACGGTATGGCAGAAGGAGTTCGAGGAGATGTTTCCTTTCGAGGAAACGGAGGATCAGCAGCTTGCCATTGATGCAGTGAAGCGGGATATGCAGAGCAGGAAGATTATGGACCGGCTGATCTGCGGGGATGTGGGCTACGGAAAGACCGAGGTTGCCATCCGGGCGGCATTTAAGGCGGTACAGGAGAATAAGCAGGTGGTGTATCTGGTACCTACCACCATTCTTGCCCAGCAGCATTACAATACTTTTCTGCAGCGGATGAAGGAATTTCCGGTAAGGGTGGATCTGATGTGCAGATTCCGCACTTCCGCGCAGCAGAAGAAGACCATCGAAGATACCAGACGGGGTCTGGTGGATATTGTGATCGGTACACACCGGGTACTGAGCGATGATCTTAAGTTTAAGGATCTGGGACTTCTGATCATTGACGAGGAACAGCGTTTCGGCGTACAGCATAAGGAGAAGATCAAGAAGCTGAAGGAAAATGTGGATGTGCTGACCCTTACGGCGACCCCGATCCCCAGAACGCTGCATATGAGCCTGATCGGCATCCGGGATATGAGCGTCCTTGAGGAAGCGCCGGAGGAGCGCATGCCGATCCAGACCTATGTGCTGGAATACAACGATGAGATGATCAGGGAGGCGATCCAGAGGGAGTGCGCCAGACAGGGGCAGGTGTACTATGTATATAACCGTGTGGAGGATATAGCGGAGGTTACGTCCCATGTCCAGAAATTAGTTCCGGATGTGGAGGTCGCCTATGCCCACGGGCAGATGCGGGAGCATCAGTTAGAGAAGATTATGTTTGACTTTATCAATGGAGAGATCGACGTGCTGGTATCGACAACGATTATTGAAACAGGGCTTGATATTTCCAATGTAAATACTATGATCATCCACGATGCAGACCGGCTGGGCTTATCCCAGCTCTATCAGCTCAGGGGGCGCGTGGGACGCTCAAACCGCATGGCATATGCCTTTCTTCTCTACCGCAGGAATAAGCTTCTGAGGGAGGAGGCGGAAAAGCGGCTGGCGGCCATCCGGGAATTTACGGATCTGGGCTCCGGCTTTAAGATAGCCATGCGTGATCTGGAAATCCGGGGGGCTGGGAATCTCCTTGGTGCAGAGCAGCACGGGCATATGGAGGCTGTGGGATATGATCTGTACTGCAAAATGCTCAATGAGGCTGTCCGGCATCTGAAAGGGGAGCTTGAGGACGAAGGATTTGCAACGACATTGGATCTGAATGTGGATGCGTTTATTCCGGATTCCTATATTTCTAACGAATATCAGAAGCTGGATATTTACAAGCGGATCGCGGCTATTGAGAATGAAGAGGAAATGGATGAGATGGTGGATGAGCTGATCGACCGGTTCGGCGATATCCCAAAGCGGGTCATGAAGCTTCTGGAGGCGGCCAGCTTAAAGGCGCTGGCGCACAGTGTTTATGTGACTTCTGTAGAGCAGAAGGGCGAGCAGTATACCTTTACCATGTATGAGAGGGCAAAGGTGCATCCGGAGCGGATTCCGGAGCTGATCAGCTCATACAAGGGCGATTTGACCTTCCGGGCGGAGGAACCGCCGGTATTTATCTATGAGAAGAGGGGAAAACGTGCAAAAGACAAGGAAAAAGACGCTCTTTTGGTTGTGAAAAATGTGTTAAATTCTATGAAAGCATTGCTTGAATAAGGAAAAAATGCTAAACTGATTAAATGATGTGCCAAAGTTTAGGAGGATATACGATGATGAGGAAGAGGTTCATGGTGCTTGCGCTTGCAGGGGTGATGGCGGTATTGCCGCTTGCCGGCTGCAGCAAGACATTGGAGGATAATGAGGTCGTTGCAACGGTGGACGGAGACGAGATTTCCGCAGGCCTTGCTAATTTCTATGCGAGGATGAATCAGGCTCAGTATGAGACCTGGTATGCAGGATATATGGGAGATAATATGTGGGTCAGCGAGGCGGAAGAGGGAAAGACCTATGAGGAATCCGTCAAGGACCAGATTATGGAGGATCTGCAGAATATGTATCTTCTGGAGGACCATATGAAGGATTATGAGATAGAGATTTCCGAGCAGGAGGAGAATGCGGTCAAGAAAGCCGCGGAGGAATTTGATGAAGCCAACGGACTGGAAGAGAAGGAGAAGGTATCCGGCTCTGCCGGGAATGTGGAACGGCTGCTGACGCTTTTGACGATCAAACAGAGAGTAGGCGATGCTATCCGGGCAACGGCGGATATGGAGGTTTCCGACGAAGAGGCGGCTCAGAAAGCGATGAAGTATGTAACGTTTTCTTACACTACAACAGACGAGGAGGGCAATAGCACTCCGTTGACGGATGAAGAGAAGGAAGACCTTAAGAAAGAGGCGGAGGAGTTTGCGGAAGGAGCTGCTGCGGCAGGAGATTTTGCGGCTTATGTGACGGAGAAGGGATATGAGGCAAAGGATGCCACATTTGATGCAGAGGAAACGCTGACAATTCCGGCAGAGCTTGCCAAAGCGGCAGACAAGCTGGAAGAGGGCGGCGTGACAGGAGTAGTAGAAAATGATAACGGCCTGTATGTGGCTAAGGTTACCAGTCTGCTTGACAAGGACGCGACAGAGGCGGAGAAGCAGAATATTATATCCCAGCGCCAGCAGGAAAAATACGATGAAGTAATTGAGGGCTGGAGAAAAGATGCAGATATCAGTGTTATGGAAAAGGTATGGAAGAAGATAGATTTCAACGAGCTCAGCGTGACCATGTATGTGGACGACAACGACCCTTATGCAGATGAAGTCAAGACGGACGATCAGGTCGAGGAAGATGAGGAGGAAGAGGAAGACACTGCTGAAAAGGAGCCTGCCGGGGCAGAAGACGGAGCCGGGAATGCGGAAGGAACAGAAGAATAGAGTATAAGGTGATGGGGATATGGGAGACTGTATCCCCGTTATTTTTCTTATAATGAGGATATGAGATATGAATATTAAAGATTTAAATGTATTTATCACGACGGCAAAGGAGCAGAATCTTACAAAAGCATCCAGGCTTTTGTATATGACGCCTCAGGGAATCAGTTAGATTATTAAAAATATGGAAAGTGAATGCGACTGCGGATTATTTCTGCGGACGGGAAATGGTATGAAGCTCTCGGAATGCGGGAAGCATTTCCTTGTCTATGCTGAGAAAATGCTGCAGGAGTACCATGATATGCGGAATGAGATTCTTCATATAAAACAGAAAGAACGGGGCGTGGTAGACCTGCTGTCGGCATATGGGATCCTGCGTCTTGTTACGCCGGAATGTATTGAAGAGTTCCGGAGAAAATATAGGGCAACGTTGCATTTTCGCTGGGTGAGTGTGATGAAGAACTCTACGATGTGCTGGAGCTTGAGTTCTTTCCGATCAAGCTGCTGGTCAATGAAAAGCATCCCCTCAGCCGCAGTGCCGCTGCCGGTATTGAAAAATATCGTACTGATAGAGACAATCATAGCAGCGGCGCTGGTGGCATACACATTTATAAGATTTATGGGCTTTATCTTTAGCGGTAAATAATGAAAATGAAGTAAAAAAACGGCAGCGGAAACGAGATTCCTGCTGCCGTTTTTTTATAAGGAATTTAGAAAATTAAATAAAAGCTCCTGCTGTGCGGGAGTAAGCTTTGAAATGCAGTCAATGATTTCTTTTTGATTGTCTGTGAGACTGACAAGCGCATCTGCCTCTTCCAGAAAAAAATAGGAGAGGGAGATGTCAAAGGCTCTGCATATCTTTGTCAAAGAAGGAATGGTGGGGAGCATATCTTTTCGGTACCATGACGAAATTGTTGACTGGGTGAGACCAGACTTTTCTGCCAGCTGATATTCTGTCCATCCCCGCTCCTGTCTAAACTCAGTAATTCTATTCAATATATCCAAAATTGCGTCCTCCTACTACAATTATACGTTAAGTATAGTTTAAAAATACGTTGCAATTTAGTATGTAAAGACGTATAATTATAACGATAAAATATACTAGAAGATGAGGAGCATAAAGGATGTCAAAAGAAGAGCTAAAAGAATACCTTGCAGAAATTATTGAGCTTGAAAGAAAAAGATATGAAGTTAGCTTAGCCATTACAAAATTGAAAAAAAAGAGGAATACCTATGAATATGCTTTAACTGGAGGTTCCTGTGCTATGGCTGTATTTATCAGAAAAAGGATTAGGGCTTTGGATAGGAAAATCAGTCAGCTGACTGAGAAATATAAAAAAACTGAGCATCAATTACAGAAAATGTATAAGGATGATATTATTTATCCAAAATACCAGAAGCAGCTTCCGGTTTCCAGATTTTATGAATATATCTCTTCGGGAAGATGTACAAGGTTAGAGGGATATGGAGGGGCATACAATTTGTATGAGAATGAGCTGCTTGCAAAACAAGCCCTGCAATATAAAAACTGCCGTGGAAGCGGTCATTGATCCGCCGCCGCGGCAGTATGATATTCTGGGAGCAGGAGGTCTAGCTCATATGCCTGGTCAGAAGCTCATTGACCAGCTTGCCGTCGGCCTTTCCTTTGACCTTCGGCATCAAAGCTTTCATAATCCTGCCCTTATCTTTGCCGGCAGGTGCATCAATGCCAAGCTCGGCAAGAGTTTCGGAAATGACTGCTTCAATCTCGTCTGCATCCATCATTTTTGGCGCATATTGTTCCAGAACAGACAGACGGTGCCTGCACTCTTCTATGATGTCAGTCCGGTCTGCGGGAGTCAGCTCCAGAGTTTCCTTAGTCTGTTTGATTTCCTTTAAGACAACCTGAATCTCTTCCTCCGGCGTCAGATCGCTCCGCTTGTCGATTGCTTTATTTTTCAGCGCCGCAAGGAGCAGTGATAAGGTATCCTTGGTGTCCTTCTCGCCTGCTTTCATGGCTTTCACCATGTCGCTCCTTACTTCATCTATTTTGCTCATAATACTCAACTCTCCTTTATTTTTATAAATCTACCTTTGGCAGTCCGGCAAATCCGACCTCCAGATCGGCGTCTGTCGGGATATAGTCGCTCATCTCGCCGTCGTTGTATCTGCCATATGCGACCATATCAAAGTATCCGGTTCCGGTAAGGCCGAATACAATCGTTTTTTCTTCTCCGGTTTCCTTACACTTCATTGCTTCATCCATGGCGGCTTTGATTGCATGGCTGCTTTCCGGTGCCGGAAGGATTCCTTCGATGCGGGCAAATTTGGTTGCGGCTTCAAATACGGAGGTCTGCTCTACAGATACAGCAGTCATCAGCTTATCATCGTAAAGCTGTGACAGAACGGAGCTCATGCCGTGGTAGCGCAGGCCGCCTGCGTGGTTGGCGGATGGGATAAATCCGCTTCCCAGCGTATACATCTTAGCCAGAGGGCATACCATTCCGGTATCGCAGAAATCATATGCGTATCTTCCGCGGGTCAGGCTCGGGCAGCTGGCAGGCTCTACAGCAATGAACTGATAGTCCTTTTCGCCGCGCAGCTTTTCGCCCATAAATGGAGAAATCAGTCCGCCGAGATTGGATCCGCCTCCGGCACAGCCGATGATAATATCCGGTGTAATGTTGTATTTGTCAAGAGCGGCCTTGGTCTCCAGACCTATGATTGACTGGTGGAGCAGCACCTGAGCCAGAACGGAGCCGAGCACATAGCGGCAGCCCTCATGGGAGACAGCATCTTCAACGGCTTCTGAGATGGCACAGCCAAGGCTTCCGGTGGTGTTCGGATGCTCTGCAAGGATTTTGCGGCCCACATTGGTCAATTCGGACGGAGACGGGGTTACATTTGCCCCATAGGTGCGCATCACTTCCCGGCGGAAGGGCTTCTGCTCATAGGAGCATTTTACCATATAAACCCGGCAGTCCAGGCCGAGATATGCACATGCCATGGAGAGAGCGGTTCCCCATTGTCCGGCTCCGGTCTCGGTAGTAACACCCTTCAAGCCCTGCTTTTTTGCATAGTAAGCCTGAGCAATGGCAGAATTCAGCTTATGGCTTCCAGATGTGTTATTGCCTTCAAATTTGTAGTAGATTTTAGCAGGAGTGTCCAAGGCTTCCTCTAAGCAGTAGGCACGCACCAGCGGCGACGGGCGGTACATTTTGTAGAAATCCTGAATTTCCTGAGGGATATCAAAATATGGGGTTGTATCGTCAAGCTCTTGTTTTACAAGCTCATCACAGAATACGCCGCTAAGCTCTTCGGCAGTCATTGGTTTTAAGGTGCCGGGATTTAAAAGCGGCGCCGGTTTGTTCTTCATATCGGCACGCACGTTGTACCACTGCTTTGGCATCTCCTGCTCTTCGAGATAAATTTTGTAAGGGATTTTGTTCTTGTCTGTCATCGTTTAAATACCTTCCTTTCACTGGATATAATAGTTTGTAGAACCGTTTTTTTGGGGTGTATGGCAGAGAATTCTATAAAATAAAAAACCTGCCCTATCTGTTTGGATAGGACAGGAGATATATTCCTGCGGTGCCACCTATGTTCATTCCGTAAAAAGAATGCACTCAGCCATGTACTATAATACATGTTCCAATATAACGGCTGGAAACCGTCGCCCCTACGTCAGCGTCCGCTGATTTCAGTTTGCCCTCACAAGTCCATTCGCCTTTACCGTTATTGCTCCGGTTCCACCAATCCGGGGCTCTCTGGAAATACGCCATAAAGGTTACTACTCTTGTTCATCGGTTCTTGATTTGCTTTATTATAATAGAGTGGAAAAGCTTTTGTCAAGACTGATTTTACATTTTCTTTTTCTTGTTTTCTTTACAGAAGACGGACAGGATACTATAATGATGTAGAAAATAAGCGGTACACAGGAGGAAAATAGATGCGGCGCGCGGTATTGTTTGATATGGATGGTGTGATTTCCGATACAGAGAGATTTTATGTAGAGGCAATGATAGAACGGCTGAAAAGGGAGGGAGTGACGGTAAGGCCGGAGCAGTTAAATGACCTGTTTGGCAGCACGATGCGGCATAACTGGGGCGTGTTGAAGGAGCGGTACGGCCTGCAGAAAGATGTGGACACCTATGTGGAAGAGGTTCATGAAATCAAGGAGCATATGCTGGAGGTACAGGGGCTTCACCCTATGCCGGGGGCGGTGGAGCTGATCCGCAAGCTCTATGAAGCGGGCGTTCCTCTTGCTGTAGCATCCAGTTCGCCGCGTGATGTGATAGAACATCACATGGAGGCATTCGGCATACAGGACTGCTTCGATACTATTGTAAGCGGATTAGAGTGCAGGGAAGGGAAGCCCGCTCCGGAGATTTACCTGAGGGCGGCGGAAAATCTCGGGGCGGCTCCGGCGGAATGTGTTGTGATTGAAGATTCCGCTAACGGTGTGAAGGCGGCGAAGGCCGCCGGTATGTACTGCCATGCTTATGTGCCTCCGCAGGCATACAGTCAGGATGTCAGTACGGCAGACAACAGGCTGGAATCCTTCTTAGGTCTTAAAGTAGAAGATGTGCTGTGCGGTTAACGCACAGCACATCTTCCGGTTGAATTCCGGATGATCAGCCGGGGTTCATATTCCAGCCGGATGATGTAATCCGGCTGTCCGTCTTCTTTGCTCCGGCTGTTTTTCCGGTAGATCATATCTACAGCCTCTTCTCCCTTTTTAACCGATGCATGCTCCACTGTGGTCAGTGAGAGCTGAGGCATGGAAGAGAGGGAAATGTTGTCAAATCCGCATACAGAATAATCCTGAGGAACCTTATATCCACGGTCAGCAAGAGCGGCCATGATCCCAAAGGCCGCAGTGTCATTGTTGCCGATAAATGCAGTGGAGCGGGTTCCCTGCTTTAGTGCCTTAACAGTCAGATCATAGGCGTTCTGGTATTCTGCGCTCTCGGCGGGATACTGTTCAAAGGCAGGCTGGCTCTGGTGCAGAACCTCGATCTGTTCTGCCGGATATCCGTGGTCTGTGAAGCTCATTTTTACACCCTCCAGCCTGTGCAGGCGGCCGATTTCCTTTTTGCTGATCGGCGTAGAGACATAAGAAATGCAGGAATGCCCCAGGGAAATCAAGTGGTCTCCCATCAGGCGGCCGGGTTTTGTGCTGTCAAGCTCTACCGAGTCGAACCGGCAGGCAGAGGGCTTGTCTCCTACGGAGATGACGGGAGTCTGGCGTGATAGCAGATTCATTTTCTGGATCTCCGAGACAGGGTACAGAGAAATGATGCCTGCAAGGTGATTTTTTTCCAGCAGATCCAGATAAAGCCGTTCGGTCTGGGCGCTGCGGAAGGTGGCGGCGGTAAATACCGTATAATGATAGAATTCTGCACGCTTGATAATGGAATGGAGCATCATGGAATAGTATCCGCCGGATAATCTGGGACAGAGGACAATGATGCTTTCTGACAGTGTTTTTTCTTTCTTTATTTCCTTAGGGGAGGATTTCTGATACCCCATGGATAGGGCGGCCTCCTGGACCTTTAATATGGTTCCTTCGGTAAAGGATACGCCCGGCCTGCCGCTTAAGATCATAGAGACCGTAGACTGGGAGATGTCCAGCGCTTCGGCAATGTCGCGGGTGGTGACTTTCTTTCGTTTTCCCAAAATAAACACCTCTTTCTCAAAAATGAATGTTTGTGAGGCTAATCTTGCCGCGAAGGTATTCTTGTTTTGATTTATTTTGATTATCGATTCGGCGTTAATCAAATGACTGATTTATTAGTAATATTATAGCTTTGATTAATAGAAAGGTCAAGTTTTACAATACAATCAGGAAATCAAGAAAATACATGGAAAGAATCTTGTGATTAATCAAAAAGAAATTATTAATTAAGAGAACTGTTTTTCTGATAACTGTTGATTTTTCGAGGTTTGACAGAGGAGGAGAAAGATGTTTTAATCGTATCAAGAAATAAATGGAATTACCGCAGATAGTGGTGAAAAGCAGATGAAACAGGAGGATTTGAGATGAGTGTTATTACTTTTGTGTGTGCAGGGCAGATGAATTCGGCAATTACATTTCCGGCTTTTGAGAACGGCCATGAGGTGCGGCTGGTAGGTTCTCCGCTGGACAGGGAGATTATTGAGGGACTGAAGAAGGATAATTATCATATTACATTAAAGCGGACATTGCATGATGGAATCAAATACTATCAGATTGAAGAATTGAAGGACGCTCTTGAGGGAGCGGATTTGGTTCTCGGAGGAGTCAGCAGCTTCGGCCTTGACTGGTTTTGCGATGAGATTCTTCCGGTGCTTCCAGAGGAGGTTCCGGTTCTTACGGTAACGAAGGGCATGGTGGATCTGGAGGATGGAACATTGGTTCCTTATCCGGAAATATTTGCACAGAGGCAGCCGGAAGGGAAGCATTTGAATCTGAACGCCATCGGCGGACCGTGCACCAGTTATGAGCTGGCAGACCATGATGACAGCCATGTGGCATTCTGTGGAAAGGATGCAGAGACCTTGAAATTTATCAAAGCACTGCTGGCAACGGATTATTATCATATCAGCCTTTCTACGGATGTGACAGGCGTGGAGTGTGCAGTTGCCCTGAAAAATGCATATGCCCTCGGTGTGACGCTGGCTGTAGGCATGGCGGAGAAACGGGATGGGAAAATCGGAGCACAGCACTACAATTCTCAGGCGGCGCTTTTTGGACAGAGCGTAAAGGAGATGGGAAAACTTCTTGAAATCATCGGCGGTAAGCCGGAAAACCTGATCCATGGCGCGGGAGATCTGTATGTGACCGTATTCGGCGGCAGAACCAGAAAGATCGGCACTCTGTTAGGAAGAGGCTTAAGCTTTGAAGAGGCGATGAATGAATTGAAGGGCGTGACGCTGGAATCTGTCGTAATCGCCACGAGAACAGCCCGTGCGGCTAAGAAGCTGGCAGAGAGAAATATTCTATCTTTGGAGGATTTCCCGCTATTGATGCATATAGACACCCTGATCAATGAAGGGGCAGAAGTGAATATTCCATGGGATGCGTTTACCTGGGAAGATTTTTCGTAAATGAAAAATCAGGTATAAAATACCACCATTTACAGATAATAGTATTACGTTTAATGATTATCTGCAGATGGAGGGCTTATTATATGAAAGCAACAGGAATTGTACGTAGAATAGACGACCTTGGACGTGTGGTGATCCCGAAGGAAATCCGCAGGACGCTCCGCATCAGAGAGGGCGACCCTCTGGAAATTTTTACGGACAGGGAGGGAGAGGTGATCCTCAAGAAATACTCGCCTATCGGTGAATTGTCAAATTTCGCAAGGCAGTATGCAGAGAGTATTTCTCAGGCTCTTGGGTGTCTGGTATGCATCTGTGATATGGATCAGGTGATTGCCGCGTCGGGAAGCGGGCGCAAGGACATGCAGGATAAATACATCACAAAGCAGCTGGGACAGGCGATGAGTGAGCGGGCGGATATTTTAGCTGCAGACAGTGATAAGAAATTTATCAAGATCATCGGCGAACAGGACGATTCCTTTACAGGGGAGGTCATAACCCCGATTATCTGCGAGGGGGATGTGATCGGGGCGGTGGTGCTCCTGAATAAGGATGAGAAGAAAAAGTTCGGAGAAACGGAAAGGAAGATTGCAGTCTGCGCCGCTGGTTTCCTCGGACGCCAGATGGAGCAGTAAAGATGAAAAAACTATCTGCGCAGATAGGAGGAGACTCACAGAGCCGATTCTGTCCGTGCAGATAGTTTTTTGCATAAATTTTTTGGGCCGGTCATATGATTTAATATAATTTATGGCGGGGTGGGATGTGAGATGGATAGAAACCGAAGGGAAGCAAGGATGGCCGGATGGATCTTAAAATCACTGCTGCTGGCATATGTATTGACAGGGATACTGCTGCTGGTGCTGGCAATGCTTCTGTATAAATTGGACATGGATGAAAAGGCGGTATCGGCAGGCATCGTTGCCATCTATATTACTGCAACACTAATCGGAGGTCTAGTGATCGGGAAAATGGCGGGAACCAAAAAGTATCTCTGGGGGCTGATCCTGGGTATTCTATATTTCGCCCTGCTGATCCTGATCACGATCGGCGTGTACCGGACGCTGGACGGAGCGGCGGCCAGTCTGATCACGACCTTCCTGCTGTGCGCAGGGGGAGGAACGATCGGGGGAATGATTTCCTAGAGTAATGTTCTTAGGAACATCTTATGAGGGCGGTTTTGCCTAAAAAATACTTTCCAAAAGAATATAAGTATGCTATACTGTGAAAGTCAGAATACATTAGAGAAGATTATTATTTTAGGAGGGTGTTTAAGATGAAGCACGTGAAGACATTAAATACACAGACACTGAATCACACATGGAAGAAGGGCGGATGCGGCGAGTGCCAGACATCATGCCAGTCAGCCTGCAAGACTTCCTGTACAGTAGGGAATCAGGTGTGTGAACAGAAGAAATAGTGCATGTATAAAAGGATTGCTCTAAGCAGCGGCTTTTGATGGTCGCTGTTTCTTTCTGTTATATAAAAAAGATACAGTATTGAGATAGAAAGGGGTACGGACATTGATTCATCAGTACCAGAATAACGGGTATCGGATTGTTCTTGATGTTTACAGCGGCGCGGTGCATGTGATGGACGAGCTGTGTTACGATGTGACCGAGAAGCTGAATGAACAGAATGAGAATCACAGTGTGGAGACACTGAAGGAGCCGGAGACGCTGCGGATGCTTATTGATACGCTGGGCTCTCGGTATACAGAAGAAGAGCTTCAGGATGCGCTGGAGGATGTGATAGAGCTTACGGCAGATGGAAAGCTCTTCGCGCCGGATACATATGGACCGCTGATCGGGGCTGTGAAGCAGCGGAAAACTGTGGTGAAGGCTCTGTGCCTTCATATTGCCCACGACTGTAACCTTGCATGCAGATACTGCTTTGCTGAGGAAGGCGAGTATCACGGGCGGCGTGCGCTTATGGATTTTGAGACGGGGAAGAAGGCGCTGGATTTTCTGATCCGCAGTTCCGGCAGCAGGCGGAATCTTGAGGTGGATTTCTTCGGAGGCGAGCCGCTGATGAACTGGCAGGTTGTGAAGGACCTTGTGGCATACGGGAGGGAGCAGGAAAAGCTCCATGACAAGCATTTCCGGTTTACGGTTACTACAAACGGCGTATTGTTAAATGACGAGATACAGGAATTTATCAATCAGGAAATGGACAACGTCGTTCTTTCACTGGACGGCAGGAGGGAGATTAACGATCAGATGCGCCCCTTCCGCAATGGAAAGGGAAGCTATGATCTGATCGTGCCGAAGTTTCAGAAGCTTGCGGACAGCAGGGATCAGGAACGGTATTATATCCGGGGGACATTTACACGGAACAATCTGGACTTCTCCAAAGACATCCTGCATTTTGCAGATCTGGGCTTTAAGCAGATGTCCATTGAGCCTGTGGTAGGGGATGAAACAGACCCATATGCGATCCGTAAGGAGGATCTGTCACTGATCATGGAGGAATACGATAAGCTGGCGCAGCTTATGATTGAACGGGAAAAGCAGGGAAAAGGTTTCAACTTTTTCCATTTTATGATAGACTTAGAAGGCGGGCCGTGCATTTCCAAGCGTCTGTCCGGCTGCGGCTCAGGGACGGAGTACCTGTCTGTGACGCCGTGGGGGGATCTGTATCCCTGCCATCAGTTTGTGGGACAGGAAGAATTTCTTATGGGAAATGTGAACGAGGGGATTACGAGGCCGGAGATTGCAGATGAATTCCGGGGCTGCAGCGTATATTCCAAGGAGAAATGTAAGGCATGCTTTGCTAAATTTTACTGCAGCGGCGGCTGTATGGCCAATGCATATAACTTTCACGGCACGATCCATGATGCATATGACATCGGATGTGAGATGCAGAGGAAACGCGTAGAGTGTGCAATTATGATGAAGGCTGCGCTGTCATAGCTCAGCCCGGATTGTGCGGTTTACCATAGGCTCCTTATGAATATTTAGATTCAGATAGATTCAGTTAAGAATAGAAAGAAACAGAAAGGATGTAAGAGATGAACAAGTCAAAAGGCATTATCAGCCTGATTGTTACCGCGGCATTGATTGCCCTGCTGGGATTTACAACGATCGTGGGATTTGGTAAGGGGCATACCGGAGCGGCTAAGAATATTACGCTCGGCCTTGATCTGGCGGGAGGTGTGAGCATCACATATCAGGTAAAGGACAAGAACCCTTCCAGTGAGGAGATGAGCGATACCATTTATAAGCTGCAGAGGCGTGTAGAGCAGTATAGTACAGAAGCAACGGTCTATCAGGAGGGCAATGACCGGATCAATATTGAGATTCCGGGTGTAACGGATGCCAATACGATCCTGAATGACCTTGGCAAGCCGGGATCACTGGAATTTACCGATCCCAATGGAGAGACGGTTATCACCGGCGCTGATGTACAGACAGCTGCTGCGAGATCCGGCCAGGACGATCTGGGAAATAATGAGTACAGCGTAGAGCTGACGCTGAATGAAGCGGGAAAGCAGAAATTTGCAGATGCAACTACCGAATTTGTAGGACAGGTGATCAATATTGTATATGACGGAGAGACGATCAGCGACCCGCAGGTAAAGAATCCGATTACCGGGGGAACCGCATATATTACCGGTAATTTTACCTTTGAGGAGGCTGAGAATCTTGCATCTACCATCCGTATCGGCGGTTTGAAGCTGGAGCTTGAGGAGCTCCGTTCTAACGTGGTGGGAGCCCAGCTTGGCGAGCAGGCGATCAGCACCAGTGTAAAGGCAGGTGCGGCCGGTCTTGCGGCTGTGTTCCTGTTTATGATCTGGGCATATCTGCTTCCGGGATTCGCGTCCAGCCTGGCGCTGCTGATTTATACCGGCTTGGTATTTGTGATCCTGAATGCATTTGAGGTTACCCTGACTCTGCCCGGCCTTGCAGGTATTATCTTAAGTATCGGTATGGCTGTAGATGCGAATGTTATCATCTTTGCCCGTGTAAGGGAGGAGATGAGCAGAGGAAAGAGTGTAAGGAATTCCTTAAAGACAGGATTCCAGAAGGCAATGTCTGCCATTGTGGACGGTAACGTGACCACCCTGATCGCGGCGGCTGTGCTGTGGATGCGGGGTTCCGGAAGCGTAAAGGGATTTGCGCAGACACTTGCCATTGGTATTATCGTGTCTATGTTTACCGCGCTGGTCGTGACGCGTATGATCGTATTTGCGTTCTATGCAGTAGGATTGAAGAAGGAAAAATTGTACTACAAGCCGAAGCCGGAGCGTAAGCCGATTGATTTTCTTGCAAAGAGGAAGGTATTCTTTGCTATATCGCTGGTTCTGATCATTGGCGGCTTTGCAGTGATGGGGGCCGGAGCGGCAGGCGGAAGAGGCGCCTTCTCCTACAGTCTGGAGTTTGAAGGAGGTACTTCTACAACCGTAGAATTTGATAAGGATTATACGATAGATGAGATTGATGCGGAAATCGTTCCGATTGTGGAAGAGGTGACCGGCGATGCCAATGTGCAGACACAGAAGGTTGCCGGAAGTAAACAGGTGATCATTAAGACCAAGACACTGGAGCTTGATACCCGTGAGGCGCTGAATCAGGCGATGGCAGATAATTTCGGCGTGGATGAGACCACGATCACGGCGGAGAATATCAGTTCTACCATCAGCGGCGAGATGAGACAGGATGCTATTGTCGCAGTGATCGCGGCTACAATCTGTATGCTGATCTATATCTGGTTCCGGTTTAAGGATATCCGGTTTGCGGCAAGTGCGGTTACAGCGCTGCTCCACGATGTACTGGTGGTGCTTGCATTCTATGCGGTTTCCAGAATTTCCGTGGGTAATACCTTTATTGCCTGTATGCTGACTATCGTGGGATATTCGATTAATGCGACCATTGTTATTTTTGACCGTATCCGTGAGGAACTGCGCCTGAAAACAAAGGCGGCAGACCTTGCTGAGGTTGTGAATAAGAGTATTACGCAGACACTTACCAGAAGTATTTATACATCCCTGACGACCTTCGTTATGGTATTGCTGCTGTTCATCATGGGAGTAAGCTCTATGAGGGAATTTGCGCTTCCTCTGATGGCCGGTATTCTGGTGGGAGCATACTCTTCGGTATGCATCACGGGAGCGTTGTGGTATATCATGAAGGAGAAGCTTGGCGGAGAGAAGAATGTATCTGTAAAGAAGAAATAGTATCTGCCGCAATAAAGTGAAAGATTGAACTGTAGATAATGAGATGAGGACAGCCATGCCGGAAAAAAGGTATGGCTGTTTTCTCGTTAATGGAATTATGTGCCTGTTTACGCGAAGCCGGGCGGCACAGGCATAGTCTATTTATAGTAAATCGGAGGAGAATATAAGATGAAACGCTGGGTACTGCTTAGAAAGGGCGCTGATTTTGCGGCCATCAGCCAAAAATTCCATATCAGCCCAAGGCTTGCGGGTCTGATTCGCAACCGGGATATCATTGGGGATAAAGCGATTGATGATTATCTAAACGGCACGATTGCAGATCTTCATGACGGAATGCAGATGAGGGATATGGACAGGGCTGTTGATATCCTGACGGAGAAGATAAGGGAGCGTGCCAAAATCCGTGTGATCGGAGATTATGATATCGACGGAGTCTGTGCTGTTTACATACTTTTAGAAGCATTGGAGGGCCTGGGGGCGGATGTGGATATGGATATTCCGGACCGTATCCTGGACGGCTATGGGCTGAACCGGAGGCTGATCGACCGTGCTTATCAGGATGGGATTGATACGGTAGTTACCTGCGACAATGGCATTGCGGCGGCAGATGAGACAGCTTATGCCAAGAGCCTTGGCATGACAGTGGTTGTAACCGATCACCATGAGGTGCCATATATTGAGACGGAAGGGGAGAAACATTACCGTCTGCCGGAGGCAGACGCAGTGGTGGATCCGAAACGGCCGGATTGCGGGTATCCCTTTCAAGGACTCTGTGGGGCGGCAGTTGCCTATAAGCTGATGGAATGCCTTTACGAGGCGGCGGGAAGGGATGCGGAGGATATCCGCGGCCTCATGGAGGCTGTGGGAATTGCTACAGTGGGGGATGTGATGGATCTGACAGGAGAGAACCGCATCCTCGTAAAGCAGGCACTGGAGATGCTGTCCAACAGCAGGAATCCGGGATTAAAAGCGCTGATGGAATGCACCGGCATTGACGGAGCGTCAATTTCCGCTTACCATATCGGGTTTGTGATAGGACCCTGCATCAATGCGGGCGGCAGGCTGGATACGGCGAAACGCGCTCTAAGCCTCCTTCGGGCAGAGAGTAAGCGGGAGGCGGATATGCTGGCGGGGGATCTGAAGGCATTGAACGACAGCCGTAAGGAACTGACAGAAGCGGCGGTCAGAGAAGCGGTCCGGCTGGTGGAGGAGACAGAGGCAGGGAAGGATAAGGTACTGGTGCTTTACCTTCCGGGCTGTCAGGAAAGCCTGGCGGGGATTGCGGCCGGGAGAATTAGAGAGCGGTATTACCGGCCTGTATTTATTCTGACGGATGGAGAATCGGAGGTGAAAGGCTCCGGACGCTCCATAGAGGATTATCCTATGTTTGAAGAGCTGACCAGATGTAAAGAGCTGCTGGTCCGGTTCGGAGGCCATAAGCTGGCGGCCGGACTGTCTATGAAGCGGGAGAATATCGAACCGCTGCGCAGGATGCTGAATGAAAACTGCCGTCTCACGGATCTGGAGCTGCAGGAGAAGGTATCCATCGATATGGAGCTGCCATTTTCTTGTATTACCGAGGAATTTATGCAGGAGCTGGCGCTTCTTGAGCCCTTTGGAAAGGGAAATACGAAGCCGGTATTTGCGGCCCGGAATGTGGAGCTTTTGTCTGCAAGGCGGATTGGGAAGAAGCACAATATGCTGAAGCTCCGGGTGAGGGATGCGGATCACGTATCTATGGATGCGGTGTATTTTGGAGATGCCGACGGATTTCTTGATGCTGTATCCGCGAAGCATGGAAACGGGAGTGCTTCAGGGCTTCTGGCTGGAAGGGCTTCCGGGATCAGGATGTCTCTTACCTTCTATCCGGGAGTCAATGAATATATGGGAAACCGGACCATGCAGATTGTAATTACGGATTATCTGTAACTATTTATAGAATATATGGATAAATATTTGAAAACCTGTGTTATAAATGCTATACTTTAAAATAATTTTAAATATGGAATGAGATACTAAGAGGAAGGAGGGCATTGATATGGCAGATGTGATGAAACAGTTAGATGAGATAAATAAGATTAGGGCGGAATCTCTTACAGAGAATCAGGCAATCGGTCTGGAAGTGGTAGACGGACATGCGGTGAAAGCACCTGCGGATTATCAAGACCCCGATGAACTGTACCGTTTATTGATTGAACGCGTCCGCAGATACCATCCGTCGGCGGACGTATCCCTGATCGAGAAGGCTTATAGGATTGCGAAGGAGGCTCATGAGGGCCAGTACCGCAAGTCAGGAGAGGCTTATATTATCCATCCGCTCTGGGTAGCGATCATACTGGCGAATCTGGAGCTGGATAAGGAGACGATTGTTGCAGGGATGCTGCATGATGTTGTGGAAGATACCATCATGACAGAGGAAGAGATAGAGAAGGAATTTGGCGGAGAGGTTGCGCTTCTGGTGGACGGAGTCACCAAGCTGGGGCAGATGTCTTATTCTGCGGATAAGCTGGAGGCTCAAGCTGAGAATTTAAGGAAGATGTTTCTTGCCATGGCGAAGGATATCCGGGTGATCATTATCAAATTAGCGGACCGTCTGCATAATATGAGGACGCTGCAGTTTATGCGCCCGGAGAAGCAGAAGGAAAAGGCAAGGGAGACGATGGATATATACGCGCCGATTGCGCAGAGGCTTGGAATATCCAAGATTAAAACAGAGCTGGATGATCTGGCGTTGAAATATTACAACCCGGATGTTTTTTACGATCTGGTGGAGCAGATCAATACTAGAAAGACAGAGCGGGAAGAGTTTGTACAGCAGATTGTGGAAGAGGTATCAGAGCATATCCGGAAGGCCCGCATCAAGGCGGAGATTAAGGGCAGGGTGAAGCACTTCTTCAGTATTTATAAGAAGATGGTGAATCAGGATAAGACGGTGGATCAGATTTTCGATCTGTTTGCCGTGCGGATTATCGTAGATTCGGTGAAGGACTGTTATGCGGCTCTTGGTGTGATCCATGAGATGTATACACCGGTGCCGGGACGCTTTAAGGACTATATTGCTATGCCTAAGGCAAATATGTACCAATCCCTGCATACTACGCTGATGAGCTCGGTGGGACTGCCCTTTGAGGTGCAGATCCGCACCCATGAGATGCATAAGACCGCAGAGTATGGAATTGCCGCCCATTGGAAATATAAGGAGTCCAGCGACGGCAGGAAGAGCGGAAAGGCGCAGGAAGAGGAGAAGCTTAATTGGCTCAGGCAGATTCTGGAATGGCAGCGGGATATGTCCGACAACCGGGAATTTCTTAGCATGCTGAAGGGGGATCTGGATCTGTTTGCGGAGGATGTGTACTGCTTTACGCCTAACGGGGAGGTAAAGCGGCTTCCCAACGGCTCTAATACCATTGATTTTGCCTATGCGATCCACAGTGCGGTGGGCAATAAGATGGTGGGGGCGAGGGTCAACGGCAAGCTTGTAACCATTGACTATAAGATCCAGAACGGGGACAGGATTGAGATCCTCACTTCTCAGAATTCCAAAGGTCCCAGCCGCGACTGGCTGAATATCGTGGCAAGCTCACAGGCAAAGTCGAAGATCAACCAGTGGTTTAAGAAGGAATTTAAGGAAGAAAATATTATCCGGGGCAAGGAGCTGATCGCCACATACTGTAAATCCAAATCTCTGGAGGTTTCCAAGCTTACGAAACCAAAATATCAGGAGGTCGTCCAAAAGAAGTACGGCTTTCGGGACTGGGATTCGGTGCTGGCGGCAATCGGGCACGGCGGCCTGAAGGAGGGCCAGGTGGTGAACCGTCTGGCGGAGGAATACAGCAAGGAGCATAAGCAGGAGATTACCAACGAGGCAGTGCTGGAGAAGGTTGCAGAGGCGGCAAAGAATAAGGTGCATATCGCCAAGTCCAGAAGCGGCATTGTAGTGAAGGGGATTGACGATGTGGCAGTGCGGTTTTCCAGATGCTGTAATCCGGTTCCGGGAGATGAGATCGTCGGATTTGTCACCAGAGGCCGGGGGCTTTCTATCCATCGCACGGACTGCGTCAATATGCTGCATTTGACAGAGGGGGAACGGGTCCGGCTGATTGATGCAGAATGGGAGAGCGAGGTTGCCGAGAAGACCGGCGGCCAGTATCTGGCAGATATCAAGATGTATGCAGAGGACCGGCAGGGACTTTTGATGGAGATGTCCAAGGTATTTACGGAGAACAGGATTGATGTGAAATCCCTGAATGTGCGTACCAGCAAACAGGGAACAGCGACTATAGAGGCCGGTTTCATTGTGCACAGAAGAGAGGAGCTGGAGCGGGTAGTTGACAGGCTTATGCAGCTTCCAGGCATGATTGACATTGAGAGAACGGCAGGATAGGAGGACATATGAACTTTGCAGTTATCGGAACAAATTATATATCAGACTGGATGATAGAGGCAGGGAGAAATTATGAGAATTTTCATGTGCAGGCAGTATACTCCAGAACCATGGAGAAGGGAAGGGCATTTGCGGACAAATACGGCATTTCGGACTGCTATGATTCCCTGGATGCTCTTGCGGCCGCAGAGAATGTGGAGGCAGTCTATGTAGCAAGCCCCAATGCGCTTCATGCAGAGCAGAGCATAAAGATGTTAAATGCCGGAAAGCATGTGCTCTGTGAGAAATCCATTGCGTCGAATGAGAGGGAGCTTCGGGCGATGCTTGAAGCAGCTAAGAGGAATCATGTGATCATAATGGAAGCGATGCGCTCCGTCTTTGACCCGGGGTTTGCGGCAATACAGGAGAATCTGCCAAAGCTTGGGAAAATACGCAGAGCAACGATCCAGTACTGCCAGTATTCCGGCAGATATGATAAGTTTAAGAATGGAATTATTGAGAACGCATTTAATCCGGAGCTGTCCAATGGGAGCCTGATGGATATCGGCGTCTACTGTGTCCATCCTATGGTGAAGCTGTTTGGAAAGCCGGATGAGATATTGGCGGCCGGGATCCGGCTTCATAACGGCGTAGACGGGATGGGGACGATCGTGGCAAAGTATGAGGAGCAGGGGATGCTGGCAGAGCTGATTTACGCAAAGATTACCGATTCCGTTCTTCCTACGCAGATCCAGGGTGAGGAAGGCTGTATGCTGATCGAGGAAATCCACAATGCATGTAAGCTTACCATCCGGTACCGGGATAAAAGGCAGGAGGAAATTCTGATTGAGAAGATAGACCCGGATAATAACAGGAATTATCAGATTGAAGAATTCATCCGCGCGGCAGAGAGCGGGAAGGGTGCCGGAGAGCACAATCAGTATTCCCTGTGGGAGATGCAGGTGATGGATGAGGCGAGACGCCAGATGGGTATTGTATTTCCGGCGGATGAAAAATAGGAGGAAGTATGAGTTTGACAGTAAAGAAATTCCTTGCAGGCCCTCTTGGAACCAACTGTTATCTTGCGGTGAATGACGATACGAAGGAAGCGGTGATCATAGATCCGGCAGGACTGCCGGAGAGGCTTGCAGAATGTGTGGAGCATGAGGGGATCCAGCTTCAGGCAGTGCTCCTGACCCATGCGCATTTTGATCATATTATGGGGATCGATGCGGTTATCACGAAATATGGCCGGATGCCGGTTTACGTCCAGCAGGAGGATCTGCGTATGCTGGAGGATGCGTCCTTAAATATGTCGGGGGAATATGGAAGGCCATATTCTTTTTCGGAGGGACAGGGCGTCCCTGACGGGCAGATGCTTTCTCTGGCAGGCTTTGAATTTAAGGTTATCCATACGCCGGGGCACACGCCTGGAGGAGCCTGCTTTTACGTGGAAGCAGAGGAAGTGTTATTCAGCGGCGATACTTTATTTCAGCAGTCGGTGGGAAGGACGGATTTTCCCGGAGGAAATGCGGCCGAGCTTGTCAGATCGGTGAGGGAGAAACTATTTATCCTGCCGGAGAATACACATGTGTATCCGGGGCATATGGGTACAACAGCTATAGGACGGGAAAAGGAGTACAATCCTTTTGTATAAATAAATAAGCGTAAATGTGCAGGCGTCTGAGACTGGTGAAGCTGCTAGTCGTTCATCAGACGCCTGCTGTGCGGGAAAGGTACAACAGAAATTATATGATTAGAATTGAGGTAAGGGATGAAAGGTATCTGTATAATATCTATCATCTGGCGGAAGCCTTTTATCCATCTGAAAAGACGGAGCAGAGAATAAACGGGGATATGAAGGAGGATGCACGCATTACAGTCAGCGGCAGATGGACGAGATCCTTCGATGTATCCGGCGCTGAGGATAAGAAGATGCGTAAGTTTCTGCTGGATAAGGCAGTGTATGAGGCACTGGCGGAATGTGCGGGCCATGGACTTGCGTGGGGGATCCTGACAGGGGTGCGCCCCACGAAGCTTGCTATGCAGAAGGTTGAGGAGGGAATGGAGCGGGAGGCATTTATTTCCTGGTTTGGGCAGGAATTTTATGTTTCCGGGGATAAAGCCGGTCTTGCCTATGATATTGCAGTCAGGGAGAAGCGGGTATTGAGGGGGATGGATCTCAGACAGGGGTACAGCCTGTATGTGAGCATTCCCTTCTGCCCGACGGTGTGCAGCTACTGCTCCTTTAGTTCAGGTTCTCTTGCAGTGTGGAAAAATATGGTGGATGATTATCTGGAAGCGCTGTGCCGGGAGCTCCGTTATATTGGGAGCGTATCGGGCGGCAGACGGCTGAATACGATTTATATCGGCGGCGGGACGCCTGCCGCATTGGAGGCAGAACAGCTGGAGCGTCTGTTATCCTGCATTGATGAAACATTTTCCAGAGAGTATCTTCTGGAATATACCATAGAGGCAGGAAGGCCGGACAGCATTACAAGGGAGAAGCTTCAGGTGATCCGGGATCATAGGGCGTCGCGGATCTCCATTAATCCGCAGACCATGCAGCAGAGAACGCTGGATCGGATAGGCAGGCGCCACAGCACAGAAGAGGTTGTTAACAGCTTCCTGACGGCACGGGAGATGGGCTTTGATAATATCAATATGGATTTGATCGCAGGGCTTCCGGGAGAGACGGCAGAGGATATGAAGGATACCCTGCGGCAGATAAAGGAGCTCGCGCCGGACAGCCTGACGGTGCATTCCCTTGCAATTAAGCGGGCGGCTAAGATGGGGCAGGAGAAGAGCGTACTGGGATATGTGAAGGATCTGGAGGAGCAGATGAAGAATCCGGCGCAGATGGCGGCGGAGGTGTCTCAGATGATTGAAGCGGCAGGAGAAGCGGCTGAGGAGATGGAGCTTACGCCCTATTATCTGTACCGGCAGAAAAATATCGCCGGGAATTTTGAAAATGTGGGCTATGCAGAGGTTGACAAAGCCGGAATATACAATATACTTATTATGGAAGAAAAACAGTCCATTGTGGCAGCAGGAGCAGGCGCACAGACAAAGCTTTTACTGCCGCTGCCGGTGTCTGTTTCCGGCGGAAGGAATGAGAAGCTTACGACCCTGAAGCGTGTGGAGAATGTGAAGAATATCCGGGATTATATATTACGGATTGATGAAATGATAGAACGAAAAGGAGAATGGTTATGGCGTTAAAGAAGAAACCGGTTACCGGAATGAGGGACATGCTTCCGAATGAGATGGAGATCCGTGACTATGTGATCCATCTGATCAAGGAAACCTATAAGACCTATGGATTTACCTCCATGGAGACACCCTGCGTGGAGCATATTGAGAACCTGTGCAGTAAGCAGGGCGGCGATAATGAGAAGCTGATCTATAAGATTTTAAAGCGCGGAGAGAAGCTGAAGCTTGAGAGTGCAAAGGAGGAAAATGATCTGGTGGACGGAGGCCTGCGCTATGACCTGACGGTTCCCCTTGCAAGATATTATGCGAATCATGCCAATGAGCTGTCTTCCCCGTTTAAGGCGCTGCAGATTGGGAACGTGTGGCGTGCAGACCGTCCGCAGAGAGGGAGATACCGCCAGTTTATGCAGTGTGATATTGATATTCTGGGCGAGGGCTCTAATCTGGCAGAGATTGAACTGATCCTTGCAACTACAGCTATGCTTGGCAGGCTGGATTTTCGGAATTTTACCGTAAATATCAATGACCGAAGCATCTTAAAGGCAATGGCGGCTTATTGTGGATTTAAGGAAGAGGATTACGATGAGGTGTTCATTATTCTGGATAAGATGGACAAAATCGGCACGGAAGGCGTAGCAGAAGAACTTAGCGGAATGGGTTATGAGAAGGAGAAGGTGGAGCAGTATCTGGGGATGTTTGATGAGATCAGCCCGGATGTATCCGGTATCCGCTATCTGAAGGAGAAGCTGGGAGACTGCTTAAGCAGCGAGACTGCAGAGGGGATGGAGCTGATCATTTCCAGCGTGGAGGCTGCAAAGGAATGCGAGTTTACTATCAAATTCGATCCTACACTGGTAAGAGGACAGTCCTATTATACAGGGACGATTTTCGAGGTGACGATGGATGAATTTGGCGGTTCTGTAGCAGGAGGCGGAAGATACGATAGGATGATCGGGAAGTTTACCGGGCAGGATACGCCGGCCTGCGGGTTTTCCATTGGATTTGAGCGGATTGTCATGCTGCTTCTGGAAAACGGCTATCAGGTGCCGGGAGGAGGAGAGAAGAAGGCTTATCTTCTGGAGAAGAAGCTTCCTAAGGAGGGGATGCTTCACATTCTGGCGCTTGCGAAGGAAGACAGGGATGCCGGTAAAAAAGTCCTGATCGTTAATATGAAGAAAAATAAGAAGTTCCAGAAGGAGCAGTTAGAGACAGACGGATATACGGAGATTATTGACTGTTATGCAGATTCCTACGATAAGCTGTAACGCTTATGTAATTGGAACGGTATATGAGGAATAACAGGGAAAGAGGATATCGGGGGATCCTGATATCTTGAAGATTTGGCAGAGGAGATGGAGAGATTATGGCAGAGTCAATGCAGGGTTTAAAGAGAACCCACAGATGTGCAGAGCTGTCAGCGGCGAATGCAGGCCGGACAGTGACCATTATGGGATGGGTACAGAAGATGCGCAACAAAGGCGGATTGGTATTTGTAGACGTAAGAGACCGTTCAGGGATTATTCAGGTGGTATTTGAAGAGGGAAAATCAGAGGCAGGATTGATTGAAAAGGCATCTAAGCTCCGGGCAGAGTTTGTAGTCGCCGTTGTGGGTACGGTAGAGAAGCGCTCCGGTGCGGTAAATACGAATATTGCAACGGGAGAGATCGAGGTGGTTCCTTCCGAGCTCCGGATTCTGGCCGAATCGGAGACACCTCCGTTTCCGGTGGAGGAAAACTCTAAGACCAAGGAGGAAATCCGCTTGAAATACCGCTATTTGGATCTGAGAAGGCCGGATATGCAGCGCAATCTCCTGATGAGAAGCCAGGCGGCAACCCTGACGCGCCAGTTTCTGGCAGAGGAGGGATTTCTGGAGATAGAGACCCCTATTCTGATTGGAAGCACCCCGGAAGGAGCCAGGGATTATCTGGTACCTAGCCGGATCCATCAGGGACATTTCTATGCACTGCCCCAGTCGCCCCAGCTATTTAAGCAGCTTTTAATGTGCTCCGGGTGCGACCGTTACTTCCAGCTTGCAAAATGCTTCCGGGATGAAGATCTGCGTGCAGACCGCCAGCCGGAATTTACCCAGATTGATATGGAGCTTTCCTTTGTAGATGTGGACGACGTGATCGATGTAAATGAACGGCTGCTTGCCAGATTATTTCAAGAGATCCTGGATGTGGAGGTACCCCTTCCGATTCCGAGAATGACCTGGCAGGAGGCGATGGACCGCTACGGTTCTGATAAGCCGGATACCCGCTTTGGCATGGAGCTTACGGATGTGACAGAGATAGTGAAGGACTGTGGGTTTGCGGTATTCAAAGGAGCCATCGACAACGGCGGCTCTGTCCGGGGGATCAATGCCAAGGGACAGGGCGGCATGGCGAGAAAGAAGCTTGATAAGCTGGCGGCATTTGCAAAGGATTACGGCGCAAAAGGCCTTGCCTATATTGCGATCCAGGAGGACGGTACGGTGAAGTCTTCCTTTGCGAAGTTCATGACAGAGGAGCAGATGAAGGCGCTGATCGATGCTATGGGCGGAGAGAACGGCGATTTACTGCTGTTTGCGGCAGATAAGAATAAGGTTGTCTGGGCGGTTCTCGGCGCGCTGCGTCTGGAGCTGGCGGCTCAGATGGAGCTTCTGGATAAGAATGAATATAAGTTTTTGTGGGTGACAGAATTTCCGCTTCTGGAGTGGAACGACGAGCAGAACCGTTATACGGCAATGCATCATCCATTTACCATGCCGATGGAGGAGGATCTTCAGTACATCGACAGCGATCCGGGACGGGTACGGGCAAAGGCTTATGATATCGTGCTTAACGGTAATGAGATCGGCGGCGGAAGTGTGCGTATCTTTAATCCTGAGATTCAGAGCAAGATGTTTGAGGTGCTTGGATTTACCGAGGAACAGGCTCAGGAGCAGTTCGGGTTCCTGCTGACGGCGTTCAAATACGGCGTGCCGCCTCATGCCGGGCTGGCATACGGCCTTGACCGTCTGGTTATGCTGATGGCGAAGGAAGACAGTATTCGTGATGTGATCGCATTCCCGAAGGTGAAGGACGCTTCGGATCTGATGACGGAAGCGCCTACAAGGGTGGCTGGGGAGCAGCTGGATGAGCTGGGGCTTCTGATTGCACCAAAAGAGGAATAGATTGTCTATAGGATTTTACGGATTGCTTCTACAAGCTTTAGCACATCCTCTGGGGCGTTCAGGCTGTACAGGATGCCGTAGGGGATGGTGTAGTCCCAGTTTACGGGGATACTGACGAGTCCGGGATGGATATCCTGCCAGCACTCGATGCTGAGCAGGATATTTCCGGTTTCGATGCAGCGGTTAAATACAGATATATCGTAGAATCTCGGTGTATCTTCAATATGGATGGCAGGGTGGTTCTGTGTCAGATTATGACGGATGAAGTCATTGGTCTCGGAATCACCCTGCTTTACCATCATAAGGGTTTCTCCATATAAATTTTCCAATTGAATACATGGCTTTTCTGCCAGCGGATGCTCTCTGGAAACAGAGATCATTTTCCGGTATCTTCCGATGGGAAGGAAGTTACACCGCGAAAGCCATCTCCGGGAGTCGCAGACTCCGATTAAAAAGTCAAATTTCGTTCCCAGCTGTTCTATTTCCGTAAGGATTCCTTCGTGATTATCTTCAAATGGAACCAGATGCAGCTTATAGTCCGGAAAGTCTCTGTTTACCTGATACCATAAGTCCATAAAGGGCTTTGCGGGATTCAGGAGAGAGGTGCCTACGCAGAAGGCAGCACTGCTGGTGTACATGGCGGCTCTTGCGCTTCGCAGAGATTTAGCTGAGTAGTCTATCATAAATTTGGCATCCTGGTAAATGAGGGCTCCTGCCTTAGTCAAATGGATGCCGGTGGGAGTGCGTTCCAAAAGCTTCAGGTCAAGCTGGTCTTCCAGTGTGTTTATTTTCTTCATGACGGCTGTGGGGGAAATATACAGGCGGTCCGAAGCCTTTGAAAAGCTTCTGCACCCATGAGGGCAGCGGTATGGGAAGAAGCGTGAGAGATATTCAGAGGCTCTGTGACGGCGCAGAGGTAGAATCAGGGCTTGCACTCCATGGCGGGAGTGTCCAGAGGGCGGAAAAGGATATTCAGAAGTGGATCCTGGTCTAAGAGGATAAGCGATAATAGCTATACAAAGATAAGCAGCGAACAGGCGTGAGCGGCGCGGAAATAAGGAGGAGAAAGTTATGGTAAAGCAGACGGCTGGAAGGGATGCATTGGGAAATTTTGCACCGAAATTTGCACAGTTAAATGATGATGTGTTGTTTGGCGAGGTGTGGAGCAGAGAAGATAAATTATCGCTCCGGGACCGCAGCATGATAACGGTAACGACGCTTGTTGCCAGCGGAATGGTGGATTCTTCGTTTCAGTATCATCTGGAGTCGGCAAAGAAGAACGGCATAACGAAAACAGAGATTGCAGAGCTATTGACTCATGCGGCGTTTTATGCCGGATGGCCGAAGGCGTGGGCGGCGTTCCGGATGGCAGTACAGGTATGGAAAGAGGATGAAGCAGAAGCGGGAGCGCCGGAAGGAAGTGAGAGGGAAGCTGGAAGAGAAGCCCATGAGCAGTCTATGATTTTTCCGATAGGACAGCCGAATGACGGATTTGCACAATATTTCAGCGGCCAGAGCTATCTGGCGCCTGTATCGGTGAAGCAGGTTGGTATTTCTAACGTAACCTTCGAGCCGGGATGCCGGAATAACTGGCATGTGCATTATGCGAAATCCGGCGGCGGCCAGATTCTGATATGCACCGCAGGCCGGGGATACTATCAGGAATGGGGAAAAGAGGCAGTCGAGATGAGGCCGGGAGATGTGGTTAATATTCCGGAGGGCGTGAAACACTGGCACGGTGCCGCGCCGGATAGGTGGTTTTCCCATCTTGCAGTGGAGGTTCCGGGAAAGGAAGGATCCAGTGAATGGCTGGAGCCGGTATCCGAGGAGGATTACGGAAAGCTTAGGTAAGAGGTTGGATTTATAAGCCATATTTATTGAACTGCTAATGTTCAATAAGAGATAGAAAGATAGACTTAATTATTATGGGACGGGGCAGTATTAGATATGCCCCGTCTTTACTATGCTCTTCAGAACTTTGGCCACAGAATCGGTCACATGATCAGCATGGTCTGCGACTCCGGAAGCGGCAGTTTTCATTGCGAAGCTGGTGCCCGCCAGTTCCAGCATATCAATGTCGTTCTGCTGGTCGCCAAAAGCAACGCCGTTCTCAGGCCGGATATCAAGGTGCTTTAGAAGTGCGTTAAGTGCCCTGCCTTTCCCTGCATCCGGCGCAAGGAAGTCTACCCATCCGCCGCCGGCAGTGGCAATCCGTATTTTTTCGGAAAAGCGTTCTTTCAGAAACGGTGCAAGCCGGTCAGGACCGTTAAAATCAAAGAGCGAAAGCTTTAAAAACGGTTCCTGGATCTGATACAGATCATCGACTGCTTCAATATCGTTGTGAAGGACATCCCGCATGTGATGGATAAATTGTGTACTTTTTGAGTCTGTATAATGTCTGGATTCGCAGGAGAGCAGTGCATGGCAGTCCCCAAATTCCCGCCCGGCATCAATAATGCCAAGTCCAAGTTCACGTTCAATCTGACCCCGGGAAATGACCTGTCCATTGTGGATGCAGAGAGAGCCGTTCTCTGTAATATAGGAAATGCTGTCCTTTACAGGCTCGAATAAATGACGGATACTGTGGTACTGCCTTCCGCTGGCGGCGATAAACTGGATTCCTTTTTCCTTCAGCTCCAATATGATGTCAAAGATTTTCGGGTCTATGCTGGCAGAGAAGGATGGTATCAGGGTTCCGTCAAGGTCGCTTGCTACGTATTGAATCATAATCATTTTCCTTCCTTCAGTTAAAATTCCCGAATATTATAATATAAAATCCGGATGAATGGAAGAAGTTTTGCAAGGCCGGATGAAAATGACGGATTGTAACCATTGATTTTTATGATTTTATCGATTTCCGCAATCAAACACGTTTTGAAAACGATATTCACAGAAATTTAATAGCAGTTTCCTTTCGGTTCAATAAATCATTTGTACAGGAATATTTGTTTATTGGCCTGGCTGGCGGTTTTATTCGACAATATATTTATCGGGTATGGTAAAACACCGTATTGCTTTGGCATATCATTGATCGTGAATCTGATCTATTATCCGGCTGTGTACGGATTCGTGTCAAAAGGTATATTTACGCCGGATATAACCTTCATCTGCATGATGTTTGGCTTTGGTATGGTAACGCATTTGGCCTGCAGCATCATATGTTTTGTCATATATACGTATCGGACTGCGAATAACCGTAAAGTAACGAGGTCAGGGCAGTTCATCCTTGTGTGCTAAAAGGTGGAGAAGGTAAGCGGTAACATTTTTGCCGCCTTTATTTATGTAAAGTAAGACGAAAATACAATAGTCATCTTCATATTTTTTGACGCAGCTCAATTTTTAGAAAGGTTTAAGATTTTCCATTGATAATTATTAAGATATTTTCGAGATAATAGATTTTAGTACTAGGGGAGTGAAGGAAATCCGATTACTGTACGAATAAGGATAAGGGCGGTAAAAAATATGACAGAGAGACGGATGGATTTTTTAAAACGCTGGACGGCATTGGGAATGCTCGCAGCATGCTTTGGCATCTGCGTATGGCTTTTTAGAGCATATATGGATGGAAAATTTGACTCAGTGGAGACGCTGCGTCAGTATATTGCAGGCTTTGGGCTTATGGCGCCTTGCATTCTTATGGTTATCCAGATGGCGCAGGTGGTATTTCCCATCCTGCCGGGAGCCTTGGGCTGTGCCGCGGGAGCAGTCCTATTTGGGATGATGGGCGGCTTTTGGTGCAATTATATCGGTATATCTGTCGGTTCCATGGCGGCTTTCCTGCTTGCCAGAAAATATGGAAGCGGTCTTGTGGCCAAGATGTTTCCCGGAAAGAAATATGAGAAGCTGTCTTCCTGGGCGGCGGAGAGCCGGTTCTATACGGCAGTGCTATTTCTTGTGATGCTCCTTCCTTTGTTCCCGGACGACTATTTCTGCTATTTTACAGGGGTCACAAAAATGAGCTCTCGAAAATTTGCGGCAATCATTGTGCTCGGGAAGCCATGGTGTATTTTGGCCTACAGCATCATATTTTCAGTGGCGGCGGCAGGAAGATAGTCGGCTGGGGGCTATATTCTACCATTTGCCATGCAGTTGTAAACCATGCTTGCTGGAATGCTAATGTATATCTTGCTAAGATTAATGCACAAAAACATAAAGGAGGAACACATATGGAGTTCGCAGAAAAACTTATAGCATTGCGTAAGAGCAGGGAGTTAACACAGGAGCAGTTAGCGGAACGGCTGAATGTTTCAAGGCAGTCTATTTCAAAGTGGGAAACCGGGCAGGTGATACCAGAGGCAAATAAGCTTGTAGAATTAAGCAGGGTATTTGACGTTACCATGGATTATCTGCTAAAGCCGTCGGAGTTCGATGAGTTATCAGTTAAGACAGAGATACTGGAACAGCAGCAGAAGCGGCTAATCGCCAGAGAACAGAAGCGTACCCGCATCTTTAAAAATATGATGTATACAGCGGGTATCCTGCTGATCTATTTTGCGGTTTATTTTATCGGGCATTATTATTTTGAAATCTGGAATGCCTCTGTCATTTTTGCAGAATTACTTATTGCGGCCGCAATTATTATTTTTGTCTGGGCAAGGAGCTTTACTAACAGATCATAAAAGATATGCATTATCTGTCATATCGGATTTCACCGGGGCGGACGGCGGGAATATGGGATTTATCATAACCGCCGGTACCGCCCCGCCTGTTTTGTAAAGGAAATAGCATCTATGTGTGTACATCTCTAGTCCGGAGTATGCGGATGGCTGTCAGGTAAAATATCAGAAAGAAGACCAGTGTGGACAGGATAAATGGAAGGGAGTTCCCGCTCAGGGCGTCTTTCGTTTTATTAGAATTCATTCCCATTAGCATCAGGCTGTAGGGCCAGTAGAGCCCCAGTCCTTTGTTGGAAATCATCATTCCAAGGACGCTGCCGATCAGTGCGATGCCGATTGGCATGGAAAAGCTCCGTATTACCATGGACAGGAAAAGCTGCAGCGCGCCGATCGCGGCGGCGGCCAGGGTTCCCCGGAGCAGCCAGAAGCAGATATCTGCGGGGCAGAAGCCCGGAAGTCCCACGGATTTCCCACAGAGTACGTACAGGATTCCTACCCATAGCTGGGTGATGAGCGTCACCCGGAATATAACGGCAAGCTTTCCAAAATAGAGACAGGGAATGGATACCGGGGCGGTCATAAATACATTCCAGTTGTTATTCCGATGCTCCAGCCTCCAGAGATACGAGCAGTAGAGGGCGATCAGCGGAGCATAGAAGAAGCTGGCGTAAAACAGCGTATGCTGTGTCCAGAGGGAATACCACTGCTGGGTAAGGATTTCTGTATTCTGCATATAATTAAAGGTTCCCATCACAGCCGGTATCGCCGGGATGACGATACAGGCCGGAAAGATAAGGGAATGCCGAAGCTTTTTGTTTTCCGATCTGATACAGCGTAACAGCATCATATTCTTACACTTCCTTTCTTGCGGTAATGGTTCTGCACAGCAGATATATGGCTATGGCGGCTGCCAGAAATAGAAGAAAGCCGGCCGCCGGAAACGACACTTCATAATAATGTACAATTCTCGTATCGCGCTCCCAGTCCATCGCCGCGGCTGGAAAGGCGGCATAGTATCCCCAGATAAATAACCGGGCAATGGGAGCCGGGAAAAACAGGGAAAATAGACCTAGAAAGCATCCAACAAGCCCTGCTGCAAGGGGCAGGATCTGGCTTGCGGATAAGAGCGACAGGGTCTGCTGGATTGCAAGCAGCGCGGCGCTTACCGAAAAGGTGACAGCCAGATGCTCTAGAAGCATGGGCCATTTCAACGGTTCCCCGAAGTGATAGGACATGCCCAGGCCCGGAATGAGAAGCCCCTGTCCAATGGTAAAAGCGGCCAGATAGCTTAACCCTGTCAGATATTTGCAGTCGTAAAGGCTGGTCTGTTCCTGTATGGTGTAGAGGAGCTTTAAGGTATCCCCCTTGATTTCCATATCACAAAGCCTGCTGGCAGTCACGGCGGTCATCATGGGAAGCAGGAGGGTATTCATCATAGGCAGATGATGGAACAGCAGCAGATAACCGCTGCTAAGCTCCTCCTGATCGGCGTAATTCAGCTGCCAGAACGCCCAGAGGATCTGAAATAACAGGAAAATAAAGGGAATCAGAAGTAGATGCCGTCTGCGTCCTTTCTGATGTTCGGCCCGCAATTGTCTGATAAATGAGGAACTCATAGGCTCACCTGCCTTCCGGTCAGATGCAGGAAGATGTCCTCTAGGCTCATCTGCAGTTCGTTTATGCGCAGAATGCCGATGCCGGCATTTACAAGAGCGGATACGGCATGGATCACAGCTTTGTCCTCCAGAACGCGCAGATAGAGCTTCCCGTCTTTTAGCTCTGCGGGAATCCGGGAGCGCTTTAGCAATTGGAGAGCCGCTTTGTCATTGTCGGTACGCAGCAGAAGCCGGGTACCGCTGTGTTCATGAAGGCAGGAAAGGGTATCCTGAAAAATAAGCTGTCCCTTGTCAATGATGCCTACATGGTCTGCCATCTGGTCTATCTCGCTTAACAAATGGCTGGAAATCAAAACCGTCATGCCGTACTGCTTTGGAAGTGAGCAGATCAATTCCCGCATTTCCTGGATTCCGGCAGGGTCAAGCCCGTTGGTCGGCTCATCCAAAAGCAGAAGCCTGGGATTTCCGATCAATGCGGCGGCTAGACCCAGCCGCTGCTTCATGCCGAGGGAATACTGCCGGACCTTTTTATCCTTCTGCTCTTCCATGCGCACGATCCTTAGTACCCGGCTGATTTCTGTTTCGGGAACATCCTTCAGCGTACAGATAATCTGTAAATTTTCCTGTCCGCTTAAATGCCCGTAATAAGCAGGGGCTTCAATGAGTGAGCCGATCTGGGACAGGATGGAAAGGCGGTTTTTATCTGTAATCTCCCGGTCTAACAGTCTCATGCTTCCGGAATCAGCCTTAACGAGCCCCAGAAGCAGCTTGATGGTAGTGGATTTCCCGGCTCCGTTAGGACCTAAGAAGCCATAGATGCTGCCTGCGGGAACCGACAGGTCAAGCTGGTTTACTACTGTTTTGTTTCCATATTGTTTGGTGAGAGCTTCTGTAGTGATTACAGGTCTCATAGTATCATCTCCTCCTTATATGTCTGTTATCATTAACAGTTCCAGTATAAGGGCGTTCCCTTATCTGAGACTTAATCTAACCTTATTTTTAGCTTAAATTTGACCTGGCAGGATTGGAATATGCAGAAAGCAGAATTATAATAAAACGGTGAGGTGAGATACAGTGGAATTGTTTGAACGTAAGATTATGGCTGTGGATGACCATAGGGGAATCCGGAAAATGATCGACGCTATTTTAAGGGAAAACGGCTATACGAAAATTATTTCTGTGGGAAATGCCAGGGAAGCACTGGGATTATTTGAGAGGGAGCAGCCGGATATGGTAATCCTTGATATTATGCTTCCGGGAGAAGACGGTTTCTCGCTGTTTGGGAAAATACGGGAGAGATCCGATGTGCCGATTCTCTTTCTGTCGGCAAAGGATGAGGACGCAGACCGGCTCTATGGGCTTGGCCTGGGGGCGGATGATTATATGACGAAGCCGTTTCTGCCGGAGGAGCTGGCGCTTCGGATTAACGTTATTTTAAAGAGAACGTACCATGTACCGGAGCTGCAGAAAGAAAGAGAGAAAAGCTTTTTTCTGGGGGAGCGGGAAATCCTGCCTGAGCGGGCCGTAGTCAGGTATCAGGAAAAAGAGGTGCCGTTAACTGCCAAGGAGCTTATGCTCCTTACGAAGCTGAATGAGAACCGGGGCAGGATTGTGACCTTTGACGCTCTGTGCGCCGCTGTCTGGGGAGATTCCTACTACGGCTATGAAAATACGCTGATGGTACACATCCGGCATCTGCGGGAAAAGCTGGAGGAAGACCCGTCCCATCCCAGATGGATCCTGACGGCAAGGGGACTGGGGTATCGTCTGGTAAAGGAGTAAATGGGTTATGAAAAGTCTGTTTCGGATCATCCGCCGTTATTCTCTGATGGCAGGATTAATCATTTTGATTATTCTGGTCAGCAATGGCATAGTACTGACTGCAATTGGATATTATACCGCAGGGCAGGAGGGGGCGGATAAATACTATGGGATATCGCAGCGTCTGATGGAGCAGATCGGAGAAGGATTTCAGGCGGGGGCGGAAGGGTATACGCTGGATAAAAAGGGCATGGAGCTTTTGGAAAGCTCGGAATTTGTCTGGGCCATGGCGCTGGATCAGGAGGGTGCGGCTGTCTGGAAATGGAGGCTCCCGGAGGAAATTCCGGAGCAGTACAGCGTTCAGGATGTGGCGGCCTTTTCCAAATGGTATCTTGCGGATTATCCCGTAAAGGTACTGATAAAAGATGAGCTTCTGCTGGTATTTGGATGCAGTCCGGACATGATCGCCCGTCACAATCTGGTTGTTTCATCGGTTCTTATGGCACATGCGTTAGATTATTTCAAAATATTTGTTCTGGTAAATCTTCTGGTAATCGTTCTATTTATCTTGTGGTTTGGATACCGGTTTTATCATTCTATGAAGCCGGTTGCACAGGGAATTGAGGATCTGGCGGCCGAAAGGGAGGTGCGTCTGAAGGAGAAGGGACCGGCGGGAGACCTGGCCGGAAAGTTAAATGAAGCGTCAGAGCTTCTTCTTGCACAGAGACGGGTTATTGCCAAAAGGGATATGGCCAGAACAGAATGGATCGCCGGAGTTTCCCACGATATAAGGACGCCCCTGTCTATGATCGTGGGGCATTCTGACCGGTTATCAAAAGATAAATCCTTAAGTGAGAAAAACCGCATGCTTGCGGAAAATATCCGCAGGCAGAGCCTGATCATCCGGCGGCTGATCGCAGATCTGAATCTGACGTCGAAGCTTGCCTATCAGGCACAGCCCCTGAAAAAGAACAGGCTCTGTCCGGCGGCGCTGGCAAGAAGCTGCGTGGCTGATTTCTATAATAAAGGATTGGAAGGAAAGCAGGGCGCAGAGTATGAATTTGAAATTGTGATGAAGGAAGAAATGGAGCAGGTCTGTACCTTTGCAGATGAAGGACTGCTGGCGCGTGCGGTAAGGAACCTGATCGGAAACAGCATCCGCCATAATCCGGAAGGGTGCCGGATCACAGTTACCCTGACGGAGCAGGAGGGGAGTATTCGTTTTTTAGTGGAGGATACAGGTCCCGGAATTCCGGAAAGCGTGGTGCAGAATATGGAGAATGCGGATTCTGACATACACATTATGGGGCTTAGGCTGACGGAACAGATTGCAAAGGCTCACGGGGGAGGGCTGGAATTTGTACAGAGGGAAAACGGGGGATATGATGCGGGAATCTATATACAGACAAACGGGCATGATACGGTACAAAACCATGAAAATATGATATAATTCATATATCAGCGCTGGTCTGCGCCTGCTCACGGATTTGCAGGGGAAAATGTGGCTTCGCAGCGCAAATCCGGTGTGGGAAACGCTTTGATTAGCGTTTCATTAATGGGGGAATAAAAGCAAAAGGAGTTATTTTTATGGGTAATCATATTTTTACCATGTTTCTATTTTCTGGAGCAGCCAGACAGTTTGAGAAGGGAAATCCCAGATACGTCGCCGGAATGTCCGGTGCGGAGCTGGCGAAGGAAACCGTATTGAAAATTACTGGAAAAGAATTGACTGAGCCAGAAGAGTTTTTTATTGATAAATCTCCCGAACGGTATCAATTAAGAAAGTATTATGCATGTATCCAACCCATCATGAGGCTGATGAGGAGCGGTTTGTTGATACAGTAAATCATATATTTACGAAAAAGCATACGAAAACTTATTTGCAGCAGATCCGCGAGGAATTAAGCATGAGTATACAAGAATTGGCGGAGCAGGCCGAAATAGATGCGGCAGCTCTGAGAGAAATGGAAAAAAATTTTCATACAATAAATATGGCTGATGCAGCGACGGTTTACAGATTATCAAAAATATTAGGTTGCAGGATGGAAGATTTAATGGAAATTTAGTTCAATTTATCAGGCGGCTATGACGGAAGTATTAGGAGGAGAATGGATGGCACGGATTCTGATAGTGGAAGATGAAGACGGATTAAGAAAGGGAATAACCCTGACGTTGCGAAGAGAAGGATATACGGTGGATTCTGCCTGCTGTGTAAGGGAGGCGGAAGAATATTTAAAGGAACAGGGCTATGAGCTGATCATCTGTGACATTATGCTTCCGGATGGCAGCGGGCTTGACTTTGGCGCGAAGGTGCGGAGGGAAACAGACAGTTACCTGATGTATCTGACAGCGATGGATACGGAGACTGACATTGTTAATGGCTATGAATCCGGAGCGGATGATTACCTGACAAAGCCCTTTTCCCTGATGGTGCTGGTTTCAAAGGCGGCAGCCCTGATGCGGAGAAGGAACGAGCGGACCGGAGAACGTCTGTGCTCCGGTGATATTGTAGTGTCTCTGAAGGATATGAGTGTTACAAAAGGCGGAGAGAGTATTTCTTTAAGTAAGAAGGAGCTGAAGCTTTTGGTCTATCTGATGGAGCACGCAGGGCGGATCGTGACAAAGGAGAATATTACAGAGCATATCTGGGAGTATGACGGTCAGTTTCTGGACGATAATACTGTTCCGGTCAATATCAGCCGTCTGAAAAATAAATTAAAGACAGAAGCCATCGGGAATGTAAGAGGTTTGGGATATCTATGGACAGAAAAAGTAGACAGGAAATGAAGAAATATATGCTGGTATTCCTTGTGTTTTTTTTGTGCCTGTCAATTGTCTTTTTTATTTATGCGGAGGGTGAAGAAAATAAGAGACGGTATCAGATTACCGAATTAATCAGATTATATCCAGAAATAGAGGCAGATCTTATCCGCATTATGGAAAAAAGCGGAGTGAAAGGCAGCAGGGAAAATAAAGAAGCGGCCAAAGAGCTGACCAAAGAAGCAGAAGAGATACAGAGCCGGTTGGAAGAAAAATACGGATATGTATATACCAGAATTATAAGAGAGAACCGAGTATGGAGGCTGTATGGAATCAGTATTCTTAGTATGGGTATAATTCTTAGTGCCTTGTGGCTGTTATCTGGAAGAAAAAAAGCAAAATCCGGATTTTATCTTGGAAAACTGGAAAAACTGGATGAAATTCTCACAAAATTCAGCAGAGGAAATTACAGAATTTCTGAGAAGGAATTTCAGGGTTTTTGGACAGAATGCGGAAGAAAGGATACAGCAGGTAATGAAGAAACCGAAGCATGGATGAAGATTGAAGAATCTATACAGGAATTGGGGATATATATGGAGGATGCGAAGGACAGATATGGCAGCGAAGAAGAAAAAACAAAAGCATTGATCACCAATATTTCCCACCAGCTAAAGACCCCGCTGGCGTCGCTGCGCATGAGTCATGAGCTGGCAGCCAGCAGTTATGTGACAGAGGAAGAAAAGAAGGACTTTTTCATGCAGGAGGAGCAGGAGATCGCAAGGCTCCAGCGCCTTCTCGATGAGATGATCAAGCTGTCACGGCTTGAGAAGCATATGATACAGCTTCAGCCGGAACTGAAATCCCTGCGCGATACCATTTCGGACGCCGTATCTATGATATATCCAAAGGCGTTAACAAAATCCATGCCTGTTCAGGTAGAAATGGAAGAAGACTTTCTCATCCTCCATGATGCGCACTGGACGGCAGAAGCTCTTACAAATGTTTTGGACAATGCAGTAAAATATGCTCCGGCAGAAACGAAGATCACCATACGGGTACAAAGCCTCGTCAAACATATCCTGATAGAAATTATGGACGAGGGTCCGGGCATTCCCGATAAAGAGAAGCACAAAATATACCAGAGATTCTACCGGGGAGAACACAGCGGCGAGACCGAAGGCGCCGGCGTAGGCCTTTACCTGGCCAGACAGATTCTGGAAGAGCAGAAAGGAAGCATTATGGTAAAAAATAACTATCCTGCTGGCAGCAGATTTCAGATATTACTGCCAATGTAACCGGGACGGGGACTTTCCCACGCCTCTGGCTTAGCGGCCGCACACACCTA